>NZ_JBITLM010000018.1:0-10441 GCF_044465295.1 Nonomuraea sp. NPDC049714 | reverse complement strand
CGGCGGCGGCGCCCCGCCCCCCCTCCCCACCCCCCTCCCGCCCCCCCCCCCGCCCGGCGCCCGGGGGGGGGGGGGCGGGGGGGGGGGCGCGCGCCCCCCCCCCCCCCCCCCCCCCCCCCCGGCCGCGGACCGCCGCCCTGCTGGAGGGCATGGAGGTGATCCCGCGCAGGACGCTGGTCCACCGCGGGGCCACCTTCGCCGAGCTGGACGTCGACGCGGTCATCGCACGCGCACCCAAGGTCGCGCTGATCGACGAGCTGGCCCACACCAACGTGCCCGGCTCGCGCAACGTCAAGCGCTGGCAGGACATCGACGAGATCCTCGACGCCGGCATCGACGTCGTCTCCACCGTCAACATCCAGCATCTGGAGTCGCTCAACGACGTCGTCCATCAGATCACCGGCATCCCGCAGCGGGAGACGGTCCCCGACGAGGTGGTGCGGCGGGCCGACCAGATCGAGCTCGTCGACATGTCTCCCGAGGCGCTGCGGCGGCGGATGGCGCACGGCAACGTCTACGCGCCCGAGAAGGTCAGCGCGGCGCTGGCGAACTACTTCCGCGTCGGCAACCTGACCGCGCTGCGCGAGCTGGCGCTGCTGTGGGTGGCGGGGAAGGTGGACGAGCAGCTCGACCGCTACCGCGCCGACCACGGCATCGAAGGCACCTGGGAGGCCCGCGAACGCATCGTGGTAGCCCTGACCGGCGGCCCCGAGGGGGAAACGCTGGTACGCCGGGCCGCCCGCATCGCCGCCCGTACCAAGGGCGCCGACCTGCTGGCGGTCCACGTGACCAGCGCCGACGGGCTGGCCGGAGCCGACCCGGCCAACCTGGCCCGCCAGCGCGCCCTGGCCGAGAGCCTGGGCGGCACCTACCACCAGGTGGTCGGCGACGACATCCCGCGCGCCCTGCTCGACTTCGCGCAGGGGGTCAACGCCACCCAGCTGGTGCTGGGCGCCTCCCGCAGGGGCCGGTTCGCCCAGCTGCTCTCGCGGGGCGTGGGCGTGGAGACCACCGCGCGGTCCGGCTCCATCGACGTCCACCTCGTCACCCACGAGGCGGCCAAGCAGGGCCGCCGCCGGCTCGAACGTTCCCGGGCGGCGCTGACCAGGAAACGCCGGCTGTTCGGGTGGGCGGTGGCGGCGGCGGGCCTGCCACTGCTGACCACGGCGCTCGCCCCGTTCCGGGACGTGATCTCGCTGCCCAGCGAGATCCTGCTGTTCCTGAGCCTGGTGATCGCCGTCGCGCTCGTCGGCGGGACCTGGCCCGCGATCGTCACGGCCGTCGGCGGGTTCCTGCTGCTCAACTGGTTCTTCACGCCGCCCCTGTACACCTGGACGATCCACGACCCGGAGAACTTCTTCGCCCTGACGGTGTTCGTCCTGGTCGCGGCCGCGGTCAGCGCGATCGTCGACCTGGCCGCCCGCCGGACCAGGGAGGCGGCCCGCGCCCGCGCCGACGCGGAGGTGCTCTCCACCCTGGCCGGGCACGTCCTGCGCGGCGAGGCCGCGCTGCCGTCGCTCCTCGGCCGGCTGCGTGAGACCTTCGCGCTGGACTCGGTCACGCTGCTCGAACGCCTCGGCGAGCCCGCCCCGGACGACCAGGCCGAGCCCGCCGCCTGGCGGATCGTCTCCACCTCCGGCACGGCCCCGTGCGCCAACCCGGCCGTCGCCGACACCGACGTCGTGATCGACGACAGGCTGGTGCTCGCCGCCCGTGGCCGGCTGCTGGACGCCAGCGACCGGCGGGTGCTGGAGGCGTTCGCCGCCGAAGCGGCCGTCGCGCTGCGCCAGGAACGCCTTCAGCGGGAGGCCGAGCAGGCCAGGCCGCTGGCCGAGGCCGACCGGATGCGCACCGCGCTGCTCGCCGCCGTCAGCCACGACCTGCGCAGCCCGCTGTCGGCCGCCAAGGCCGCCGTGGAGAGCCTGCGCAGCCGCGAGATCGACTGGACCCCGCAGGACCGCGACGAGCTGCTGGCCACCGCCGACGAGTCGCTCGCCCGCCTGGACCGGCTGGTGGAGAACCTGCTCGACATGAGCCGCCTGCAGGCCGGCGTGCTCGGCCTGTCACTCCAGCCCATCGCCCTGGACGAGATCGTCCCCCACGCCATCGGCGACCTCGGGCCGCTGCGCGACCGCGTCGAGGGCGACGTCTCCATCGAACTGCCCGAGGTCCTGGCCGACCCGGCCCTGCTGGAGCGGGTGCTGGTCAACCTGATGAGCAACGCCGTACGTTACAGCCCGCCCGAGCGGAAGGTCATCGTCACCGCGAGCTGGCATGACGACCACGTCGAGATCCGCGTCATCGACCGTGGGCCCGGCATCCCGCGCGAGGCCCACGACCGGGTCTTCCTGCCGTTCCAGCGGCTCGGCGACCGGGACAACGACACCGGCGTCGGGCTCGGGCTCGCGCTGTCGCGAGGGCTGACCGAGGCCATGGGCGGCACGCTCGTACCCGAGGAGACACCCGGAGGAGGCCTCACCATGATCGTCGACCTGCCCATCCACACGCCATGACCAAGATCCTCGTCGTCGACGACGAACCGCAGATCCTGCGCGCGCTCCGCATCAACCTGGCCGCCCGTCACTACGAGGTCGCCGTCGCCCCCGACGGCGCCGCAGCGCTGCGCGAGGCCGCCCGGTGGCAGCCCGACCTGGTGGTCCTCGACCTCGGCCTGCCCGACCTCGACGGCGTCGACGTCATCCAGGGGTTGCGCGGCTGGACCCGGATCCCCATCGTCGTCCTGTCCGGCCGGGCCGGGAACCAGGACAAGATCGACGCTCTGGACGCGGGCGCCGACGACTACGTGACCAAGCCGTTCAGCATCGAGGAGCTCCTGGCCCGCATCCGCGCCGTCGCCCGCCGGACCGCCGTCCACGAGCCCGGTGGCCTGGCCGACGTGCGGATCGGCGACCACACGGTGGACCTGACCGGCAAGACCGTCTCGGGGGACGTGCGGCTCACCCCCACCGAATGGCACATCCTGGAGATCCTGCTGCGCAACCCCGGCAAGCTCATCCCCCGGAGCCACCTGCTCGCCGAGGTGTGGGGCAGTAAGCACGTCAAGGAGACCCACTACCTGCGCCAGTACATGGCCCAGCTGCGCAAGAAACTCGAACGCGACCCGGCACGCCCGGCCCACCTCATCACCGAGCCGGGCATGGGCTACCGCTTCACCCCATGACCCACGCCTGCCCTGACGGACGTGACGATGCTCCACGGCAACTCCGGTAACGGGAGCCGCTCGGCCCCCGGGTCCGGGAGCAGGGAGCCGGCGGGCAGGCGCGGGGAGTTGGTCGCCACCACCCTGCCCTCGCCGTTCACCAGCGTGATCTCCGTGGGGCTGGCCGCCAGCACGCCGAGCAGCAGCGCCTCGAACCTGGCCACCCGCACGTCGGCGCCCACCACACCGAGGAAGCGGCCGTCCACCTCGGCGGGCGCGGTGAAGGTCAGCATGTACGTGTCGGTGCCGCCGTAGTCGACGTACGGGCCGACGATGTGGCGGCGGCGGGTGCGCTCCGGCACCGCGAACCAGGCGGCGGCCGTGTAGTCGTAGAAGCCGAGGCTGTCCGGGTCGAGGTCCACGTCGAGGAAGATCGGATCCTGCTCGGGCGGCGCCTGCCACCACTCCAGCCACCGCCGGCGGTCGGCCAGCACGCCGGGCGCGACGATCACGCCGGCCCCGGCCACCACCTCGTTCGTCCTGCTCAGGCAGGCGAAGATCTCCGGCCGGACCGTGGCCAGGTCGGCGCAGGCGAACGACCCGGAGGCGCGATAACAGGTCACGACGCTCGCCAGGATGCGATCCAGCGAGCCGAAGATGTCCGCGACGATCGTGTGGACCCGGTCCGCCACCTGACCGACGTGCCGATCACTCATCGTGGCCTCCTCACTCGGATGCGACGAGCCGCCAATGGAACTCCATCAGACGTTCTATCCCCTTGTCGATGTGTTCCTCGGTGAGCGACCTGGCGCGCGCCGGGTCGCGGGCCTCGATGGCGTCGATCACCTGGGCGTGGCTGCGCGCCGTGTCCCGGGGGTCGACCGCCTCTCCGTACGGGAGCCAGAGCAGCTCGCCCACCTCGGCCTGGATGTCGATCTCGGCGCGCGTCAGCCGTACGGACTGGGCGGCGGCGGCGACCTCGATGTGGAAGCGGCCGTCGGCGCGGCGGCGCTCGTCCACCGAGGTGGCCGCCTCAAGGCGGCCGAGGATCTGACGCAGCCGCGTGACGTTGTCGGCGGAGGCCCGCAGGGCTGCCAGCCGGGCGGCGGTGCCCGCGATCGCGGAGCGGTAGTCGCCGATCTCGCGGAGCTCCGAGGTGCTGAGCTCGCGCAGGCGGCGGCGCAGCCGGGCCGTGGACGGGGCGGCGGGCGCGAGCACGAACGTGCCGCCGCCGCGCCCCCTGCGGGTCTCGACCAGCCCGCGCTCGCGCAGCGCGGCCAGGGCCGCGCGCAGCGTCACGGTGGAGACGTTGAGCGCGTTGGCCAGCTCCAGCTCGGCGGGGAGCTGGTCACCGTCGGCGATCAGGCCGAGCGCGATCGCCTCGGCCAGCCGGCGCGCCACGACCTCCACCCGGCCGGAACCGTCGTCGAGCGGGGCGAAGATCGCCGCCTTGGGGAGCTGACTCACACGCTCCAGCATATTGCCATTTGAAATATGAACTCATAGTTTTAACCGCAACCCGCCTTTGGGAGGCCACATGCCGGATCCCGAGAAGGAGTTCGCCGAGGAGTGGCGCGATGCCGCCTACAACTGTTTCTCCTCAGGCCACAAGTTCTGCCGCGAGGTCTGTCCCGTCATGCAGGTCACGCGCAACGAGTCCTGGAGTCCCACCGCCTTCCACGCCAACGTCGTGGCGATGGAGAAGGGCGAGCTCGAGGTCGCGGACGTCGCGGCCGACTACGTCAACTGCACCGGATGCGGCGCGTGCGAGCTGCGCTGCCCCAACTCACTGTTCACCGGCGACTTCTACCGCTTCCGCACCCGTACGGTCGACCTGGTCAAGGCCGTGCGCGGGCTGGCCGTCTCGCAGGGCGTGCACCAGCCGGGCTGGCAGCGCTGGAACCTGCTCACCGACGAGCGCGGGCACGAGCCGGTGCTCAACGGCACACCGGTCGACCAGGCGCGGGTGCGTGACTGGGCCGACGGGCTGGACCTGCCGATCGGCGGGGAGAGCATCCTGTTCGTCGACTGCGAGGCGGCCTTCTACCGCACCTCGGTGCCGCGCTCGGTGGCCCGGATCCTGCGGCTCGCCGGGTATGAGTTCGGGCTGATGAACGAGCAGTGGTGCTGCGGCGGCCCGGCGGCCGAGATGGGCTACGAGGAGCAGGCGCGGCGGTTCGCCCGGCACAACCTGGACGACTGGCGGGCGGCCGGGGTGCGCCGGGTGCTGGTGCTGGACCCGCACGACTACATCACGTTCACCGAGGACTATCCGAAGTACTTCGGCGACGCGTACGACATCGAGATCGTGCTGGTCGTGGAGCTGCTGGCGGAGCTGATCAGAGAGGGCAGGCTGACGCCGCACGTGCCGGTCGAGCGTACGGTGACCTACCACGACCCGTGCCGGCTCAACAAGCGCAAGGGCGTCTGGCGGGAGCCGCGGGAGATCCTGCGGGCGATTCCCGGGCTGACCTTCCATGACGAGGACCGGGTGACGCAGTGGTCGTACTGCTCGGGCGGCGGGGGCGGGCTGCCCGTGGAGAAGCCGGAGCTGACCGCGAAGATCAGCGAGCAGCGGATCGGCAAGGCCGCCGAGCTGGGCGTGGACACGCTGGTCAGCGCCTGCCCGTGGTCGGAGCGGCCGCTGTCGGAGGCCGGCGAGGCACGCTCGATCGACGTCGTGGACCTGCACGAGCTGCTGGCCGAGTCGCTGGGGGTGGCGCCATGAGCGGGCGATTCGGCGGTCGCGGGCCGGAGGCGGCGTCATGAGCGTCGTGATCGGGGATCCCGTGCTGGCGGAGCTGCGGGGGATTCTCGGCGCCGAGCATGTGCTGACCGGCAAGGCCGACCGGCTCAACCGGGCGCGCGTGCCCGCGCCGTTCCCGGTGCACCGGTGGGCGGAGCGGATGCCCGACCTGGTCGTGCTGCCGGGCTCCACGGAGGAGGTCGCGGAGGTGCTCAGGCTTGCCGACAGCCTGCGGATCCCGGTGGTGCCGCGCGACGGCGGCACCGGGCTGACCGACGGCGCGGTGCCGCTGCGCGGCGGCATCGTGGTGGACGTCAAGCGGATCGACCAGATCAGGGAGATCGACCTCGACAACCGCACCTGTACGGTCGGCACCGGCATCAATGCGCTCAAGCTCAACGAGGTGTTAGCCCAACATGGCCTGATATATCCGGACGATCCGGCGTCCTATCCGTGCTCGCTCGTCGGCGGCCGGATCGGCACCAGCGGCTGGTCGCTGATCGGCTCCCGCTACGGCCACAGCCGCGACCTGGTGCTCAGCTTCGACCACGTCCTGCCGTCCGGCCGCGTCATCCACGTCGGCGACGGCATCGGCCGCAAGATCACCAAGAGCTCCAGCGGATACCAGCTCAAGCACCTGTTCATGGGCCATCAGGGCACCCTCGGCATCGCCACCGAGGCGACGCTCAAGCTGTTCCCCAAGCCGGAGGCGGAGTTCTCGCCGTTCTGGGCGTTCGAGGACTACGACAGCGCCTACCGTGCGGTCGGCGCGCTGGCGCGGGCGGGCGTGGCCACGTTCGCCGGGGCGGTGCTGTTCGACGAGTGGAAGGTCGACTACCTGCGGCGCGACGACGAGGCCTACATCCCGCAGCCGTCGTCGGTGAAGGCGCTGGTGTGCGCCGCGTTGTACGGCTACGAGGACGAGGTCCGGGCCGGCGGCAGGAGGCTGCTGCGCATCGCCCGCTCGCTCGGCGCCCGCTACCTGGGCGACGAGATCTCGCAGGGCGACTGGGCGGCCAGGCACGACAGGTACGCCACGCCGCTGCACGGCCGCACCCGGTCGGGCCAGGTCGCCCCGATGAGCTGGCACTGCGAGGACGCCTCGATCAACTACACGAACCTGCCCGCCGTACGACTGGCCTGGCACGAGATCGCCGACCGGCTGCGGCGCGAGAGCGACGTGTTCGACGACTGGGGCATGTTCGCCTACACCAACGGCGCGACCGGCGCCGACTACCTCACCGAGATCGACATCGGCATCTGGGAGCAGCGGCTGGACGACGCCGCCTGGGCGGCGTGGGTGCGGGCCAAGCGCGACCTCGCCGCCGTGTCGCTGGCCTACGGCGGCTCGATCAGCGCGTGCCACGGCTCGTGCCGCGAGGGCGAGGTGGACCTGGTCCCCGCCGAACTCGGCGGCGGGTACGACGTGATGCTCGCCATCAAACGGGCCATCGATCCGAACAACATCATGAATCCCGGCAAGTACCTGCTGGACCAGGCGTACGCGGAGAAATCATGAAATATCGCTATCAAGAGGAAATGTCGCCTCCGCCGGCCCAGCGGGTGAGCGACGTGGCGATCACCCGGTTCGAGCACGTCTACGAGGTCGAGCCCGGCCTCATGGCCGAGCATGTGACGCAGCAGACCTTCCCCAACTGGGACACCCTGCGCCTGGTGCGGTCCCGGGCCGACCACCTGGCCTGGATGCACCGGCACTTCGCCGACACAGTGATCTCCGGCGAGGAGCTCCTCCGTGACCTCGACGAATGACGCCCCGCTGAGTCCGGCGGACGACTCCCGGCTGGCCGACCTCGGCTACACCTCCGAGTTCCGCAGGGACATGAGCCTGTGGGCCAACTTCTCCCTCGGCTTCACGTACCTGTCTCCCGTGGTCGGGATCTACACTCTGTTCGCCTCGTCGCTGGCCCTCGGCGGGCCGCCGATGATCTGGAGCCTGGTCATCGTGGGCGCCGGGCAGTTCCTGGTGGCGCTCGTCTTCGGCGAGATCGTCTCACAGTACCCGCTGACCGGCGGCATCTACCCCTGGGCCAGGCGGCTGTGGGGGCGGCGGTGGGCCTGGATGACAGGCTGGGTGTACCTGGTCGCGCTGCTGGTCACGATCGCGAGTGTGGCGTACGGGGCGGGACCGTACCTGTCCGCCCTTCTCGGGATCGAGGTGAGCTCAGGGAACACGATCCTCTGCGCCCTGATCATCCTGGGCGTCGCGCTGGCGATCAACCTGGCGGGGACCAGGGCGCTGGCCCTGGCGGCGATCATCGGGTTCACCGCCGAGCTGGTCGGGGCGCTGGCCGTGGGCGGGTGGCTGCTGCTCACCCAGCGGCACCACGGGCTCGGGGTGCTGTTCGACTCGTTCGGCGCAGGGTCAGAGTCCGGATATTTCGTGGCATTCCTGGCCGCCGGACTTATCGGGATATTTCAGTACTACGGGTTCGAGGCGTGCGGTGATGTGGCCGAGGAGGTGCCCGACCCGACCCGGCGCATCCCCAAGGCCATGCGCATGACCATCTACGTGGGCGGCGCCGCCGCGACGTTCGTCTGCCTGGCGCTGCTGCTCGCGGTGCCCGACTTCGCCGCCGTCGTCTCCGGCACCGACGCCGACCCCGTCACGAACGTGCTGACCACCGCGTTCGGCGCCACCGGCCTCAAGGTCGTGCTCGGCGTGGTGCTGCTGTCGTTCCTGTCGTGCGCGCTCAGCCTGCAGGCGGCGGCGAGCCGGCTGCTCTACTCCTACGCCCGCGACGACATGATCGCGGGCAGCCGCGCGTTCAGGAGGTTCTCCCCGGCCAGGCGCATCCCGCCGAACGCGCTCCTGGTCGCCGCCGTGGTGCCCGCGCTGGTCGTGCTCGGCTCCATCGTGTCGGAGGACGCCCTCATCAAGATCATTTCCTTCGCGGTGCTCGGCATCTATCTGGGCTTCCAGATGGTCGTGCTGGCGGCGTTGCGGGCCAGGTTACGCGGCTGGCGCCCGTCGGGACCGTTCACGCTGGGGCGCGCGGGCCTCGCCGTCAACGTGGCCGCGCTGCTCTACGGGGTGCTCGCCATCGTCAACATGGCCTGGCCGAGGACGCCCGACGCCCCCTGGTACGACGACTACCTGGTGGCTCTGTCCGGGCTGGTGGTGGTCGCCGCCGGGCTGATCTACCTGCTGGTCGCCAAGCCGTACGACAAGGGCGACGCCCCCTCGGGCGACGCCATCCCTCAGGAGGTCGCACGATGAAGTTCAGTTACGTGATGCTGCCGGACTATCCGCTGCGGGACTCGCTGGCGTCCATTCGCCTGGCCGACGAGCTCGGCTTTCACGCCTGCTACGCGGCCGACGAGACCTGGCACAAGGACCTGTGGCTGCTGTTCGCCGCCGCGGCGCAGCAGACGTCCCGCATCAGGTTCGGGCCCAGCGTGTCGTCGGTGGTGCTGCGGGAGCCGTCCCTGATCGCCCAGGCGGCGGCCACCCTCGACGAGCTCAGCGACGGGCGCGCCGAGGTGGTGCTGTCCAGCGGCAACTTCGGGCTGCTCGCGCAGTACAACATCGACTGGACGGTCACCAAGCCGTTGTCGCGGGTGAAGGAGGCGGCGTACGTGGTGCGCACGCTGCTGGACGACGGCGCGATCACGTTCGACGGCGAGTTCTTCAAGTACACCGGCCTGTTCACCTTCGCCCGCCCGGTGCAGGAACGCGTGCCGGTCAAGCTCGGCGCGATGCGTGGACCGCGCTCCTTCCAGGCGGCCGGCGAGCATTCCGACGGCGTGCACCACGCGCTCAGCTACACCCGCGAGGCCTACGACTACCTCGTCCAGCACTTCACGGCCGGCGCGGAGCGGGCGGGCAAGGACGCCTCGTCGATGGACATCGGCGCCTGGGTCGTCTTCGCCACCGGCCCGGACTCGGCCGTGGCCAAGGAGGCGGCCCGCAGCATGGTGGGCCTTTACGCCTCGTCCATGCCCGCCGAGCAGCTCGAACGCAACGGCGTCGACCCGGGCGCGATGAAGCCGATCGTCGACGCCCTCGGCGCCGGCGACCTGGCCAGGGCGATCGAGCTGACCACTCCCGAGCTGGGGGAGCGGTTGTCCATCGCCGGCACGCCGGAGGAGTGCGTGGCCAAGATCAAGCGCGAGATCGAGCCGTCGGGCGTCAACCACATGATCCTCGCCGTCACCGACGCGACGCTGGTCAAGCAGTTCATGGGCCGGGAACTGCCCGAGGTGGCCGACGTGGACACCCAGCTGCGGCTGATCCACGACCAGATCATGCCGGCCTTCGCCTGACCCGGAGGGGGGACGGCAGGCCCCGCCGTCCCCCACCGCAGAACAAAACGGGGTGAGACGCGCCGTTCTCCCACGGTGGAACGGGACGGGATACGCCGCCCCCGGCGCCGGGACGCGCCGGGACGCGCCGGGACGCGCTAGGACGCGCCGGGACGTGCTAGTGGCCTGTCACTCAACGTCGGTCGGGTAATTGATCTCTGGGCGGTGGACCCGGCAGGCTGGCTACTTCCCTAATGAGGAGGTGGTCATGG
>NZ_JBITLM010000017.1:0-232348 GCF_044465295.1 Nonomuraea sp. NPDC049714 | reverse complement strand
CCCGGATCAGTGGCCAGGGAGACGATCCCCCCGATCCCCGACGAGATCACGGCGCTCATGCGCGAGGTCTCCAGCGTCGGAAAACTCGTCGAATAGCGCGATCGTCCAGGTAGGTAGAGGGAATTTCGCGGCGGCTGTCACACCCTCGGAAGCTGCCCTGTCTTAGTTGATGACCGGTCGGCGCACGGGCGCCCCGGCGGACAGAGAGGAACTGCCCATGAAGATCGTGGTAATCGGCGGAACCGGCCTCATCGGCTCGAAGACGGTGGCGATGCTGCGCGAGCACGGTCACGAAGCCGTGCCGGCCTCGCCGAACACCGGCGTCAACACCCTCACCGGCGAAGGCCTGGCCGAGGCGCTGGACGGCGCGCAGGTCGTGATCGACGTGTCGAACTCCCCGTCGTTCGAGAGGGCCGCGGTGCTGGAGTTCTTCGAGACCTCCACCCGCAACCTGCTCGCAGCCGAGGCGGAGGCGGGGGTCGGGCACCACGTCGCGGTGTCGATCGTGGGCACGGAGCGGATGCCGGACAACGGCTACTTCGCGGCGAAGATCGCCCAGGAGCAGCTGATCGAGAAGTCGGGGAACCCGTTCTCGCTCATCCACGCGACCCAGTTCTTCGAGTTCACCCGCGGCATCGCCGACACCGCCACGGACGGCAACTCGGTACGGATCGCGCCCGTGCTCTACCAGCCGATGGCCGGCGACGACGTGGCACAGGCGGTCGCCAGGGTGTCGGTCGGCTCGCCGCTGAACGGCAGGACCGAGATCGCCGGGCCCGAGCAGTTCCGGATGGACGAGTTCTTCCGCGACGCGCTGGCCGGCTGGGGCGACCCGCGCCAGGTGGTCACCGACGTGCACGCGCGCTACTTCGGCAGCGAGCTGAGCGAGCGGTCGCTGGTGCCGGGTGACGGCGCCACCCTCGGCAAGATCCGCTATCGCGACTGGGCCGCCCAGAACGCCGCCGGGAAGTAACGCCTCCACGAAAGGTACATCCCATGTCCGATACCAGATCGACCGCATGGCAGACCGCGCTGACCACGCTGCAGGAGGTCGAACCTCCGTTCATCCCGCAGGGCGCGCACGCGATGACCGTGGTGATCGAATACCCGCCCGGCGACCCCGGCACCCCGCCGCACCGGCACTCCGGCCCGGCTTTCGGGTTCGTCCTGGAGGGCGAGATCCTGCTGGAGATCGAGGGTGAACCGCCGCGGGTCCTGCACGCCGGGGAGGCGTTCTGGGAGCCGGGCGGCGACGTCATCCACTACCAGGACGGCAACAACCGCGACGACATCCCGCTGCGGTTCACCGTCACGATGCTGTGCGAGCCGGGCAAGCCGATGCTCACGCTGGTCGACGAGGAAGAGCTCGCCCAGCGCCAGGACCGCCGCGCCCCGCGCCCGGCTTGATCCCCATGGAGGGAAAGATGACTGCTCCGAACGGTGACAACGAGTTTCTGTACGAGCTCCAGGCCGAGGTCGAGGTCGAACTGATCCACGTCGAGGCGAGCCGTCCGGAGCAGGAGTTCGACCTGCCGGTCAGCGAGTGGCTGTTCGACCCGACGGACGTCGAGCGTGAGGAGATCGGCCTGCGCGGGCTGCTCGACGCGGTCGAGGTGCTGGAGGACCGCTCCCGGCCAGAGGAGCACGGTGCCTGAGATGTCCGTGAGTCACCGAGAACCGCGGGAAACCATCGCCGGGCCGGCGCCGATCGACACGCTCGACAGCCTTCGTGAGCACCTGCAGTGGGCGATCGAGCTGGAGCACGCCACCTTGCCGCCGTACCTGTGCGCCCTGTACTCGCTGGACCCGGAGCGCAACCCGGAAGCCGTCGACGTGGTGGGCAGCGTCTTCGCCGAGGAGATGCTGCACCTGGCACTCGCGGCGAACCTGCTCAACGCCGTCGGCGGCCGGCCCCGGCTGGACACGCCGCAGATGCTCCCGCAGCATCCCCGGCCACTGCCGCACGACTCCCTGGAGCTGTCCCTGGTCCCCTTCGGACCGGAAGCGCTGGAGATGTTCCTGCGGATCGAGCAGCCGGCGCCGCCCGGCGCCGTGGCGGAGAGCGACCACTACGAGACGATCGGGCAGTTCTACGCCGCGATCGAACAAGGGCTGCGCCTCCTGTGCGACCGGCTCGGCGAGCAGGCGGTCTTCCACGGCGATCCGGCCCGCCAGGTGAGCGCCGCCCACTTCCGTCACACCGCCGGACGGCTGGTCGCGGTCGACGGCCTGGACTCCGCGCTGGCGGCGCTCGAAGAGATCGTCGAGCAGGGCGAGGGCACCTCCCGTGGCGAAGTATGGGACGGCGACCAGGACGTCTTCCACCCGGAACGGGACGAGGTCGCCCACTACTACCGATTCCAGGAGCTCAAGCTCGGCCGGCGCTACCAGCGTGGCGACACCCCGGAGTCCGGGCCCACCGGCGAGAAGATCTCCGTGGACCTCGCCGGCGTGCATCCGATGCGGCGCAACCCGCGCCTGTCCGACCACGCTCCCGGCAGCGCGATCCGCACCGCCCAGGAGGAGTTCAACCACACCTACTGCGCCGTCCTGCACCTGCTGGAGCAGGCGTTCAACGGCAGCCCGAAGCTGCTCGCGGTCGCCACCGGCACCATGTACGCGCTCAAGGCGCAAGCCCAGGCTTTGATGCGGATGCCCGACGTGGACGGCACCACGGCCGGTCCCACCTTCGACTACGTGGCACCGGAACAGCGCCGGTGGGCCGTGGGCGACGACCGGCAGCGGATCGTCGTGCTCCGGGACGGACCGTACGTGGTGTACGGCGGCGTCCCGCTCCGGCGTAAACGCAAGATCGTATCTGCCGAGAACAACGCGCTGACCTGGAAGACCGGCGAACCGCTGGAGACCGAGGACACCTACGCGCTGTGCCGCTGCGGCCACTCGGGCACCAAGCCGTTCTGCGACGGGACGCACGCCATGATCGGGTTCGACGGCACGGAGAGCGCGAGCGTCCAGCCGTACCGGGAACTGCAGCACGTGCACGACGGGGTGGGCATCTCGGCGCAGCGGGTGGGCGAGCTATGCGTCCACGCCGCCTTCTGCATCGGCCGCACCAGGCCGATCGCCGCGATGCTCGCCGACACCGGCGACAGCGACGTGCGCTCCGACGTCATGGGCCGCATCGACCACTGCCCGTCCGGCTCCTACAGCTACGCCCTCGAACGCGGCGGCGAGACGATCGAGCCCGACCTGCCGCAGGCCGTCTCGGTCCTGGAGGAGGAGAACGGGCTGGCCAGCGCGCTGTGGGTGACCGGCGAGGTGCCGGTCCTGCGGTCGGACGGCCTGCCCTTGGAGACCCGCAACCGGATGACGCTGTGCCGCTGCGGCCACTCCGGCAACAAGCCGCTGTGCGACGGCACCCACCGGGAGATCGGCTTCCACGAGGACGACGCCGCACCCGTACAGGCCTAGCTCGAATACCGGATAAGGCGCGGATGAACATGCATACGGATTCCCTGGAAAAGGCGGACGCACTCGAACAGGCCGCTTCCGCCTTCGTCGAGCTGCGCCCGCGACTGTTCGGCATCGCCTACCGGATGCTCGGCAGCGCGACCGAGGCCGAGGACATCCTTCAAGAGGTCTGGATGCGCTGGCAGAACACCGATCGTTCCGTCGTCGAGAACCCCTCGGCCTTCCTGGCGCTGATCACCACCCGTCTGGCCATCAACGTCGCCCAATCCGCCCGTTCGCGCCGGGAAGCGTACATCGGGCCCTGGCTTCCCGAACCCGTCGACACCAGCCTCGACCCAGCGGTGGGGGCCGAACGGGGCGAAGCGCTCGAACTCGCCTTCCTGCTGCTGCTCGAACGGCTCACCCCCACCGAGCGGGCGGCGTACGTCCTGCGTGAGGCGTTCGTCTACCCCTACCCGCAGATCGCGGAGATCCTGCGGATCAGCACGGTCAATGCCCGTCAGCTGGTGAGCCGGGCCCGCAAGCATCTGGGGGCCGTACGACGCGAGCCCATCGACAAGATCGAGCACCGGCGCCTCCTGAAGGTCTTCCTCGAGGCCGCCCAGACGGGGGACATCGCCGCCCTCGAAGACCTTTTCGCCGCTGACGTCGTCAGTTCCTCCGACGGCGGCGGGATCAGAGGCGCGGCGCGGTTCCCTCTGCTGGGCGGACACCGCGTGGCGAAGTTCGTCGCCGCGTACGCGCCGCGGTACTGGCCGTCCGGCGACGTCAGGTGGGTCGACGTGAACGGACGCGCCGGCGTGCTCGTGCCGCGCGCCCACGACCAGGTCACGATGCTCACCATCGAGGCCTCGCCGCAGGGCATCCACCACGTCATGTGGATCGTCAACCCGGACAAACTCGGCGCGTTCGAACGGTCGCGCTCACGAGGGAGCATCTGACGAGCCTGGAGCGCGGGTACGGCCGCCTCTCGTGATCGCCCTGAGGAACGTCACAACAGGATGGGCCATCCGGTCTTAGCTGCCGACGCCGAGAGAACAGAGGACATCGTGCGGACGACCCCGTTGACCTTCGCGGGCCACGCCGGCCCCTTCACCCAGGCGGGCCATCCCGGCCGCGCGGGCGGCGGGAGATGAGCGACGTGGGCGCGGGGTCACTGGTGGAGATGCTCGACGAGCGGGAGCACCTGCTCGGCATCGCCCTGTGGATGTTCGGCTCGGAGAGCACGGCCGACTGGATCGTCCAAGAGACTTATCGCCGCTGGTACGCCCTGGGCGATGACGAACGCGCCGCCATCGCCGTGCCGCGCGCCTGGCTGACGCGGGTCGCCGGGAGCATCTGCCTGGACCTGCTCGCCGCGCCGGCCGCCAGCGCCACACCGCCCCCCACCGCAGCGCCCCCCACCCCTGCGCCAGCCACCACTGGGCCCACCACCCCTGCGCCCGCCACCACTGGGCCCCCTGCCACAACGCCTCCCGCCGGCGACCCGGTGCACCGGCTCGCCGCCGACCTGACACGGCACCTGGCCGTATCCGGTCCGGGGATGCACGCCAAGCATGATCAGGTCGCGCGCCGGTTCGCCACCGCCTGTGAGAAGGGCGACGTCGCGGCGCTGCGCGAGGTGCTGGCCACGGACGCGATCGTCGTGAGCGACGGCGGCGGCAAACTACGCGCCCCCGTACGCCCGACCTACGGCGCGGACGCGGTGGCCCGGTTCGTCACGACCTTGCTGGCCGGCCGGCCCGGCGCCGAGGTGGCCCTCGGCTCCGTGAACGGCCGGACCGGCCTGGTGCTGCGCCGGGCGGGCAAGGCCGTGGCGGTGGTCAGCGTGAGCGTCGCCGAAGACCGGGTCACCGCCGCATGGATCGTGCTGAACCCCGACAAACTCCGGCACTGGCACCACCCAGCTCCATCACAAGAAAGGCCCTACCGGTGAACGACCACATACTGTCCACGGACCACGACTACAGCGGCCCCGCGTTCAAGCCCATCTACCGCACGCGCGTCGCCGTGACCGGCGGCGACTCCGCGCACGGCCGGGCGAGCGGCCGGGCCGACTCCGCCGACGGCGGCTTCCGCCTGGAGCTGCGGATGCCAGAAGAGCTGGGGGGTGACGCCACCGGCCCCAACCCCGAACAGCTCTTCGCCGCCGGATACGCCGCCTGCTTCCACGGCGCCCTCAGCCTGCTGGCCCGCCGGCACCTCCTCGACCCCCGCGCGATCACGGTGGAGGCGACCGTGGCCTTCGGCCGCGACCCCGCCGACGGCGGCTACCAGCTGAGCGCGGACCTCATCGTGACCTGGCCCGGGGTAGAGCCCGACAGGGCCGCCCCACTACTCGCCCAGGCGTCCGCGCTGTGCCCGTACGCGAAGATGACCCGCCAAGGCATCCCCGCCACGATCAGCCTCGCGCCCTGAGACCGTCAGTTCCAGTTGTCGATCTTGACGTCGTCCGGCTCCGGCGCGCCCTTCCCGGTTTCGATCAGCGACTTCAGGCTCATCATGAAGACCGCCCACTTGGTGCTGCAGTGGTGCATGAACTCCACCGGCTCCCGCCAGCCCGCGTGCTTGAACAGGACGATGGCGTGCTCGTCGGCCTGGGCGAGGTCCCAGGACACGTGCGTGCCGATCCACTCCTCAGGGCCGTCGACCACCTCCCACAGCACGCGCTTGCCCGGGTCGAGTTCGAGGACCTTCATGTCGAACCCACCGGCCTCGAACCGGAACTGAAGCACGCCGCCGAGGTCGTTCCCCTCGCCCTTCGTGTCGGTCGTGTACCAACCGGCGAGCCCCTCGGTGGTGGTCAAGGCCGTGTAGACCTCGGACACCGATGACTTGATGCCTACTCTGTGCAGGATATCCACCATGGTCGATTCCTCTTTCCTGTCTGCTTTCACTGGTCTTTGCCGCGCTGGATCGTCTCGGCGATCCGCTTGATGCGCCGGAGCCTGGCGTCCCACGCCGCCCCCACCGAGGACAACTGGGCGACCGCGCGGGCGAGTTGCGCCTCGTCCACCCGGTACCTCCTCTCCCGCCCAGCGGGCGAGGCGTGCACCAGGCCGACACGGCCGAGCACGCCGAGATGTTTCGCGATGGCCTGACGCGTCATGGGCAGCCGCTCGCTGAGGCTGGTGGCGGTGCCGTCGCCGTCCGTCAGGAGCAGGTCGAGCATCCGCCGGCGGGTCGGGTCCCCGATCGCGGACCACAGGTCGTCGTCGACCACGGTCATGGCGTTGACACCAGCCGGGCGAGGTACGCCCCCAGCCGGGGAACGAAGGTGTCCCAGCCGGCACTGTGCTCGCGGTACTGCTCCTCCAGCTTGGCCGCCTCCCAGCCCATCTCCCGGAACCCGCTCTCGGTGAGCCGGATCCTGGTGCCCGTGCCGGACGGGGTGAGCTCGAAGGTGACCAGCAGCGAGGCGGTGTCGTCGTCGGCCTTGCCACCGGGATAGCACCAGCGGAACGAGAACAGCCGAGGCGGGTCGGCCTTCACCACGGTGATCGGGACGACCTCCGCCCTGTCGCCCCAGACGAGCTCACCGACCGCGCCTGGCACCGCCTCGATGTCGGCGGCGTCGGACCACCATTCGGAGATGTGCTCGGGGCGGCTGACGACCTCGAAGGCCACCTCGGGCGAGGCGTCGACGTGGATCTCCCGCTCGATACTGCCGTGCTCCATACTCTTCACCCTTCGCAACACGCAACGTTCGGTTGCGCATCACGTTACCGCGCGACTCCCCGATACGCAACCACAAGTTGCGCATTCTGGCACGGATCCGCAGGTGAAGCCGTACGGGATGGATCTAGGCGAGCCTGCCGGGGGTGAGGTGCAGGTCGGCGAGCAGGGCGGTTCTGGAGGTCGCCGCGGCCTCCTCGGCCGTGGTGATCGCCGCCAGGATGGCGGCGGCGAGGTTCGTCGCGTCCAGCCGTCGCCTGCTGCGCGGGGAGATCTCCAGACGCTTGAGGGTGCCGAGCGCGTCAGTGACGGCCACGATGCCGCCCTGGTCGGCCCGGCCGGAGAACTCGGCGGCGCTCCACTCCTCCGCCCTCGCCTCCGCCCGCTCGGCGGCGGCGATCAGCGCCTCCAGCCGCGCCTGTGCGTCCTCCATCGCTCACTCACCCCTCAGCACGTTGCGGATGTAGCCTTCGAGCGGGTCGGCGGCACTCGCGCCGCCCGGCCCCGTCAGGCCTTCGACGACCTCCTCCAGCCGCTCCCCCATCGTGTGGTGGGCCGCCACGATCGCCTCCTGGACGGCCTGGGCGAGCTGGAGATGGTCCAGGTCACGCAGGCGGCGCGGGTCGATGGTCAACGCGCGCAGGCGGCCGGTGCCGGACACCTCGACGCGCACGACCTCGGCCGGGTCGGTGCCGGTCAGCCGCTCCTCCTCCAGCTGCCCCATCGCGCCGGCCAGGGTGCGGGCCCAGCCGTCCGCCTCGCGCAGCAGCCCGGTGACCTCGTCCGGCCGGCCCTCGGCGAACGACTCGACGTGCCTCATGCGGAGTTCTTGGACGCCGGGACCCAGTAGTCCTTCAACTGCGCGGGATCCGAGATCGCGGGCGTGAGGCTGAGCTCACGTGCCCCCTGATCCGGGTTACCGGCCTTGTAGAACGCGCCCTTCAGGTCGTTGAGCTTGAGTTCGAGCTTGTTGAGGTCGCCTTCGTAGGAGTTGTACACGTCGGCGAACTGCTTGATCAGGTTTCCGATCGCGCTCATGAACAGGCCCACCTGGGTCATCAGCGTGACCCTCCCGACCGGGTGCGCGCTCAGCATGGCGACGGTACGCAGCATGGGGGCGGAGGTGGCGTACAGCCCGAACACCGACAGGTCGTACTCCAGCACCTCCTTGTACTGGCTGTGCATGGCGCTGCTCATCTCGCCGGAGACCTTGCCGAGCTGGGCGTAGAGGCCGTTGACGTTGAATCGGACGTACTGCTGGAGAGTCTCGACCGCGTCGCCCCTCCAGTTGGGGGAGATGTCGTCGAAGAAGGACCGCCAAAGGTCGGAGCGGCTGCCTTCCAGCAGCCCGGCCATCTCCTTCCACTGCTCGCGCCGGTCGTAGAAGAGGAAGGGGTTGCCCAGGTTGAGGGTCGCCGCCACGTCCAGCGCGAGCGCGGCCATGCCGAGCCCGGACATCGCCATCGCGCCCCTGGTGGACTGGCGCAGCGGGTTCAGCTCCATGATCAGCTTCTTGTAGAAGCCGGGGTCGGTGCGGGGCTGCGGGGCCCCGACCGTGAGAGTCCGCTGCACGGCGCCCCTGGCGTTGGTGATGTGCAACTGCTGGGCGGCCGGGGGCGTGCTCTGGCCCGGCAGGATGAGCTTCGCCGGTTCGCCGGGCGGGGTCGACATCGCGGGTTCCTCCTACTTGATGGTGCTGGCCCGCTGGGCGGCGACGTAGTTGTCGGCGGCCTTGGAGACCTTGCCACTGTCGGTACGCAGCACCTCGGTGAGGATGCCGGCGCTGTCCCGCCAGGTGTCGGTGATGGTGTTGAACCGGCCGACGAACATCAGCCCGACGATGGGCACGCCGGCCATGGGGGCCAGGTTCCAGCCCTCGAAGCGGGGGGTCCACTGCCTGACGGTGTCCACACCGGTGGCCGAGTCGTCCATGGTGCCGGCGAACTTCCGCACGTGCCCGGCGTCGACCTCGTACCCTCCCTGGGCGCCGCTCGCGCGGTCACCGGGGTCCGGCGGCGGCGCGGACGGAGTGCGTACGGCAGCCGCCGGCTGCGCGCGGAGGGCGGGTGGGAGGCAGGCGGGCGGCGGGCACGCGGGGGTGTGCGGGCACGGGCTCACCAGCGACTGCGACGGGGTGGGGGCGGGGGACGTGGCCGACGGATGGGTCGGTGTCGCTGACGGTGTGGGTGAGGGCGTCTCCGACGGCGTCGCTGAGGGCGTCGCTGACGGTGAGGGCGTCGCCGACGGTGTCGGCGAGGGTGAGGGCGTCGCCGTCGGCGTCGCTGACGGCGACGGCGAGGGTGAGGGCGTCGCTGACGGTGTCACAGACGGTGTCGGTGAGGGGGTCGGTGACGGCGTCAGCGAGGGTGTCGGTGAGGGCGTCGGCGCGGTGCTCGGAGCTGATGCCGACGGGCCCGGGGAGGGGGTCGGCGAAGCGCTCGCGGGCGGCGCACTGGCCGTAGGGGACGGTTGATCGGTCGACACTGGCTCTTTCTACCAATTACGGGAACAAACCGACCGCCACTCCCGGCCCGTTTCGGCGGTCGGCGGCGAATGTTCAACCGCATGTCACCTGCGTGTACGTAGATATACGACGGGTCTTGGGTTTTGCCATCGATGGCCGCAACCGGCATCGCCGGCGACGTCGCCCGCTCCCTGGAGCCGGCGTGGTGGGACCGGCCCGCCGAGCACATCACCCAGCACCTCCGGGTCATCATGTCGGGCACCGTCGACGACCTGGAGAAGGTCGCGCCCTAAGGGCGGCGACGGCCCTCACCGCTGTGCCAGCATGGCGGCGAACCCGTCCAGGTGGCGGGCCAGGCTGTACTCGAACAGTCCGTCCAGGTCCGACACCGTCTGCTCGGGGACCGAGGCCAGCAGGGGAAACCGTCCGCTGCCGAGGAGTTCGTCGGCTCGTGTCCGCTGTGCGAGCCACCATCGGGTGAGTGTCATCCCGGTCTCCTGCTCCGCTTCGACTTCGTCGGCCATGGTCAGGGCAACGGTGATGACCAGCGCGTGCAGCGCGAGCGCCTCGCGGATCCGGGTCGTCATGGGCAGCCCGAGCCCGTCGAGCGCGCGCAGCGTCCACTCGGTGTGGGCCATCATGTTGGGCACGAGCAACGGGCGGGTGAACGAGACGGCCCTGGGCAGCCAGAGATGCCGCCGGCTCAGCTCCCACTGCCGGCGGGAGACCAGTTCGAGCTTGGCCCGCCACCCCTCCGGGCCGGGGGTGGGGAGCTCTGGTTCGCCGAAGACCTGGTCGACCATCTGCGTCACCAGTTCGTCCTTGTGCGCCACGTGCCGGTAGAGCGACATCGGACCGACGCCGAGCCCGGCCGCGAGCCGCCGCATGGACACGGCGGCGAGCCCCTCGGCGTCGGCGATCGCGATGGCGGTGCGGAGAACATGGTCACGGCTCAGGGCCTGCTTGGGGGCACTGTCGGCCTGCCTGCGGACGCCGTCGGCCGACTTGGCGACGCTGCCGGCCGGCTTGGCGATGCCGTCGGCCCGCTCGGGGACGCTGCCGGCCCGCTCGGGGACGCCGTCGGACTGCTCGGGGATGCCGTCGGGCGGCTTTTGAGTGCTTCCGGCTGGCTTTTGGGTGGTGCTTCCGGCCGGCTGCTTCTGGCCCGCGCGTGCGCTGACCAACGTACCGGAGCCGATCTTCGCCTCGACCAGCCCCTCGTCGCGGAGCGTCGCCATCACTCTGGTCGCGGTGGCGACCGCGACGCCCCACCGCTGCGCGATCTGCCGGATGGAGGGCATGCGATCGCCTGGCCGCAGGTCGCCGGTAAGAATCCGGGCACGGAGCTCCGCGACGATCCGCCGGTAAGGCGGATCCGGCCGTTGCGTTGACGACGGCATGGGTGGCGCCTCGATTCCTTGGTGCTGTCGTTCTACCTGACACAAGTGTACTAGTTCATTTCCCAGTCCACTAGTGCACTTTTTTGGCTGATAAATCGCGATTTTCTCGGCGTATCAATACGATGTACGCATGACACTAGATACACCGTACGCACCCGTACGGCAGGCGGGTGACGCGGACCGGCAGACAGTGCTGGACGTCCTCACCGAGGCGTTCATGAACGACCCCCTCACGTGCTGGCTCTTCCCCGAAGCAGCTGACCGGGGTCGTCTCCAGGCGCAGTTCTACCGCCCCCTGCTCGCCCATTCCGCCGCCGAGGCCTACCTGACCGACGGTCACGAGGGCGCCTCGGTGTGGCTGGCGCTGGCCGCAGGCCAGCCGGCCCACGACGAACGTCCCGCATCGGACGCGGACTTCGGCGAGCACGGCGAGCGCCTGCAGACGCTAGGACAAGCGCTCGCTCACCGGCACCCCGACCGCGAACCGCACCTCTACCTCCCCTGCATGGGCGTGGTCGGCGGCCGGCAGGGCGCCGGACTCGGCTCGGCGATGCTGCGGCACCGCCTGGCGCGAGCGGACACCGACGGGCTCCCCGCCTACCTGGAGGCGAGCTCGCCCCGCAGCCGCGCCCTCTACCTGCGGCACGGCTTCGAGAACCTCGGCGAACCGGTACAGGTCGCCGACAGCCCTCCCCTGTGGCCGATGTGGCGCCACCCCCGCCACTGACCACCGACGAATCCAAGGAGACAACGACGATGACAGCGAACCACGAAGCAGAGACCGGCAGCACCCCGCTGACCTCCGATCACCACCCTGATCGGCGCCCGCCGACGCTGGTGTTGGTCCACGGCACCAACTCCTCGTCATCCTGGGCCTCGGGGCTGATGCGCGAGCTCACCCTGCGCGGCCACCGAAGCGTGGCCGTCGACCTCCCGGGACACGGCGACGAAGCGTTCTACCCCCGCGCGTACCAGGCCCCGCAGGACCTCCAGGCACTGGCCACCGAACCGTCACCGCTCGCCAAGATCACCATCGACGACTACGTCGAACGCGTCGTGGACGTGGTCCGCCGCGCCCGCCGCCACGGACCGGTGATCCTCGCCGGCGCCAGCCAGGGCGGCGTCACCGTGAGCAGAGTCGGCAACGCCATCCCCGACCTGCTCGACCGGGTCGTCTACCTCGCCGCGTACTGCTGCGTGGACCTGCCGAACCTGGCCGCCTACCTCACCACGCCGGAGAACGCCGAAAGCCTCCTCCCCCTGGTGGAAGCAGCGAAGGTGGCCGACCCAGCGCTCCTGGGCGTCAACCGCCTCAACTGGCGCTCGGCCGACCCGGCGGTCTTCCACGCCGTCAAGCAGTGCCTCGCCGGCGACTTCACCGACGAAGCCGTGAGCAGGCTCCTCAACATGCTGGAGCCGGACGAAACCGCCACCATCCCCATCGCCGAAGCCCGCGGCGAAGCGCACACCTGGGGCCGAATCCCCCGAACCTACGTGCGCTTCACCCTCGACCGCCTGATCCCACCCGCCCTACAGGACCGTTTCATCGCCGAGGCCGATCGCCTCACTCCCGACAACCCGACGGACGTACGAAGCGTCGCCGCACCCCATGTCGGCCCCTTCGACCACCCCGACCTGGTAGAAATCTTCACCGACCTCCTCACCCGCTGACGCACGGCACGCCCGGACCCGTCCTGGATCAGGATGTCCCTCGGTCCTCAAGTGCGGCTTCCGTGGCCCTGGACAGCGGGTGCTCAGGCCCGAGTTCGCCGCGCTGCAGGCGCAGCACCTCGCGAAACTCCACGTTGGCGGCCTCCAGCCGCCCCGACGACCTCAGCACACCCGCGAGACCGTGCCTGATGATCAGCGTGTTGGGGTGGGCTTCGCCATAGACTCCCGACGCTGTGGCAAGCAGGTCCCGCAGTTCTGACTCGGCCTGCGCGAGATCTCCTTTTTGATGCATGGTCTCCGCCAGCTCGAATCGGATGTCCAAGGTGGTGAGCTCGGCCGCGGAGTGGGCCTGCCGCCAGTCGGACAGAACCTGGCGATATACGACTTCGGCCTCGTCGAAGCGGCTCTGCAAGCGGAGACAGACCCCGAGGTTCAGCGCTGTGGCTATCGTGTCCGCGTGCAATTCGCCGAGCACCCGGCGGTCATCGTCCAACAGGGCTCGCAAGTCGGATTCCGCTGTGGTCACCTGCCCGCCTTCTCTCAGCGTGCGGCCGAGGTTCAGACGAATACTGAGGACCGTCGGATGCTCACTGCCGAGAGAGGCGTCGGCGGTGGCCACAAGCGTGCGAAGCATGGCCTGTGCTCGCGCATTGTCTCCACCATCTCGGATGGATCGCGCAAGATTGTTGCTGATCGACAGGGCTTCGGCGCTGACCGCACCCAGGGCCCTTTCGGCGGCATCAAGGAGCAACTGGTAGTCAATGGAAGCCTGCATGTACTGACCGGCCATGTATCTGTACCATGCCGACCTCTCCGCCGCCCGCAGGAAGGTGCGGACGAGGTCGGCATCGCGGATCTGCAGCTGCCCTATCAGTTCGAGGGGGGCCGTGCAGTGGCTCGCCAGGATGGACCACCTGGGCCAGTGGTAGGCATTATTCGGGTCGAGCTCTGCCGATACCTTGTCCATGGTCGTGGCGAGAACAGCCAGGTAAGCCTGCAGCACGCCCTGTCTATGCATGTTCTGGCGGGTGACTGTGCGCACGAGCGGATGCATGGTCAAGCGGGATTCCCACGTGCCCGCATCATCGGTCTGCTCGTGAATCCGCGGAACGAGATCGATCGAGATCAACCCCAGGCCATCGAGCGCTCGCAACGAGCTCCCTATTCGCTGTGCCGTCGGCTGGGGGAACAACTCGCTGCCCTCCAGGGCTTCCGGCCTGATGACGACTCGGTACGGAACGGGTGACAGACCACAGCACGAAAGCAGCCGGAGCAGCGGCCTGGCCAGGTCATGACCTTGACGCTCGAGCAGGTCGAGCGAAATCTCCCATGTCGTTGTCAGTGCGCGTCTACTGCCGGCCGACTCCCCTGACCCTTCTACAGGCATGTCCACATGTCCCAGTCGTCTATCGAAGTTGACCTGATACGCAGTGAAAGATCTGAGTGTGTCTTCTCCGGGGAAGGGGTCCGTCGCAGCTGACGCCAGGTAGCGGCCCGCGAGCTCAAGGGCCAACGGCACTCCCCCTAGGGCAGCGGACAGAGATATCGCCTCTTGTTCGTCACCTGCGTGACGGGCGAGGTCGACAAGAATCCTCGCGCCCGCCTCCGGGGTGAGCGGAGGGACGTGGCACATGCGGATCCATGACGCCCAGCGCTCTGGCCTGCCGTTACGGCTGGAGATGATGATGCCGTTCCTGTCAACGGCCGGCGGTCGCAACCACTCGGTCCCCTGCTGGATACCCCCGCTGGAGCTTCCGAGAGCTGCTGGATCGTCTGCGTTGTCTATGACGAGCAACCAGGAATGATCCAGGGAGTTGAGATACCGCCACAGGACGTCAGAGGGATGCGCGTGATCGAAATCCTCGTCTTGCGCGCCGAGAGAGAACGCGAGCGCATAAAGCGCGGATCGCATACTCTCTATCTCGTCCGCAGGAATCCACCAGACCTTGTGGTGGTTCTGGATCGCCCGGTGAGCGATTTCCAGAGCGAGCGTGGTCTTGCCCACGCCACCGAGACCGTAAAGAACCGTCACCCTCGGCTCGGAGGTGGCGCCGGGCCGCGCCGTGCCGATGAATCCGCCTGCGTATTCCAGGAGGTCGGCGCGGCCGCGTAGAGTTTCAGAGGCGATCTTCAACTGGGGGACGACTATCGGTGGTGCCGTGGCGGCCACTGAGCGCGCCTGCGCGGCTCCGATGAAGATGTTGTACTGAATACCGGATTGCTGCGCCGCTTGTTGCGCCCGGTTCAGCGCATGCGAGGATTGGACAGTAAGATGCTGCGACGATCCGTCATGCGGACCTTCGACGACACCGCCTTCGTCCTGCATTTCTTGCCTTCACTGTCCGGGAGAGCATCTGGCCGTCTCGAATGATCGGCCGACAGAATCCAGATATATTGAGCTTTGCAGCATGGGCACGGACACCCTCGTGAGCTCATCAGCCACCGCCGAGTAAGCCCGGACGAGTTCCGTGTCTTCCACCAGGCGCGCTTCTCGCAATGAGCCGGTATGCAGATCATAGATCAGCGCGATCACCCGTCGGTGGTCGAACAATACAAAGTCAGACATACCAGTATCGTCCAGGAGGCGACTGACGTCGGCCGCCCTTACCAGACGTATGTCTTCTCCGCACTCGATGTCCGCCAGGTAGGCCGCGAACTCGTAATGCTTCAGATAGGGACTCAGAGGCAGCTCGCATACACGTATTCGAGTCATGGAGATTTTGTGCTCGGCGGCATAGCCATAGAGCTCCCGCTGACCCATGACCATCTCACGCACCAGAGTAGCCGCCTCGTCGTAGTTTCCGTTCTTGAAGGCGTCGTACCCGGCAAATCCTGACTCATCGTACTCCTGGAGAAATTCAATCTTCACCCAGCTTGTGCGCAGACCTGTGAAGAACTTCATGAAATCATCTACACCGCCGGCCGTGATGCTCAATCGGCGGTATTTGGTGGGTGGATACAGCGCCATAAATGCCGCCTCTTCCCGATCGAAAGCTCTACGTGGACCGCTGGACCGATGCTCCGCCAGCGCACGTCACTTTAACGATGCGGGTGCGCCGGCATCGAATATCTGGGACATGGAGGCAGGGCCTACTCCAGCGGAATGCTTTCGCGCGCTTTTACGAGCACCTGCCGGGGAAGTACTACGATGCCTTCTCCGGGATCAAGAAATGCGTCCGATGGCAGATGTGGACGTAGATGCGCGGTCTGGTCTGTGCCGATGATCGCGAAATCACCCGAGTCCAGCTCCCAGATGTCGGGACAACTGTTGGCGGCGCCGCTTCCGTTCCCGTCGCCTTCGTGGGGATGCGGACCGATACGTCTTTTAAACATAGTTCCTCCGAGTTCGCGTTCGTCGGAATGCGAGATATGGTTACGTTAACATGAAACCTTTTTCCAGAACAGCCATACAAAGCTTACGTAGAGTCAGCAACGACGCCTTTCAGGTGAAGTTCCGCCCTCGCCATTCAGGTGCTGGAAGGCGCCATACGGCCCATAAGGGCCGGTATTTTGATCGCGCCCAGAACGGAGCGCTCAGCGGATTCATGACCGCATGATGGAGAAGTATTGTCCTGTGGCCGGCAGCGGCCAGGAGCGCGTGCACGTGAGCCACCAGACGACGGCCGATTCCCTTGCCGCGCTGGTCACTTCTTATCCCGAAAGCAGATATGTAGGCCGGACCATCGCATCTGACATAGGCGGCGACGCCGTCGCAGTATGCGGGTAGATCGACCACGCAGAGCCCGACGGGAACACCACGCAGCTCGGCCATCCATATGGCCTGCTCTCGCCTGGCGAGCAGCTCGAACGTCGCCTGGCGTAGAATTGCCGCCGTCTGCTCACCATCACGACATATGCCGATTTGGCTATCGTAGGCGATCACCTCTTGCCATAAGAATATGACGTCTTCGGCATGGTCGAGCGTGGCAGGACATATCCTCAGTCCATCGGACGGTAGCGGCGGAGGGTGCCTCCCGATGTAGTCACGGACCACGAGCATCGTGTGCGGCTGAAATCCGTGACGGTGCAGCGTGGGAACAGCCCAGGTGTCTCTGCTGGGTAACCACATATAGGCTGCGCCTGTCGATAGGCGTTCACCGAGCTCGGGACCGGCTGCCTCGCGCCACCACCGGAGCAGATCATCCAGCTCGCGCGGTGAGCCGTCACCGACCATCGGCACCATCGTCGCAGTGCACGGCTCACGCCATATCGACCCCAGGTCGGTGGCTTCCAGCCGATGAGTCCGGTAAAGCAGCGATCCCGCCCGGCCAGGAGCTGCGACCCATTCAAAGCCGCCGCGTTCACGCACGACAGCGGCGTCAGGAAGTAAGGGGTCCAAGGAGTGCCATCGACGCGCTGTGCCGGAAAGCAAGGTCATTGATTCAGGTATGGCCATCACCCGCCAACTGATCGGAGATGCGATGAATGGCGTGACAACGCGGTCACCCACTTCCCGGCGCATGGAAGGTATTGATCTGCGACCCAGACCCCTGCACCGCCTGCTGTGCCTGATCAGCGGCCGAGGCGGTGACGGTCAGAGCGGCTCGTGACGCCCCCTGACTTGCTGCGACTGCCAGAAATGTACGAATTTCCTGGATCAATTCGTCGTCCTGCCGTAAAGCCTTGCCGATCGTGGCACACAACATCGCCTGAAGATCAGCATCATCGGGCCGCTCGGCCAGATCCTGAATGGGTCCGGGGGCATCCTCTTCTCGCGTACCGAAGATCCGCTGGAGTATCCTGCGTCCCCACGCGACGCCGGCTTCGGCGCTGTCGTCCGTGGCCTTTTCCAGCACCCTCACGCCGTACGCTGCCACGGCCGCTGAGACGTAGGGCGACAGGTCGGTGACCAACTGTGCTATGTCCTCGGCCATGCCCCTCCCTGCGGCTCGACAGGTCAGATGACGCGACGACGGTCGAAATTCAATGTAACTGGCTTTCTTATATCAGTCACGATTGAATTTGAGGACTTCTTGTGCTCCCGGGCTTACCTTCCTGAAAGAAATCAGCGAGTAACGTTTCATATCGAGGAAGCCGTGTTGCTGCAGCGACCTATCGGGCGACGCGATCGGCGTACCCTTCGGGATGCTCAACGGCTCCCGGTTCGTCACGGCATCCACGGACCCTCGTCGTCCGAGGCGAACGTGCAGCCCGTACGCATGGCGGCGCGGTCGGATTCGCTGCGCAGGACGCAGAACTCGTTTCCTTCAGGGTCGGCGAGGATGGCCCAGCCCGCGCTGGTTGAAGTGCAGCACAGGACCCTCCGGCAGGAGCATCACCTGGGTCTCGTGGTCACCCGGCCTGTCCTGCGGATGCAGGGGACGGCCGGTCACCTCACTCCAGAAGCGGGCGAGCCGGTAAGCGTCCGCACAGTCGATCGCCACGTTCTGCACCATCGAGACCATGCGCGGGAGTCTGCCAGAGCGCCACCGCATCGGCTGTCGCATCCGGATCACCGGTAAGAGCCGGCGTACTCCGGTTGCCAGGGAACTGCCAGGTGGGATGGGTAGCCTGCGCGGCGTGAGGTGCTCGGGATGAAGATCCGATACATGCTGTTGCACGCCTACGGGATGGGCGGCACCATCCGTACGGTGGTCAATCAGGCCAATGCCATGGCGGCCGCCGGGCATGAGGTGGAGATCGTCAGTGTGGTGCGGCGGCGGACGGCGGCGCAGTTCGCCATCGACGCGCGGGTGAAGCTGTCGGCGCTGGTGGACCAGCGTCAGGGGGTGGCGGCCGATTCGCTGGCGCGCAAGGTCTGGCGGCGCGCGCGGGGGAAGATCGTGCCGTACGGCGAGTTCGCCGCCGGATATTTCACCGAACGGGTGGAGCAAGCGGTCATCGACTACGTCTCCTCGCTCGATGACGGCATCCTGGTCACCACCCGGCCGGCGCTGAACCTCATCTCGGCGCGCCGCACCCCCGCCACCGTGAAGAGGGTGGCCCAGGACCACATGAACCTGGGCTCCTACCCCACCCCCGTGCGCGAGCAGATCACCCGCCACTACGGCGGCTTCGACGCCGTCGTGGTGCTCACCGAGACGAGCCGGACCGAATATCGCGACGCGCTGCCCGGTACGCGGATCGTGCGCATTCCCAACGCGGTCCACATGGCCGGGCGCGAGCACTCCGACCAGAGCGAGCCGGTGGTGATCGCGGTGGGCCGGCTGGTGCCGCAGAAGGGCTTCGGCATGCTCATCAACGCCTTCGCCGAGGCCGCGGCCGACCATCCGGAGTGGCGGCTGCGCATCTTCGGTACGGGTCCGAACAAGGAGCGGCTGGAGGCCAAGGCGGCGGCGAGCGGGCTGGGTGACCGGATCCGGCTGATGGGCCGCAGCGACCGCATCCACGACGAGCTGGCGCGGGCGTCGATCTACGCGCTCAGCTCACGGATCGAGGGGCTGCCGATGGCGATGATCGAGGCGATGGGCCACGCCCTGCCCGTGGTCGCGTTCGACTGCCCGACGGGACCCGCCGACGTGCTGACTCCCGAGGTGGACGGAGTGCTCGTACCGCCCCGAGACGTGGACGCGCTGGCCGCGGCGCTGCGGCGGGTGATGGGCGACCGCGAGCTGCGCCGGCGACTGGGGGCCGCCGCGGCCGTGACCGCACACGATTACGCGCCGGAGGTCGTGATGCCGCTGTGGGAGGATCTGTTCGCCTCTCTGTCCAGCGAGGCGCCGGTCGGCGGGAGAGCCCGCTGAGGGGCAGCGGCTCATGCCAGGAAAGGATTCGTCGTGGGGTTAGCTGTCATGGCCGTCCATGCTCACCCGGACGATGAGGCGATCTGGACGGGCGGGACCCTGGCACGCTACGCCGACGAGGGCGCCAGGACGGCAGTGGTGACGTGCACCTGGGCCGAGGGGACCGTGCGGGCCGGGGAGCTGGAGCGTTCGCTGGACATTCTCGGCGCGGGCAAGCCCAGGCTGCTGGGTTACGCCGACGCACGCAACCCGGCGTCCGCGTCCGGCCGCCCCCGCTTCGTGGACGTGCCTCTGGACGAGGTCGTGGGCCGGGTGGTGGAGCACATCAGGGACTTCAAACCCGATGTGCTGCTCACGTACGACGGATACGGCTCGTACGGACATCCCGACCACATCCACGCACACCGGGTCACCATGGCCGCGGTCGAGGCGGCGGGGTACGACCAGCTCTACCCCGAAGCGGGCGACGCGTGGCGGGCGCGGGCCCTCTACCTGTCGACGGTGCCGCGCTCTGTCGTGGCGGCGCAGTGGGAGGCGGTGTTCGGGACGCCTCCGCAGCCTGGCCAGAGCCTGCCCGGCCTCCCGGATGACCAGGTCACCACCCATCTCGACGTCGCGCCCTGGGCCGAGCGGAAGTGGGCGGCCATGCACGCGCACGCGTCCGAGGTGGAGCGCGGCGCGTCCATGACCATGATCACTTCTCTGCCGGAGCCGGCCCGGGCCCAGATGCTGTCGAACGAGTGGTACCGGCGCATCGCCTGCACCGGCCCGTCGGAGACCGCCCTGTCCTAGGCCGTCAGCGCTGGGGGACCGCTACTCCTGCAGGACGGACAGGACGTTGCCCGCCGGGTCGGTGAACCAGGCGATCAGCGGGCCCCCGCCACGGAAGATGCCCTTCTCGTCGGCGTCCATCCCCTCGTAGCGCTCGAAGCGCACCCCTCGCCGCACCAGCTCGTCCACCGCCGCGTCGATGTCGTCGACGGGGAAGTTGAGCACGGTGTACGTGGCCGGCGTGTGGTTGTCCTTCGGGTAGACCAGGATGTCCCGGTCTCCGGCGATGTGCAGGGTCAGCATGCCGTTCTCCTCCGACACCTTCAGCCCGAGCGTCTCGCCATAGAACGCTCTGGCCGCGGCGATGTCGTCAACGGAGAACCCGCTGAACGCCCTGGTCGTGCCGAACATGATCGACCCCCTTCACATGCCCGCGCGGTGCGCTTCGCTCAGCTCGATGATCTGGACGTAGTTGCCGTCCGGGTCGATGGCGGTGGCGAACAGGCTGCCGTCGCGGTCCTCGAGCTCCGCCAGCCAGGTCACGCCGAGGTCGTTCATCCGCGCGACCACGGCACGGGCGTCCGGCACATCGAAGTTGACGATCATCCTGCCGGGCTCCGGATTCTTGTCCCCGACGTCCGCCCGCGTGTCGATGAACAGGTGGAAATCTCCGAACCTGAGCACCCCGTAAGCCGCGACATCGGCGTTCTCCGCCGGCTCCAGCGCGGTGACGTACCAGGTACGCAGGCGCTTGGGGTCGGTACTCGCGAGGAGCATGCTGCCCAGAACTGGCCGTTTCATACCGTTCCTCCTGTCGGTCGACGTGCTGTCAACCATGGAGACTCGGCGGCCGGCCGAAACTCATCGCAGCGTGCCCGGCGCGGTGCCGGACACGCTGCGTCAGAGGTACGGGGTCAGCCTCTGGTGAGGGTCAGACCGTAGGTGGAGAGGATCTCGTTGACCGGCTGGTGGTACGTCGTGCCGCCGACGGTGCAGTTGCCCGAGCCGCCGGAGGTGACGCCCTGCGCCTGGCTGCCCGAGATGAACGAGCCGCCGGAGTCACCCGGCTGCGCGCACGCGCTGGTCCGGGTCAGGCCGCTGACCCTGCCCTGCGGGTAGGTCACGGTGGCGTTGTGCTGCTGGATGGTGCCGCAGCGCCAGCCGGTGGTGGAGCCGGAGCGGCAGATGGACGAGCCGACCGACGCCTGCGTGGAGCCGGTGACAGTCACCCGGGAGCCGCCGGAGCCGCGTACGTACGGGGTGGGGTTGTTGCCGGGGGCGGCGACCCAGGCGTAGTCGTTGCCCGGGAACGAGGAGCCCTGGAAGGTGCCCGTCGGGTTGGTGGTCCGCGCGCCCTGGGTGCCACAGTGACCTGCGGTGACGAAGCCGGGGGTGCTGCCGCGGGTCACGGAGAAGCCGACGCTGCACCGGCTGTTGCCGATGTAGAACGGCGAGCCGCCGATGATGTCGATGTACGGCTTGGGGGTCTCGGTGGTCGCGGCCGTCTTGACCGCGCTCTTGTCGACGCCCGCGACGTCGACCAGCGCGTCGGCGGCCTCCTGGGTGGCGGCGAGGACGGCGACGGTGTTGGTCGTCACGTCGACGTACCACAGCGCCGCGCCCTGGCTCTTCTCCGAGGCCTGGTCGAGCTGCTCCACGACGCCGTTGAGCTGGGCCAGCGTACGCGAGACGACGACCGGCTCGGCGCCCTGGGACTTGATGGCGGCCGTGGCTGAGGCGTCGGTGGTGGCCACCATGAGCTTGGAGGCGTCGGCGTTCAGCCATGCTCCGCCGTAGGACGCGCCTAAGGAGGTGGTCAGGCCGGCTTCGGTGGCGGCGGCGCGCCGCTCGTTCGCGAGCCGGGTGACGACCTGCTGCTCGTTGAGCCCGAGGTCGCGTTCGAGCGCGTCGATCACCGCGGGTGGGGTGGACGGGTCCGCCTGGGGGGCCGGGTCGGCCATGGCGGCGTGGAGAGGAGTTGCGAGGCAGGCCACGATGGTGGCGCCTACCAGCGCACAGCGTTTACCCAACATGTGCACTCCTTGAAGGGGGGTGCTGTCAAGTTAACGGCTGGTAGGCAACCTGAGAGGCTCCCAAACGACCCCTATTTCGGTCTTATGGTCGCACGGCACGACGCACTGTGGCGTGACCGGAACTAGCCGTGAAGGCAGACCTCGAACATGGCGGTCAGCCGAGCGACGTCGGCGGGCGTGGCCGGTTCGGGGCCGAACGTGCGGCGCATGCTGCCGATGCCGAGGAAGAGCATCGTGGCCATCCGGGCGCGGGCATGCGCCTCGGGGTCGTCGCCCAGCACCTCGACGATCGGCTCGACGAAGGCCATCCGGAGGCGTTCACGTACCAGAGCCTTGACCTCGGAGTCCTGGGACGAGTGTTCGAGCGAGCGCAGGATGCGGCTCTTCGGGTCGTGGTTCATGCGCTTGGCGGCGTATTCCGCCAGGCGTCCGGCCAGGCCCTCGGGGTCGCCGTCGAGGATGCGGCGGATCGTGGGCTCGCCCTGCAGGACCTCGCCGAACAGCCCGGCCTTGGAGCCGAAGTAGCGGCCCACCAGGGCGACGTTGGCCTCCGCCTCGGCGGCGATCATGCGCACCGTCACGTGCTCGTAGCCGTGCTCCGAGAACAGCGCTCTGGCCGCCGCCAGCAGTCGCTGCCGGGTGGCCTCGCGGTCCCGCGGTCTGACCGCGTCCGCTAGCTGGCCTTCCATGCTCGGGATCGCCTCGCTCTTCATGTGAGGAATATATCTACTTGCCGCGCGACTAGTAAACGAGCGTATACTCCTAGGGCGAGTCAGTAAATGAGGGGATGTGGTGTCGCGGTGGCGCAGCGGCAGTACACACACCGCGAGATTCTCAAGATCATGGCCGGCCTCATGCTCGCCATGCTCACCTCGATGCTCTCGACGTCCGTGGTGGGCACGGCCCTGCCGACGATCGTGGGAGAGCTCGGCGGGCAGGAGCAGTACCCGTGGGTGGCGTCGGCGACCATGCTGACGATGACGGTGTCCACGCCGCTGTGGGGCAAACTCTCGGACGTGTTCGGCAGGAAACTGCTGTTCCAGACCGCCCTGGGGCTGTACGTCGGGGCCTCGCTGCTCGCCGGCCTGTCGCAGGACATGGGGCAGCTCATCGCCGCCCGCGCCGTACAGGGTCTGGGGGTGGGTGGTCTGTCGGCCCTCGCCCAGGTGATCCTCGGCGACATCGTCTCGCCTCGCGAGCGCGGCCGCTACTCCGGCTACATGGGCGCCGTCTTCGGCGTCGCCACCGTCATCGGGCCACTGCTCGGCGGGTTCCTCGTCGACGCCGACTGGCTCGGCTGGCGCTGGTGCTTCTACGTGGGCGTGCCGCTCGCGATCATCGCGGCCGTGGTGATCCAGCGGGTGCTCAAGCTGCCCGTGGTCAAGCGTGACACCACGATCGACATCTGGGGCGCCACCGCCATCACGACCAGCGCGAGCGCCCTGATGCTGCTGCTGACCCTCGGCGGGCAGCAGTTCGCGTGGAACTCTCCCTGGAGCTACTTCCTCGGCGCGATCACCCTGCTCGCGCTGGCCCTGGCCGTGCTCGCCGAGCGCACCTCCGCCAACCCGATCCTGCCGCCCCGCCTGTTCCGCAACCGCACCTTCCTGCTGACCGGCACCGCCTCCCTGTTCGTCGGTGTCGCGATGTTCGGCGTGTTGATCTACATGCCGCAGTACCTGCAGATCGTCAAGGGGATGAGCCCCACCAAGTCGGGGCTCATGACGCTGCCCATGGTGGTGGCCATGCTCATGGCGAGCATCACCTCCGGCAAGATCGTCACCCGGACCGGGAGATGGAAGCACTTCCCGGTGGCCGGACTGGCGCTGGTGACCGTCGGCCTGTTCCTGCTGTCACGGCTGCACGTGGACTCGACCGAGTTGCTCATCGGGTTCGACCTGGGCGTGCTGGGCCTGGGGCTCGGCCTGACCATGCAGATGCTGATCCTCGCGGCGCAGAACGGCTCCGAGGTGCGCGACATGGCCTCCACCACCTCAGGCGTGTCGTTCTTCCGGGCGCTCGGCGGGGCCATGGGCGTGGCCGCGTTCGGCGCGATCCTCAACGGCCGGCTCACCTCCGAGATGGCCGAGCTGGCTCGCGCCGCGCGCCTCACCCTGCCCGAGGGGGCCGTCTCCCTGGGCAGTCCTGAGGAGATCCACCGGCTGCCGGAGGCCGTCAGGACCATCGTGCTGGAGTCGTTCACCCGCGGCCTGGAGACCGTCTTCCTGGTGGGCGTGCCGATCGCGGTGCTCGGCTTCCTGGCGGTGCTCTTCCTCAAGGAACTGCCGCTGCGAGGCAGCCCGGAGGCCGCTCCCGTGTCCCCACCTCCGCCTCCGCCGCCTCCGCCGTCCAAGGAGGACCTCGTCCTGGCCGGGCTGCTGCTCGAACTCGTCGCCCAGCGCGTCGACCGGGTCGGCGACCGGCCGTCGGCGCTGCTCACCGCCGTGGCCAGGATGGCGCCACCCGACGACCGCCCTGAGCGCGAACGCGCCCGATCGGTGGCGCAGAACGTGCTGCGCCCCACCTCCCGTGCGCTGATCGAACAGGCCGCGCCACCGCGGAAAGACCTCGTGACCTCATGACCCTGCGACCTCGTGCTCGTGACTTCGTGTTCGTGACTTCGTGACCGGAGGGACTCCCCGATGATTCGCACCTTCATGGGCGCTGTCATGGCAGGTCTGGCCTTCATGGCCGGGCTGTGGTTGATGATCGCACCGTTTGCCCTGGGCACTCAGCCCGAGAACGCCTCCTGGACCAGCGCCACCACCTCCCAGTTCTGGACCGGGCTCGGCGTGGCCGTCGTCGCACTCGCCGGGGTGGCCGCCTTCGTCATCGCCATCCGGGACGAGCTGGTCACGCGAGGGCTGGTGGAGGCACGCAAGCCCGAGCCCGCGCCCACGCCCCCGCCCGCCGCCCCCTCCCCTGAAACGTCTTCCTCCGAGCTGGCCACGTTGCTCGCACCGCTCGTCGAGGCGCTGCGCGAGGACCTGAACCACCGTCCCGGCCGCCGGAACGGGTCGGCTCCGCTGGTCGGGACGGAGGAGAACCGGTGAAGGCCCGGCTCGGCGTCTGCGCCCTCGTCCTGCTGTTCCTGGCCGGCCTGTGGCTGGTCGCCTCGCCGTTCGTGGTCGGCTACCAACCTCCCGGCGCCTCCTACACGGCCGCGACGGTCAACAACCTGTGGGTGGGCGGAGGGCTCGCGGGGCTCTCGTTCGTCACCCTCGTGTTGTACGCGGCCGACGCGCTGCGCGAGCTCACCACCCGGGGCAAGCACTCCGCCGCCGACTCGTAGAAAAGCCGTGCCGTACGGACCCGTAACGGCTTGACCTGGAAAGACGTGGCATATGGTGGCCAGATGAAACGTGCTGCCGCCATGGCGTTCGTGGTGCTCGCGTCCGTTTCGTGCGGCGGGCAGGGGCCGGCCGCGTCCTCGGAGCAGAGCCCACCAGCCTCGCCCACGATGCCCGCCACACCCACCACTACCGCTCCCACGCCTTCCCCGGCCCGGACCGAACCACCCGAGTTCGAGGCCAAGGTGACCAAGGTCACCCGGGACCAGCTGCCCCACTCCTGGCGTGAGGGATGCCCGGTCCACTACCGCGACCTGCGGCTGATCACCATGTCCTACTGGGGTTTCGACAACCAGCCTCACACGGGCGAGCTCGTCGTCCGCAAGACCGTCACCGACGACATCGTGCAGGTCTTCGAGAAGCTGTACGACTGGCGCTGGCCGATCCGGCAGATGAAGCTGGTCGACGCCTACAAGGCCGACGACTTCGACTCGATCGAGGCCGACAACACCTCGGCCTTCAACTGCCGCCGCGCGACCGGCTCAGGCAACTGGTCGAACCATGCCTATGGCGAGGCCATCGACATCAACCCCCGCGAGAACCCGTACGTCACCGCCGACGGCGACACCGCCCACAAGAACGCCGAGAAGTACACGGAACGGCCCGTGAAAGGCAAGGGCGTGATCAATCCGGGCGACCGGGTGGTCCGAGCCTTCCAGCAGGTCGGCTGGGAATGGGGCGGCGACTGGGCCGGCACCAAGGACTACCAGCACTTCAGCAAGGGCGGCGGCTGAGAGCTGGGGCGATGATGGCGATGTGACAGGACGTCAACCGCTCCCACGCCGCATCCGCACACTAGGCGAGCGCGCCCTCGCCACGCTGAAGACCTGAAAGGTCCTGCCAAACTGCGCTGCCGCCCCCGCTGAGGCCCAAGGAGTGTGCGAGCCGGTCCTAGGCGCTCGCCGACGTCGGCCGTATCCAGATCGTGTCACTGCTGGCCAGACCGTCCCGGCGCATCTTCCCACCACCGTACGCACGACGGCTGTGACCTGCTGTGACTCGTTTCGAGCCTATAGTTGCGTGATCTATGTCGCATTTTTCCGCCGAACTTCCCGTGTCGTCCCTGCATCGAACACTGCAAAACCGCCGAGTGCGGATAACAACAAGACAAGGGAAACGATGGAAATGCGGAAGATTCTCGCCACTGCCGCTACTGCCGCCACCGCCGGCATCATGGCCCTCGGCCTCGCCGCCGCCCCCGCCCAAGCCTCCACGACCACGCCGATGGGCAGCTGTACCGCCCTGAGAATTGTCTATACGGACTTCGATGCGGTCGATGTGGCGGCGGCGATCGGCAACAGGGACGGCCTGGTGAGTAGGACGGATCTGCGGGCCGCCGCAGCTGGTAGGAATGGCGCGTCCCCCCTACTGCAGCAGGCTGCGGACAAGGTGGGAAGAAGTCATTGGTTCGACGACATGGACGTCTACGGTCAGCGCAGATCTGCCGCCGACGGCCTCATCTCGCGCGACGACCTGAGGGGATATTTCAACTCGCATTGCCGGTAACCCCGCACCAAGGCGGAGGCAGCACAGAGCACGTCGGCCCGTGCTCACCCGGCGACCGGCATCGAAAGAGTGCACTGTGAAAGTTTTCAAGAAAGCCGTCGTTACGGCATCCGCAGCGTTCCTCTTACCCCTCGCCATCGCAGCAGCCGCGCCCGCGACGAACATCACCGAGTGCAACAACCGCACGGATCTCGTCGTAGTCGAGCACCAAGGCGGCGTCACGTGCTTCGCCAATCCGGGGACGATCGCTTACGAACTCCACGGAGTCAGGCGACTCTCGATGGGAAACAACAGGGTCCAGGTCGCTTGGGAGAGCAACGGGACCTACCATACTCAGACATTTGATAAATGGGTCGTGGTCACCTCGCAGACGCACGGTGACGGCACGCCGATCGGACCGGCTTTTCAGCGGATCTACCAGCTTTGGCGTATGCCATAAAGCCCTTCCCGGAGCCGCTGATCTCCTGATTTCGCATGGCTTAATCGCGACCTGGCTCGGCCCGCGCCGCGCCAGGTCGTGCACGTAGGCACATTGAATCCTCGCGCGGACGGGAAATAGCAGGCGCGGAACGCTATACCGGCGACATACCGGCGATCCCTACGCTGGCGATCCCTCGCCTACGGATCGTGTCGAAGGAACATCGTGCCCCGTTCTGTGCTCGTAGTGGTCGTTGCCCTGCTGCTGTCGATGCTCCCCGGTGTGTCCCACGCCGCTGCCCCTGGTGTGGCGGGGACTGCGGGAAACCTCATCCGGGAGGAGGAGCCGCGAGGTGACGGGATCAGGCACATGGACACCAAGGCGATGATCACGGGGTTGCAGGCTCTCAACGTGAACACCTACGTCTACCCGCTGGCCGGTGGCAACGATCACTGGGACGACCTGCATAAGGAGTTCCTGCCGGCCGCCGCGGCCGCCGGGATCGACGTGTGGGTCACCGTGTACGCACCGAGCCAGGCGAGCTTCTCCCGGCCCTACAAGCACGACTACGTGGCCTGGTCTCGTGAACTCGCCGCTCTCTCCAAGAACCACCCGAACCTGGTCGGCTGGACCGTGGACGACTACGGCTTCGATCTCAAGACGTTCACCCCGGCGTACGTCAAGCAGATGCGTGCGGCGGCCGAGGCGATCAACCCGTCCTTCAAGTTCATCCCGACGGTCTACTACAGCCAGTTCACCGACGCGTTCGTCGCCGAGCAGGCCCCGCTGCTGGACGGCGTGATCTTCCCCTTCCGGGACGAGCCGGTCCGGGACACGGCATGGACGTGGAGCCTGTCCGCCCAGGTCAAGCAGCTGGCCGAACGCCTGCCCGACACCGACATCTACCTGATGCCGTACGCCCATCCGCTGAGCCGCACCGCTTTGAAGCCGACAGTGGCCTACGTCGAGGCGGTCACCAAGAAGGCGCTCGAACTCGTTCGCACCGGCGAGCTGGCCGGGGTCGTGCAGTACAAGCTGCCCTTCATGTCCCGTGACACCGGGTGGACGCGGCCCGTGACCGACAATCTCGCCCGCACCGGCCGGGGACGGCTCAGCTTCGTCGTCGAGGACAAGGGGCCCACGAAGGCCGGGATGTGGTGCGGCGCCGCACGGAAGGTTCAGCTCACGCCGGGCGCGCCCAAGCACACGGTGAGCTTCTGGCATCGGGACAACCGCGAAACCGGCAGTCCGGCCGGCTATCACATGAAGCAGCTCCTCCTCAACGGCAAGGTGGTCTGGGAGCAGGACGCCGCCACCGATCCGTCCTCGTGGCGGAAGGCCACAGTCGACCTGACGGCCAGGCTGACCGGAGCGACGAGCGCGACGCTGCAGTGGCGGCTGTACGAGCGCAAAGGCGTGAGCAACTACTACGTCGACGTGCGCGTGGACGACATCGCGGCCACCGGCCTGCAGCTGAACGACCCCGGCGTGGAGAACGCCGTCAACTGGACCGCCGACCTGGTACGGCAGGGCGGCCCGGTCCACTGCTCCGCCCAGGTCTACCACCAGAACTACGGCGCGGACCTCGGCGCGCGCATCGCCAAGCTGTACGCCGCCGGATGATCACGGGCTCCCGCCGACGACGGGGCGGTCGTTCGCCCAGCCCAGATCCGCCCTGTACGTCCAGCGTGCCTCGCCCACCCAGCCGTGGAAGAAGATGTGGTCGCCGAGCACGTCGGCGCCGCCGGGGCCCTGGACCGCCTCGCCGAGGGTGAGGGTCGTCATCAGCGGCTGCGAGGCCTTGGTGAAGGGGCCCGTCAGCGAAGGGGAGACGGCGTAGCCGGTGAAGTAGCCGTTGCTGCGGTACGCGCCGCCCGCGTAGAAGAGCACGTACTGAGTGGGGCGTTTGACGAGCACGGGTGCTTCGATGATGCCGGCTTCGTCCTCGCGGTCGTTGCGGATCAGCTCTCTGCGGGGGCCGACGAGCGTGACCCCGTCGGCGCGGACCTCCTGCAGCCAGATGATCGTGGGCTTCTTGGGATCCAACGCGTTCCCGTCATTCTTGTAGAGCAGGTACCTCCTGCCGTCGGTGTCGGTGAAACTCGCCGGGTCGATGTCGCCGCCCTCGTCCGTGTCACAGACGAGAGGGCCGTCGCCCAGGGGACGGAACGGACCGAGCGGTCCGTCCGAGAGCGCGGCGCCGATGCACCTCGGGCCCGGCTCGCGGATCGGGGCGGCGAAGTACATGAGGTATCGACCGTCCGCACGCCGGGAGACGTCGGGCGCCCAGAATCCGCCCTCGTCGGCAGCCCAGGACGGCTTGACGGGCAGGGCATCCCCGCGAACGGTCCACGGTCCCGTGGCCGAGGGCGCGTCGGCGACCGGGATGACGCCCGCCGAACTGCTGGTGGAGTAGGCGTAAAACGTGGAGCCGGCCTGGATCACGTCCGGGTCGGGGAAGTCGGTGGCGATGACGGCCTCGGGAGCCGCCATGAGCACGGCCGTCAGCAGAAGGGGAAGTGGCCAGGTCATTCGATGCTCTCCCCTGCTTCCGAATAGGAGAAGGTACGGCTGCCGCGGAAGGTCTGGCCGGTGATGTGGTAATCGTGCGCGGCTTCACTGTCGGTATGGCCAGGACCGATGTCGACCGTGTCAGCCGTCGACCACGCGCCGTTGATCTGGTGCTGGACGACGTAGCGGAACTCGTTGAAGTCCCAGAGCGACGACACGAACGTGTTGACGATGGTCAGCGAGCTACGGCCGGCCGTCAGACGCGCCGGAAGGTCGGCGCTCTGGTAGCCCCACCCGGCGCTGCCCAGCAACGGCTTCCACTCTCCGGCCGGAGCTCCGTTCACGGTGATGGCGGCACGTTGCTGGGGGACGTTGGCGTCCAGGAGACGGATCAGCCGCACGCCGGTGTTGGCCGGGTCGACGCTCACGGTGAAGCGGCTCGAACCACCGGGGCCGAAGGCGCGGCCGTCGTCGGTGATGGTGCGCGGCCTGCCCCAGAGGCCGCCGGCGACGATGGCCGCCGAGATGGCGAGCACGGAGAGCATGGCCAGCACCAAGAGGGGCGTCCGTCGTCGCCGATGCGAGGCGGGAGGCACGACGGTGTCCGGCATCGGTCCCTGATGGGCTGCACGGTCGATGGCAACCGTGTGGTCCGGCTCCGTAGGCGCCGCGGTGGACAGGTGCGCGATCCGCACCCGCTCCCACGCCCGCTCCCACGCGGGCAACTGCTGCTCAGGAACCCGGCACGCTCTCAGAAACGCCATCATCACGGCCTTCTTGGGAAAGCGCCGCCCGGCCAGCATGTCCGCGCAGGTGGCCCGCGGCAGCCGGGTCCCGCCCGCCCGGTCCGCCCGCGCCTGCAGCTCCCGCAGCGAAGCGTCCGCCCGCGCGAACTCCTCGGTCAGCAGCTTCACCAGGTCCTCGTGGGAGTTGACCGCCCCGACCGCGGACGCGCCACCTGACCGAAGATCACTGCCACCGTCCAGGTCCCCGTTCACCGGCCCTCGACCCTGCCTGCTCCTGGCCTGGGCCGCCTGTCCACGCTTGACCATCCCATAGCCAAGAGTGTACGCGCAGCTACTCAACGTGTCCGAGCGTGGCTCCGGCCTGGATTGTTCTGGCCGAGTCTGTCCGCGCCCCTGTTGGACAGCACGACCGCGCCATTTTGCTGATGCTCACGGGGGATGCGACCACCCGGTCCCCCGATTCCCACCCCATGCACGACCACCTCATGCACGACAAGGAGCAGCAAGATGCGCAACCAGAACCGCCGGCCTTCGCTTCGCGGAACGCTCGCCACGCTCGCGGCCACCGCCACGGTCGCCGTCACCCTGTCGGCCGGTCCCGCCGTCGCCTCCACAGGGCAACACCAGGTCAGGGCGGTGCCCTGCCCTTCCGGCAACGTGTGCGTCTACCCGGACGCCACACAGAACGGCCGGCCGGCGATGTACTTCCGTTACGGGTCCTACAACTTCAGCAACGTGTTCGGGACCCGCCTCATCATCAACAACCAGACCGGAGGAGCCGGCTTCCGACTCTGCACGGCTTACGGCGGCCAGAACTGCGGCCCGCGTATGAACCCCGGCACCTACCGCGTCAACCTCTCACCGATCAACTCCATCCTCCTCGAACCGTAACCTCCCTTCCCGGCGATCCGGTCAGGCGGACTTCCTCAGGCGGGCCTGAGGAAGTCCGCCTGACCGGGCGCCCCATCGACCGGGCCGCCGCAAGATCTCCTCGACCTTCAGGCGAGGCTTCAACGCTCTCAGCTGAGCGCCCACTCGCCCTTCTGATCAGCGAACCCGCTGTTCAACGCGAACTGGAACTTGGCCGGCTGCGCCGACTCCGGCACCTCGAACACGATCACACCTTTACGAGAATCGCCCATGTTGATCGTCGAGGTGCCGCCGAACGCTTGCCCCTCCCCCACGTCGGAATAGGTAGGCCGGAACTGCTGACCTTCGCCGTCGATCAGCGTCGCGCCGTTCGTCGGAGCGTCGTCGTACACCGCCTGGCCGGAATTCGCCAGTGTCAATTCGATGGCGACCAGCTTGTTGCCCGTCTTCGGCTTCGAGTACTGACCCGGAGTGGCGGGATTCACCACCTTGGTCAGCGTCACCGTCATCTTCAGCCCTGGATCGATCCCCGCAAGTGTGAGCGCTCCTCCGACTGCCGCAGTGGACGGCTGGGCCTCTGCCGCTGATTCAGGGTCCTCCGTTGGCTCCGCCGACGGCACGGCATTCGACTCCGGCTGACGTGACGGCACGACCTGCGCAGGCGGATCAGCCTCCGTCACCACAGCCCTCTGTCCAGCATCGGCCAGCACCAACACCACGGCGGCGCACCCGCCCAGGAGCAGGAGCGGCAGTCCCACCACGACTCCAGTCGTAGAGGGATTGCCCGGTGGGACGCCCCAAGCATGCGCCCGGTTGACACGTAACACCACCGCATGTCCACTGACACCGAGCTCACCGATGATTTTCCGACGCCGCCGAAGTCGGTATCAGCAACACATCGAGAACACATCCGGAGAACGACATGGCGTTGGACCTCTTTGCCGGCATCCCCGTCACCGACTACGCCGCGGCGCTGCCGTGGTACGAGCAGTTCTTCGGCAGGAAGCCGTCTTTCCTGCCGAACGACATCGAGGCGGTGTGGGAGGTGGCCGAGAACCGGTACATCTACATCGTGCAGGAGCCGGAACGGGCGGGGAACGCCCTGGTGCTGTCGTTCGTCGACGACCTGGACGACCGGGTCGCCGAGATCGCCCGGCGGGGCATCGAGCCCACCGAGCGCGAGACGTACGACGGCGGCGTGACCAAGGTGATCTACCGGGACGCGGAAGGCAACGAGATCAGCTTCGGCGGCGCCCCGGGGTGACGCCACCGCGAACCTGACCACGGATCAGCGACACCGTCCAGAGGGCCGGCCTGGGGCAGGTCGAGGCCGGCCGCGATCTCAGCCGCGCGTGCGGATCCGCACGCGGATCAGCGAGCGCGGATCAGCATGACCAGCCCGGTGATGAACGACCCGAGCAGGACCGGCGACAGGATCGCGAGGCCGCCCCACACGACAAGGCCGAGGTAGCCGAGCGCGGACGAGCTGTACGTCGAGTCGGCATCAGCGGCCGCGAGCAGCCCCAGGCCGAGGACGACACCGACCACCGTGAGCGCGATCGGCGTCCACAGGAGCACATGGGCCCACACGCGGTACCTCCGACTGTAGACACGCCGGGTCGACGGCACGTTCGGCTGTGGGGGATGTCCGACGTACTCGCTCATGCCCCATTTGTACCAGCCCCCGCTCCCGGTCCGACCGAGTCGTTCAACCTACATCTCCTCCAGCAGTCGAGCCCAGGCGCCGTCCTCAAGGCACGTCAGGTCAACGGATGGGTGGCAAGGGGCGCGTGACGCCAGACCTGGCCGCCGACCCTGGCATCCCGGCCGTCAGTGGGTACGGTCACAGGAGGTACGGGTCCCCCAACGGCGAGGGTAGGACCTCCGGCGAGGCGGCTGAGAGGATCACGGCATGGCGGACAAGGACGGCGACGGCTGGACCGAGTGTGCCCAGGGGCACCGGCACTGGGGGGTGCACGGCGCGTCCGGGCTGCTCGCCGTACACCACGACGACCTCGGCACCCCGTACGTGCTCATGCAGAAACGCGCCTTGTGGAGCCATCACGGCGGCACGTGGGGGCTGCCCGGCGGCGCCCGCGACAGCCACGAGGACGCCGTGGCGAGCGCGCTGCGCGAGGCCCGCGAGGAGGCGGCGCTCGGTGCCGACGGCCTCCGCGTCCAGGGCGTCTACCGTGACGATCATGGCGGGTGGGCGTTCGAGACGGTGATCGCCGAGTCGGCGAGGCTGCTGGCGGCCGTGTGCGCCAACAGCGAGAGCGACGAGCTGTGCTGGCTGCCGCTGCCCGAGATCACGGACCGGGTGCTGCATCCGGGCTTCGCCGCGACGTGGGACAAGGTCCAGCTCGCGATCAATCCGGAGTCCGTGGTGCTGGACGTGGCGAACATCGTCGGCGCCCAGGCCGAGAAAGGGTGGTGGAACGACCGGCAGGGCGCGGCCACCCGGCTGCTGCGATCGGTGGCGGGGATGAGGCTGACGCATCCGACGCTGGTGCAGTGGTACCCGCGCATGGTGGCGGTGGTCGAGGGCGCCGCGAAGGGCGTGCCGGACATCCCGGGCATTCAGGTGGTGGCGGCCACGGGCAGCGGCGACGACGCGATCGTGGGCGTGGTGAAGCGGGCCCGGCCGTGGGAGCGGATGCTCGTCGTCACCGCCGACCGGGGGCTGAAGGAGCGGGTGAGCGCGCTCGGCGCCGAGACCGCCGGCCCGAAGTGGCTGCTGTCACAGCTGAGCGGGTAACACCTCGTCGAAGACGGCCTTGAGTCCCGTCACGTCGAGCACGCGCTGGAGAACACCGTGCACGCCGGTGAGCGTGACCGACCCGCCGTGCTCGGCGACGCCGCGTTGCAGCTCGACGAGCACCCACAGGCCGCTGGAGTCGCAGAAGGTCAACCGGCTCGCGTCGATCACGACGTCGAGCCGGCCATCTGCCGACAGCCCGCCCAGGCGCTCCCTGAACGCCGGAGCGGCGACCTTGTCCAGCTCACCGTCCAGGCGCACGGTGACGGTTTCCTCGGCACGCAGAACCTCGAAGCTAAGATCCGCCACCACTTGAACGTACACCGGTGCCACCACAGCCGCTATCGTTGTGTGCGCACTGGAGGGTTCGCATAGTGGACGAGTGCAGCCGCCTTGAAAGCGGCCAGGTCAGCGATGGCCTCGTGGGTTCGAATCCCACACCCTCCGCTCACTCCTGGGTTCCGGCGAACCCGTCGCCGACATAGGCGGCCAGCTGGAGATACGCCTCCCTGGTGGACTCCTGCAGCCGGTCCAGGTCGATCTCCGCGCCCTCTTCCAGGTGCGGGTCGTACGGCACGCGGATCACCGCACGGCACCTGGCGGCGAAGTGGGCCTCCAGCTTCTTGATGTCCACGGCCGACTTCGATCGTGGCCTGACGCTGCACAGCACCACGGTCGCCTCACGTACGAGATGGCCGTAGTGATGGGCCTCCAACCAGTCGAGCGTCGCCGAGGCGGCCCTGGCGCCGTCCACGGACGGCGAGCTGACCAGCACGATCTGGTCGGCCAGCCCGAGCACGCCGCCCATGGCGGAGTGCAGCAGGCCGGTGCCGCAGTCGGTGATGCAGATGGAGTAGAAGTTCTCCAGCACCTGCGACACGGCCTGGTAATCAGCGCCGCTGAACGCCTCGGACACCGACGGGTCGCGGTCGGAGGCCAGCACCTCCAGCCGTGACGGGGCCTGCGAGGTGAACGCCCTGATGTCGACGTACCTCTTGACCTGCTCGTGCTCGTTGAGCAGATCGCGCACGGTGGCCGAGGTCTCCAGCACCAGCTTGTCCGACAGCGTGCCCCGGTCGGGGTTGGCGTCGATCGCGATGACGCGGTCGCCGCGCATGTGCGCGAGCGTCGCGCCCAGGCCGACCGTGGTCGTGGTCTTGCCGACCCCGCCCTTGAGGCTGAGTACGGCCACCCGGTGGTGACCGGCGGCCACCGGGGTGCGCGCTCTGGTCATCAGTTCGCGGCGGCGCCTGACCTCGGGCGGTTCGCCCGGCTTGATCCAGCCGCCCGACGCCTTGAAGATCAGCCGGCGCCAGCCCTTGGACGGGGCGTTGCGGCGGCCGCGCAGCAGCGTCTCCGGGTCGAGGCTGTCGGCGCTCGGCCTGCCGGTGACCGGCGGGCGAGGCGGGGCGTTGAACACGGGGATCGGCGCCGGGCGGTGACGCGGCTCCACCGAGCGCTGGAACTCCGGCGCCTGGCGGTGTCGCGGCTCGACGGCCGGACGCTGCGGCTCGTCGAAGACCGGTGGAAGCTGCCCGAAAGCGTGCTGCGGCTCGTCGGCGGGCCACTGAGGCTCGACGGGCGGACGCTTGGGCTTGTCGTAGGTCCGTGGGGAGTTGCCGAACGGAGGCGTGGGCTCGTCGAAGTCCTCCCGAGGCTCCCCGAACGGCCGCTCGGCCTCATCAAGGGCGCGCTCGTCCGAAGACGGCCGAATCGGCCGCTCAGGCTCGTCGAAAGCCCGCTGCGGCTCGTCGAAAACCGGGCGCTTGGGCTCGTCGAAGGCGCGCTGGGGCGCGCCGGCGGGGCGCTGGGGCGCTTCGGCGGGGCGCTCCCCGAAAGGCCGGCGCGGCTCGTCGAAGTGCCGCCGAGGCTCCTCGAAGATGTGCCGTGGCTCGTCCACAGGCCGCTGCGGCGCGGCGGGAGGCGGCGTCTCGGCGAGCGGCTCAGCCCTGAGCCCTTCGGCCCGCCCGATGACCTCCTGCGGCCCGGTGTCCTGCTCGGCCTGATCCCCCTGCGCCTGCTCCTGTACGGCCGCCTCGCCGGGCGCCTCCGCCGACCGCGCCCATTCGGGCGGCAGCGGCCACGGCAGGTTCTCCTCCGTCTGCTCCTCGAGCTTCGCCTGGCCGGGCAGGGGCAGCATCGAGTACGTGTCGGTGTCGTCGGGACGAGGCAGCGGCCTGAGCGGCGCCACGAACGCGTCCTCGGCCGCCTTACCCAAGCTGGTCGGCGGGCCCAGGCTGGTCGGCGGGGTGGTGGGCTCGTCCTTGACGACGGGCTCGTCCTTCGGAGCCGGCTGGTCCAGGAAGGTCAGCTTCGCGTTGAAGGCGGGCCGGTCCTCGGCGGCGGCCTTGTCCGGCCACTCACCGGCCTCGCTCTCCGCCTCGGATGCCTGCCCGGATGCCTGCCCGGGCGCCTGCTCGGGCGCCTGCTCGGGCGCCGCCGCGCCGTACACGGAGTCGATCGCGGCGCGGAACAGCGGCGGGGGCGGCGCGTCATGCTGCGGGACCGACGCCCAGGGGTCCTGAGGGTACGGCGAGGCGACGGAGTCGTCGGCCGGCGCGGACGAGGCACTGACCTTGACCGGGACTTCTTCCGTCTCCTTGATCGCGTCAAGCCAGGCTAGCTGTTCCTCGAGCGATTCTTCTCGATCGTGCCTTGCCACCGTGTTCCCCCTCGGGTGGGTCTAAAGGGGCAGCAAATTCTCTCGCAGGTTAACGTCAAGACTTGAGAGTAGCCCTGCCAACCCACAACTTCATTGCCCCGTTACCTTGGTCTCATGCGAGCCATCGAGATCACCCGCAGTGGCGGGCCCGAGGTGCTGGAGTGGCGCGAGGTGCCCGATCCTCGCCCGGAGCGGGGTGAGATCGTCATCGAGGTGGCGGCCTCCGCGGTCAACCGGGCCGACGTGCACCAACGTAACGGCCACTATGACCCGCCTCCTGGCGCGTCGCCGTACCCGGGGCTGGAGGCTTCCGGCGTGGTGGCCGAGGTGGGCGCGGACGTCGAGCAGTTCCGGGTGGGCGACGAGGTCTGCGCCCTGCTGGCGGGCGGCGGTTACGCTGAGCGCGTAGCCGTGCCCTGGCAGCAGGTGATGCCGGTGCCGCAGGGAGTGCGGCTGGTGGAGGCCGCCGGGCTGCCCGAGGCGGCGTGCACGGTGTGGTCCAACGTGTTCATGACCGGCAGGCTGCGCAAGGGCGAGACGCTGCTCGTGCACGGCGGCGCCAGCGGGATCGGCACGTTCGCGGTGCAGCTCGCCAAGGCGCTCGGCTCACGGGTGGTGGCGACGGTCGGCTCGGCGGAGAAGGCCGAGCGCGTCCTGGCGCTCGGCGCGGACGAGGCCGTCGACTATCACCAGGAGGACTTCTCCGAGAAGGTCCGGGCCGATGTGATCCTCGACATCATCGGCGCCAAGTACCTGGCGCAGAACATCAGGGCGCTGCGCGCCGGCGGGCGGCTGGTGGTCATCGGGCTGCAGGGCGGCCGCAAGGCCGAGCTCGACCTGGGCATGCTGCTGGCCAAACGCCTGACGGTGCACGGCACCACGCTGCGCGCCCGGCCGGTCGACGACAAGGGCGCGATCGTGCGCAGCACTGTCGACAAGGTCTGGCCGCTGGTCAGCGGGGGTGCGGTGCGTCCTGTGGTCTACGCCGAGGTGCCGATGTCGCAGGCGGCCGAAGCTCATCGAATGCTTGATTCAGGGGAGCACGTCGGGAAGATCCTGCTAGTACGGTGAGACGTATGAATGCTGAGGACAACAACACCCCCCACATCGTGGTGGTGGGCCCGGACTTCCAAGGTCAGGGCGATAACGGCGACGATGAGCGGTCGGTCACGAACCTCGTCGAGCAGCCCGCCAAGGTGATGCGGATCGGCAGCATGATCAGGCAGCTTCTGGAGGAGGTCCGCGCGGCCCCGCTCGACGAGGCCAGCCGCAAGCGGCTGAAGGAGATCCACGAGTCCTCCATCAAGGAGCTCGAGGACGGCCTCGCGCCCGAGCTGGTCGAGGAGCTGGAGCGGCTGTCGCTGCCCTTCACCGAGGAGAACGGCGCGCCGCCCAGCGACGCGGAGCTGCGCATCGCGCACGCCCAGCTCGTGGGCTGGCTGGAGGGGCTGTTCCACGGCATCCAGACCACGCTGTTCGCGCAGCAGATGGCGGCCAGGGCGCAGCTGGAGCAGATGCGCAGGGCGCTGCCCGGCGTGCCGCACGGCGAGGAGCAGCCGCGGCCTCCCGGCGGCTCCGGCCCCTACCTGTAGAGCTCTTCGAGCACCCGGGCGACGCCGTCGTCGTCGTTGGCCGCGGTCACGTGATCGACCGTGGCCAGCACGCCGGGGTGCGCGTTGGCGACCGCGTAGGACGTGCCTGCCCAGCTCAGCATGGGCAGGTCGTTCGGCATGTCACCGAAGGCCACCACCTGTGACGCCTTGATCCCGTGCCGTTCGGCCAGGGTGGCCAGGGCGGTGGCCTTGGTGACCCCGCGCGCGCTCATCTCGATCAGCCCCTTGCCGCTGGAGTGCGTGGCGGTGACCAGGTGGCCCACCAGGCCGTGCACGGTGGCGTGGAGCTCGTCGGGCCCCATCTCCGGGTGCAGGGCCAGCAGTTTGGCGCAGGGCCGCGAGGTGAGCGTCCGCCGGACCGGCAGGGCCCCCGCCGTGGCCTTGCGGTCCCAGCTCCCGAGCCGGAATTCCGACTCATGCGCGAAGCCACCTTCGTACTCGACCGAAAAGGCGAGCTCGGGGACGTTCGCTCGAAGCTGAGCGACGACTTCCTCGAGCACCTGTACGTCGATGAGGTGAGATTCAACTATCCGTTCGCTGTGCAAATCGTAGACCAGCGCGCCGTTGGCACAGATGGCCACGCCACGGTGACGCACCGTGTTCGCCACACCGCCCATCCACCGGGGCGGCCGACCGGTCACGAAGACCAGCATGGCGCCGAATTCCTCGACTTTCGCGAACGCCGCGGCCGTGCGGGGAGACACCGTTCCGTCGGTACGCAGAGCGGTGCCGTCCAGGTCGGTGGCCACAAGACGGGGCGTGGGAAGGCTGTGCATAACAGGTTCCAGTTTGCCCGGTGATGCCACCGGCCAGAAATCTTCCTAGGGAGAGGAACACCAACGCGGCAGAATGGTGTTAGATGTGGTGGCGTTGTATTAGCGATCCCGTAGTGAATACCAGCATGAGTTTGTCTGAGCCACCCCGGGGTGCTTGCTGTACGACACACCGGGACCCACGAGGTGTGGGTCCCATAGATTCACATCCTGAGGGAGAGCTTTTATGGCTCAGGGAACCGTCAAGTGGTTCAACGCTGAGAAGGGCTTCGGCTTCATCGCCCCGGACGGCGGTGCGCCGGACGTGTTCGTGCACTTCTCCGAGATCGTCGGCAACGGCTACCGCAGCCTTGAAGACGGCCAGCGGGTCGAGTTCGAGATCACACAGGGCCAGAAGGGGCCGCAGGCCTCCCAGGTCCGTGCTATCTGACCTGTAACGGCGAGACTGGCCGGGGTTCGCTTCCAGCGGACTCCGGCCTTTCGCGTTTACCGGGCACTCTTTTGGGACAACCTGTCTCGTATTGACCGCTTGTTGTCACGACTGTGACTCGATTCACACGGACAGTGAACCTGCCATGCATTCCCCCCATCAAGCCACATATGAGATATGCGTGGTTATGCCACCCCGTAACTGTGGTCTCGCTGTTCGTGCTGCTGCTCAACGACCACCTGCTCAAAGAGGCGTGGCCCGGACTCGTCACCGGCAAAGTCAGTGACGTCGCCGGTCTGGTCGTCGCGCCTCCTCTGGTGGCCCTCCTGCTGGGCCGTCGCGCCGACCTGGCCGCCACCATTCTCACTGGGGCGCTCTATACGCTCGTGAAAGCCACGGAGACGGGCGCGGAGGCCGCCTCCCTAGCCTGGACCGCCCTCGCCGGCCCATCGCGTGTCCTGGCCGATTACACGGACCTGCTCGCCCTGCCCGCGCTCGGGCTCGCCTGGTGGGTACGGCAGCGCACTCTCAGGCCAGACCCGCGGCGCCGGGGAGTGCTCGTCATCCTGCCGCTGGCCGTACTCTCCGTGACCGCCACCGGCGCCTCACCCGCGCCGCCGGCCGCCCGGTCCGTCGTCGTGGACCAGGGCTCCGTCGTCGTCTCCAGCGACTTCGGCAGCCCGGACCTCATCTCTGATGACGGCGGCAGGACGTGGCGCCCCACGGCCCTGCCGACGGAGGACGAGGGCCGGCGTGCGCAGAAGGCGGCGTGCGTGCCGAAGGCACCGGAGCGCTGCTACTCGATCGCTGACGATCTCATGCGCGTCATGCAGTCCGACGACGCAGGCAACACCTGGACCGTCTCCTGGGAGGTGCCGCCGGAGCGGGTGGAGGCACTGGAGCACGCCCTGTCGGCCGCGGATCTGCGCTCGTCCTCGCTGGCCGTCCAGCCGAGGCAGGGAGGTGGGCACGTGGTGGTCGTGGCCAACGGTCCTGACGGCGTGGCCGTACGCGATGTGGACGGGCGGTGGCGCCGGCTCGGCTTCAGCGGGCTCACCCTGTCGGAGGACGCGGCCGTGCCGCTGACCGGGCCCGCCCGGCCCACCGGCGGCGAGATGTGGACGGCCGCGCTGGCCGCGCTGTGGACCGTGCTCGCGGGCCTGTCCGCCCAGGCGGTGCCGTCGGTGCCGTCGTCCCCCCGGCGCACCCGGCCGGGCCTCATCGTCGCCCTGAGCGGCATCGGGGCCGTGGCCTTGCTGGCGGGGCCGTACCTGCTGGACAGCCCCGTGGCGGCGTTCCTGGGGCTGACCGGCGCGGTCCTCATGATCACTTCGGTGGTCATGGCGGCCTCGCTCGTCCCCGACGCGCGGCTCGGCTCGCGCGGGGTCGTCAACGCGCTGGCCGCCGGGGTGCTGGTCGGGATCGCCGTCGCCGCGCCCTTCAGAGGCTGGGGCGAAGGCTGGATCGACGGCTACGGCACGGCGCTCACGCTGGCGCTCCTGCTCGGCCTCGGGTCCGCGGTCGGCGGGCTCGTGACGCTGCGCAGGAGCGCACGTCAGCGTGTCGTACGCGGGTCTACTTGACGGGCTCCAGCACGTCCAGGCCGACGAAGGGGCGCAGCGCCTCGGGCACCACCACGGAACCGTCGGCCTGCTGGTGGTTCTCCAGGATGGCGACGATCCAGCGGGTGGTGGCCAGCGTGCCGTTGAGCGTGGCCAGGTGCTGGGGCTTGCCCTCCTTGTCCCGGAAGCGGACGGCGAGCCTGCGGGCCTGGAACTCGGTGCAGTTGGAGGTGGACGTCAGCTCGCGGTAGCGGCCCTGGGTGGGGATCCACGCCTCGCAGTCGAACTTGCGCGCCGCCGACATGCCGAGATCGCCGGCCGCCGTGTCGATGATCCGGTACGGCACCTCGATCTTGGCCAGCATCTCCCTCTCGTAGGAGAGCAAGCGCTGGTGCTCCTCGTGGGCGTCCTCGGGACGCACGTAGGAGAACATCTCGACCTTGTCGAACTGGTGCACCCGGATGATGCCCCTGGTGTCCTTGCCGTAGGAGCCGGCCTCGCGGCGGAAGCACGACGACCAGCCGGCGTAGCGCAGCGGCAGCTCGTCGCCGCCGAGGATCTCCTGGGCGTGGTAGCCCGCCAGCGCCACCTCCGACGTGCCGACCAGGTAGAGGTCGTCGTCGGGGAGGCGGTAGATCTCCTTGTCGTGGGCGACGTGGAAGCCGGTGCCCTGCATGGTCTCCGGCTTGACCAGCACCGGCGTGATCATCGGGATGAAGCCGCGCTCGATCGCGTGCTGCATGGCCATGTTGAGCAGGCCGAGCTGCAGCCGCGCGCCCACGCCCCTGAGGAAGAAGAACCGGGAGCCGGACACCTTGGCGCCCCGCTCCATGTCGATGGCGCCGAGCCGCTCGCCCAGGTCGAGGTGGTCCCTCGGCTCGAAGTCGAACACCCGCGGCTCGCCGTGGGTCTCCAGCACGACGTAGTCGTCCTCGCCGCCGGGCGGCGTGCCCTCCTCGACGATGTTGGGCACCGTCTGGAGCAGCTCGTCGAGCTCACCGGCCAGCTTCTCGGCCTCGGCCTCGGCGGACTTGACCTGCGAGGCGAGGTCCTTGGCCCGCTGGAGCAGCGAAGCCTTCTCCTCCCCCTGCGCCCGGGAGACGGACTTGCCCAGACTCTTCTGCTCCGCGCGCATGGTCTCGAACGAGGTCAGCGCCGAACGGCGGCGCTCCTCAAGGCCAAGCAGCGTGTCGACGATGGAGTCGTCCTCACCGCGGGCACGCTGCGACGCCCGTAGCCGGTCGGGATCCTCACGAAGGGTACGCAGGTCAATCACAAGGAAAGGCTACCGGCGTTGACCGGCGGCCCGCTCCCGCATTAGACCTGTCCGGCCCGGATCCTGGCCAGCCACTGCCCCGCCTCGGAGAAGTCCGGGTCGGCCGTCCCCCTCTTGATCTGGGGAGCGACGCCGTCGGCACGCGGATAGCTGCCGAGGAAGCGCACCTCGGCGCAGATGCGACGCAGCCCGGAAATCGCCTCGCCGACCCGCGCGTCCGCCACGTGGCCCTCGAAGTCGAAGTGGAAGAAGTAGCGGCCGATGCCGTCGCGGGTGGGCCGCGACTCGATCCGGCTCAGGTTGACGCCGCGCACCGAGAACTCGGTCAGCATCTCCAGCAGCGCGCCCGGATGGTCGTCGGCCAGGAAGACGACCAGCGTGGTCCGGTCCGACCCGGTCGGCTCAGGCAGCGCGCCCGGCCTGCTCACCCTGATGAACCTGGTCACGGTGTCGGCCCGGTCGCCGATGTCACCCGCCAGCTCCACCAGCCCGTAGTGCTCGCCCGCGATGGGCGCGGCGATCGCCGCGTCGTACGGCGAGCCCGGCAGCGCGACCTCCTGGGCCGCCGCCGCGGTCGACGGCGCGGACACCACGACGGCGTCCGGCAGCTCGCGGCTGGTGAAGGCGCGGCACTGCGTGATCGCCGCCGGGTGCGTGTAGACGCGCTTGATGTGCCCGATCTCGGTGTCCGGCCTGGCCAGCAGCGAGAACCGCACCGGCAGCAGCAGCTCGGCGGTGATCAGCAACGGCTCGCCCCAGGCGAACTCGTCCAGCGTGGTGGTGATCCCGCCCTCAAGGGAGTTCTCCAGCGGCACGACGGCGCCGTCGGCCTCCCCGCTGCGCACGGCGTTGAGCGCGGCGGTGACGTTGGCGCAGGACAGCTGCTCGGCGCCGGGCTCCAGGAGCCTCAGGGCCTCTTCGGTGAAGGTCCCCTCAGGTCCGAGATACGAGATTCTGGGCATGCGTCCAGGGTATCCGCAGGTTGACGCGTGGTGTCGGGTTTTCGGGCCGCCCGTTTCGGCAGCCAGTGAGCCAGCAGCCAGACCAGGGCCAGCGCCCCCAGCCCGAAGCCGTTCTGCACGATCTTGCCGAGGACCGGGCTGACGACCGGGATCTCGGCCGCCTTCAACGCCACCCCCCACCAGGGCACCGGCACCACGTAATACAGCCACACCCCCGCGGCCACCCGCAGGCTGACCGGATCCCGCCCGTCGCCCACGATCGCGCCCAGCACCACGACCACCCAGGCCAGATGGTGAATCCAGGCGACCGGCGAGAGCAACACCGCCATCAGCCCCACGAGCGCGACGGCTCTCAGCGGCTCCCTGGCCAGATAGGCGTCCCTCGCGCCGCGGAATCCGTACCAGCCGACCACCGCCACCAACGCCAGCCAGATCACCGACGTCAGCGCGTCGGGCATGTACAGGCGGATGAGCATCCCGCGCATCGACTGGTTGGTGGTGGCGGCGTTCGCGCCCAAACGCTCGGAGTCCAGCAGCGCCCCGAACCAGAAGTCCACCGCGTCCTGCGGCACCACCGCGAACGGCAGCAACGTCAGCAGCGCCGTCACGAACGACGCCATGAACAGCGTCCGCCACTGCCGCGTCACCAGCAGATAGATCAGGAAGACGCCCGGCGTGAGCTTCACCGCCGTGGCCAGCCCGATCAGGAACCCGCGCGGCCACCACGGCCGCCTCGCCACGCAGTCGGCCAGGCAGAGCGCCACCAGCAGGATGTCCACCTGCCCGAACCGCACCTGGTCCCGGATCGGCATCAGGTAGGTGCAGGCGACCATCAGGAACGCGAACACCCACGGTGCGTACCGCCCGAGCCGCCCGAGCACCTGCCTGAACGAGAATCCCACCGCCACGGCCAGCGCCAGGAAGATCCCCGCCGTCCACACCCACTGCGCGGTCCCCCAGGACATCTCCGCCAGCAGCGCCGCCAGCATCGCCGCGATCGGCGGGTACGTGAACGGCAGCAATTGCGGGGCAGGGGTGAAATAGTCGTACACCGGCCGGCCCTCAAGCAGCATCTGCCCGCCGGTACGGTAAACGTCGAGGTCGACGAGGCGCTGGTCGTCCGGGTTCGTCAGCCACTGCTGCACTAGCGGCGCCACCGCCGCGGCGACGACCAGCACCACGACGGCCCACGCCCACCACTGCCGCCGCTTCACCGGCGCCTCGACACTTGTCACGGTGTGGCACGTTACCGTGGCTGTTGTTTGTCGAGCGCGCTAACACTGGGGGATCCGCACATGCCGCAAGCCACCTCCGGCGCGCTCACCACCCCACCCCCCACCGCCGCCCATGCATTTACCGGCGCATCGGCCAACGCTGCCTCCGACGCCATCCCACGGCCCCCGCTACCCCTCACCCAACCTTCAACCACCCTCCCCACCACCCCAACCACCCTTGACCGAAGCACCGGTTCCGTCAGACGAACCGCCCTTGGGCGAAGCACGCTTCCTGTCAGGCTCACCGCCCTTCCCCTCAGGGGGACCGGCCTTGGGCGAAGCGGCCTTCCTCTCAGGCCAACCACCCACATTCTGCAGCGAAGCGCCCTTCCTCTCAGGCGCCGGTACGGCGGGCACAAGGTACGGCGGAGTCCGGCGCAACAAGTGCGGCGCCCAGCCATGCGCACCCTCACCTCCCTGCTGCTGGCCATGATGCTCACGGTCCTCTGCATCCCCACCCCAGCCACCGCCTCAGCCGCCACCCAGAGCTCAAGCACCTTCACCCAGAGCCTCACCGCCCCAGGCCAGGGCCGCGTGGCGCTCGTCGGCGTGCCCGGCCTCGTGTGGAGCGACATCCACCGGTCCCGCACCCCGAACGTCTGGAAGCTCGTCACCCAGGGCGGCTCCGCCTCGATGTCCACCCGGACCGTGCCGCCCCAGGGCCGCGGCATCACCTGCCCCGTCGGCGGCTGGCTCACCGTGTCGGCAGGCCAACGGGCCGGCACACCGGGCAAGGGCTGCCAGGCCACCCCCACCCCCCAGCCCAACGGCGAGGGCGCGGCGATCCCAGGCTGGCGCGACCTGGTGACACACCAGTCCACCACCGGGTACGCCGCCCAGCTGGGCACACTCGGCCAAACCATCACCGACTCCGGCGGAACGGTGGCCGCGATCGGCCCAGGAGCAGCCCTTGCCGCCGCCGACAAATCCGGAAATATCGCCAAATACGCCACGGAGCCTGAGGCCCTGGGCGACCCGGCCCGCTACACCCTGATCGTCATGGAGGCCCCCGACCTCGCCAACGCCTGGGCCGAACAACCCAAGGACGAGTACGGCATCCCCACCTCCATGCCCTCGACCACCCGCCAAGCAGCGGTCGCAGCGGCCGACCACCGAATCGGCGCCCTCCTCACCACCCTCCCCGCCGACACGACGGTCCTGGTAGCGGGCGTCTCGGACGTCACCCCGGGCGCCCACCTCCACGTCGCCATCGCCGTCGGCCCGTCCGCCACCGGCCGCCCGTACGGCCACGGCCACCTGACCGCAACCTCCACCCGCCAGGACGCCCTGGTCACCCTTCCCGACCTGACCGCCACCACCATCCAGCTGGCCGGCGCCGAACCCGCACCCCAGGTCGTCGGCCGCGCGTGGCAATCCGCCGCCACCCCGGCCCCGCCCATCGACACGGTCACCGAACTGGCCGACGCCGACCTGGCCAGCCAGGTCCTCGTCACGGTCCGCGGCCCCTTCTTCGCCATATTCGTGACGGTCCAACTCCTTTTCTACGCCTTCGCCGCACTGGCCCTCCGCCGCCGCCGCGCCGCCTCCCCGACGCCCGCCCGCGACGCATCCTCCTCACCAGCCAGTACGCCATCCGCCCCGCCACCAGCAGCCCCCACCCCCACACAGGAAATCCCCCGCAGAGACGCAGAAGACCCCACCGCGTCCGGCACCAGCCCGGCACACGGTGAAGACCCCACAGCCTCAAGCCCCAGTCCAGTGCCTGGAACAGGGCTCACTGACTCCCACAAGAGCACGGGCCCAGCACAGCCGACGGAGCCCGCTACTTCGCCCAACGGCAACGGCAACGGCAACGGAGTCGACAACCGGACTCAGCCGCACGCCGAGAGGGCCGACCTCCCGGCGAACCGGGCCGGGTTCGACGTGGCGAGCGCCTCTCGACTGCTGGTGGCCGTGCAGGTGGTCTCTGTGGTGAGCGGGGGCATCGCCGTCGCCACGTTCCTCGCGCAGTTGGTGCCCTGGTGGAGCCTGCCCGCGCCGATGACCGCCCTGATCGTCACCATCCTGGCGATCGCCGGCCTCATCACCGCCCTGGCCTTCGCCGGCCCCTGGCGTACGCACGTGCTCGGCCCACTGACCGTGGTCGCGGCCGTCACCTCCGTTTCGATGCTGGTCGATGTGATGACCGGCTCCACCCTTCAGGTCAACGCCGTCTCCGGGTACGAGCCCGTCACCGGCGGCCGGTTCTACGGTTTCAGCAACATCGCCTTCGCCATCTACGCCACCGGCACCATCCTGGGCCTGGCCGGGGTCGCGCAGTGGCTGACGGGCAGGGGTACGTCGAGGTTCGTGACGATGCTGGTGTGCGGCCTGTACGGCGGTCTGGCGGTGTTCGCGGACGGATGGCCCTCCTGGGGCGCGGACTTCGGCGGGGTGCCCGCGTTCGTGGTGGGGTTGGCCGTCTTCCTCATCCTGCTCTCCGGCCGCCGCGTCTCGGTGGTGAAGCTGCTGCTGGTCGGCCTGGCCGGAGGCGGGCTCATCAGCGCCATCGCCCTGTTCGACTGGCTGCGCCCCGCAACACAGCGCACCCACCTGGGCACCTTCGTGCAACAGGTCATCGACGGTCAGGCGTTGACCGTCGTCGTCCGTAAGTTCACTGCGATGGTGGGCGTAACCGTCGGGAACTGGTCACTGACGCTCCTCTCCCTGGTCGCGCTGGCCTTCCTCTTCCTGGTGCTCAACAGGCCCTCCCGCTGGGGCGCCTCGGCACTCGGCCAGACCTACGCGCTCGCCCCCGCACTTCGCGCAGGCCTGATCGGCGCCCTGACCTGCGCCTTCATCGGCTTCCTAATGAACGACTCGGGCATCGCCATCCCGTCGATGGCGCTCACGGTCGCGGTGCCCCTAACCCTGGCCGCTTGCGTACGCTCCCTGCAGCTCGCCAAGTCCACGCCACCAGAGCCGCCGTCAACGCAAGCAGCGCCCACGGAGCCAGCTCACCCCGTACGACGGTCCTGAGCCATTCGAGCTCCGGCGGCTGCCCGGCGACGCGCGCGGGCAGGTAGGCCAGCGACAGCACGATCAGGTGTAGGACCATGAAGCGGTCCACGGCGGACGCCGCGACCAGGGCCAGCAGCCCGAACGCCAGCCCGTCGTACCAGGGCAGCACGTACGGCGAGGCGAACAGGTAGGCGACCACCAGCACCAAGGCCACAACCGTCGCCTCATCGCCACCGCCGCCTCCGCCGCCCCCAAGGCGCCCCCGGCCCCCAGACCCCCTGTCGGTACGCACCCCGTCCGCCTGCCGAAGAGCTGGGTCAGGCACCTTGGAGGTGGATGCGACCGTTACACGGCCGACCGCCGCCGCGCTGCCGGCCCCCTTGGCACCTGTCTGGGCTTGCCGGTGCCCGCTTGGCGGGTGCTCGGGATCGCCGCCCAGCGGGCGCTCAACGGCGCCTTGTGGGGCCCCGAAGGTGAAGAGCCTGGCGGTGAGGGGTTGGCGGTGGGTGGTCAGGCGGAAGAGGGACCAGGCTACGAGGGCGAGGACGAGCAGGGAGCCGATCTGGATCTCGGCTCGGTAGGCGCTGCCCGTGCCGACCAGTGACTGCAGCCAGCCCTGGACCAGTTTCCAGAACGAGGCGTTGGAGACGGATTTGCTCGTCCGGGTCACGGGTTCGAGCGCGGCCGGTCCGACGATGGCGTAGCCGACGGCCACCACCGTCAAGGCGACCCCGGCCATCAGTGCCAGGCGGGCCGGGCGGCGGCGTAGTTCCCAGGCCGGTCCGAGAGCCACCAGCCCGGCGTTGAGCTTGAGGGCGACCCCCAGGCCGAGCAGCGCTCCTCCGGCCGCAGGCCGTCCTCTGGCGAGGAGAGCCGCCACCATGCAGGCGATGACCAGGGTGTCCACGTGCAGGCCCGCGACGAGGTGGTAGAGCAGCAGCGGGTTGGCCGTCCACAGTAGGGCGGCCCGCGTGCGCCTGGCCGGGTCGGCTCTCGTGAAGCGGTCTATCAGCAGGCCGGTGGCGATGAAGGCGGCGGCGTTGGCCAGAGCGAGGACGAAGATGGTGAGCCGGAGCGAGTCGCCGCCGATCCAGGCGGCCAGGGCCTGCACGGCCGTTGCCACGGGACCGTAGACGCTGGGCTCCTCGCGCCACGGCGCTTCGACCGCGTCGGCGATGGGGTCGCCGGGCAGGGTGTGCGCGCCGTGAGTGTAAGGATCGAGGCCCAGGGTGACCATGCGGCCGTAGGCGGCGTAGTTGAGATGGTCGCCTGACCCCGCCGGGGGCAGGAACGCCAGGAGACCGGCGGCCAGGCTGCCGGCGATCACGAGCATGCGGGGCAGGCGGGCGGAGGTGGCCGCTGCGGGGAGCGCCGTCAGGGCCGCCAGCAGTCCGAGACCGCCGAGGACGAGTGCGGCGGCGGCCATCGCCACCGCCAGGTAGGGGTGAGGGTGGGCGTCCAGGGAGTAGGGCGGGTGCCAGCCCGGGCCTCCCAGCGCTGGGATCATGGCTGACGGGCCGAGCAGACCAAGGGCGATCGTCAGCGTGATCGAGGCGCCGATCAACACCGTGGCCGGCGCCACGAGCCGGCCAGGCAGTCTGTCGCTCCGCGTCTCGGAAGTCACCCGCAAATTCCAGCACACTCCGCACCGGGCTTCGGCCGCCGATCCCCAGCCTGTGGATAACCGCCTCCCTGCCGATAACCCGACAAGGCCAAGCCGCCCGCCCCCGAGCCCGTCAGCGTCTGGGACGTAGTTTGGCCAGGTTCTCGACGACCACCGGCTCGCGGCTGGCCAGCGCCAGCGCCACGTCCCGCAGTTGCTTGGCGCGGTGCAACTGGGCCCGCCAGTCAGACCCAGTGGCACGGTGCGCCATCTCGACCTCGACCTCGGCGATCCGATACCCCTTGCGCAGCAGATCGATGGTCAGGGCGGTTTCCACGCCGAACCCGTGGGCCAGCGGCCGGGCCGCCTCGAAGGCGGCTCGGGTGAGGCAGCGCTGCCCGTTGAGGGGCTGGGACGCCTGGAAGCCGGTGGCGCGGCGGATGCCGTCGCGGGACAGGCGCACCACGATGCCGTGGCCGGCCAGTTTCACCCGGGTCTGGAAGACCGCGATGGTCATGTCGGCCTCGCCGGCGCGGACGGGCTCGACTAAGGGGGCCGCGGCCTGAGCGGTGCCGGCCAGGTCGGCGTCCAGGAAGAGCAGGTGGCGCGGGGTGTCGGCGTCCAGGAGCCGGACCGCCTCCGCGCCGGTCTCCATGGCGGCGGCCTTGCCGCGGTTGCGGCTGTGGCGTACGACCCTGGCTCCCGCGGCCCGCGCGACCTTGCCCGTCTGGTCGGTCGAGCCGTCGTCGACCACGACGACGAGGTCGACGCCGGGCAGGGCGAGCGCGGACCTGACCGTGAGGCCGATGCGATCGGCCTCGTTCTTGGCCGGTATGACGACCGCTGTGTCAGGACTCGTCATGAGCCCTCGGTGATGAGGAACTCCTGCGGCACCTCATCGTGCACGGTGAACACCGAGTCCAGGCCGGTCACCTGAAGGATCTTGCGCACGGCGGGACGGGGGGCGGCCACGTCGAGCGCGCCTCCCTGCTCCTTCATCCGTTTGAGTGCTGAGAGCAGCACGTTCATCCCCGTGGAGTCACAGAAATCCACGGCGGACATGTCGATGACCACGCGGCTGGGCCCTTCCTGCAGCAGGCGGGTGAACTCCGACTGCAGGTGGGGTGCCGTATAGAGGTCGATTTCGCCGGTGATCGCAACGAGTGCATGGCCGGCATGTGATCGAGTCGAGACCTTGAGCTCCACATGGGCAGGCTAGCGGCGAGACGGCCTCGGGTCACGTTGTCACGCCGATAGGAGAACGACGGGTATGAAGCGACGAGGCGAAACGACCGGTTCTTGGCGTGACCTGGCGACACATTTTGCCATCGGGAGCCCCTGGTAGCGATCCGGCGATGAGAGTCCCTGTTTCGGCATCACGGAGACGGAGAGTACGCGAAGCTTGACACTGTGACACCGGCGCCGGCGCCTCCGCGCCGGTCACCACTTCACTCAGGAGGAGGGGCTGGGCGAGATTCGTGGGCCCGATCACCGATGAACACAGACCAAGCCGAAGATCCTCAGCGTCAGAGGCTCCGCGAGCAGCTGGAGGCCATTTTCATCCGCACGGAGAAAGCCGCTCCCTGGCATGACGAGGCCGAGCGCCTGCGCGCCCTGGTGAATCACGAGGGGTACGTCCCCGTCCGCGCCAAGCTGGCCGGCGAGGACCTCGACTTCCTCGCCGGCGCCCGCGACGAGCTGCTCAGGTTCTCCGAGCTCGGGCTCCGGCTGCTGGACCTGCACCAGCCGCGCGACGCGGGGGGCATCACCAGCGACGCCGCGCATCCGATCCTGCGGTGCCGGAGCTGCATGTGGCGCTGGCCCTGCCCGACATTTCGTGCGATGTCGGAGTCGTTCGGAGCAAGCCAGGAGTCTCCCCTACCGGAGTCGGCCTGATGGGTCGTCCAGCGGCAGCCGGATCTCGAACCGGCAGCCGGGCCCGTCGTTGACCACGCCGATCATCCCGTCGTGCGCCTCCACGATGCCCTGAGCGATCGCCAGGCCGAGCCCGGCCCCGCCGTCCGCCGTCGGGGTCCGGGCCGCCTCACCCCTGAACGCCACGTCGAACACCCGTGGCAGGTCCTCGTCCGGGATGCCGCCGCAGCAGTCGGTGACCGACAGGCAGGCCATGCCCTGGTCCACGTGTGTCCGCAGCACGACCGAGCGGTCCGACGGCGTGTGCTTGATCGCGTTGATCACCAGGTTGCCCAGGGCCCGGCTGAGCGCGCCCGCGTCGGCCTCCACCGGCACCGCGGCGGTCGCTTCGGCGGTCAGCAGCACTCCCTTGGCCCTGGCCAGCGGCTCGGCCCCGGCCAGGGTGTCGGCCACGAGGTCCGACAGCCCGACCCGGGCCCGCGAGAGCCGCAGGGCCCCGGCGTGGATCCTGGACAGCTCGAACAGGTCGTCGACCATGGCCGACAGACGTTCGACCTCCAGCCTGATCTGGCCGTGATAGCGGCCGACCGTCTCGCGGTCGGTCACCACGCCGTCCTCCAGGGCCTCGGCCATGGCGCGCATCCCGGCCAGCGGCGTGCGCAGGTCGTGGCTGACCCAGGCGACGAGCTCGCGCCGCGCTCCTTCCAGGGCGCGTTCGCGTGCGTACGCCTCCTCCAGCGTGTTGGCGATCGTCTGGAGCTCGGCCGGCAGCTTGCGGGGCGCGGTGAACGGCAGCTCGCCCACGGCGGCGACGAGCCGCCTGCTCTCCCCCACCACCCGCCGGGCCAGCACGAAGGCGACGCCCAGCCCGACCAGGCCGCCCACGGCCACGACGCTGAGCACGATGTCCCTCGCCGGGCCTTCGATGATCATCCTCATGGTGATCGCCACCACGCCCGCCAGGGTCGCGACGACCGCGACCACCACCACGACGGCCAGCATCACGCCGATCGACCGGGTGCGCAGCCACCACATCGCCCCGATGCCCAGGGCCGCCACCAGGAGTCCGAGCCCGGCAGTGACGGCCACGATCATGCCGAGTTCGTCCGTCATGCCGGGCCCTCAAGCGGTTCGTACCGGTATCCGACTCCCCAGACCGTGACGATCCTGCGCGGCTCGGTGGGGTCCGGCTCGATCTTCTCCCGCAGCCGCCTGACGTGCACGGTCACGGTCGAGGAGTCGCCGAAGGACCATCCCCACACCTGGTCGAGCAGCGCGGCCCTGCTGAAGGCCTGCCTCGGGTTGCGCATCAGGTAGGCCAGCAGGTCGAACTCGCGGGCGGTGAGCATCACCTCGCCGCCGGCCAGCCGCACCTCGTGCGCGCCCACGTCGACCACCAGGTCGTCATCGCGCAGCACCCCGGTGCCTCCGGTGACGGAGGCGCCACGCGCCCTGCGCAGCACCGACTGCACCCGGAGTGCCAGCTCGCGGGGGCTGAAGGGCTTGGTCACGTAGTCGTCGGCGCCGGTCTCCAGGCCCACCACCCGGTCGATCTCCTCGCCCAGCGCGGTCAGCATGATCACCGGGACCGGCCAGCGCTCCCTGAGCTTCCGGCACACCTGCAGTCCGTCGATCTTGGGCAGCATCAGGTCGAGCACCATCAGGTCGGGCGGCCGGGCCAGCGCCCGGCGCAGTGCCTCCGCGCCGTCCCCGACGCACTCCACCTCGTGTCCGTCCCGCTCCAGATAGCGGGCGACCACCTCGGACACGGTGGGGTCGTCGTCCACGACCAGGATGCGGGTCTTCACGACCTCACGGTACGGCGCGGCCCGGCTCGATCGACACCCACGTCATGGGTTCGTAAGCCTCGCGGATCTAGGTGTCAGGACGTACGGTGGCTCCATGAGTCGAGTCATCATGCTCGTGTTGGGTGCCGTGCTGGCGCTCTTCGTGCTGTTCACGTTCATCATTCCCATGGTTCTGGGGCTGCTGAAGATCGCGCTCATCATCGGGGTGGTCGCTCTCTTCGTCTTCATCGCGGTCACCCTGGTCAGCAGGTCGTCTTCATCCCAGTGACGCTTTTCCTGTTCGATCCGTGGCTCATCGCCGTGACGATGATGGCGGTCCTGCTGCTGGCCTCCTGGGCCGCCAGGCTGCTGCCCGTCGTCGGCGGTGAGCCGGCCGGCTTCCCGCTGGTCTACGCGCGGCGTACGGCGTTCCTGCGCCAGCGCGATCCCGACGCGGCGGGACGGCCGCGCTCACGAGCTCCATCGTCACGCCCCGCTTCCGGTTAAGCGGGGCTGTCAAGCCCTGACCTCTGAGTGAGATGGGCTCTCGATGGATTCTCTTGTCACCTTTGTCATCGGCATGGCCGGCGGCGACGCCGCTCTCGGGATCGTGCTGTTCACCCTGGCCGTGCGGCTCCTGCTGCTGCCGCTGGGCATCCGTCAGGCGCGTACCGCGCGGATCAGGGAGCGTCTGGCGCCCAAGCTGCGCGCGTTGCGGAAGAAGTTCGAGCGTGATCCGCAGCGGCTGGCCAAGGAGACGTCCGCGCTCTTCGCCGCCGAGGGCAGCTCGCCGTTCGCGGGGATCCTGCCGGGTCTGGCGCAGCTTCCCGTCATGTGGCTGGTGTTCCGGGTCGCCACGCATCCGACCGCGCTCGTCGGCCATGACCTTCTGGGGGCTCCGCTGGGTCAGCAGGTGGCGAGCGTGATCGCTCATTACGGTCTGGTCAGCCTGCCGGTTTCGGTCTTCGCCTTGGTCATCGTGCTGCTCCTGGTGGTGGCCTGGCTGACCTCGCGGCAGATCACGTCGACGCTCCCGGCGGAGCAGCCCGAGCTCCTGCGAAGGATCATGCCGCTGCTGCCGTACGGTTCGGTGCTCGCCGCCGCCGTGCTCCCCCTGGCGGCGGGACTCTACCTGCTGGTCTCCACGGCCTGGACGGCCGGCGAACGAGCGGTGCTGGCTAGCCGGCCTCTCTGAGTGCGTGGACCTGCCCGTTCATCGATCCATGAGGGGCGGGCAGGATCGCCCACACCGTCGTCGTGTCACCTTCGTGCCGCACACCCCAGCTTTCCGCGACGTACTCGACAATGCCGAGGCCACGGCCGCCCAGCGAGGACAGCGTGGGGCGGCCCGCGCGCGGCTCGGTCGCCGCGCCCCCGTCGCTCACGGCGACCTCAATGTGATCATCGCTGCGCATCCAGGTGACCTTCACCATGCCTGAAGGCAATGGATGCGCGTGCCTCAGCGCGTTGCTCATCAGCTCACTCACCACGAGGACGGCGTCGTCGATCGCGGTGCTGAACACCCCACAATCCTGCAGGTCAGTGCTCAGACGCTGGCGGGCAACGGCGACGCTGGACGGCGCGTACGGCAGCAGCACGACGCTTGACACACCCACCTCCCCGCTCCCAGTGCCCCCCGCGGGAACACTCCCCGGTACGACCGAAATGCCCCGTTACTCGATCCCAGAAACCGCATCTCGATCACAGCTTGTACACATCGGACGATAGATCAGCTCAACTGTGACCACCTCGTTACCGCATCGGTGTGTCGGATCCGATAGAAGATGCGCACCTCAGTTTGAGCTTCATCCGGGTGCCTCCGTCCGGTCGCGGATGGGCGCTCACGTCGCCGCCCTGCGCCCTGGCCAGGCTGCGCACGATGTAGAGGCCGAGGCCGACGCCGCCGAACCTCCTGCGGTCACCGCTGTCCACCTGCACGAACCGCTCGAAGACGCGCTCCCGGTCCGGCTCCGCGATGCCGACGCCCTCGTCGTCGACGACCACGGTAACCCCGCCGTTCTCCGACCAGGCCGCCACCCGGATCAGCCCCCCTTCGGGGGAGTATTTGAAGGCGTTCTCCAGCAGCTGCCCGAGGACGATGTCGGTGGCGAGCGCGTCCCCCCTCACCTGCGGCAGCCCGGCGCCGATGCTCACTTCGACCCGATGTTTGTCCGACAGCACCGGCAGCCCCAACGTCGCCGCGTGCACCCGCTCGGCGAGGTCGAACGGCTCGTCCCTGACCACCTGCTCCTCCGCGCCCGCCCTGGCCCCCAGCAGCAGGTGGTCCATGAGCTGCCCGAGCGACCGGGACCGCTCGGCGATGGTGTGCACGGCCGACCGCCGCTCGGCGTCGCTCAGCTTGTCCCAGCGGGTGTCCAGAGTGCTGGCGAAGCCGCGCACGATGGTGATCGGGGTGCGCAGCTCGTGGCTGGTCGTGGCCAGGAACAGGTCCTTGGCCTCCTCCAGCTCCTTGGCGGCGGTCACGTCACGGAAGTCGACGACCAGCTCGCCGGTCTCCTCGATCTGCGCGCTGACCACGTCGAGCCAGCGCCCGGTGCCGAGCTGGAAGGTGAGCTTCTCGCCGGGGGCGGGCAGTGGGAACGGCGGCTTCTGCCCGATGACCTCCTCGGCGGAGACGGCGGTGAGCTCGGCCGCCGCCGGGTTCCACCTGAGCACCCGGCCATCGCCGTCGAGCACCGCGATGCCGTCGGCGCTGGCGTCGAACACCGCTCGCTCGTGCGCCCGCTGCCGCACCGCGTCCTGGTAGGCGACCGCGTTGCCGACCGCGATGCCCGCGTGACCGGCGAGCAGCTCCAGCAGCTCCAGCTCCAGATGCCCCGGCTTACGCTTGGCGAACAGCGCGTAGAGGGCGCCGTACGGGCGTCCGCCGACGGCGGCCAGGCCCAGCGCGATCGTGTGCAGCCCCTTCAGCTCGGCCCACACCAGCCCGTCGAGCCCCTGTGACTCCAGCATGACGGTCTTGCCGGTGCGCAGCAGCTTGCCGACCAGACTGGAGTGGAGGTCGGTGGTGGTGCCCTGCAGCGTGCGCGGGAGCTGGTAGGTGCTGACCAGCCGTAGCCGCTCCCCGTCGATGAGCACGAACCCGCCCGCGTCCGCGCCGGTGAGCTCGGTGAGGCTGGCCGTGATCCGTTCGAGCACGGCGGGCAGGTCCAGCTCGGCGTTGATGTCGCCCACCACGTCGGTGAGCCGGCGCACCAGCCTGGCCCGGCGCGCCATCCGGTTCTTGGCGGCGTCGTCCATCCGGACCAGGTGGTAGACGCAGACGTAGCCGGCCACCGCGCTGCCCGTGAGCAGCGCGCTGATGTCCACCCGCACGTCGAGCAGCTCCCCGTCGCCGCGCACGCGCTTGGTGCGCAGCGAGACCTGCTCGCCGGTACGGACCCGTTCCAGCACGGCGTGGTGCTCGGCGGTCAGCTCCTCCGGCACGATCGGCGCCCTGCGCCCCAGCATGTCCTCGGCGGTCCAGCCGAAGAGCCGCTCCGCCGCCGCGTTCCAGACCAGGACACTCTGGTCCCTGTCGAAGGCCACCACGGCGTTGGGCGAGCTGTCGAGCACAGCGCGGGCTATCTCATCGTCACTCCCAGCCCTTAGGTCCCCCACATCTCCATAGTGCCTGTGGCGTGGCGCTCATGCCGGGCGATCCGTCCGATACGCTGCGGTCACGGCATTTCCGTGGCTGGCTGAAGAGGGTGAAAGCATGTCAGGCGACCTCGAAGCCCTGCTGCGGGTGACGTCCGACACCTATCGGGACGATCGGCCGCTCGATGTCGCCTTCGGCACCTATGACGGCGCGGTCGGCCGGCTGGTGCTCGCGGTGACCTCCAGGGGCCTCGCCTCGTGCAGCTTCGAGGACGAGAACATCGTGTACGAGCGCGTCGCCAAGCACGTCGGCAGCATGATCGGCACCGACGCCCGGCGGCTGGACCCGGTGCGCAGGGAGCTGGACGCCTACTTCTCCGGCCGGCTGCGGGCCTTCGCCACGCCGGTCGACCTGGCCCTCGCCACGTCGTTCGCGCGCACGGTGCTGCAGAAGACGATGGCGGTCCCGTACGGCACGACCACCACCATGGAGCGGATCGGCGAGCTCATCGGCCGGCCGCGCGCGCTGCGCGCGGTCGGCAACGCGCTCAGCTCCAACCCCGTGTGCGTGGTCGTGCCGTGTCACCGGGTCGTGCGGGAGGACGGCGAGCTCGGCGACTACGCGGGAGGCGCGGCCGCCAAGCGCCACCTGCTCAACGTCGAGCGTCGCGAGTCGCGCGGCGCCTGAGCGCGCCCACCGCCAGCGTGACCAGGGCCGCCACGATGGCTCCGCCCAGCGCGCCGTTCATCCACGGCTCCCTGGTGAAGCCGATCGCCTCGCGGACCGCGGCCCACATCCCGTCCCACTGGGCGATCGTGGGGGTCGAGGTGGTCAGCCAGTAGGCGGCGAAGCCGAGCGCCCAGGGCAGCAGCATCGACCAGCGGGCGGGCGCGTTCTCGGCGGTGTTCCAGCGGGTCGAGCCGCCGAGCAGGAAGTAGTCCACGGCGAGCACCGCGAACATCGGCACGAAGACCGCGCCGATCAGGCCGAGGAACGCGCCGTAGGACGTCACGTCGACCACGAGCGCGATGGCGACGGTGAGCACGCCGATGACGGTGCTGAGGATCCGCCTGTCGACCCGCGGCATGAGGTTCTGCAGCGAGACGGTCGTGGAGTAGACGTTGGCGAAGGACTGGTCGGCCTCGCGCAGCACGAGGATGGCGAAGAACAGCGCGCCCAGCGGCGCGGCCACGAAGGGCACGAACACCGCCGTGCTGTCGGCCGCCACCGCCCCGGCCCCCGCGATGGCCACCGCGTAGACACCGAGCCCGAGGCAGGCGACCTGGGCCAGCGTGTAGCCGCCGACGACCCCGGTGAAGGCGGCCCGGCTGGACCTGGAGTGCCGGGCGAAGTCGGCGGCGAGCGGCACCCACGACACCGACAGCGCGATCACGTAGTCGACCGCGGGCATGAACGCCGTCCAGCTGCCGCCCGTCTGCGGCGGCGCGTCGCCGAGGAACCGTACGGCGAACCAGATGAGCGCGATGATCACGGCGATGGTGATGTAGCGGCGCAGCAGCCTGATCGCGCCGAGCGGCCAGATGGTCAGCACCGTGGTCAGCACCCCGGCGACGATCACCCACACCGCGTACGGGACGGTGTCGCCGAAGATGGCCATCGCGCCCATCGAGATGACCCAGAGCTCGAACGCGCCCCAGCCGATCATCTGGATGATGTTGAGCGCCGTCGGGATGTAGGACAGCCGGGCCCCGAACAGGCCGCGCAGCAGCACCATCGCGGGCTGCCCGGTCTGCGTGCCGGGGATGGCCGACAGCCCCACCATGGCGGTGCCGATCAGGCTGCCCACGACCGTCGCGGTCAGCGCGGCGGCCAGCGTCAGCGGGGCGCCGCCCAGCGGGTCGATCAGGAACAGCGCGCCGGAGAAGCCCAGCAGGCTGACGGCCAGGTTGGCCCAGAGCGCGCCCTGGTCGAGCACGCCCAGCGTCTTGGGCGCCGCGCTTTCGAGGGTGAGGGGGACTTCGTCGTCGTGGACGGCATGCGACATCGCGCACTCCCTACGCCGGCATTACCCGGACAGGTTCATGCGGTCGGCAGCAGCAGTAGCTACCCTCTCAGCCTGGTTGCCCCAAGCTCCCGCGGGGGGTTGGTACACGAAGCTGGGATCATCCCAGCTCGCGCCCCCATGATGCACCATTCGTCCTAGATCGGCCACCACCGGGGTAGCTGCCATCGCGCCCTCGGGAGAGTCCGTGCAGGTCCGCAGGAGTACAGCTACGTGCGTGGCGGTAGCTGTACTTGGTGGCTGTACAACCGTGCACGCTGATGCTGGTCATGCGGACATGCAGCGTTGTGTTCTCTTGCAACGCACCGCTACACGCGAGCTCCGCCAAGTGAGGGCGTCGACACTCATCGCGAAAGCGAGCCCCTGCCGAGCTTCTCATCCTTCAAAGGCACCGCGAAGTAGCCGATCTCCAACGCCTCTTCGTAACACGAAGTTGCGAACCAGCAGGTCAAAGGTGCAAGCCGATAGCCTTTCGAACAAACTGTCGGCCAGCATCCTTATAGTCCAGAGCTTAGAACCGCCTACCCTGCCAGCGAGGCAGCCGGAGCTCCAACCGGGTTTGTCACGCTTGGGTAGCTCTCATCTCTGTCCGATCTTGTACGAAGGGCGCACACTATGAGATCAAGCGTTCACGACCAACATCATCCGCTAGGACACTCGGAGCGAAAGACGTGTCACTCTTCCGACCCGTTCCACCCTTCACACCGGACAGCAGAGCCAATCGACTGGCGGATTACACGGGCTCCGCAAGGGGGAGGTGCTCGGACTCGACTGGAAGTACGTGGACCTCGACGCTGGCGAACTTTACGTCGGCGAGCAACTCCAACGGGTCGGTGACCAACTCCTGCGACGGGCCGTGAAGACCGAAGGCTCCGAGGCGCCGCTACCCCTGCCGGGAATTTGCACCGCCGCCCTCCGACTCCACAAGCAGCAACAGGACCACGACCGCGAGGAAGCTGCGGAGCGTTGGCAGGAGACCGGCCTGGTCTTCACCTCACCCCTGGGCAAGGCCCTCGACCCCACCAAGTTCAACGCCCGATTCGATGCCCGCATCGCTAAATCGGGCATACGCCGAATCACCGTCCATGGCACCCGAGGGACGTGCGCCACGCTGCTGGCCGCACTGGACGTACACCCCCGCGTAGCCATGCGGATTCTGCGCCACAGCAACATCAAAATGACGATGGAGGTCTACACCGACGCTACTGACGAAGCCACCTGTGAGGCCCTGAGGAAACTCGGTGGAGCGCTGGACGGCCTTCCGGAGCCAGGCCTCTGACCACCGCGAATAGTGATGCGCAGGGAACTCATCGTCCAGCGTCAACGACCTACGCCCCCGGCCACCTGACGGCCACGATGGTGCTGGTCTCGCAACTGAGCCTGACGCGCAGGCACAACATACCCGAAACATACCGGCGCCTACTAGAACAGTAGTGGAACCGACTTCGGAGTAACCCGATGCCCGTTTCAGCTGAGGCACAAGACAATTCGCCGCACCCCCGTATGTGGCGAAGTAGAGAAAGGTGTTTTATGAAGCGATTCTTGACGGCGACTGTGCTGGTAGGAGCGAGTTGCTTGACGCTGTTCGTCAGCGCATCCCCGGCCAGCGCAGATGTCCGCGTAGCTACCTACAGCACCTTGAAGAAATGCGCGGCAGGCGATGCGGCTTACACAGCGCTCACTGAGCACGCCTACCGCTGCAAGCGCGGACTCCATTGGCAAAACCCTCCCTATCACCTGTATAGGGTTACGTAGGACCGTTCGGTGTGATGCGCACGGGGCGTGAGCACCAAACACGCGCTCGGAGTCAGCGGGGACGCCGGGGACACCCAGTGACTGTGCGCGGAACAGATCGGTGCGGGGGAACTCAGCGCCGCAACCTCGCGACTACCGCTCCTGGCAGTGACTCCCCCAACTGCTGGGGTCATTCTCGTTGAGCAGGCGCAGAGCCTAGAGGCCTACTGCTGTACTTCGTAGCTGTACGAGGGTCAAAGAGGCCACCTACGAACCCCGTGGGTGGCCTTTGACCTGCACCGGAGCGGAAGTACGCGCCGTAGAGGCACTATCCGGACAGGTTCATGCGGTCGGCAGCAGCAGTAGCTACCCTCTCAGCCTGGTTGCCCCAAGCTCCCGCGGGGGGTTGGTACACGAAGCCGGGATCATCCCAGCTCGCGCCCCCATGATGCACCATTCGTCCTAGATCGGCCACCACCGGGGGCTGTACGGACCGACCGTCTCGCCCGAAGTCATCTCTCGACTCCGGGTGACCAGGCGTATTCCCGGCGTATTCCACAGTGCTGCCGACGAGTGCAATGATCACTCCGCGCGCTGGAGTTCACTCCAAGGCGAACCGCGACATCTCTTGCTGGAGGACTGTTGAAGACACGCATTCTGGGCGCCGTGCTGGGCATCGCAGCGTTGAGCGGGCTGCTGGTGGCAAGCCCGGCGCAGGCGAGAGACGGAGTGTCCTCCGCCCGCGTGTCAAACCCTGACCGTGCCGGCGCCGGGTACGCCCAGACGACCGTCGACTTCGTCAACCGGAAGAAGGTCATCTTTCGGAACTTCAAGGTGCGCGACATCTGTCCCGCTGACAACCATGGGGTGCGGGCCCGGATTGAGTGGATACACACCGACGGAACCAGGGGGTACGGCGCCTGGAAGAAGGACACCAGCTGCGGCTCCCACGGCACCAACTTTGGAAACTTCGTCCGCACCGGCTCCAAGTCCATAAAGTTCGTCTACGTAAGGGTGTGCATCTCCAACAAACGAGGCCAACACCTGGTTTGCAAGGATGGCAAGTGGCGACGCAACCAGTACGTCTGAGCCGCTGACGCTCGGGCTTCAGCTGGTCGGCGTACAGGGCTTGCTGACACTGGCGAGTTCGCGGGGCCATCCGCAACCGTGCGGGTGGCCCTTGACCTGCGTCTTAAAGCAGTACCGGCCGATGACGGCACGATCCTGACAAGTTCGTTCAGGCGACGAAGGGCTGCTGACCCGTCTCGCTCACCATCGGACGCTTCTCGTGCTCCCAGGAGCGCATGCCGCCGTCGACGTTGATCGCCTCGCGGCCGACCTGGTTGAGCCAGGCGGCGACCTGCATCGAGCGGCCGCCCACCCGGCAGACGACGTAAACAGTCCGGTCGCCGGGCACCTCGTCGAGGCGGGACTGGATCTGCGTCATGGGGATGTGCACCGCTTCGGGGGCGTGACCCGCCACCCATTCGTCCTGCTCGCGCACGTCCAAGAGGTATGCGTCGGCGGGGACGTCTCGCGCCTCGACTTCGGGAACCGTCATGCCTCCATCATCTCGCGTCGCGAGTCGTACGCAGCACGCGCTTCGGCGATCTCCCGCTGGTGCTGCTCGGTCCAGGTCACCAGCGACTTGATCGTCTCGTGCAGGGTGCGGCCGAGCGGCGTGAGCGCGTAGTCGACGCGCGGCGGCACCACGGGGTGGACGGTGCGGGTCACCAGGCCGTCGCGCTCGAGCTGGCGCAGCGTGACGCTGAGCATCCGCTGGCTGACGCCGTCGATCTCGCGGCGCAGCTGGGTGAAGCGCAGGCTCTGACAGTCGAGCAGGGCGATGACGAGCAGCGACCACTTGTCGGCGACGCGGTCCAGGATCTGCCGGACCTCGCAGCCCTCCCTGACGTCCCACTGGCGGACGTCGTAGTCGTCGTCGGGGACGGTGCTGTCGCAGTAACCGGGTGACTTTGAAGTGCCGTCTTCCATGTCTGTTCATGCTGCCCCATGATGTGGACGGTTACAAGAGGTAACTGATATGCGAGAACGTAACCGGGGGTTTTCCGATATGCCTACTGCCGAACGACTCAGAGGCCGCCCGCTGGGCGTGCTGATGGTGCTGTGCGGAGCGATCTTCCTTGAGGGCATCGACGTCGCCATGCTGAACGTCGCCCTGCCCGCCATCCGCGCCGACCTCGGCCTGTCGACCACGATGCTGAGCGGCGTGGTCAGCGCCTACGTGCTGGGCTACGGCGGATTCATGCTGCTCGGCGGCCGGGCGGCCGACCTGCTGGGCAGGCGCAGGATGTTCCTGATCTGGCTGACCGTGTTCCTGGTCTTCTCCGGGCTGGGCGGCTTCGCGAACGAGGGCTGGGTGCTGCTGGTCGCCAGGTTCGTCACCGGGGTGGCCGCGGGGTTCATGACCCCGGCGGGGCTCTCGCTGATCACCACCAGCTTCGCCGAGGGCAGGCTGCGCAACAAGGCACTGCTGATCTACGCGGGGACGGCCGCCGCCGGCTTCGCGCTCGGCCTGGTGATCGGCGGTCTGCTGACCGCCATCGGCTGGCGGTGGGTGTTCTTCGCGCCGGTGATCCTGGCGCTGGCGATCCTGCTCGTCGCCGTCCCGCTGATCAAGGAGCCCGCCGCGCCGCCGCCCGCCGGCGGCCGGTTCGACGTGCCGGGCGCGGTGACCATCACCGGCGCGATGATGCTGCTGGTCTATGGCGTGGTACGGCTGGAGCATCCGGCCGAGGGCTGGCCCTGGACCGTCGGCGCGTTCGCCGGCGGGCTGGCGCTGGTGGCGGCGTTCGTGGCCATCGAGCGGCGCTCGGCCGAGCCGCTGATCCGCCTCGGCGTGTTCCGATCCGGGCCGCTGGTGCGGGCGAACCTGGCGGCGATCCTGCTCACCGCCGCCTTCTTCGGCTTCCAGTTCCTGATCACCCTCTATTTGCAGGAACTGCGTGGCTGGTCGGCGATCCAGACCGGTCTCGCGCTGCTGGCCGCCGCCGCCGACGTGATCCTCGCGCCCACCCTCACGCCCCTGCTGGTCAACCGGTTCGGCAACGCCCGGGTGATCTTCGGCGGCCTGGTGTCCGGGCTGGTGGCCTTCGCGCTGTTCCTGGGCGTCGGGATGGACTGGACGTACGCGGCCATGCTGCCGTCGATGCTGCTGATCGGGCTGATGTTCGCCTTCGTCTACGGCCCGTTGACGATCGTCGCGACCGAGGGGATCGCCGAGCACGAGCAGGGGCTGGCCGGCGGGCTGATCAACACGTCCTTCCAGTTCGGGGCCGCGCTCGGGCTGTCGGCGGTCACCGCCGTCAACGTGGCCGCGCTGACCGGGGGCTCGGCCGGGATCGACGCCCTGCGCGCCGCCCTGGTGGTGCCCGTGACGGCCACGCTGCTCGCGGCGGTCATCGTCGCCTTCGGTCTGCGCGCGCGGACCCCCGCCCCGGTGCCCGCCCGCGTGTAGGGGCTACTTCAGCAGCTTGGACAGGCGGCGGTCGGCCAGCGGCTTGCCGCCTGTCTGGCAGGTGGGGCAGTACTGCAGCGAGGAGTCGGCGAAGGAGACCTCGCGGATCATGTCACCGCACACGTCGCAGGGCTGCCCGGCCCGGTTGTGGACCCGCAGGCCGGACTTCTTCTCCGCCTTGAGGTCCTTGGCCGCCAGGCCGTGCGCCCGCTCCACCGCCTCGCGCAGCGTGGTGATGATGGCCTCGTGCAGGTCGGCGATCTGGTCGTCGGTGAGCGTCGCCGCGATCTTGAACGGGGACATCTTCGCGGCGTGCAGCACCTCGTCGGAGTAGGCGTTGCCGATGCCGGCGATCACCTTCTGGTCGCGCAGCAGACCCTTGATCTGGGTACGGTTTCCGCCCACGATGCGCTTGAGCGCGGCCACGTCGAAGGAGTCGTCGAGCGGGTCGGGGCCGAGCGCGGCGACACCCGGCACATCATCCGGATTTTTCGTGACATAGACGGCGAGGCGTTTCTGCGTCCCCGCCTCGGTCAGCTCGAAGCCGGGCGCCGGCCCCTCGTCGTCGGGCGCCAGGCGCACCCGGACGGCGAGGGGCCCCTTGCCCGGCCGTACCGGCTTGGCGCCTGTCAGGTCCTCACGCCAGCGCAGCCAGCCCGCCCGGGCCAGGTGGAAGATCAGGTGAAGCCCGTCGCAGTCGAGGTCGAGGAACTTGCCGTGTCTCGACACCCCCGTGACGGTCAGCCCGCCCAGGGCGGTGACCGGCGGGTCAAAGGTCTTGAGGGCCTGGAAGGCCACCACGTCGACGCCCAGGATGGTGCGCCCCACCGCCCGCTCGCGCAGGAAACCGGTGAGAGATTCCACTTCGGGAAGTTCCGGCATGCCACCAGACTACTGATCCCACCGCGTCGTCCACAGCCTGTGGACGACTACGGCACGCTCCAGAAGGCCAGCTCGTGACGCATGCCCTCGGTGAAGAGCGCCTCCGCCCGCGCGGGGTCCGGGTCCGCCTCGTCGATCATCTGCCCGATCCGCCCGGTCAGCGCCGCGAACCCGGGATCGGCGTAGGTGTCCACCCAGGCCCGGTACCGCGGCTCAACCGGCGGATTTTCCGCCAATATCTGGCCAAGCGTCGAATATCCCCACATACACGGATAAAGCGCGGCGAGCCCGTCCGCGTACGAAGCCGCCGACTCCAGCAGGAACGCCGTGTACGCCTCACACGCCGGCCCCTTGACGGCCCCGTCGAGATCCGCCCCGAACCCGGCCGACAGCGACCTGTGCAGATCCAGCTCGTCGTGGAAGGTGGCGTGCGCCAGGTCCACCAGATCCCCCAGGTGCTCCGACGGCGCCTGCCAGGCCAGCCGGGAGAACACCCGGACGTAGTCGAGCAGGAACAGGTAGTCCTGCTCCAGCCACGACCTGAAGACCGGCTCGGCCAGATCACCCCGCCCGATGCCGACCACCGTGGGATGCGCCAGCTGGGCGTCCAGCAGCGGCCGGCCGATCGCGTGCAACTTCTCAGAGACAGTCATGCCAGCACGGTAATGAACGCGCCGGCTCCGGCGCGCATCGCACCGGAGCCGGGGACGGTCAGTTGGGGTCGAGGATGTCCTTGGGCACCGGCTTGTCCTCCTTGAGCGCGTTGAACAGGGCCAGCGCCTTCGTCCTGTCCCACTTGACGGCCGTGCCGCCGCCCGCGAGCTCACTGCCGCCGAACGGCACCACCGTGGTCACCGGGCTGTCGCCCATGGCCAGGCCCAGCGAGAGCATGTCGAACACGCCCGTGCCGTTGTCGACGGCGACCGCCTCGGTGGCGGCCGAGGCCAGCGGGAGCGAGGTGAAGGGGTTGATCAGCACGCCCGGACTGGCCGCCTTCTTCACGACCGCGCTGAGGAACTGGCGCTGCCGCTTGGTCCGCTCGAAGTCGGGCAGCGCGCCGCCCTTACGGGTGCGGACGTAGCCGAGCGCCTGGCCGCCGGTGAGGACCTGCTTGCCCTTCTTCAGCTTGAGACCGGCCTTGGGGTCGTTCACGGCCGCGCGGACGTCGATCTCGACCCCGCCCACCGCGTCGACGATGTCCACGAAGCCGGCGAAGCCGATCTCCATGTAGTTGTCGATGTGCACGCCGGTGACCGTCTCGACGGTCTGGACCAGCAGCGGGGGGCCGCCGATCGCGTAGGCGGCGTTGAGCTTGTTGCGGCCCCGGCCGGGGATGGTGACCGCCGAGTCGCGGGGCAGGCTGACCAGCGTCGGCCTGTCGCTGCCCTCCGGCAGGTGCAGCAGCATCATCGAGTCGGTCCGCTGGCCCGCGCTCCTGCCCGTGGCGAGCTTCCTGCGCTGGGCTGCGGACAGGCCCTTGCGGCTGTCGGAGCCGACCAGCAGCCAGTTGGTGCCGGGGGTGTCGGCGGGGCGGCCCTCGTAGTCGTCGAGCACCTTGTCGATGCCGGCCAGCTTTCCGTCGATCCAGATGAACAGGCCCACGGTCGTCAGGAGCAGCACCGCCAGGAACGCCGCGATGATCGTCAGCACGGTGCGGCCGCGGATGCGCCTGCGGGGTGGCCTCGGCCCCGAGGGGGACGCCTCAGCACCCCCGCGCAGGGGCTTGACCGGGCCGCCGCCGCCCGACCGCTGCTTGCCGTACACCCTCCCCTTGGGCCGCTGGTCGGCCATCGGCGAGTTGACGACGGTCGCGTCGTCGGCGACCGGCGGGCCGGCCGGAGTCGGGCGCGCGCCCGGCCGCTGCGGGAACCGCTGCGCCGGCGCCCCCGCCGAGCGGGACCCGTCGTCGTTCCCGCGTGGCAGCGGCCGGCCGTCGCCTGGCGAGCGCATGGCCCGCGTCCGATCGTCCTCAGACACTTGGTTTCTACTTCCCTTCGCTTGGCATAGACGCTACGTCCAACCCCCCATCAGTGCAGTCTTCTCGCCAAGCTTTTCCCACGGAAAAGTACGCAGAACGCGCCTTAAGTCACTCCCGGAAACAGAGAGGCAAGCTGCATCGTTAGGTTTGTGGACGACCTCTATCGAAGGGATGATCGTGTCCGCTCCGGACTCATGGAGTAGTTGCCCGTGCACGAGCACGGGTTCCCCTGAGAGCTCGCCACGGTGAGCGCCTATCTGGGGCTGTTGGCCCTTTTCCTGCTCACCGCCGCGACGGGCTACTTCGTCGCCCAGGAGTTCGCCTTCGTCGCCGCGGACCGAGGTGTGCTGCGCGAGCAGGCCGCCGCCGGTGACGCGGCCGCCGAAAAGGCGCTGCGGGTGACCTCGCGTCTGTCCTTCATGCTGTCGGGCGCTCAGCTCGGCATCACCGTCACCGCGCTGCTGGTCGGCTTTCTGGCCGAGCCCGCCATCGCGGTGATCGTACGTCCCTGGCTGACGGACGCCGGCCTGTCCGAGACCATGATCGCCGGACTGTCCGTCGCCATCGGCGTGCTCGTGGCCACCGTCGTGCAGATGGTGCTCGGCGAGCTGGCCCCCAAGAACCTCGGCATCGCCAGGCCGGAGCCCGTGGCCAAGTTTCTGGCCGGCTCGACGCTCGCCTACCTGGCCGTCGTGGGCCCGCTGATCCGGCTGTTCGACTCGGCGGCCACCGGCCTGCTGAGGAAGCTCGGGATCGAGCCTGTCGAGGAGGTGGAGCACGGCGCCACCCCCGAGGAGCTTTCCAGGATCATCGAAGAGTCGACCGAGGCGGGCGAACTCCCCCCTCGGCTGTCAGCACTGCTGGAGCGGGCTCTGGAATTCGGCGACCACTCGGCCGAGGAGATCATGGTACCGCGCCCCAGAGTGGTCGCACTCCGCGATTCCCAGCCCCTGTCCGCTTTGGTCGAGGCGATGCGCCAGTGCGGTCACTCCCGCTATCCGGTGCTCGGCGGCGACGGCGACGTGGTCGGGGTGACCGGGGTGCGTGAGCTGCTCACCTTCGGCCTGAACAAGGGCGGCCTGGACGACGCCGGCCTGGACGTGGGCCGGATCGCCGACATCACCCGCCCGCCGCTGCTGGTGCCCGACTCGCTGCCGCTGCCGGTCGTGCTCGACAGGATGCGCGTGGCGAAGGACGACATCGTCTGCGTCATCGACGAGTACGGCGGTCTCGCCGGCGTGATCACCGTCGAGGACCTGGCCGAGGAGCTGGTCGGCGAGCTCGTCGACGAGAACGACCCGGACCCCGTCGGCGCCGTGCGGCGGCCGGACGGCGCCTGGGAGGTGCCCGGCCGGTTGCGGCTCGACGAGGTCGAGCGGGCCACCGGCGTCGCGCTGCCCGAGAGCGACGACTACGACACCCTCGGCGGGCTGATCCTGGCCAAGCTGGGCCGGATGCCGGAGCCGGGCGACACGGTGACGGTCGAGACCGTCCCCGAGGACGACCCGTTCACCGAGGACGAGGACGAGCATCACGCGGAGCTGACCGTGATGTCGCTCAACCGCCGCGTGCCCGAGTGGGTGCGGCTGGCGCCGGCCAAGCATGTGGAGGCGGCGCGATGACGATGATCCTGATCGGCGTCGTCCTGCTGGCCCTCAACGCGCTGTTCGTGGCCGCGGAGTTCGCCTTCGTGTCCTCCAGGCGCCACCGGCTGGAGGAGATGGCCGGTGGCGGCAACCGGCTCGTCAGAATCGCCGCCAGGTCCGCCGTGGGCGGCAGCCGCCAGCTGTCGCTGATGCTCGCGGGGGCCCAGCTCGGCATCACGCTCTGCACGCTGGGGCTCGGCCAGGTCACCGAGCCGGCGATCGAGCACTACCTGGAGCCGGTCTTCGCCGCCATCGGCGTCTCGGAGTCGCTGCGGCTGCCGATCGCGCTGACGATCGCGCTGGCGCTGGTGACGTTCCTGCACATGGTCGTGGGCGAGATGGCGCCCAAGTCGTGGGCGCTGACCAACCCCGAGCGGGCGGCGCTGATCCTGACGCTGCCCTTCCGCGGCTTCACCTGGGTGATGCGCCCGCTGCTGTCCTCGCTGAACGGGGTCACCAACCTGCTGCTGAGCCTGTTCGGCGTGCAGCCGCGCGACGAGCTGGCCACCACCAGGACGCCCCGCCAGCTCGCCATGCTGGTGGGCGAGTCCGGCCGGATGGGCCTGCTCGACCGGGAGGAGCACGACCTGCTGACCAGGGCGCTGCGCTTCGAGGCCGAGGGCATCGAACGGCTGATGGTCCCGATCGACAAGGTGACGGCCGTGCCGTCGTCCGCCGGCGCGACCGAGATCCGGCGGGAGGCCGCGCGCAGCGGCCACCTCAGGCTGCTCGTGCGGGGCGCGGACCCGGCCGACGGGGCGGCCGCCGTGGAGGGCGTCAACGGCGTCCTGCACGCCCGTGACACCCTGCTGGAGCCCAACCGTACGGCGGGCGAGCTGGCCCGTCCGGTGCCCCGGCTGGCCTGTGTCACGCAGGTGCCGGAGGCCGTGACCGCGCTGCAGGAGGCCCGCTCGCATCTGGCGCTGGTCACCGGGGCCAACGGCGTGGTCATCGGCATGGTGAGCCTGACGGATCTGCTCGGCCAGTTGCTCGACACCCGGACACTCGCCGTCTGACCCTGCGTTCGCTGTGGGCTAAAACACATCGCCCGGCCGGAAAGTGACTCGTAAGCGGGTTGCAACCGGCCGGGCGTACCTTTTCGCCCCTGGGCAGCGCCACGCGGAAGGTTCTTGGAAAAGAAGAAGCCCCGGCTCTTGCGAACCGAGGCTGCTTTCGTCAGTGTGGGTCTGCCGATTTGATCGGAAGATCCGAGGTGGGCGAGGAGGGATTTGAACCCTCACGTCCTTTCGGACACACGGACCTGAACCGTGCGCGTCTGCCGTTCCGCCACCCGCCCTTGTGGGTGCTGAGAAACAGTAGCACGTAACAGCCAGTGGTACTGAACCCGGATACGATCGCATAAGACACGGGAGCGGAGGAGCTGGGCGCGAGGGCCACGAGCGCCTGGACCGCCGCGACGTGGGACGAGCGGAGACCGGACGCCACCGGCGTTTGGGGGCCGCGATCATATGCACGGAGAAGGGAGGTACCCGGTGGGAGTCCTTCAGCGCTTCGAGCGACGGCTCGAAGGCTTGGTTGAGGGGGCCTTTGCGCGGGCGTTCAAATCTGACCTTCAGCCGGTCGAGGTCGCCAGCGCGGTGCAGCGGGAGATGGACGAGCGGGCGGCGATCGTCGCCCAGGGTCGCACTCTCGTGCCCAACGACTTCGTGGTCGAGCTGTCCACGACCGACAGCGAACGGCTTGAGGTTTACGCCGACAGCATCAGCCACGAGCTGGCCAACCTCGCCAGGGAGTACGCCAAAGAGCAGGGCTACTCCTTCGTGGGACCGGTCCGGGTCCGTTTCGAGACCGCCGCCGACCTGGCTGTGGGACTGTTCCGCATCAGGTCCGGCGTCATCCGCGGCGCGACGGTCGAGCAGGACGAGATTCGCCAGCCGGCGAGCGATCTGCCACCGTCTAGGCCCAACGCTTTCGGCGGGCGGCCCCGGCTGCTCGTCTCAACTCAGGACGACCCGCAGGGCGACCGCTCCTACGAGCTCACCACTCCGGTGACCTTGCTAGGACGCGGCACCGACTGCGATCTTCGTCTCGTCGACCCCGGCGTGTCGCGTCATCACGCGGAGCTACGCGTCGAGGGTCAACAGGTCGCTCTCGTCGATCTCGGATCGACGAACGGCACGTTCGTCAATGGCCAGCCGGTACGCAGAATCGAGCTCCAGAACGGCACGCGAGTGACGCTGGGGCGCACGACTCTGGTGTTCCGGCGCGATTAGGGGTAGACAGACGGTCCATGTCCGAGCTCACGCTGCTGCTGATCCGGCTCGCCTTCCTGGCGGTGCTGTGGTTTTTCGTCATTGCCGCAGTCGGCGTGATCCGGACTGACTTGTTCGGGTCACGTACGGCTCCTGCTGGTCCACGCAAGGGGGTCAAACCTGCCAAAGCCGTGGCAAAGCCCAAGAGCAAGAAGGGCGAGCCACGCCAGCTTGTTGTGACAGGTGGCCCCTTGCAAGGCACCACCATTAACCTCACGGAGACGCCCATCACCATTGGCCGGGCGAACGACGCCACGCTGGTAGTCAGCGACGACTACGCATCCAGCCGGCATGCCCGGCTCTTCCCTCAGGACGGTCAGTGGATCGTGGAAGATCTCGGTTCAACCAACGGCACATATCTCGACCGCTCGAAAGTCACCCGTCCGACCCCGGTTCCGCTCGGCGTTCCCGTCCGTGTCGGCAAGACAGTCATTGAATTGCGCAAATGACCATCGCACTCCGCTACGCGGCCCGCTCGGACGTCGGCCTCCTCCGCGAAGGAAACGAGGACTCGGCGTACGCTAGCGGCCGCCTGCTCGCCGTCGCGGACGGTATGGGCGGGCACGCTCACGGCGAGGTGGCGAGCTCCGTCGCCATCGCCGCAATGGCCTCTCTCGAAGAGGCCCAGCAGGGTGGTGACCTGCTCAACGCCATCGAGGCGGCCGTACGCGACGCCAATCGCAAGCTGCACGAGATGGTGGGTCGGGATCCCAGCCTCAAGGGCATGGGCACCACGCTCACCGCGATGCTCTGGCACGGCACCCAGGTCGCGCTCGTGCACGTCGGCGACTCGCGCGCCTACCTGCTCAGACGCGGGGAGCTCTACCAGATCACCCACGACCACACGCTGGTGCAGCAGCTCGTCGACGACGGGCGCATCACCCCCGAAGAGGCCGCGACGCATCCGCAGCGCTCGATCCTGCTGCGCGCGCTCGACGGCAGCGGCGAGGTCGATCCCGACCTCACGTTGCGCGAGGCGCAGGTGGGCGACCGCTATCTGCTCTGCTCCGACGGCCTGTCGGGAGTGGTGAGCGCGGAGACGATGCACGCCACCCTCACCAATTTCGAGGATCCGGAAGAGGTCGTCCGCCAACTCATCGACCTGGCGAACCGCGGTGGCGGGCCGGACAACATCACCTGCGTGCTCGCCGACGTGCTGGAGATCACCGACGGGCAGCAGCTGCCCGCCGAGGCGGCCGTGGTCGGCGCGGCGGGCATGACGCGCCTGCCGCCCGGTCCCCACGAGACCTCTCCGGGGCGAGCCGAGTCGGCCACCGCCCCGCAGCCGGTGATCAGCGACGACGACTTCGACGCGCCGGCCCCGCGGAGTTCCCGGCGGCCGGGCAAGCGTCGCCGGGTCTGGCCCGTGCTGGTCTCGGTGTTGTCCGTGGCCGTCGTCGCCGCGGGCGTCGGCGGCTACTTCGGCTGGCAGTGGACCCAGGACCAGTTCTTCGTGGGCGCGTCGGCCGACGAGGTGGTCGTGTTCCAGGGCATACAGCAGGAAGTGGGGCCCATCCGGCTCTTCTCCGTGGTCGAGCGCACCGGCAAGTCCGTGTCCGAGCTCTCGCCGCCCGACCAGGCCCTGATCAAGGGCGGCATCGAGGTCACCAACGTGGCCGAGGGCCTCACCAAGATCAACGGGTTGAGTTTCGCGAAAGACGCGACGGAGCAGAAGGCCGCACCCGCTGCCAGCTCGACACCATCCGCGACCCCGACGAAAACGAAACCCCAGTAAATGACCGAAGTGGCCGAAGCACCCGTGACCATGCCCGCCAAGCGGCGCGTGGCCCAACTCGCCATGCTCGCGTTCGCCGTCGTGATCGTCATGGGCGCCTACGCCAACGTGGGGCTGGCGATGGACGGGGCGATCCCGTCGGGCATGCTGACCTACGGCCTGGGCCTGGGCGGCCTGATGCTGGCGGCCTATCTGGTGCTCGCCAAGTTCGCCCCCTGGGCGGACCCGCTGATCCTGCCGCTGGTGACGCTCATCAACGGGCTCGGCCTGGTGATGATCTTCCGGCTTTCCGAGACGGACTCGACGCTGCCGTCCGCCACGCTCGCCTCACCGAGCACCCAGCTGATGTGGACGTTCGTCGGCATCGTGATGTTCAGCCTCACCCTGATCTTCCTGCGCGACCACCGCGCGCTGCAGCGGCTCACCTACACCGCCGGCGCGGTGGGCCTGATCCTGCTGATCTCGCCGCTGACCCCCTTCCTCGGTCAGGAGATCAACGGCGCCCGCATCTGGGTCGGCATCCCCGGCGTCGGCCAGATTCAGCCCGCCGAGTTCGCCAAGCTCGCGCTGGTCGTGTTCTTCGCCGGCTACCTGGTCGCCAAGCGGGACGTGCTGGCCCTGGCCGGGCGCAGGCTGCTCTTCATCGACCTGCCGCGCGCCCGCGACCTCGGCCCGGTGCTCATCACCTGGGGCGTCAGCCTGGGCGTCCTAGTGATGCAGAAGGACCTGGGCTCCTCGCTGCTGCTCTTCGGCACGTTCGTCGCGATGCTCTACATCGCCACCCAGCGCAGCTCCTGGGTGATCATCGGCATCCTGCTCTTCGTGGGCGGCGCCATCGTGGCAGGCATGCTCTTCAACCACGTGCAGGAGCGCTTCAACGTCTACCTCAACCCCGGCGATCCAGTGCTGTTCGACCAGGTCGGCGGCAGTGCGCAGCTCATGCAGGGCCTGTTCGCCATGGGGTCGGGCGGCATCCTCGGCACCGGCCTCGGCCAGGGCCACCCCGAGCTCATCCCGCTGGCCTTCTCCGACTTCATCTTCCCCGCCACCGGCGAGGAGCTGGGCCTGACGGGCCTGATGGCGCTGCTCATGATGTACGCCCTGCTGGTCGAGCGCGGCCTGCGCACCTCGATCGCGGCCCGCGACCCGTTCTCCAAGCTGCTGGCGGGCGGGCTGTCGTTCCTGCTGGCCTGGCAGGTGTTCATCATCGTCGGTGGCGTGACCAACCTGATCCCGCTGACCGGACTGGTCACCCCGTTCATGTCGCAGGGCGGCTCGGCGTTGCTGTCTAACTGGATCCTTATCGCGCTGCTGGTACGCATGTCAGATGCGGCGCGCAAGCCGCCACCCCAGGCGATCCAGAACGAAGGAATGACGCAGGTGTTCCAGCGATGAACGGGCCCATCAAGCGTGCGGCCGTGGCCTGCCTGGCCATGTTCGCGTTACTGATGATCAACGTGAACGTTCTCCAGGCCGTCAACGCAGGGAAATACCGCGACGACGCTCGCAACACCCGCAACTACTACGATCGCTACGCCGTCCAGCGCGGCCGCATCACGGCCGGCGGCAAGGTGATCCTGGCCCAGTCCAAGGAGGCCAAGGGCGACTTCAAGTTCCTCCGGGAGTATCCCGAAGGCGAGCTGTACGCCCACCTCACCGGCTTCTTCTCCCCCGAGAGCGCCTCCGCGATCGAGGCCAGCCAGAACAAGATGCTCGACGGCTCCAGCCCCGACCTGCTGCTGCAGCGTGGCATCGACCTGTTCACCGGCGAGCCGACCCGGGGCGCCAACGTCGACCTCACGATCGTCCCGAAGGCGCAGAAGGCCGCCTACGACGCGCTGCGGCAGAGCGGCAAGCGCGGCGCCGTGGCGGCGATCGACCCCAAGACCGGCGCCATCCTGGCGATGGTCTCGCTGCCCACCTACGACCCGGCCGAGCTGTCGGGGACCGACAAGGGCCAGGTGTTCGGCCGTTACGACGAGCTGGCCAAGCAGAAGTCGCAGCCGCTGCTCAACCGCAACATCGACCGCACCTACCCGCCCGGCTCGACCTTCAAGGTGGTGACCGCCGCCGCCTTCCTGGAGGACGACTCCAGCCGGGACGCCCAGACCGTCGTGGACGCGCCGCAGGTGCTGCAGCTGCCCAACACCACCGCCGGGCTGCCCAACTACGGCGGTGCGGCCTGTGGCGCCGGGCAGGTCACGCTCGTCTACGCGCTGGAGAGGTCCTGCAACACGCCGTTCGGCAGCATCGGCATGGACCTCGGCTACGAGAAGATGAACGAGCAGCTGGTGAAGTTCGGCGCGGGCGAGCCGCTGGCCGTCCCGATGTCGGTGGCGCAGAGCAGCTTCGGCAAGAAGGAGGACCAGGCCGCGGTCGCCCAGGCCTCCATCGGCCAGCGCAGCGTCCAGATGACGCCGCTGCAGATGGCCATGATCGCCGCTGGCATCGGCAACGACGGCACGGTCATGAAGCCGTATCTGGTCAACAAGATCACTGACGCCAAGGGCGACACTCTCGAGGAGGCCGAGCCCGAGGAGTTCAGCGAGGCGGTCAGCTCGGAGACGGCGGGCAAGCTGCGCGACATGATGGTCAGCGTCGTCGCCAACGGCACCGCGAACCGGGCGCAGATCTCCGGCGTCCAAGTGGCGGGCAAGACCGGAACCGCGGAGACCGCTGACGGCCAGCCGCCGCACGCCTGGTTCATCTCCTTCGCCCCGGCGAACGATCCGAAGATCGCGGTGGCGGTGCTCGTCGAGTCCGGCGCCGCGAAGGTGGGCGCCGAGGCCACCGGCGGCGGGACGGCGGCGCCGATTGCAAAGGTGGTAATGGAGGCGGTGCTGAACCAGTGATCGATCGGTGATGGACGGTAACGTGCTGGACCATGCGGCTCGGTAACCGCTACCAACTGCTCTCCCCCATAGCCACGGGCGGCATGGGGGAGGTCTGGCGTGCCCGCGACGAGCTGCTCGGCCGCGAGGTGGCGGTCAAGGTGCTGCGCAGCCACATCTACGCCGATCCCGGGTTCCGCGAGCGCTTCCGCAACGAGGCGAGGATCACCGCCGGCCTGGCCGACCCCGGCATCGCCCAGATCTTCGACTACGGCGAGCACAGCGACCTGGCCTATCTGGTGATGGAGCTGGTGCACGGCGAGCCGCTGTCGGCCATCCTGACCCGCAACGGCTCCCTCGGGCCCGAGGTGGCCCTGGACGTGCTGCACCAGACGGCCAAGGCGCTGCACGTCGCGCACTCCTCCGGGATCATCCACCGCGACATCAAGCCCGGCAATCTGCTCGTCACGCCCGAGGGCGCCATCAAGGTGACCGACTTCGGCATCGCCCGCGCGATGGAGGCGGCGCCCGTCACGCAGACCGGCACGGTGCTCGGCACCGCCCAGTACGTCAGTCCCGAGCAGGCTCAGGGCCTGCCGCTGACGCCGGCGACCGACCTCTACTCGCTGGGCGTCGTGGCCTACGAGTGCCTGTCCGGGCGGACTCCGTTCCGGGCGGACAGCGCGGTGGCGATCGCGCTGCAGCACCTGAACGAGGAGCCGCCGCCGCTGGGCGTGGACGTGCCCGCCCCGGTGCGGCAGCTCGTGCTGGCGCTGCTGGCCAAGGACCCCGCCCAGCGCCCCGGCTCCGCGCTGGAGCTGGCCGACCGCGCGTACGTGCTGCGCGAGTCGCTGGCGGGCGTTTCGGCGGGCGCCGAGTTGAGCATGCTGACCGATCCGTCCGGTTTCACGGTTCGCCCGCCGGAGCCGGACGGCGGGCAGGTCACCGAGGCCGGGCCGACGGCGGACACGGTGGTGCAGAAATCCGCTCCCCGGCCACGGCGGCGCGGGGTCGGCCGCACCCTGGCGCTGGCCGCCACCGCCGGATGCGTGGCAGCGGTCGGATTCGGCGCCTTCGCGTTCACCTCTCCGCAGGTGACGCCGGCTCCCGTGCCCACCCCCACCGCGGAGCCCGCCGAGCCGGCGGGCGGCGCCGGGACCCCGAAGCACAAACCATCACGTACTAAGACACAAACCCGTCGCCCTCCAGTTGTTACGGTGAAGTCGACAAGGCCGGTACCCTCACGGTCGGCTACGGTTACCAAGTCGGCAACTCCGACGAGACGGCCGACGCCGAAACCGACCCCGACCGCCACCCGTACACCGACCCCCACACCGACCCCAACGCCAACTACGACGCCGACAGCGACACCTTCGGCCTCGCCGGACCCGGGTGAAACGAACCCGCCGAAGGAGGAGACGTGATGCGCCAACGGGTCGATGATGGACACCGGCGGCCGCCCCCCGAGCAGGCCGGCCACAAGATGAACGGTAAGGGACAGTGCAGGAAATGACTCAGCCTCGGCTACTCGGAGGTCGCTACGAGCTCGACGGTGTCGTCGGGCGCGGCGGCATGGCCGAGGTGTATCGCGCCCGAGACATCCGGCTGGACCGAATAGTCGCGATCAAGACTCTCCGGTCGGACCTGGCAAGAGACCACACCTTCCAGGCCCGCTTCCGTCGAGAGGCCCAGTCGGCGGCGTCGCTCAACCACCCGGCCGTCGTCGCCGTCTACGACACCGGCGAGGACGTCACCGAGGGCACCCCCGTGCCCTACATCGTCATGGAGTACGTCGACGGCCGGACGCTGCGCGACCTGCTGCGCGCCGATCGGCGGCTGCTGCCGGAGCGCGCGGTCGAGCTGGTCGACGGCATCCTGCGCGCGCTCGACTACAGCCACCGCGGCGGCATCGTGCACCGCGACATCAAGCCCGCCAACGTGATGATCACGACCGGCGGCGAGATCAAGGTGATGGACTTCGGCATCGCGCGTGCGATGGCCGACTCCGCCGCCACCATGACGCAGACCGCGCAGGTGATAGGGACCGCCCAGTACCTGTCGCCCGAGCAGGCGCGCGGCGAGCGGGTCGACGCCCGCAGCGACATCTACTCCACCGGGTGCCTGCTCTACGAGCTGCTCACCGGCCAGCCGCCGTTCACCGGCGACTCCCCCGTCGCGATCGCCTACCAGCACGTGCGCGAGGACCCGATCCCGCCGTCGCAGATCGACCCGGAGATCCCCGCGTGGGCCGACGCGATCGTGCTGAAGGCCATGGCCAAGGACCCCGCCCACCGCTACCAGAGCGCGGGCGAGATGCGGGCCGACATCCAGCGGGCCATGTCCGGCATGCCCGTCGACGCGCAGACGATGACGATGGGCGGCAACTACGGCCAGGCCCAGGGCACCCGGATGATGACGGCGACCCAGTCCGCCGCCGGGCCGGCCACCCAGCGCTCCGGCGCGCTGCCGGACTACGAGTATGACGACGGCGGCGGTCGTGGCGGGCGGCGTAGAGCCAATGGCGGCGGCAACAACGCGATCAAGACCGCGGCCTGGATCATCATCCCGCTGCTGATCATCGGTGCGTTCATCACCGTGGGCTACGTGGTCTTCAGCAGCGGTGGCGGCGGCGCGACGACCGACGGCGCGATCAAGGTGCCCGACCTGGCCACCCAGCAGCTCGACTACGCCCAGACGGAGCTGCAGACCCTTGGGCTCAAGGCCCAGGTGCTCGAGGAGTTCAGCGACAGCGACAAGGGCACGGTCATCAAGACCGACCCGGCCGCGGGCGTCGAGGTGGAGAAGGGCGCCACCGTCAAGGTGTACGTCTCCAAGGGCCAGGAGAAGGTCGAGGTGCCCGCGGGGCTCATCGGCCTCACCACCGACGAGGCCAACCAGCTCCTCACGGAAGCGGGGCTGAAGGGCTCGGTCAAGACCAAGGCGTCCAGCAGGGCGCAGGGCAAGGTCTTCCAGACCGACCCGAAGGCCGGCAGCCAGGTCGAGAAGGGTGGCACCGTCACCCTCTACATCCCCAAGGAGCTGGCCGAGGTCCCGAGCGTCCTCAACCTCACCGAGCAGGACGCCAAGCAGGTGCTCGAAGGCGCGGGCTTCAAGGTCCAGGTGCGCAAGCAGCCCGACCAGCAGGCCGAGGGCACGGTCATCCAGCAGAACCCCGGCGAGGGCGCCAAGCTCTCCCCGCGGATGACCGTCACGATCGTGGTCTCCGAGGGGCCGGCGGCGCCGACCCCGACGACGGAGCAGCCGACGGACGACTTCCCGACCGACGACGGCCTGCCGACGGACGACACGGACCAGCCGCCCTCGGACGACTTCCCGACCCAGGAGGAGCCGCCGGGCGACGACCCGCTCGGCGACAACGGCCTGGGCGGCTAGACAGGCGGCTGAACAGGCGACTGAGGGCCGCCATCCCCTCTGGGGGGGTTGGCGGCCTTCGCGTGTCCCCGCGGACGCCGTACGTGCGCCTCAGGCCCGTGCCGGACAGCGGAAAGCGCCCCCGCCGTTCGGGGGCGACGGCGGGGGCGCTCAACTTTGAGTCGTTTCGCGGCAGTTGTTCGTTACAAGATGGCCTGCAGCCAGTTCGCCAGCAGCCGGTGGCCGTGTTCGGAGAGCACGGATTCGGGGTGGAACTGGATGCCTTCGATGGGCGCGGTGCGGTGGCGCAGCCCCATGATGACGCCGTCGTCGGTGCGCGCGGTCACGTCCAGCTCGTCGGGCACGGTCTCCGGGAGCACGGCCAGCGAGTGGTAGCGGGTCATCCGCACCGGCGAGGGGAGCGTGGCGAAGACGCCCTTGCCGTCGTGGGAGATGTCACTGGTGCCGCCGTGCACGAGCTCGGGAGCGCGGGAGACCGTGGCGCCGAAGGCGCAGGCGATGGCCTGGTGGCCCAGGCAGACGCCCAGCAGCGGCTGTCCCCGCTCGACCGCGTGGTGGACCAGGGGGATGCTCACACCGGCCGCCTCGGGCGTGCCGGGGCCGGGGCTGACGAGCACCGCGTCGAAGCCGTCGGCGTCGGCCACCCGCACGTCGTCGCGGGAGCGCACGTCACAGGTGGCACCCAGCGCGCGTAGGTACTGCACGATGGTGTGGACGAAGCTGTCGTGGTTGTCCACCACCAGCACACGGCTCATCTGCGTACGGTCACCTCGTCGAGCGTCACTGCCGGCTCCCATAGCGGGAACACGACATACCAGAGTACGACCACCGCGACGGCGACCAGCACCACGGCCCCCAGCAGCTTGGTGGCGGTGCCGCCGGGCAGCTTGCGCCACAGCCAGGCGTACATCTCACTCCTTCCTGAGCTCGGTCCGCTTGAGCACGCCGTAGACGATGAGCCGCTGGGCGGCGGAGTACTCCGGATGGCAGGTGGACAGGGTGATGTAGGCACGGATGGGCCGGATGTCGGGCTTGCCGGGCACGGGGGCGATCACCTCGACCTCGTCCGGCTCCACGATGTCCTGCGAGGTCACCCGGTAGGTGTAGCGGGCCTCGCGGGCCTCGACGATGATCTCGTCGTCGCGCTCCAGCTCGTCGATGCGCTTGAACGGCGCGGCATACGTGGTCCGATGCCCCGAGATCACGAAATTTCCTATTTCGCCGGGTAGGGCGCTGCCGGGGTAGTGGCCCGGCCCCCTCTTCAGGTGCTCGGCGTCCACGCCCTCCACCACGGCGTACTCGTAACCGCGACCCAGCCTCGGGATGCGCAGCATGGCCAGCGCCCCACCGAGCTCGATCTTCTCGATCCGCCCCGCGCTCGCGGCGGCCAGCTCCCGCTGGAGCAGCAACTGCTGGCTCGCGGTGTAGGCGCCGGTGCCCCAGAGCAGGTAGGCGCAGAACAGCGTCAGGATCAGGCCCGCGGTGACGCTCAGCTCCCCCACGGTCCGCAACGTGGCCCGCACCCGGCCAGCGTATGCGTGCGCGATCGTGATCCCCGGGATCGCCATGTCGCGCGCGTGGCGACTATCCTGGGGCACGCTACGACTACCCTTAACGAAGAGCCTGTGGCGATCCGGAAGCCCAGGCCCTCAGCAGGAGTTATCCAGTGCCCAAGTCCAAGGCTCGCAAGAAGGCGGTCTACACCCCGCCGCAGAAGTCCCAGACGGTGCAGGTCAGCCCCCGCTGGCTGGCACCCACGATGGTCGCGTCATGGATCATCGGCATCCTGTGGATCGCCACCTACTATGTGGCGCCCACGGCACCCTTCATCGGCGATCTGCAGAACTGGAATCTGCTGATCGGGTTTGTTTTCATCATCTTCGGTGTGGTGCTCTCCACCCGCTGGCGTTAGTTTTTCCACAGCTTTTCCACAGCTGGGGACGTCAGCGCAGAGCATCGAGGATCGTGGCATCTCTGACCAGCACGAGCACCACGAGGATGGCCAGCGCTCCCCCGATCGCCAGCACCTGCCACAGGGTCCGGTTGTTCTTGGGGGCGAGGGTGATGCCTGCCGCCAGCGCCGCCCCGGTGATCAGGCCGCCCACGTGGCCGGTCCAGCTGATGCCCGGCACGATGAACGTGATGACCAGGTTGATCGCGATGAGCGCGGCGATGCCGCGCACCTCGGTGTTCAGCTTGCGGCCCACCACGAACATCGCGGCGAACAGCCCGAAGATGGCCCCGGACGCGCCCACGGTCGCCGAGTTGATCTCGCTCAGCCAGAAGACCATCACCGAGCCGCCCAGGGCACTGACCAGGTAGACGGCCAGGAAACGGGCGTGCCCGAAGGCCCGCTCCAGGTACGGGCCCACCATGTAGAGGGCCCAGCAGTTGAACAGGATGTGGAAAACTCCGCCGTGCACGAACGCCGCGGAGATCAGCCGGTAGTACTCGTCCATCACGGCGACCCCGGCCGGCCACATCGCCAGCCGCTCGGTGATGCCCAGCTCCGGGAGCTGCTGGGCGCCGAACACGATCACGTTGACGGCCAGGAGCGCCCAGGTCACGAAGGGCGTGGTCACGACCGAGCCACCGAAGGTGGACCTGGCCTGCCGCATGCCCTTGTTGCCCTCGGCCACGCACTCGGGACACTGGAACCCCACGGCGGCATCACGCATGCAGTCGGGGCAGATCGGCCGGTCACACCGCTGGCAGCGAACCCAGGTCTCCCTGCCAGGATGCCGATAGCACGTCGGCACCGCCTCCGCCGGCTGCTCGGGCTGCGAAGGCGTGCTGGGCGGCTGGCTGGTCATGACCGCAGCCTATGGCAGCGGCGACCGTGCCGCGTCGGCTCGGCTTCCCTTACGCCACAGGCTGTACGCCGGCCGCGAGGCCGAGCCGCACCAAGCCCGGGGCCGGGCCGTACCCTGGCCGCCCGCGGGACCGGGCCGGGCTGGGGGGAGGCCGCCGCACGGGCGGCCCCTTCGCCCGCTCTCGGGTCCGGTCGGATCAGGCCTGGACGCGATCGATGGTGACCGACTGCAGGACGACGTCCTCCACCGGGCGGTTGTTGCGACCGGTGCGGATCTTGGAGATCGCGTCGATCACCTCCTGCCCCTCGAGCACCTCACCGAAGATGGTGTGCTTCCCGTTGAGGTGCGGCGTGGGCACGCTGGTGATGAAGAACTGCGAGCCGTTGGTGCCCTTGCCGAACCGGATCCCGGCGTTGGCCATGGCCAGCAGGTACGGGCGGTCGAAGTAGAGGCCCGGGTAGATCTCGTCGTCGAACTCGTAGCCCGGACCGCCGACGCCCTGACCGAGCGGGTCGCCGCCCTGGATCATGAAGTCCGGGATCACCCGGTGGAAGATCGTGCCGTCGTAGTAGCGGTCGGTGCTCTTCTCACCGGTCTCCGGGTGGGTCCACTCGCGGCTGCCCTCGGCGAGCTCGACGAAGTTTCGCACCGTCTTGGGCGCCTTGTTGGGAAAAAGTTCGACCTTGATGTTGCCATGATTGGTCTGCAGATTTGCGATCAGCTTCTCAGCCACGAGACAGCTGCCTTCCTCTATGTACGGAATTGGTCTGTACGGTTTTGACGCCTATGGCCGTTAGGCCGCTCAAGCCATCCTCCCACGGGTCGTCATGATTGAGCCGCCTTCTACCGGGAAGGTCAGGCGCGGGGCCCCAACGACAGGGGAGGTAGACGTGTCCCTGACACTAAGAAGACACCGCGTGGCCATAGAGGTACCCACCACGTGGACGGGCCGGATGAAGGCCCAGGCCGTGCGAACCGGCCGACGGATGGCGCCGATGGCGGATCAGGCAAAGCTGGTCGCCAACCGGCGTATGGAAGACGCCCGTTACTGGGCAGCACCAAGGCTAGAGAACGCCGCGCACCGGGTCGAGGACCAACTCGCCCCGAAGGTCAGCTACGTGCTGACCGCGGCAGCGGACAAGGTGAATCCGGCCAGGCCGAGGTCCCGGCGCTGGCCCATGTTCACCCTGATGACCGGTCTTGCGCTGGGAGCGGTGGGCTACATGTTCTACCGCCGCAATGCCCAGCAGTGGACCGAGCACATGAAGGAGTCCGCGTCCGACGCCTCACGCTGGGCCGGCGAGAAGTCCGACAGGACGATGGAGACGACGGACCAGGCCGGTGCGACGACGATGTCCAGCGCGGCGGATGAGGCTTCGCGAAAGATGTCATGATCCGCAGTGAGAGCGCGCTCCCACCAACCGGGGGCGCGCTTTCTCGCGCTCACCTCCGCCGTACGGTCCGTGGAGGCAGGAGTGCCGATAGCGGTGAGCTTTGTCACTGCTTACGACTTATAGGGTCATTGTCATGCTTTACGGCAGGGGCGCGGAGACTGCCGCGATCGACGACCTGATCGGTGCGGCGGCGGCTGGTTCGGGACGTGCGCTGGTGTTGCGTGGCGAGGCGGGGGTCGGCAAGTCGTCGCTGCTCGACCTGGCGGCGTCGCGGGTGGAGGACCTGGCCACGCCGGACGCGGGCGGGCCGTCGGTGGTGGTGTTGCGGGCTCAGGGGGTCGAGGGAGAGGCCGACCTGGCGTTCGCGGCGCTGCATCAGCTGCTGCGGCCGGTGACCGGGCTGCTCGGCATGCTGCCGGGGCCGCAACGCGACGCCGTGTCGGGGGCGCTCGGGCTGTCCGCACCGAGCGAGGACCGGTTCCTCGTTTCGGCGGGCGTGTTCTCGCTGCTCGCCGAGGCTGCGGCCGGTGGTGGGGTGCGTGGGGCGGGTGGGGTGCTCTGCCTCGTCGATGACTTCCAGTGGTTCGATCGGGCCTCGGCCGACGCGGTGCTGTTCGCGGCCAGGCGGCTTCGGACGGAGAAGGTGTCGATGCTGCTGGCCGTACGAGGTGACGGCCACTGCGCAGGGGTGCCGGAGCTGCGCGTCGGCGGGCTCGACCCGGAGAGCGCGGTCAGCCTGCTGAACGCCAAGGCGGTGGTGGCGCCCGGGGTACGGGCTCAGCTCGTGTCGCTGACCGGTGGGAACCCGCTGGTCCTCGGCGAGACCGTGGCGTTGCTGAGCGCCGACCAGCTCACCGGTCACGCGCCGCTGCCCGACCCGTTGCCCGGTGGCGAGCAGCTCTTCGGCGAGCAGATCGCCCGCCTGTCCAGGGCCGCCCGTGACGTCATGCTCATCGCCTCCCTGGAGAGCGATCTCGCCCTGGCCCTGCGCGCCGCCGCTCACCTCGCCACCGACGGCCCGCCCGCGCCCGGCGCGACCACCGACGGTCTGCCCGCGTCCGGCGCGACCAAGGCCTCCACCCGCGACGCCGCCAGGTCGAGCAGCGACGACCGGCCGCCCACGGAGGCCATCGGCGATCCTGCGGAGCTCCGCGATCGGCCGTCTTCACCGGCGGAGAGCGCGCTGGCAGGGCTGCACGAGGCGGAGAGCGCCGGGCTGGTGAGCGTTTCTGGGGAGAGCGTACGGTTCCGGCATCCGCTCGTCAGGTCGGCGGTGCACGCCTCGGTCAGCTCGGTGGAGCTACGGCGGGCGCACGCGGCGCTGGCCGGCCTGGTGGAGGGTGACAGGCGCGCCTGGCACCTGGCGGCCGCCACCGTGGGGCAGGACGAGACAGTGGCCGCCGCCCTGGCCGCGTCGGCGGCGCGGGCGCGGGCCAGGGGTGGGTACGGCGACGCGGCCAACGCCCTGGCCAGGGCGGCCGAGCTCTCCCCGGCCCCGCTGACCCGCGCCCGGCGCTACAAGGACGCGGCCGCTGCCGCCTGGCTCGGTGGCCGCCCAGGCCAAGCCCAGACCTACCTCGCGGAGGCCCGCGACCTCGCGCATATCACCCGCGCAGCCGAGCCCGCCACCGCCCCCGGCGCACCCCCGGCCGCAAGTCGCGCCGTACCTCCGGCCGCGAATCCCGCCGTACCCCAAGCCGCAAGTCGCGCCGTAACCCTCGCCGCCGCTTCGGGCGGAGCCTCGGTCACGGGCCCGACGACGAGCGCGGGAGCGGGTGTGGGCGTGGGTGTGGGCGTCGGTGCGGGGTGGGAGGGGCTGGTTGAGGAGATCGGGCAGTTGCGGGGGCGGTTCGAGCTCAATTCCGGCGACGCCGCCGAGGCGCTGCGGATGCTGGCGGCCGGGCGTGGGATGGGGATGCTGGCCGACGCGTGCGAGGCCGCGAACTGTGTGGGCGATGTGGGCGCCATCGTGGAGATCGGGCGCCGGGCACGTGGGTTCCCGCGGGGGTTCGTGCGGGACGTGGTGGTCGGGATCGGGGCGATGCTGGAGGACGGTAGCGGTGGGGAACTGCTGCGGGGGGCGTTGGAGCACACGCATGAGCTGAAGGAGGCGGCCGAGTTCCTGTGGGCGTCCGCGGCGGCCTCGTACCTGGGTGAGGCCGACGCCGCCGCCGAGCTGGTCGGGCAGGCGGGGCGGGTGGCCAGGGTGTCGGGGATGGCGGGACAGCTTCCGGTGGTGCTGGAGTACCTTTCCACGGCCGAGCGGCTGAAGGGGCGGCTGGCCGAGAGCGCCGCGATCGCCGAGGAGGGGCTGGCGCTGGCCCGTGAGGCGGGCTACCGGAACTCGGAGGCGGCGCACCTGGCCAACCTGGCGGTGGTGGCGGCGCTGCGCGGCGAGGAGGAGGCCTGCCGGCTGTACGGCGAGCAGGCGCTGGCCATCGCCGTGCCGCATCGGGTCGGGTTGCGGGCGGGGGTGGCGGCGTACGCGCTGGCCATGCTGGATCTGGGGCTGGGCAGGTTCGCCGCGGCGCATGACCGTTTCGTGGCCATCACGCGGGCCGGGCCGGGGGCGGGGCATCCGACCGTGGTGTGGCGGACCACCCCTGACCGGGTGGAGGCGGCAGTGGCGGCGGGTGAGATCGAGGCGGCGCGGGCGGCGCTGGAGGGCCTGGAGCGGTGGGCGGCCGAGGCCAGGACCGCCGAGTCACGGGCGCTGCGGCTGCGCTGCCGGGGGCTGCTGGACGGCGACGCGGAGGACTTCGAGGAGGCGCTGCGGCTGCATCGGGAGCCGTTCGAGGGGGCGCGCACGGCCATGCTCTACGGGGAGCGGCTGCGCCGTGCGCAGTTGCCGGGGAAGGCGAGGGGGCACTTGCGGGCGGCGCTGGAGACGTTCCAGAGGGTGGGCGCGGAGCCGTGGGCGCGGCGCGCGCTCGCCGAGCTGCGGGCGGCGGGTGAGGCGGCCGAGAGGCCGGCGAGCGACGTGTGGGCCGCGCTCACGCCGCAGGAGCTGCGCATCGCGCGGCTGGTGGCGGAGGGGGCGTCGAGCAAGGAGGTGGCGGTCCGGCTGTTCCTCAGCCCGCGCACGGTCGAGTACCACCTGTACAAGATCTATCCCAAGCTCGGCATCACCAGCCGTACCGAACTCGCCCGGCTTCTGTAGTGGCCAGTAGTTCTACGGAAGGCACCGGGGGCGGCCGCGGGCAGGCTGTGGGCATGCAAACGAAACTGATCGACATCGACGGCGTGGAGCTCTACACCGAGGAGTTCGGCGACCCCGCCCACCCGCCGGTCCTCCTGGTGGCCGGCTCGATGTCCCAGGGCATCATGTGGCCGGACGAGCTCGTCGGGCGGCTGGTCGCGGGCGGTCGCCGGGTGATCCGCTACGACCACCGCGACACCGGCAGGTCGGGCACCGTGGACTTCGACGCGAACCCGTACAGCTGGCTGGATCTCAAGGACGACGTGCTGCGCGTGATGGACGCGTACGGGCTGACGGGCGTGCATCTGGTCGGTCATTCGGCGGGCGGGCTGATCAGCCAGATCGTGGCCGTGGAGCGGCCGGCGCGGGTTCTGACGCTCACCCTGGTCGGCGCGTCGCCGGTGGGGATGGGCGAGGGTGAGGTGATCATGCGGGCGCTGATGGGCGAGCCGCAGCCGGAGGGGAGCCTGCCGCCGCCCACGCCGGAGTTCGTGGCCTGCTTCACCGAGCTGATCACGGGCACGCCGCCGACGACCAGGGGTGAGGAGATCGACCGGATGATCGCCGAGGCCCAGGCGCTGAACGGCACCGCGCTGCCGTTCGACGAGGACGCCGAGCGGCGGCTGGCCGAGCGCGTGCACGAGCGGGCCAGGGACCTCTCCGCGCTGGTGAACCACCGCCGGGCCGGGGCGGAGAACCCGGGCTTCGAGCCGGTAGGGGTCCTCGGCCAGGTGAAGGCGCCGACGCTGGTCATCGAGGGCACGCACGAGCCGGCCAAGCCGGGGCACGGCGCGATCATCGCCGAGCGGATCCCGGGGGCGCGGCTGCTGATGGTCCAGGACATGGGCCACCTGATCGCGCCGCAGGTGGTGGCGGAGCTGGCCGAGGCGCTGCTCGCGCACACGGCACGTCAGCCGCTGGACAGCGACACGGCGCGTTAGCCGCTGATCAGCGACAGGGCGGCGAGCGCCTCCACGACCTGATGGGCGTCGGGGGTGCTCGCCGGGTCGAGGAACCACTGGATCATCAGGCCGTCGGAGATCGCGATCAGCACGGAGACCAGCACCTCAGGCGCGACGGGCAGCTGGACGCCGAACTCGGCGGCGGCCCGGTGGAGCATGCCCACGCCCGCCTGACGGCTCTTGGCGTAGGCGGCGGCCAGCTTCTCCCGCAGCACGCTCTCGCGCAGGGCGGCGGGATAGCCCTCCATGCAGACGACGAGCTGAGGACGCATCTCCTCGAACACGTCCACGAGCGCGGTCAGGGCGCGTACGAGCAGCTCGCGGGGGGTGCTGACGCCGCCGCTGTCGAAGATGGTCCGCTCGGCCCGCTCGGTCCACGCCTCGAAGCAGTCGGCGATGGCCTCGTGGAGCAGGGCGTCCTTGCCGCCGAAGTGGTAGCCGATGGAGGCCAGGTTGGTCCCCGACGCGGCGACCAGGTCGCGCGCCGTGGTGCGGGCGTAACCCTTCTCCTCCAGGCAGACCACCGCTCCTGCCAGGAGTCTCTCGCGGGCCTCTTTTCGTGACACAGGATCCATGCTACAGATGTATACAAGCGTCTATGACGTACGTACATATATTGGAGGTCACGAAATGCTGCCACCCGGTCCCCGACTCCCCGCCCTGGCGCAGATGGCGTGGTTCACCAGAGACCCGGCAGGACTGTTCGAGAGCTGCCATCGCAGGTACGGCCCGGTCTTCACGATGCGTTACCCCGGCTTCCCGCCAGAGGTGTACGTCGCCACGGCGGAGTTGGCCGAGCAGGTCTACCGGACGGACTCCGGCGGCGGGCGGGCCGGCGAGGCCCGGCGCGACTTCCTCGAACCCCTGGTGGGCGCCCACTCGGTGCTGACGCTGGACGGCGACGCATGGGCGGAGCATCGCAAGTCGCTCACCCCGCCCCTGCGCGCCAGGCAGGTCGCCGGCTACCACGACGAGATCGCGGCCATCGCCGCCGAGAAGATCGCCACTTGGCCGCTCGGCGAGCCGTTCACGCTGCGCGACCGCATGCAGGAGATCACGCTGGAGATCATCATCCGGCTCGTGTTCGGCATCCGCGACGCCGGGCGCATCGACCGGCTGCGGACGCTGCTCCCCCCGCTGATCGACGGCGGCGGGGCCATGTCCGTGGCGATGCTGCCGCCCAGGATGCGCGGGCCGATGGCCCGTGTGCCGTTCTCGCCGTACGCGCGCTTCCTCAAGCTGCGCGCCGCCGTCGACGCGCTCCTGTTCGAGGAGATCTCCCGCCGCCGGAAGGAGCCCGAAGGCACCGACGTGCTGAGCAGACTGCTGCTGACCGGGCTCGGCGACCAGGAGGTGCGCGACGAGCTGATCACGCTGCTGATCGCCGGGCACGAGACCACGGCGACCGGCCTGGCCTGGGCCTTCGAGCGGCTGCTGCGCCTGCCGCAGGTGCTGCGACGGCTGCCGGACGACGAGGCCTACCTCGACGCGGTGGTCAAGGAGGTGCTACGCGTCCGGCCCGTCGTCTACGAGGCGCCCCGGCTGCTCGACGCGCCGCTGCGGCTGGGTGAGTACGAGATCCCGGCCGGATGGTACGCCGGACCGTCGATCCCGCTCGTGCACCACGACGCGGCGGCCTTCCCGTCGCCGGAGGAGTTCCGGCCGGAACGCTTCCTCGACGGGCCGCAGAGCAGAGCCTGGATGCCGTTCGGCGGCGGCCGTCGCTTCTGCGTCGGCGCGCAGCTGGCGCTGCTGGAGATGCGGGTCATCATCCGCGAAGTGCTGCACCGCCTGGAGCTCACGGCACCGGATCCGGCGCCCGAGGCCAGGCGGCTCGCGAACGTCACCTTCGCTCCCGCACGACTCACGCGCGTTATTGCGCGCGCTCACTATCCTGCTCGGACGCCGTAGCCGAGCGCATCTCATCTCGATCGTCGTCGGCGCCCAACTCCTTGCGGAGCCGGTCATAGTCGATGTTGTGGTTGGTGTACTTCAGCTGGCGAGCGACCTTCGTCTGCTTCGCCTTGGCTCTTCCTCGGCCCATGGCTACTCCCTAGTCCCCGCTGTCATGCTATCTAACAACGTTACGACTTGAAGAATTATGCAACTGCGCTGGATTAGTCTGGCACTATGCACGTGGAGGTCAACCAGGCCAAGGCCGACTTCTTCCGAACTCTCGGCCACCCCGCTCGCATCCGAGTGTTGGAGCTACTCCAGGAAGGGCCACTGCCCGTCAGGGAGCTCCTGGCCCAGATCGACATCGAGGCATCGAGCCTCTCCCAGCAGCTCGCGGTCCTGCGCAGGGCAGGCATCGTGACCGCCATCCGTGACGGCAGCACCGTGGTCTACACCCTGGCCACCCCAGAGCTCGCCGACCTGCTCGGCACCGCCCGCCGCATCCTGACCGACATGCTCGCCGACCAGGGCCAGCTGCTCGCCGAGCTTCGGGCGGAGGTCACCTAGGCCGCGCAGAGGGGCCATCGGTTAGGCTCTGGCCCATGGTCTCCGAGCTCTTCGATGTCAAGGCGTGGCAGGTCGTCGACGGTTTCGACTTCGCCGACATCACCTACCACCGGGCGGTCGACCAGGGCACCGTGCGGATCGCGTTCAACCGCCCGGAGGTGCGCAACGCCTTCCGGCCGCAGACCGTGGACGAGCTCTACCGCGCCCTCGACCACGCCCGCCAGACCACCGACGTCGGCTGTGTCCTGCTGACCGGCAACGGCCCGTCGCCCAAGGACGGCGGCTGGGCGTTCTGCTCCGGCGGCGACCAGCGCATCAGGGGCAAGGACGGTTATCAGTACGCCGACGGCACGGCCTCGACCGGCCGCCTGCACATTCTCGAGGTGCAGCGGCTGATCAGGTTCATGCCCAAAATCGTCATCGCCGTGGTGCCCGGCTGGGCCGCGGGCGGCGGCCACAGCTTGCATGTTGTGGCGGATCTCACACTCGCCAGCGCCGAGCACGCCCGGTTCAAGCAGACCGACGCCGACGTGGCGAGCTTCGACGGCGGCTTCGGCTCCGCCTACCTGGCCCGCCAGGTGGGGCAGAAGTTCGCCCGCGAGATCTTCTTCCTCGGCGACACCTACTCCGCCGCGGACGCCCACCGGATGGGCATGGTCAACGCGGTCGTGCCGCACGAGGAGCTGGAAACGGTGGCCCTGGAATGGGGCCGCAAGATCAACGGCAAGTCCCCGACGGCCCAGCGGATGCTGAAGTTCGCCTTCAACATGGTCGACGACGGGCTGGTGGGGCAGCAGGTGTTCGCCGGCGAGGCGACCCGCCTGGCCTACATGACGGACGAGGCCGCCGAAGGCCGCGACTCCTTCCTGGACAAGCGCGAGCCCGACTGGTCACCGTACCCCTGGCACTACTAGCCGGGCGCCCAGGCACGCAGGACCTGATCCGTATCATCCTGCTGACCGTCGCGGCGATCAAGCACCCGGCGCCCTATCGCGTAGACCTGTATTCGGGTTGTCCAGCTATCTTCGCCGCCAGTTCCTCGCAATCCTGGCTGAGAAGCACGTACAGGTAGCCCTGTTGGTACTGCTCCGCAGATGGGTGCTGCTTGCGCGATGCGGCGACTCCCCACGTGGGCAGAACGTCTATCTGCCATGCCCTGCCGAACCTGGCTTCGAGGTCTTCCGGGGTCGTGACCCGTCCGTCACGTAGCCAGGAAGTAGCGGCAGGACCCTGGCCGACTCGTGCGAGGGGATGATGTACCGCCTGTCCGGTGCCAGGCCGCCGCGTCCGTCAACCTGTGCCACATCCACGAGGTACGCACCGGATCGCGGAGCTATCCGCACGGTGGCAACACGCCATCCTTGAGGAGCGAAGATCAGCAACTCGGGCGGGTAGCGATGTTGCGTGCTTTCTGGAGGTGCGGGCCAGGTTGATGGCTTAAGAGTGAGCTTGAGATATTCGACGATGTAGGTACGTATTCCGCGCTGGATAAGCAGATTACGCAGTTTCGCGAGAGTTTTGTCGTGCTTGGCCGCGATGACGTCGCTGATCGGCTCCCGGGTGGGGTCCGTATGGGACTCTTCGGTCATTTTCTCCCATAGTTCGTGAGCCATCGAGTATCACCGACCTTGTCTGTATCCGAAAATGCGGCCTCCGCCGCAACAAGAACTCGGGAATATCCGTCTCTTGATCCGGACAGGATGATGAGGACCTGTCCGGATGGTCTGCCAGTTTCCCCGAGAAGCATTCCCAGAGTGCTCCCTCCCAGCTACTTGGTATCTACCAAGCGACTGTCCGTATCCAGACAACCGCTGTACGCCTTGTCTGTGCGGTATTCGGGAAAGCTGTTCGGAGCAATTGGAGGAGCGCGGCATGTCGGCGGATGAACAGGCTCCATCCCCGAACGAGGGCAACCCGTACGGTGCGGCATTGAGGGAAGCCCGGATGGCGGCCGGCCTATCCCAGGCGGCCATGGGGTCGTTGATCCCGTGCAGCGAAAGCTTGATCGGCCTGATTGAGCGAGGTAAGCGAAAGCCGACCAGAAATTTCACCCTCTCGGCGGAAACTGTCCTGAATCTGGGCGGGGAACTGCTTCGTCTGCTGTCAAGCGCCACGGTTGTGTCGACTCCGAAGTGGTTCAGAGAGTGGCCCAAAGTGGAGGAGAACGCTCACACGATCCGTACATGGCAACCCCTGGTCATTCCGGGGCTTCTACAGACGCCGGCCTACGCACGAGCGATTCTCGGTGCTGAGCCAGGAGTCACCCACGCCTGGATCGAGGAGACCGTCGCTACACGACTTCATCGGCAGAGGGTGTTCGAGCGCGAGGAGCCGCCCATGTACTGGGCGCTGCTGGACGAGTGCGCCCTGATCCGCCCCATCGGAGGCACCGACGTGATGCGGGAGCAGCTTGAGCATCTGCTCACGATGATGGCCACCCCCTTCGTCTCGATACAGATCGTCCCTCTCAGCGTGGGCGCCACGCCGGGTCTACTCGGCGGCTTCGCCCTGGCCAAGGGCGCCGGCATGCCGGACCACATCTCCCTTGAAGACGCCGCACAGGGCTCTGTATCGGATCGCGAGGAGACGGTACGAAAGGTTAATCTCAGATACGACGCGATCCATAAATGGGCCCATCCCATACACGTGAGCGAGCGACTAGTACGTGAGGTGGCGGCAAGGTATGAGAATCACTGATGAGCTGCGCGTCGAGCTGGATGCCGCAGAATGGACGAAATCCACACTTTCCGGCTCCAGCGGAGGCGACTGTCTCTATGTGGCCAAGCTGAGTGGCGATCGATACGCCATCAGGGACTCCGAGCAGCCGAACGTTGAGCCGCTGCTCTTGCGTGGGGGCGTCTTCCGCGCCTTCGTGGGCGGTGCGAAACTCGGCGAGTTCGACATCTGACCACTCAAGACAAGAGGTCCTCATCACTACAGGGGCCTCCGCCCTTCCCTCCTTCACCACAAAGAGTGTCCGTACGGTTACAGACGGCTCTGGTTTCCTTCCCAATCCCTTGATGGCTCCGTAGCGTCAAGGGAGAAAGGCTCCCCAGCGGAAGGAACACCTCGATGGCCATGACGCCAATTCAGACAGTGCGGCCGTGGGGCTTGAGTCGTATGGCCCCGCCTTGCTCAGTCGCCCCCCCTGGAATACGCCACGATCACGTTCGATCCCGAAACGCAGCTCACCCACTTCCATGACGCCGGTGGTGCGATCGTGGACATGCAGCGCGGAACGGTAACCACGTCGCAGGGTGGCAGTGACGGCTCGGCCAACTCGCCCAAGGTCGCGGACGACAGCAACGACTGATGGCGCCAACGCCGACCGCTGTGTTGGTTGTCACGTCATTGATTGACGAGACGGCCAACATGGTCATAAGAGTCCTGATCGAGCGCGAAGTGCGAGTGGTACGCGTCGATCCCGCCGACATCGGTACTGCGCTGACATTCAGTGCCCATATCGGTAACGGTCGTGACTCGTGGGGTGGCAGACTTCTCACGCCAAGCCGTGACGTCTCCCTGGAGGAGATCGGGGCCACCTACTACCGGCGCCCCAGCCCTTGGCGTAGTGACGCCGCTGACGAACAGGTACGGCAGTTCGTGATCACCGAGGCTCGCCATGGGCTCAGAGGGCTGCTGAGGACCCTGCCGAACTGCCGTTACGTCAACCATCCCGCCGCCACCGAAGGAGCGGACTTCAAGGTCGCGCAGTTGCAGGTGGCTGTGCGAGCAGGGATGAAGATTCCTGAGACGCTGGTCACCAACGATCTCGACGCCGCCCGGAAATTCGCTCTTGAACACGAACACATCATCTACAAGTCGTTCCGAGGGGTTCCGCCGGGCGCGGGCTGCCAGGTGGGCGCCATATGGACGCAGCGGATCAGTGCAGATGATCTGAACGGGTCATTGTCGGTAACCGCTCACCTGTTTCAGAAGGAGATTCAGAAGACCGCTGACGCGAGAGTGACCGTGGTAGGCCGGAAGGTGTTCGCGAGCAGGATCACCGCTCCCGATGGCGCGCTTGATTGGAGACGCGGAGATTGGCGTGAACTGGTCCACGAGCCCATCGAAGTGCCACAAGCGATTAGGCAGGCTCTATACACCTACCTCGCACACTTCGGCCTGGAGTTCGGTTGTTTCGATTTCGCCATCGAAGAGAGCAGGGCGGGAGCAATCTGGACGTTCATCGAATGTAACCCGAATGGCCAATGGGGATGGCTGCCGGACTGCGACGCGATAGCGCATGCCTTCGCGGACGTACTGCTGGAAGGATGGTGGCCATGACGGACACAGCCGCTGGGCTCCACCTCGAACTGGCGAACACCATAGGTTCTGCCGACTGGCGCAAGGCGCTGGAAATAGTGCCCCGCGAACGGTTTCTGGGTGATGCCATATACCTGCCCCACAAAGGCCGAGACGACCTATGGGCCCCGATGCGCTGTGCCGACACGGGCGAAGGCGAATGGCTTGCCCTGGTCTACGCCAACGAGACCTGGGTGACGCAGGTGGGCGGCGTCATGGCTGAAGACGCCTCGGAGCTCGTGACAGGACGGCCGTCGTCGTCATCGACCTTGCCCGGCCTGGTTGTGCGGATGCTGGAGGCCGCCCGGATCGGCGAGGGTGACAAGGTTCTGGAGATCGGCACGGGCACGGGCTACTCGACGTCGCTGATGTGTCAGCGGCTCGGCAGCGACACGATCACTTCGATCGAGTACGACCCGGTGGTAGCCGTCCGGGCTCGTGACGCGATCCTCAAGGCGGGTTACACCCCGACGTTGGTGGTCGGAGACGGGCTGTACGGATACGCCGACAACGCTGAATACGATCGGCTCATCGCAACATGTTCCGTTCGCACGATCCCGCTCGCGTGGCCGCAGCAGGTCCGCGAAGGCGGCACCATCACAGCCCCGATGCGGGGATGGATGGGTGGGGTGGCGTTCGCGCATCTCACTGTGGCGGGCGACGGCACCGCGAGTGGCCGCTTTCTGAAAGACGATCTGTCCTTCATGACCGCCCGCTCTCACCTGCCTCCCCCGCTCCCGCCGTTGGTCAGAGGCGTTGGAGACGTACGCGAGACCAGAATCGATCCGTCGGCTCTGGACGACCAAGCGGCTCTGTGGGTCGCTCAGCTCGCCGTGCCACAGGCCCAATGCGTCTGGGGCGAGAACGACACGACCTTCCTGATCGATGTCGATGCCGGTTCACGCGCCGTGGTCGAGCCGCAGTCCACAGGCGGCTGGACAGCTCATCAGCATGGCCCGGTCAAGCTGTGGGACGCCGTCGAAGACGCCGTTCTGCTGTGGCGGGAAGCCGGTCAGCCGCACCAGTCCGCCTTCGGCCTGACCGTGACGCCCGAAAAGCAGCGGGTGTGGCTGGGCGACCCCGACGGACCGTCGTGGAACCTACCTGCCTGAAGCCAGGTGGGGCAGCGGGTGTGGCTGGGCGACCCCGACGGACCGTCGTGGAACCTACCTGCCTGAAGCCAGGTGGGGCAGCGGGTGTTCGCCGGTGAGGCGACCCGCCTGGCCTACAGCCGAAGGCCGCGACTCGTTCCTGGACAAGCGCGAGCCCGACTGGTCCCCGTACCCCTGGCACCACTAGAAGCCGGCCACCGGTAGACGCCATGTATGTAGATGCGATCTACGTAGATGGCATCTACATAGACGCTGCTGAAACTGCGTCGCGTGCGGTGGGTGGTCTGGCAGAGACTGGGGCGATGACGATCGTGGTGCCCCCGGCGTTGACAGCGAACCATGTGCGGCAGCAAGGGGAGGCGGGGCGGGCCTGGTCGGCGGGGTTGCCCGCGCTGGCGGAGCGTTATCTGGAGGAGTGGGAGCTGCGGCTCGACGGGGAGGCGCGGCACGGGGTCGTGTCGCTGGTGCTGCCGGTGGTGCGGGCCGACGGCACGCCTGCGGCGCTGAAGCTGCAGCCCGTCACGGACGAGAACGCGACCGAGGGGCCTGGACTGCGCGCCTGGGCCGGAGACGCGTCCGTGCTGCTGCTCGACGAGGATCCCGGCACCGGCGCCCTGCTGCTGGAACGGCTGGACGCCGGTCGGCCGCTGTCGGTGCTGCCTGACGACATGGAGGCGCTGGAGATCCTCACCGGGCTGCTCGGCCGGCTGGTGGCCGTGCCCGCGCCGCCCGAGATGCCGCGCCGGTTGGGGGAGATCGCCCAGGACATGCTGGACGACGTGCCGAAGGCGCTGGCCGCGCTGGGGGACGAGCGCGAGCGGCATTGGTTGCGGGTGTGCGCGGGCGCGGTCGGCGAGCTGGTGTCCGAGCCCGGCGACCGGCTCCTGCACTGGGACCTGCACTACGACAACGTGCTGGCCGGGGAACGGGAGCCGTGGCTGAGCATCGACCCCAAGCCGCTGGCCGGCGACCCGGGGTTCGACCTCATGCCCGCGCTGGACAACCGGTGGGACGACGTGGTCGCCACCGGGGACGTGCGGCGGGCGGTGCTGCGGCGCTTCGACCTCATGGTCGACCTGCTCGGCCTCGATCGGCAGCGGGCGGCCGGGTGGACCCTGGGCCGGGCGCTGCAGAACTCGCTGTGGAGCATCGAGGACGGCGAGCCGGGCCTCGACGAGATCCAGCTGGCGATCGCCGAGGCGATGACCCACCGCCAGTAGGCCGGGAACGGGCCTCTCAGCCGACCTGGAGGCGGGCCTCTCAGCCGATCCGGAGGACGATCTTGCCGCTGCCGTGGCGGGCCTCGATCTCCCTGTGCGCGTCCGCCGCGCTGTCCAGCTCGTACGTCCTGCGTACCGGGAACTTGAGCTTCCCGGTGGCGTACAGGTCCGCGTAGCGGCCCAGGCGCTCCGCCGTACGGACTCCCTGGGTGGTCCGTACGCCCAGGGCGGCGGCCTTGCCGTGCTCGACCAGCGTCAGGATCCGATCGGGGTCCTTGACCAGCTCCAGCGAGACCTCCAGCGCGTGCCCGCCCGCGCCGTCGAGCGCGGCGTGCACCCCGTCGGGCGCCAGGGCGCGCACCCGGTCGGCCAGGCCATCGCCGTACGCCACGGGGGTCGCGCCGAGGTCCCACAGGTAGTCGTGGTTCTCCTCGCGGGCGGTGCCGATCACGGTGGCGCCGCGCATCCTGGCGATCTGCACGGCGGCGGTGCCGACGGAGCCGGCGGCGGCGTGCACGAGCAGCGTGTCGCCCGGCCCCACGGCCAGCCCGTCGAGCGCGATCTCGGCCGTCTGCACGCCGGCGGTCAGCCCGCCCGCCACCTCCCAGGGCAGCCCGGCGGGCCTGGCGGTCACGTCCCCGGCATCCACCACGATGTACTCGGCGTAACTGTTCAGCACCGAGAAGCCGAGCACCTCCGCCCCGAGCGGCACCCCGGTCACGTCCTCGCCCACCTGGTCCACCACGCCGGCGAACTCGTTGCCGGGAATGCGCGGCAGGCCGCCGGTCAGGCCGGGCGGGGTCCAGCCGCCGCGCACAGCGGCGTCGAAGGGCTGTACGCCCGCCGTCCTGACCTGCACACGCACCTGGCCGGGTCCTGCCTGTGGGGCCGGCAGCTCCATCACCCGCAACACTTCGGGACCGCCGAAGGCGGCGAACGCCGCGGCCCGCATCATCTCTTCGCTCATGCGGCCCAGCCTGCTTCCTCAAGGGCGGTTGAGGTCAAGCCGTCTAACCATTCGGGAACTTTCTTCTTTAGCCGCCCTTTATCTAGATATAGTCCGACACGGACAGGCACCGGGGGACGGGGCACCGAGTATTGAGCGAGTTCCTGCACGTCGCGATGAGCTTTCCGACGGTCTTTTTCAGCTTTCCGCTGATCGTGGTCGTCGGATATTGGGCCGTGGTCATCACCGGCCTGTTCGGCCTTGACGGCCCCGACGCGCCGTGGCTCGGACTCGGCGGCGTGCCGGCCGGGGTCTCGCTCTCCCTGCTGATCGCGATGGCCTGGCTGCTGAGCCTGATCGGCAGCCGGTTCGTGCCGGGATCCCTGCTCCTCGCCGTACCGGCCGTCGCCCTCGCGGGCGGCTGGCTGGGCACCCGTGCGCTGCTCAGCCCGCTGCGGCGGCTGCTCGCCAAGGAGCGCCTTCCCTCGCGCGGGGACTTCGTCGGCCGGATGTGCGTGATCCGCACCGGGCAGGCGACACACGACTTCGGCCAGGCCGAGGTCACCGCCGCCGACGGCTCCTCCGCCGTCGTCCAGGTGAGGACGACCGGCCAGGATCACCTCGCGCGCGGCGACAACGCCTTGATCTTCGAATACGACGCAGACGGCGAGTTCTTCTGGGTCATGCCTTACGAAAGTGAGCTCTGATGGGTGTCATCTCCACCGGTTTCGCGATTTTCCTCGCTGTTGTCCTCGTCGTCGTCATCGGTCTCCTCGTCGTCATCAGCCGCCTGTTCAGAAAGGTCGAACAGGGAAAGGCGCTGATCATTTCGAAGGTCAACAAGGTGGACGTGACGTTCACCGGCGCCATCGTCCTCCCTGTGGTGCACCGGGCCGAGACCATGGACATCTCGGTGAAGACCATCGAGATCGAGCGGACCGGCCGCGAAGGGCTGATCTGCATGGACAACATCCGGGCCGACATCAAGATCACTTTCTTCGTCCGGGTCAACAAGACCGCCGAGGACGTCATCAAGGTCGCCCAGGCCATCGGGACCGTGCGGGCCAGCGACGAGTCGACGTTGCAGGAGCTGTTCAACGCCAAGTTCTCCGAGGCGCTCAAGACCGCCGGCAAGCAGCTCGACTTCGTGGACCTCTACACCAAGCGGGACGAGTTCCGTGACGAGATCATCCGGCTCATCGGCACCGACCTCAACGGCTACAGCCTGGAGGACGCGGCCATCGACTACCTGGAGCAGACCTCGCTGACGTCGCTCGACAAGAGCAACATCCTCGACGCCCAGGGCATCCGTAAGATCACCGAGCTGACGGCGATCGAGCACGTGCGCACGAACGAGTTCCAGCGCACCGAGGAGAAGGAGATCACCCGCCAGAACGTGGACGCCCGCGAGGCCATCCTGGAGCTGGAGCGGCGTCAGGCCGACGCCGAGGCCAAGCAGAAGCGCGAGATCCAGACCATGCGGGCCCGCGAGGAGGCGGAGATCGCCCGCGTGCAGGCCGAGGAGCGGCTGCGGGCGACGGCGGCCAACATCAAGACCGACGAGCAGCTCGGCGTACAGCAGGAGAACCGGGCCCGTGAGGTGGCCGTGGCGGAGAAGAACCGCGAGCGAGTGATCGCGATCGAGTCCGAGCGGATCGAGAAGGACCGCATGCTGGAGGTCATCGCCCGCGAGCGGGAGACCGAGCTGTCGCGCATCTCCAAGGACAAGGAGGTCGAGACCGAGAAGCGGTCGATCGCCGAGGTGGTGCGCGAGCGCATCGCGGTGGACAAGACGGTGGCCGAGCAGGAGGAGGCAATCAAGCGGCTGCGCGTGGTCGAGGAGGCCGAGCGCACCCGCCAGGCGGTGATCATCGCCGCCGAGGCCGAGGCGCAGGAGAATCTGGTCAAGGGCATCAAGGCGGCCGAGGCAGCCGAGGCCGCCTCGAAGTTCAAGGCCCGCGAGGAGCTGGTGCTCGCCGAGGCCAGGCAGCAGGCCGCCGAGCTGGACGCCAGGGCGAAGATCCGGCTGGCCGAGGGCGTGCAGGCGGAGACCGCCGCGGCCGGGCTGGCTGAGGCGCAGGTCAGGGAGCGGGGCGCGGAGGCGATCGAGAAGGTCGGCCACGCGGAGGCGATGGCGCTGGGCGAGAAGCTCAAGGCCGAGGCGGAAGGCGCGCGGGCGATGGCCCTCGTGCAGGGCGACCGGCTCAAGGCGGAGGCCGAGGGCGAGCAGGCGATGGCCCTGGCCGCCGCCGCCGCGATCGGCGAGAAGCTCAAGGCCGAGGCCGAGGGTCTGACGGAGAAGGCGGCCGCGATGGCGGCGCTGGACGACGCCAGCCGGGCGCACGAGGAGTACCGCCTGCGGCTGGAGACCGACAAGGAAGTGCGGATCAAGCAGATCGACGTGTCCCGCCAGGTGGCGGAGGCGCAGGCGAGCGTGCTGGCCGCCGGCCTGGCCAAGGCGAACATCGACATCGTCGGCGGCGACACGATGTTCTTCGACAAGGTGGTGGGCTCGATCACCGCGGGCAAGGTGGTCGACGGGTTCGTCGAGCACTCCGGCGTGGCCAAGTCCCTGACCGCGCCGTACCTGAACGGGTCCGCCAGTCTGATGCAGGACCTCGCCGGCGTGGTCAGCGGGGTCAGCACCGAGGACCTGAAGAACCTCACCGTGTCGGCACTGCTCATGCGGCTCATCCAGCAGGGCGGACCGGACTCCGGCCCGCTGGGCGAGTTGCTGGACACCGCCCGCCGCCTCGGCGTGGCGGACTCGTCGGTGACGGCGCTGGTCCCCGCGAAGGTCTGACAGCGTGCTCGATAACGCTCAGGTCAAGACCACAAGCCTTGAGGCCGGCACGTACGAGGTGCTCAGGAACCGGCTCGGCGCCCAGGCCCGGGAGCTGTCGAAGGCGGCCGAGGCCGTCAACGCGCAGCGCCTGACGGTCTTCGGCGGTGCCGAGCTGCGGCTGCTGGGCACCGAACGGATCCGCACGGAGAACAACTGCGTCCCCAGGGACATCGTCTCCGTGGGCGACGTCATGCTGTTCGGCTACAACGTCTTCATCGGGCTCAAGCCGGAGACCACGGTGGCCGACGTGTTCGCCGTGCACCGCTTCACCCGGGAGGGCGACGCCTTCAGGTTCGACGCCGAGACGCTGCCGGCTCTGGACGACCCGGCCTTCAGGAAGGACTTCTCCGAGCTCTACCGCTACTACAAGGAGACCAGTCTCGCGCAGCTCAGGCGGGTGGAGGGCAAGCTGCTGGCCGTCTTCCAGACGGGCCCGGCCGACATCCGGGTCCTCCGCTGGACGGTCAGCCCCACCGGGGTCATGAAATATCAGGACAGTCGGGGGGAGCGGGACCACGTCTTCCCGTCCTCCCACGACTTCGAGTGGACCCCCAGCAACCGCGACGACCACGTCCTCGGCCGCCACCCGCACATCTCCATCGAGGATGAGGTCTTCGTCGAGACCGTCGGCGGCGACCTCACCATCAAGATCGAGAACAACACCGAGTCCGGTGCGGGCATCTACAGCGAGCCCGTCGCCGAGAAGCTGCAGAGCCTGGCCGACGCCGACGTCGAGTACGCCCGCGTCGGCCCGCTCATCCTCATGCGGATCAGGCCGTACAAGGAGACCGAGTGGCGGCACCTGGTCTTCAACATCCGCACCAAGGCCGTGACCAGGCTCGACGGCATCGGCCAGGCCTGCCGGCGGCTGCCGGAGGATCAGGGGCTGATCTTCCCCGGTGGCTACTACCTGGCCACGGGGGTCAGCAAGACGTTCGACACCGACGTCAGCGACCTGGAGTTCGAGCGGGTCGTCCGCTCCCCCAACGGCGAGGACGTGCTCTACGTCTTCCACGCCAGGGGTGACGGACGCTCGCTGCTGCTGCCGTACAACGTGATCAGGAAGGAGGTGGCCAACCCCATCGTCTGCCACGGCTTCTCGCTGTTCGACGACGGCACGATGGTGGTCTTCCGCGCCACCTCCGAGGAGCCGACGCGGGTGCATCCCATGCAGGTGTGGCAGACGCCGTACGTCTCCGACACCTACGCAGCCGCGCAGCCGACCGGCACCGGGCCGCTGGAGCGCATCGGCAACGCCGAGCTGGTGCGCGGCATCTCCGACTGCCTGTCGGTGTCCCGCATGATCGAGGAGATGGCGCCGTCGGCGGCCACGTTCGAGGCGCTGATCGCCACCTGCACGCGCACCTTCGACAGCTACCACTGGCTCGGCGAGCACGGTCTGCGCGGGCCGCTCGCCGACGTGCGCGCCACCGCCGAGCAGGTGCTCGACGAGTACGAGAGCGTGGCGGAGCTCACCCGCCGGGCCGCCGGCACGCTGGAGGAGGCCGCCGAGGAGATCACCCAGCTGCTGCGCCGGTCCAAGGGCGAGTCCCCGTCGACGGCCGACGCCTGGGTCACCCTGCTGGCCACCCTGCGCAGGGCCCAGGGCCACCTGGTGACGCTGCGCGAGATCCGCTATGTCGATCTCGCCCGGCTGGACGGGCTCGCCACCGCCCTGACCGAGGAGGTCACCTCGGCGGGCCGGCGGGCGATCGCGTTCCTGGAACGGCCCGAAGCGTTCACCGGCTACCACGCGGCCGTGGAGGAGCTCGCCGCGCAGGCGTCCGCGATCACCACCGTGGCCGAGGCCGCCCCGGTCAGCGAGCGGCTGACCACGCAGGCGGAGGGGCTCGACGTCGTCACCGAGGTGGTCGGCTCGCTGGACATCGCCGACGCCACCGTACGCACCTCCGTCCTCGGCCGCATCGCCGAGGTGCTGGGCGGCGTCAACCGGGCGCGGGCGCTGCTGGACGGGCGCCGGCGCGAGCTGCTCGGCGCCGAGGGCAGGGCCGCGTTCGCGGCCGAGTTCGCGCTGCTCGGCCAGGCCATCACCGGCGCGCTGGCCGTCGCCGACACGCCTGCCAAGTGCGACGAGCAGCTCGGCCGGCTGATGATCCAGGTGGAGAACCTGGAGTCCCGCTTCGGCGAGTTCGACGACTTCGCCGACCGGCTCAACGCCAAGCGCGACGACGTCTACGAGGCCTTCTCCGCCCGCAAGCAGGCACAGCTCGACGCACTCGCCCAGCGCGCCGACCGGCTGTTCACCTCCGCCGAACGGACTCTCGGCAGCATCACCAGAAGGCTTTCCACGCTGGGCTCGCTCGACGAGGTCAACACCTACTTCGCCACCGACCCCATGGTGGCCAAGCTCCGATCCGTCTCGGCCGAGCTGCGCGACCTGGGCGACTCCGTACGGGCCGAGGAGCTGGAGGGCCGGGTCAAGGCGGCGCAGCAGGAGGCCGGGCGCGCCCTGCGCGACCGCCTGGACCTGTTCACCGACGACGGGGAGAGTATCCGGCTCGGCCGTCACCGCTTCGCCGTCAACACCCAGCCGATCGACCTGACGCTGGTGCCGCAGCGGAGCCCGGACGGTGACGGCGTGACGATGAACTTCGCCATCACCGGCACCGACTACCGCTCCCCCGCTCCCGCCTCCTTCGCCGACACCCGCCCTTTCTGGGACCAGCTCCTCGTCTCGGAGACCGCCGAGGTCTACCGCGCCGAGCACCTGGCGGCCTCACTCCTGGAGACCGCCGTCCCCGGTACCGACCTGCCCGAGCTGGTACGGCGAGCCGCGCAGGAGCGCTACGACGAGGGTTACGAGCGCGGCGTGCACGACCATGACGCCGCCGCCATCCTGGACACCCTGCTCCGGCTGCGTGAGGGCGCGGGCCTGCTGCGCTACCCGGCGGAGGCGCGGGCCGCCGCCCAGCTGTTCTGGACGTACGGGATGCAGGAGGTTTCACGTAAAACATTCGCCACCCGCGCCGGGTCGCTCGGCCGGGCCAGGACCGTCTTCGGGGCCACGCCCGCGCTCGCGGCGCTGGCCGCGGAGCTCGGCGCGCTGATCGACGCGTTCCTCGGCACCATCGGCCGGCCGGACGCGGGCGGCGTGGCGGCGATCGCCGGGGAGTATCTCGTCGAGGAGCTCGCCGGCAAGCCCGACGGGTTCGTGACCAGCAAGGCCGCGCGGGAGCTGGTGGAGGGGTTCCAGCGGCAGCTGGGGCCGGCCAAGGTCAGGGAGTTCGAGGAGGATCTCAAGGCCGTCGCGCTGCCGGAGCGGGTGCAGCTCGCCCAGGCCTGGATCGGCGCCTTCCACCAGGGGCCCGAGCTGCCCGAGGCCATCGCGCTGCAGCTTTGCGACCTGCCCCGGCACGACTCCAGCGCGTCCGTCTCCGCGACCGTGGAGGGGCTGCTGGGCGCGCACCCGCGGATCGCGGACCGGAAGCTGGAGATCCGGCTGGACGAGATGCTGACCCGGACCAGGCGGTTCGCGGCCGAGCGGGTGCCGGCCTACCGGGCCTACCAGAAGCGGCGCGGCGAGCTCGTCGCGGCCGAGCGGGCCAGGCTGCGGCTGGAGGAGTACAAGCCCAAGGTGATGAGCGCGTTCGTGCGCAACCGGCTGCTGGACGAGGTCTACCTGCCGCTGATCGGCGACAACCTGGCCAAGCAGCTCGGGGCCGCCGGCGACGGGAAGCGGACGGACCAGATGGGGCTGCTGCTGCTCATCTCGCCGCCCGGCTACGGCAAGACGACGCTGATGGAGTACGTGGCCAGCCGCCTGGGGCTGATGTTCGTCAAGGTCAACGGGCCGGCGCTGGGACACGGGGTGACGTCGCTGGACCCGGCGGAGGCGCCGAACGCCACGGCCCGGCAGGAGGTGGAGAAGATCTCCTTCGCGCTGGAGAGCGGCGGCAACACGCTGCTGTACCTGGACGACATCCAGCACACCTCGCCCGAGCTGCTGCAGAAGTTCATCTCGCTGTGTGACGCGCAGCGCCGCATCGAGGGTGTCTGGAACGGCCGCACCCGGACCTACGACCTGCGCGGAAAGAGGTTCGCCGTGTGCATGGCGGGCAACCCGTACACCGAGTCGGGGCAGCGCTTCCGCATCCCGGACATGCTCGCCAACCGTGCCGACGTGTGGAACCTGGGCGACGTGCTGTCGGGCAGGGAGGAGCAGTTCGCGCTGAGTTACGTGGACAACGCCCTCACCTCCAACCCGGTGCTCGCGCCGCTGTCGGCTCGCGACCGGTCCGACGTGGAGCTGCTGGTCCGCCTGGCCAAGGGCGACCAGGCCGTCAGGCCCGACCAGCTCGGCCACCCCTACTCGGGGCCGGAGCTGGAGCAGATCCTGAGCGTGCTGCGCAAGCTGGTGCGGGTGCAGGAGGTGGTCCTGGCCAACAACCGGGCCTACATCGCCTCGGCCGCGCAGTCGGACGCCGCCCGCACCGAGCCGCCGTACCGGCTGCAGGGCTCGTACCGCAACATGAACAAGCTGGCCGAGCGCATCGTCCCCGCGATGAACGAGGCGGAGCTCGAAGCGATGATCGACGATCACTACCTGGGCGAGGCGCAGACCCTCACCACGGACGCCGAGGCTAACCTGCTCAAGCTCGCCGAACTCCGCGGCCGCCTGACCCCCGAACAGCGGGCTCGCTGGACGGAGATCAAGGCCGCCTACCTGCGGGACAAGGCGCTGGGCGGCAGCGAGGACGACCCGATGACCAGGGCGGTCGGCGCCCTCGGGCTGCTGGCCGACCAGGTCCGCGAGGTCGGCTCGGCCATCAGGGGGTCATGATCCCTCGGTCAGCTTCGCGGTGGCCGCGCGCTGGACGGCGGTGGCCCGCCTGAGGAAGTCGAGGATCGTCTCCAGCTCCTGGTCGGAGTAGCCGGCGTAGAGCTCGGCGAGCCCGCTGACCAGCGGCTCGAACAGCTCGCCGAAGCCGGTCATCCGCTCGTGGTTGATCTCCACGATGACGCGCCGGCGATCCTTCTCGTGCCGGACCCGCCGTACCAGCCACTTGCTCTCCAGCCGGTCGATCAGGCCGCTGACCGAGGCGGGGGCCAGGCCGGTGTGCCGGGAGAGCTCGCCGGCGGTCAGCGGGCCGAGGCGCTGCAGCAGGTCAAGGGTCTTCTCCTCGCTCGCACCGAGGCCCATCCGCTCGCCCATGGCGGTGTGGTACATCACGGCCGCGTTGCTGTTGTCCCGCCCGGCCAGGGTCAGCTCATCCAGCAATGTCTTTCGGTGATCCGAAATATCTCTGGACACGAGCGTTCCCTTCGACATATATTTCGTTCGATCGAACGAAAGGTTAGCACGATGAAGGCTCTGGTCATAGGGTGCGGCATCGGCGGTCCCGCCATCGCGATGGCGCTGCGTGAGGTCGGCGTCGACGCCGAGATCTTCGAGGCGTACGGCGCGTCGGCCGACGGCGTGGGCGCGTTCCTCAACGTCGCCTCCAACGGCCTCGACGCGCTGCGCGCACTGGACGCCCACCGCGAGGTGCTGCGCGCGGGCATCCCCACCCCGGACCTGGTCATGTGGAGCGGCACCGGCAAGCGCCTGGGCGCGGTCTCCAACGGCCTGGCGCTCGACGACGGCACGGTGAGCCACACCATCCTGCGCGCCGACCTCCATCGGATCGTCCGCGAGGAGGCCGTCCGGCGCGGGATCACGATCTCGTACGGCCGCCGCATGGTCTCCTTCGAGGACACCGGCGACCGGGTGACGGCCAGGTTCGAGGACGGCGGCGAGGCCACCGGCGACCTGCTGATCGCCGCCGACGGCGTGCACTCGCGCACCCGCCGGTTGCTCGACCCCACCGCGCCCGAGCCCCGGTACGCGGGCCTCTACAGCGGTGGCGGCATCGTGCGGGACCAGGACTTCACCGGCGAGCCCGGCGTCTACCACCTGGTCTTCGGTAAGCGGGCGTTCTTCGGCTACACGGTGGCCGAGTCGGGCGAGACCTGGTGGTTCGCCAACCTGCCCCGCGAGCTCGGGGACGTGCCCGCCGACTGGCGGCCGGTCCTGGCCGAGGCGTTCGAGTCCGACGCGAACTTCTCGGCCGACCTCGTCCGCCGCGCCGAGCTCGGGCCGATGCTGCCGATCCACGACCTGCCGCCCCTGCCCACCTGGCATCGCGGCAGGGTGCTGCTGACCGGCGACGCCGCGCACGCCACCTCGCCCAGCTCGGGCCAGGGCGCCTCGCTGGCCATCGAGGACGCCGTCGTGCTGGCCAGGTGCCTGCGCGACGCGGGCGACCACCGCGCCGCGTTCCGGCTGTTCGAGAGCGAGCGCCGGGGCCGGGTCGAACGGGTGGTCGCCTACGCCAGGACGATCAGCAACAGCAAGGCGGCGGGCCCGGTGGCCCGGGTCTTCCGGGACGCGCTGATGCCGTACTTCCTGAAGAGGAGCGCGAGCCAGGAGTCACTGGCCTGGATGTACCGCCACCAGGTCAGCCTGTGAGATGGCCTGCTCGCTCGCGGGGAGCAGCGGCAGCCGGACGTCGGGGGTGGGGATCAGGCCCCGGGCGTGCAGGACGCCCTTGACGACCGTCGGGTTCGGCTCGGCGAACAGCGCGGCCGACAGCCTGGCGAGCCGGTGCCCCAGCGCCCTGGCGCGCGCCACGTCCCCCGCCCGCCACGCGTCGACCAGCTCGGCGAAGCGGTCGGTGGCCAGGTGCGCGGAGGCCAGGATGGCGCCCGACGCGCCGAGCGCGAGCAGCGGCGAGATGACCGCGTCGTCGCCGCCCAGCACCTCGAAGCCGTCGGGCAGGTCGCCGAGCAGGTCGATGGCGTCCTGGTCGATGCCGCCGGCGGCGTACTTCACCCCGGCGATCATCGGGTGGCCGCCCAGGTGGCGCAGCGTCGCGGCGCTCACCGTCTGACCGGTCCGGTAGGGAATGTGGTAGATCACCAGCGGCACCGGCGTCTCCTCCGCCAGCGCCTCGAAGTGCGCGACGACGCCGCGCTCACCGGGCCGCAGGAAGTACGGCACCGTCACCAGCGCCGCCGCGACGCGCTCGGGCAGGCCCTTGAGCGCCTCGGCCGTCGTCCGGGTGTCGTTCCCGGTGACGCCCACCGTCAGCGGCACACCGCGCGCCCCGCAGACCCGCGCGCAGACCTCGATCACCCGGGCGCGCTCCGCCGCGCTCAGCGCCGCGACCTCACCGGTCGTCCCCAGCGCCACCAGCCCCGAAGCGCCCTGGTCGAGGACGTGCTCGGCGAGCTTCTCGATCGCCTCGGCGGCCACCTCGCCGGTGGAGGTGAACGGCGTGATCAGCGGTACATGGAGTCCTGTCAGCATGTCTTCGAGAGTGCCGTGCCCGAACCCATTAGGTCCAGCGACCATTTCTGGGGTCCAGCGTAAGCTCTCCTTATGCTGGATCCACGCAAGCTGCATCTGCTGCGCGAGCTGTCCCGGCGCGGCACGATCGCCGCCGTCGCCGAAGCCGTCGCCTTCACCCCGTCGGCGGTCTCGCAGCAGCTCAGCGCGCTGGAGAAGGAGGCGGGCGTGCCGCTGCTGGAGCGCACCGGCCGCACCGTCGCCCTCACCCCCGCCGGCCACCTGCTGGTCGAGCACGCGCAGGCCGTACTGGAACAGCTCGAACGCGCCTCCGCCGCGCTCGCCGCCGTCCGCGGCGGCCTCTCGGGGCCGCTCCGCATCGGCGCGTTCCCGACGGCGGCCCGCGTCCTGCTGCCGCCGGCGCTCGCCGACCTGACCCGCGCCCACCCCGGCCTGGTGCCGATGCTCGCCGAGATCGACCCCGCCGACGTCTCGGCCGCCCTCGGCGCGGGTGAGCTCGACGTGGCCCTGGTGCACGAGTACGACTTCGTGCCCCCGGTCACCGACCCGTCACTGGAGACCGAGCCGCTGTTCAGCGAGCCGATCTACCTCACGAACCGCGCCTCGATCGCCGCGGCGTCCGGCGACCCGTGGATCGCCGCCAAACCGGGCACCCTCTGCTACACCATGACGATCAGGGCCTGTCAGGCAGCCGGTTTCGACCCACTCGTCCGCCACCACCTCGACGACTTCGACACCGTCCTCGCCTTCGCCGCCGCCGGCCACGGCGTCGCCCTCGTCCCCCGCCTCGCCGCCCTCGCCCCGCCCCCCGAGGTCCGTCTCACCCGGCTCCCCCTGAGCCGCCGCACGCTGGCGGCCTTCAGACGGGGGTACGGCGAGCACCCGGCGATCAGGGCGGCCGTGGCGGCGTTCCGATCGGCGATCAGGTTGTTGCCGGTCTAGTCGGATCCATCTTAGTAAGATTGGTTCTTACTAAGATGGAATCTTACTTAGGAGGCTGGGATGCGCGCGTTCACGGGCCGAGCCGACGATCTGCGCACTCTCGACGGGCAACTGCGCCAGGTGCTGGAGGGGCGCCTCACCACCCGAGGTCGAGCGCTGATCATGACCGGCCGCCGCAGGGTCGGCAAATCCCGGCTGGTTCAGGAGTTCTGCGACCGATCGGGGCTTCCCTATGTCATCTTCCAGGCTTCTCGCGGACGCTCCGCCGCCGCTGAACGGCACGATCTCGTCGAGGCGGCCGTCTGCGCGGGTCTACCGGGAGCCGACCTGGTCCAGGGGGTCGAGCCGCCGGACTGGAATCAAGCGCTGAGGTCACTCGCCACCGCGATCGAGGATGCGCCCTGCATCGTGGTCCTCGATGAGGTTCCGTGGCTGATCGGGCAGGATCCCGAATTCGAAGGGGCACTTCAGACGGTCTGGGACCGGTTCCTGTCCGGCAGACCTGTCCTGTTGATTCTGGTGGGCAGTGATCTCACCATGATGCAGGCGCTCCAGGAATACGGGCGACCGTTCTTCGGCCGGGCGGCGAACATGACCATCCGGCCGCTGTCCCTCGCCGACGTGGCCGAGATGACCCGGTTGCCCGCCGCGGACGCCGTGGACGCCCTCCTGCTCACCGGCGGATTCCCGGAGATCGTCCAGTCGTGGCAGCCTGGGATGTCGCGCCTCGACTTCCTGCGCCGAAGTCTGGAATCACCGCTGTCCCCGCTCCTCGCCGCCGGAGAGTTGTCACTGCTGGGTGAGTTCCCCGCCGGCACGCACACCCGAACGGTGCTGGAGGTCGTGGGAGCGGGTGAGCGGACATTCAGCAATATCGCCGCCAAGACGGGCAGCACCGCGCCACTCCCGTCCGGCACCCTCGCCCCCATCCTCGCCGCCCTCACCGCGAAACGGGTCATCGCCGCCGACCTCCCGCTCTCCACCACGCCCGACACCAAGAACAAGCGATACCGCGTGGCCGATCCCTACCTGCGCTTCTGGCTGACCTTCCTCCACAGAGCGATCGCCGACAGTGAGCGCGGACGCCCGGACGTGGCTCTGCGCCGCATCGAGCGCTCCTGGACGGCCTGGCGCGGGCGCGCGGTCGAGCCGATCATCCGTGAGTCGCTGGCCAGAGCGCTCCCCGATGACGACTGGCCGGACACCGAGGAGATAGGGGGCTGGTGGAACCGCCAGAACAACCCCGAAGTGGACCTGGTCGGCGCGGACAGCGGGCCGGTCGCGAAACGGATCCACTTCGTCGGGTCGGTCAAATGGCTCGACCAGCGGCCGTTCGACCGGCATGACCACGACACGTTGGTGCGCGAGGGCGACTTCGTGCCCGGTGTCACCGCCGCCACGCCCCGGATCGCCGTGTCGAGGGCCGGATTCGAGCCCGGTCTTCCGGTCCAGCAGTGGGGCCCGGAAGACCTGCTCGCCGCCTGGCGGGCCTGACGGGGCTCAGGCGGGTGCGGCGATCAGGGCGTCGAAGACGGCTGCGGTGCTGGAGCGGGTGAAGTCGTCGTAGTCGCCCGCCGTCATCGCCACCACCATGTCCCGCGACGGGATCACGGCGAGCAACTGGCCGCCGTTGCCGTGGGCGCCGAGCACCCCTTGGGGCTCGATGTACCACTGGTAGCCGTACCAGCGGTCGTCGGCGATCGGCACGCGCGGTCTCAGCACCTCGTCCAGCCAGGCTCCCGGCACGATGTCGCGGCCGCCGTCGAGCACCAGCGTCCCGATGGCCGCCAGGTCACGCGGCCTGAGCCGCAGGCCCGCCGCCGCCATCGCCACGCCGTCGTCCCCGGCGGTCCACTCGAACGCGCCGATCCCGAGCGGCTCGAACAGGGCGGCCCGCGCGAACTCCGCCAGCGGCTCGCCGGCGCCCTTCGCGATGATCCCGCCGATGAGCGCGGTGGCTCCCCCGCAGTACGACCACCGCTTGCCCGCCTCCTCGACGATGGGCCGTTCGAGGACATAGCGGTACCTGTCGGGGGCCGCCTCCATGGCGAGCTCGCTGTTGGCCACGCTCGTGTACGGCACGCTCTCGTCCCATTCGAGGCCGAGCGTCATGGTCAGGGCGTGCTCGATGGTGAGGTGGGCGCGTGCCGGATCGGCCACCAGGTCCGGATATTCCGGGAATTGCCGTACGAGCCCTTCGCCCGGCTCGGGCACCAGCCCGTCCTTCAACGCGATCCCGTACAGCAGCGCGACCACGCTCTTGGAGATGGATCGGATGTCGTGCAGCGTCCCGGCGTCGAACCGGATCCGCCCGAGCGAGTCGCCGAGCCGGTAGTCCGCCCCCTCGCCGTACCGCTCCAGCACCACCTGGCCCTGCCGGCTCACCACGAGACCATGCAGGTTCGGCGCCTCACCGGCGCGCAGGACACCGTCCACACGATCCGCCATTGTCATGTATGCCTCCCAATAATCAGCACATCCAGGCATAGATCCTCACACGGTGTCAGGGCCTACCCTTTATCGTCGTAATTCCTTCTCCCGTGGGTAGTTCGCTCTACAGCGGGGGAGAAAGTCGGCCCGCTCCCCCCGGTCGGCGAGACTTGAAGGTGTGACATGCACAAGCGCGAGCCCTTCCCCTTCGAGCTGTCCGTGACGGTGAGCGAGCCGACACCGCACCACATCGAGGAGGCCGCCTACCCGGTGGCCCTGCGCTTCTTCGGCGACGGCGCGGAGCTGCACATCGTCAGCGCCAAGGCAGAACCGGACCCCACCACACCCGGCAACTTCCGCGCCACGATCATCTTCCGGAAGCTGACGACGTAAAACGGCCGGTGGCCGCCAGGCTCGGGGAGCACGCCGAAGCGGGTGAGGCGCGGGGCGCCTTCCGGGGCGAGCCCTTCGCTGCGAGCGCGAAAGCACGGGAGCCCGGGAGCACGGGAGGGGTCAGGCGACCTTGTCCGGCGTGGCCGCGCTGAGGGGTGCGGCGATGTCCTCCAGGCCCTTGCGTTCGGCCTTGACCCCGAAGATCAGCTCCACGATGCCCGCGATGATCATAAGGACGGCGCCGATCGTGAAGGCGAGTGCCGTGTCGCCGGGGACGCCGGTCGCGACCAGCTTGGCGAAGATCAGCGGACCGGCGATGCCGCCGGCGGCGGTGCCGATGGCGAAGAAGAAGGCGATGGCCATCGCCCTGGTCTCCATGGGGAAGATCTCGCTCACTGTCAGGTAGGCCGAGCTGGCCCCGGCCGAGGCCACGAAGAGCACCGCGGACCAGCAGGCCGTCAGGGTGACGGCGGTGAGCACGCCCTGGTTGAACAGCCAGGCCGTGCCCAGGAGCAGCAGCCCGGAGCCGACGTAGGTGGCCGAGATCATCGGGATCCGGCCCACGGTGTCGAAGAGCCGGCCGAGCAGCAGCGGGCCGAGAAAGTTGCCGACCGCGATGACGGCGAAGTAATAGCCGGTGTAGGTGTCGATGTTGTAGAACGTCGACAGGATCTGGGCGTACCCGAAGGTGATCGCGTTGTACAGGAACGCCTGCCCGATGAAGAGCGACAGCCCGAGCACGGTCCGTTTGGGGTAGAGCGCCACCATCGTGTGCGCGATTCGGACGAACCCGATCGACTTGCGCTGATGGATGGTCATCGACTGATCGGGCTCGGGCAGGTCGCCGCCCACCTGGCGCTCGACGTCCTGGACGATCTCCTCCGCCTCGCGGTCCCGCCCGTGGATGAACAGCCACCGCGGGCTCTCCGGCACGTTCCTGCGGACGAGGAGGATCGCCAGGCCGAGCACCACGCCCAGGCCGAACGCGATGCGCCAGCCGATGTTGACTGGCAGGTTGTTCAGCAGCGGCACGGTCAGCAGCGCGCCGCCCGCCGCGCCTAGCCAGTAGCTGCCGTTGATGAGAATGTCGATCCTGCCCCGGTGCCTGCTGGGGATGAGCTCGTCGATGGCGGAGTTGATGGCCGCGTACTCACCGCCGATCCCGAAACCGGTCAGAAACCTGAACAAAAAGAACCACCACGCGCTGAAGGAGAACGCGGTGGCCAGCGTGGCCGCGAGATACACGAGCAGGGTGATGATGAACAGCTTCTTGCGGCCGAACCTGTCGGTCAGCCAGCCGAAGAACAGCGCCCCCGAGCAGGCTCCGGCCACGTAGAGTGCGGCGGCGAGCCCCGCCACCTGCTCCTGGGTGATGTCCAGGCCGCTGCCCGGCTTGGCGAGCTGGGCCGACAGGTTGCCGACGATGGTGACTTCGAGCCCGTCGAGAATCCAGACGGTGCCCAGCCCGATGACGATCATCCAGTGCCAGCGTGACCATGGCAGCCGGTCAAGCCGGGCGGGCACCTTCGTGGAGATGACGCCGGTCTCAACATCAGTCATAAACGCCCTGGGTGCCCGCAGGGCGGATCCCGAAACGCCGCTACGGCTTACGCGCGCGCAGCATCCAGGTCCTGGCCCAGGGGCCGCCATGCCAGTAGCGCCAGCCGAGATCACGCCTGTGGACGTCGACCACGCCGAGCCCGCGCAGCACGGTCTCGTACGCGGGCACGTGCTCCTGGTCGGCGATGAGCAGGAGCCCGCCGGGGCGCAGCACCCGGTGGGCCTCGCGGATCGCGGCCGCGCGCCCGTCCTCCTTGGAGATGTGGTGCACGGCCAGGCTGGAGACCACCACGTCGTACGACTCGTCGTCGAAGGGCAGCTCCCGCATGTCGCCCGTGGTGAGCTCGACGAGGTCGGAGACCCCTTCGGCCTCGGCGTTGGCCCGGGTGACCGCCTCGCTGGACCGCCGGCGCCACAGGTCGAGGCCCGTGGCGGTGCCGTGGTCGAGCCGTTCGGCGGCGAGCAGCAGCACGGCGCCCCGCCCGCAGCCGAGGTCGAGCACCTTCTCCTCGCCCGTCAGCTCACGCAGCGCCTCGCCCCAGACGGCGAATTTGCCCCGGCGCGTGGTGTAGAGCTGGCTCGCGGCGCTGGCCAGCGTGTAGAGGGCGCCGAAGAGGAAGGCGATCGCCACCGCCAGGATGTCGTTGTCGAACGAGATCACCGCCAGGGCGAGCAGCAGGACCGCGCCCAGGACGAGGCCCCCAAGGGCCCACGGCTCGTCTAACCCGTACTTACCACGTCGATCGCGCACATTCACGTTATAACTCAAACAGTCCCTTGACCCGATGTTGAGACGACACTTCCCTGGGAGAGTGTCAATCATCCCCAACCGGTGTCTAGCGTTGCAGAGATTGGCGGGCGATGGGGGTTTGACCAGGCATGACGGGAAAGGATCGCGGTTTCGGTCTCGGGATGAGCCTCGCGCTCACGTTGAGTTCGGCCCTGCTCTGGGGCGTGGCCCACCTGGCGACACATCGCCACAGAACGGGCCTGGCGCTCATGGCGGCCCATGTGTTCCTGCTGGCCTTCATCCTCACGATGGTGACCGCGTTCAGCACCCGGCTGCTGTCGCTGGCCGTCCAGCCGCGCTGGATCACCGCGCTGGTGATCGCGCTGACCGTGCTCGCGGCCACCTGGACCGCCGTGATCGTCTGGTCCTACACGCTGGTACGGCCCGCCGCCTCCGGCATCGTCGGCCGGGCCCTCACCACCGGCCTGACGATCGGCCTGTGCGCGCTCATCCTGGCCCCGACCGCCTACGCCGCCCGGCTCGCCTACCTGTCGCGCGACGTGATGCACCACCTGTTCGCCGGCAACACCGGCCCGGTCATGTCCGAGGACCCGTGGAACGGCGCCCAGCGCGTCAACTTCCTGCTCATCGGCGCCGACTCCGCCCCGAACCGGCCCGGGGTGCGCACCGACAGCATGACCGTCGCCAGCGTGGACACCGCGACGGGCGCCACGACCCTGTTCGGCCTGCCGCGCAATCTCCAGGACGTGCCGATGCCCAACGGCCCCGCCCGCGACCGCTTCCCGTACGGCTTCACCGGCTCGGGCAGCACCCATCCGGGCCTGCTCAACGAGGTCTTCCAGTACGCCGAGGACCACCCGGAGGTCGTCCCCGGAGCCGCCAAGGGGCAGCATGGCCCCACCCTGCTCAAGGAGACGGTCGGCGGCATCCTCGGCATCCCGGTGTCCTACTACGCCATGATCGACATGAAGGGCTTCGCCGAGATCATCGACGCCATGGGCGGCGTCCGGGTCACCGTCGAGGAGCCCATCGTGTACGGCCGGTACCGCGAAGGTCTGCTGCCCGCCGGCACCCGCAGGCTCAACGGCGAGGAAGCCCTCTGGTACGGCCGCTCCCGCACCGACAGCGACGACTATGTGCGCATGGGCCGTCAGAAGTGCCTGCTCAACGCGGTCGCCAAGCAGGCGGACCCGGTGACCGTGGTCAACAGCTTCGAGAACCTGGCGACCGCCACCAAGCGGGCCATCTCCACGGACGTCCCGCAGAGCCTGCTGCCCGCCCTGGTGGAGCTGTCGCAGAAGGTCAAGGACACCCACATCCGGAGCCTGAGCTTCGTCCCCCCGTTGATCGACACGGGCGCCCCGGACTGGAGGCTGATCAGGCAGAAGGTCTCCCAGGTGCTCTCCGAACGCCCTGCCCGCACCCTGGCCACCACCCCGAGAGCCGCCCGCTCGACCACCGTCCCGACACCGACCCCCGAACGACCTGTCGCCCTCGACGCCACCTGCCGCTAGAAGAACCGCAGCGCGGCATCCCGCCAGGCACGCCGCAGCGTGGCTACGCGCGCCGCAGCAACAACGTCACGAACCCGAGCCGGTCCCGATAGCCACCCAGCCACAGCTCCCGGTGGGCGAGGGCCGCGGCCGCGGCGGCGTCGCCGTCCTCGCCGGGGTTGCGCAGCGCCCAGTCCAGCAGCGATCCGGTCCACGACCACTCGTAGTCGTCCCACTCACCGAGCTCGCTGGTGTGCGCGTACACGGTACGGAATCCGCCTGCCTCGGCCTGCGCCACCGTCCCCGACAGATCCGGATATATCCCAATCTGCTCCTCCAGCTTCGCGCTCGGCGGCCGCTCCCAGAACCCTTCCCCCACCAACGCCAGCCCGCCCGGCGAGACAAGCTTCCCGATCGCCTCCATCGTGGCGGCCAGCCCGCCGAAGGCGTGCGTCGCGCCGACACAGAGCACGAGATCGTACGGCCCCGCGGCGTTGAACCCGGTCGCGGAGCCGTGGTGCAGCGTCAGCCGGTCCTCCACGCCCCGCAGCGCCGCCTCCCGGCGGGCAAGGCCGAACCCCCGATCCGAGATGTCCACCCCGGCGGCCGTCGCGTCGCCGTACAGCTCAAGGAGCCGCAGACTCCAGAACGCCGACCCGCACCCGAGATCGAGCACCTTGGCGCCGACGGGAAGCCGGGCCCTGCGCAGCAGGCCAGAAAGGTTCGCCTCGCTGATCGGCGAGGCGATGGGGTGATCGGCATGAGCGAGATCGCTCAAGATGTCCCTGTTCATATCCGGCACAGGCTACGCACCGCCCCCCGCCGGACGTCCATCCATTTTCCAGGCGCTACGGGACCGTCTCGTCGAGGTGGTCCGCGTAGTACTCGACCGCCGGCCGGTAGCGCCCGGCCCCGCCCGACTCGGCCAGCAGCTTGAGCAGCCCGGACACCGCTTCGCGGGACCGTCCCTCGTTGTAGAGGGCCATGGCGGCGAACGTCCGCAGACCCGGATCGCCGGGGAACTCCTCCAGCCCCCGCTCGAACAGCGCCAGCGCCTCGCCGTAACGCCCCAGCACCCGCAGCGTGCTCCCCAGCCCGGTGAAGGCGCCCAGCCGGTCCTCCGCGCTCAGCCCGGCACCGGCCAGCGCCCGCTCGTAGTAGGCCACCGCCTCCGCTTCGAGGCCGAGCGCGTCGTGCACCCACGCCGTCTGGTAGGCGATCTCGGCGTCGTCCGGGTGCCGCGCCGCCAGGTCCACCAGCAGTTCCCGGGCCTCCTCGCGGCTGCCCCGCTCGCGCAGCCGGACCCCACGGGCCAACTCCTCCCGCGAGTCGTCGGACAGTCGCGCCACGCTCGCCGAATCTCCCTCTCGCATCCGCCAGTGTGGCATGATGGTCATTCGTACGGCCGACAACGGTTTTCATAATCAGCTTCAAGGAGGATCCCGTGAGGGTGGCGTTCGTCGGAAAGGGCGGCAGCGGCAAGACGACGATGTCGGCGCTGTTCGCGAGATACGTGGCTAGCCAGGGCGCCCCGGTCGTCGCCATCGACGCGGACATCAATCAGCACCTGGCCCTCGTCCTCGGCGTGGGAGAGCCGCCCGAGCCGCTGGGCGCGCACCTCACGGAGCTCAAGGACCACCTGCGCGGCGACAACCCGCGCATCCCCTCGGCCGCCGCCATGGTCAAGACGACCCCGCCGGGCCGGGGCTCCCGGCTGCTGTCCTTCGAGGATCTCGCCTCCTACGAGCACGGCGTCACCACCGCCGAGGGCATCCGCCTGATGGCGACCGGCCCGTTCAACGACGACGACCTCGGCGTCGCCTGCTACCACTCCAAGGTCGGGGCGGTGGAGCTGCTGCTCAACCACCTGATCGACGGCCAGGGCGAGTATGTCGTGGTCGACATGACGGCAGGCTCCGACTCCTTCGCCTCCGGCCTGTTCACCCGCTTCGACCTGACCCTGCTCGTCGTCGAGCCGACCAGGCAGGGCGTGGGCGTCTACCGGCAGTACCGCGACTACGCCGCCGACTACCAGGTGCCGCTCGCCGTGGTGGGCAACAAGGTGCACGACTCCGCCGACGTGGACTTCCTGCGCGAGCACGTCGGCCACCACCTGCTCACCTGGATGGAGCACTCCGCCGCCGTCCGGGCCATGGAGCAGGGCCGCCCGCTCACCCTCGGCGACCTGGAGCCGGCCAACTCCGACACGCTGTCCATGCTGCTCAAGCACGTGGACGAGCAGGAGAAGGACTGGGCCCGGTTCGGCCGCCAGACGGCGGAGTTCCACCTGCGCAACGCGCACGCGTGGGCCAACGACAAGACCGGCGTGGACCTCACCGCGCAGATCGACCCCGACTTCGTCTACGGCCCCTGATCCACACGGCTGGGCCTCTGATCCACACGACTGTCGCCCTCCAGCTATCTGGAGGGATCTCCGAAGCCGATCTAGCGTCGTACTCGATGTCTTTCGAAAGGAGACAGCATGTCGCTGACCGTTCCGAACGATCTGCTCGACCAGGCCCGAGCCGGAGAGGTGGACGACGCGGCGTTCCTCGCCTGCGTCCGTGACTCCCTGCCCTACGCCTGGTCGATGATCACTGAGCTGGTCGAGCAGCGTGACAAGACAGGAGCCGAGTTCGTCGACAACCAGGTGCCGCCCCCCGACGAGGAGGCTCGCGGACAGCTCCTGCGCTGCTTGGCGAGCGACGCGATGCGTGGTGCGCTGGAGCGCCACTTCAGCGTCAAACTGGCGTTCCAGAACTGTCACCGGGTGGCCGTGTTCGACCCGTCGGCCGGTGAGTCCTTGCGCGAGTTCGTGACCCCGCGCGCCCAGATCCTCAACCAGAAGCCCGAGCTCGTCGACTGCTGAGCCGAGCGTGCAGGCCACCCGCCGCACCGGCGGGTGGCCGTACGGCGGTCAGCGCAGCGCGGGCAGCACCTCGGCGCCCAGGCGGCGGATGTTCTCCAGGGTGCGCCGGTGGTCCCCGGTCCCCTCCACCATGAGGATGAAGTGCTCGATCCCGGTCGCTCGTGAGGTGCGCGCCAGCGTGCGCGCGCAGTGCTCCGGTGAGCCGACCGGGTGCACGCGGGTGAGGAAGTCCACGTAGGCGGGCACGTCCCTGGGCGGGCGCGGACGACCGTCCACCGGCACGTATCCGGCCAGGCCGGGCGCCAGCCACGCGGGCATCGCCTGCTTGAGCTCCCGCACCGCCTGCGGAGTGGTGTCCGCGACATGGGCGAGCGCCGCGGCGATGTGGCCGGCCGGTGCCCCGTAGGTCCTGACCATGGCCGCCCTGTCCTGGTCGTCGATGTGCATGCCCAGCAGCATCGGCAGGCCGCGCTCGGCCGCCAGCTTCAGGGTGGCGTCGGAGGTGCAGGCCACCACCGGGCGCATCCGCGCGGCGGGGACGAGGGTCGTCTCCCGGAAGCGGAAGAAGTCGCCGTCGGCCGACACCGGTCCTCCCGACAGGGCGGTGACGAGGAGATCCAGGGATTCGGCGAACCCCCGCTCGAAGCGCTCCAGGCCGGTGCCGAAGACCTCCAGGTCCTGCCACGGGCCGCCTCTGCCCACACCCAGCGTGAAGCGCCCGCCGGACAGGTGGTGCAGCATGGCGGCCTGCTCGGCCAGGGCCACCGGGTGCTGCGTGGACAGCACGCTCACCGCCGTGCCGAGGCCGATGCGGGTGGTGCGGCCGATCGCGACGGCGGCCAGCGTCGTCGGCGAGGGGCAGACGCCGTAGGACATGAAGTGGTGCTCCGCTATCCAGGCGTCGTCGAACCCGGCTCGCTCGGCGGCCACGACGAGCTCGACCGTGTCGGCCAGGACCCGCCCCGGCTCCTGGCCGGGGAACTGGGCGGCGAGCAGGAAGATGCCGATCCGCATCCCACCGATGATGGCCGAACGCGGCGGGCGGTGTCAGCCGAAGAGGCTGACCTGCCCCTCGCCCGCCGCCGGATCGCGGTGGTGCTTGAGGTGGCGCCAGCGCGGGAGGTCGTCGAGGTAGGACCAGGACAGGCGGTGGTGCGGGGTGGGGCCGAGGCGGGCCAGCGCCTCGGTGTGCTGGGGCGAGGGGTAGCCGGCGTTCTCGGCGAAGCCGTAGTCGTCCCAGCCGATGGTGGCCATGTACGCGTCGCGGTGGACCTTGGCGAGCACCGAGGCGGCGGCCACCGAAATGCTGGCCGCGTCGCCCTTGACCTCCAGCCGCACCGGCCAGGGCGGGCCGATGTAGTCATGCTTGCCGTCCAGGATCAGCGCGTCGGGCCGTACCGGGAGCGCCTCCAGCGCGCGGCGGGCGGCCCTGCGCAGCGCCTGGGTCATGCCGAGCTCGTCGATCTCGGCGTGGGTGGCCTCGCCGAGGCCGATGCCCGCCGCCCACGGCGCCAGCTCCGCCGACACCTTCGCCCGCTTGGCGGCGGACAGCTGTTTGGAGTCGGTGAGGCCCGCCGGAGGGGCTGACAGATCGGTGACGACGGCGCACACGGTGACGGGCCCCGCCCACGCCCCACGGCCCACCTCGTCCACGCCCGCGACCGTACGGATGCTGGGCTGGGTGAGCAGCAGCTGCTCGATGTCGTACGTCGGCGCCATCATCTCCTCCCGAGGGGACCGTCGCCTTGAGGCGACCGGGGATTCGGGAGGGGGAGGGCCGTCAAGGCCCGAGCGTGCCATGACCTGTCAGGTTCGCACGTCACGGATGTCCTTCCGGATTTTGTCGGCGCCGGCCGATATCGTGGTTTTGTCGTTACTGAGCGTGATGGGAGGTGGGTGTGCGCAGGTCGTTCAAGTTCCTGCTGCGTCCCACCGCCCGGCAGGTTGCGGCGCTCGCGGCGTGTCTGGAGGACCACCGGCAGCTGTACAACGCTGCCCTGGAGCACCGCCGTGCCGCCTACGCCAAGGCAGGCGTGAGCATCCAGTACGGCGACCAGTCCGCCGAGCTGAAGCACATCCGGGGTGATGACCCCGACGGGCAGGGCCGGTGGTCGTTCTCCTCCCAGCAGGCCACGCTGCGCCGTCTGGACAAGGCGTTCGCTGCATTCTTCGAGCGCGTCAAGTCCGGGCGCACCCCGGGCTTCCCCCGGTTCAAGGGGCGCGGCCGGTTCGACACGGTGGAGTGGCCGAAGGACGGCGACGGCTGCCGGTGGGACTCCCAGCCGCAGCACCCGACCGCCATCTGGGTGCGGCTTCAGGGCGTCGGGCACGTGCGGGTCCACCGGCACCGCCGCGTGTCCGGCACCGTCAAGACGATCAGTGTGAAGCGCGAAGGCTCCCGCTGGTACGTGGTCCTGTCGTGCGCTGAGGTGCCTGCCGGACCGCTGCCCGCCACGGGCGCGGTCGCCGGGATCGACCTGGGTGTCGCCTCGCTCGTCACCACCTCCGACGGCGGCCAGGTGGCCAATCCGCGCCACCTCGCGGCCACGGCCGACCGTCTCGCGGCGGGGCAGCGTGACCTGGCCCGCAAGAAGCGGGGCTCCAAGCGGCGGCGCAAGGCGGTGGCCCGCGTCGCCGCGCTGCACGCCAAGGTCCGCCGCCAGCGCCTCGACGGCGCGCACAAGGCCGCGCTCGCCCTGGTCCGCGCCTACGACGTGATCGCGTACGAGGACCTGCGGATCACCAACATGACCCGCTCGGCATCCGGCACTCTCCAAGCGCCGGGGCGCAACGTCGCCGCCAAGTCCGGGCTCAACCGTTCGATCCTGGATGCGAGCTGGGGGGTGTTCCTGACGATCCTGTCGCACAAGGCTGAAAGCGCCGGTCGAGAGCTGATCGCGGTGAACCCCGCCCACACCTCCTGCACGTGCGCCCGCTGCGGGCACTGCGCGAAGGACAACCGCCTCACCCAAGCCGAGTTCAGGTGCGTGTCGTGCGGGCACACCGCGCACGCCGACGTGAACGCGGCGATCAACATCCTCAGGGCAGGGCTTGCCCTTCGCCAGGCTGCGCAAGCGGCTTAGCGAGAAGCCGCTCCCTTCAGGGAACGGAGGAGTCACGACGGCAGACGCTACCGGAACTCGGCGCTCGGCCGGTCGTACCGGACGTCAGCGCTCAGCCGGGCGTACCGGAGCGAGGTCGGCGGCGATGTAGCGGGCGGCGACGTGGATCGCCCGCAGCGTCACCGACACCGACGGGCGGTTGACGCTGGAGGCGCGGGCGACCGCGTGCACGTCGCGCGCCACCGGGTTGCCGGGGAACTGGCGCACCGACAGCCCGCGCACCCCGGCCGCCAGCGCCAGGGCGGGGACGGCGGCGATGCCGATGCCCTTGGCGACCAGGGAAAGGATCGTTCCAAGCCCTTCGAACTCCCACGGCACCGGCCTGGTGCCGCCCACGTCGACGAGGAGCCGGTCGACCGCCAGCCGCGACGGCTCGCCGTCCGGGGTGGCCATCCACGGCTCGTCGCGCAGTTCGCGCAGGTCCAGCGGCACCCCGGGGTCGGCCAGGCGGTGCTTGCGCGGCACCACCAGCACCAGGGGGTCGTGCAGCAGCGGGAAGACCCGCAGGTTCTCGCTGTCGCGGGCCTGGCCGTACCAGTCGTCGACCAGCGCGATGTCCACCTCGCCCGACTGCACCTCCCGTATCCCCCGCCCGGACCTGCTCTGCCGCAGCCGAAGGGTGAGCTCGGTGTGACGGCGGAGCGAGCGGGCGAGAGCTGGGGCGAATGCGACGGCCGCTGTGGGGAAGGCGGTTACCACGACACGCCCGGCGGGGCTGCCCGCGTGGGCCGACAGATCCGATTCCGCCTCTTCGACCATGGAAAGGATGCGTTCCGCATGCGCCACCAGCCTCCGGCCGGCATCGGTGAGTTCGGCGCTGCGCGCGGTCCTGTCGATGAGGGCCGTGCCGGTCTCACGCTCCAGCGCCGCCAGCTGCTGGGAGACCGCCGATGGACTATACCCCGTCGAAGCGGCGGTTGCAGCGATGCTGCCCCGACGGGCAAATTCGCAGATCAACGTCAAACGGCGCAAATCGAGCATCGGACTTCCTTATGCCTACCCACAAAAAGCCTCGCTTGTCCTGATGCCTCTATCCAACCACCCTGGGAACGTGACAAACATGACCGTGACCCTGTCCGCCACCTTGGCGGCCAACGAAGACATCGAGCGAAGACGGCGCGCCGGGGAACGTGTGCTCCACCTGGCCTTCGGTGAGGCAGGGCTGCCCGTCCACCCGGCGCTGCGCGACAAGCTGGTCGCCGCATCCGATCGCAACGGCTATGGGCCGGTCGCGGGGGCGGCCGAGCTCCGGAGCGCGGCGGCGGGCTACTGGACACGACGGGGGCTCACCACCGACCCCGAGCTGGTCGTCAGCGGACCGGGCAGCAAGTCGCTGCTGTACGGCCTGCTCCTGGCGATCGGCGGCGACATCGTCCTGACCAGGCCCAGCTGGGTCAGCTACGCCGCGCAGGCCGACCTGGTCGGCTCCCGCCCCATCCTGGTCCCCGCGCCGCGTGGCGAGGGAGGCGCGCCGGATCCGGATCTGGTCGCCGCGGCCGTGCTGCGCGCCAGGGCCCAGGGCCGGACCGTCCGCTCCGTGCTCGTGACGCTGCCGGACAATCCCACGGGACGGCTCGCCACGCCGCCGACCATCCGCCGCCTGGTGGAAGTCGCCCGCGACCTCGACCTCTACATCATCTCCGACGAGATCTACCGCGACCTGCTGCACGACCCGGCCCTGCCGTACACCTCCCCGGCGGATCTGGCTCCCGAGCGCACGGTCGTCACCACCGGCCTGAGCAAGAGCCTGGCACTCGGCGGCTGGCGGATCGGCGTCGCCAGACTGCCCGAGAACGCGCCCGACCTGCGCGCCGCCCTGCTCGCGGTGGCCAGCGAGATCTGGTCGGCACCGGCCGCCCCGGTGCAGGAAGCCGCGGCGTACGCCTTCACCGATCCACCCGAGCTGACCGAACGCATCGAGCTGAGCAGGAAGCTGCACGGCACGCTGGCGCACGCCGTCCGCGACAGGTTCGTCGCGATCGGTGCTGACGTGCCCGTTCCGCAGGGGGGTTTCTACCTTTATCCGGACCTGAGCCATCTGCGACTCGGCGGTTCGGCGGACATCACCAAGATCTTGCTCGACGAGCACGGCATCGGGGTGCTGCCCGGCCACGCCTTCGGCGACGACCCCGCCGCCGCGCGGGTGCGGGTCGCGGTCAGTCTGCTGTACGGGACGACGACCGACGAGCGACTGACCGCGCTGAACAGCGCGGATCCGCTCCAGCTGCCGTGGATCGCGGCCGCGCTCGACCACCTGACGATGGGACTGAAGGAGCTTTCTCTGGTACGGCACTCCACGCTGGTGCCGGACCTGTGGCACGGCTGAGCCCGAATCCCGGACCCGCGAGGCCCCGCCCGATGGAAATGGGCGGGGCCATACATTTGTCCTGGTTATTCTCTCGAGCGTGACGCCCCCGTTTTTCCTGGGTCACGCTCGCTGACTTCAGGATGCTGTGCGACGCTCAATACCGGATCAAAGGCGAATCAACGCTTCGGTTAACGAATGCCCCCGCGCCTAGGTGCGCGGCGACTATGGACCTATCATTCGGTAACAAATCGTTCCATTGCGTTGGAGACAAGCGGCATGGCTGGTCAGGACGTCGAAGGCAGGCTGCGGTTCGCCGTGCTGGGTCCCGTCCGCGCGTGGCGCGATGGCAGCGAGCTCGATCTGGGCACCCCGTTGCAGCGCTCGATTCTCGGCATGCTGCTCCTGCGGGAAGGCCGGGCGGTCACGCCGACCGAGATGATCGACGCCGTCTGGGGCGAGGAAGCGCCGCCCAGGGCGCTCGGCGCGCTGCGCACCTACGTCTCCAGGCTGCGCACGGTCCTGGAGCCCGACAGGCCCGCCCGCACCCGTCCCGACCTGCTCACCTCCGTCGGCCGGGGCTACGCCCTGCGACTGCCCCAGAACTCCCTCGACCTGACCCGGTTCGAGGCGGGCATCGCCGAGGCGGAGAGCGCGCGGCGGGCGGGCAGGCCGGCGGCCGCCGCCGAGTGCCTGCGCGACGCACTCCGCCTGTTCGAGGGCGAGCCGCTGGCCGGAGCCGTCGGCCCGTACGCCGAGCACCAGCGCGACCGGCTGATCGAGCGCCGGATCAGCGTCATCGAGTCGCTCATGGACCTGGACCTGGAGCTGGGCAACCACGCGGCGGTGGTCTCGGAGCTGATCGCGCTGACCGCCGACCACCCGCTGCGCGAGCGGCTGCGCGCCCAGCTCATGCTGGCCTACTACCGGTGCGGACGGCAGGGCGACGCGCTGGCGGTGTTCACCGAGACGCGCGAGGCGCTCATCGAGGAGCTCGGCATCGAGCCGGGCCCCGAGCTGACCGTGCTGCACCAGCGCATCCTGGCCGCCGACCCCAAGCTCGCCGCCGCCGAGGTCGCCGCCGAAGCGCCCGAGCCGGAGGACGAGCCGGCGCCGGAGCTGCCACGTCCCGCGCAGCTCCCGGCCGCGGTGAACGACTTCACCGGGCGCAAGGAGATCGCCGGGCGGCTCCGTACGCTGCTGTCGGCGCAGTCGTCGGCCGAAGGGGTGCCCGTCGCGGTGATCTGCGGTATCGGCGGCGTCGGCAAGACCGCGCTGGCCGTACACGTGGCGCACGCGACCGGCGACCTGTTCCCCGACGGGCAGCTCTACGTCGACCTGCGCGGTTACACCGACGAGGCCACCGCGCCCGAGTCGGCGCTCGGCGCGTTCCTGCGGGCCCTCGGCATCCCGCCCGACGTGATCCCGGAAGTGCCGGCCGAGCGCTCCGCGCTGTTCCGGTCACTGCTCGCCGACCGGCGCATCCTCGTCCTGCTCGACAACGCCCGCGACGCCGCGCAGGTCAGCCCGCTGCTGCCCGGTTCGCCCGGGTGCGCGGCGCTGGTCACCAGCCGGGTCAAGCTCGCCGACCTGCCGTCGGCCCGCCTGATCGACCTGGACGTGATGGAGCCGGACGAGGCGCTGTCGCTGTTCGCCACGGTGGCCGGGCCCGAGCGGGTGGCGGCCGAGCACGCCGCCGCCATGGACGTGGTGGCCGCCTGCGGGTTCCTGCCGCTGGCCGTACGGATCGTGGCGGCCAGGCTCGCGGCCCGGCCGTCCTGGACGGTGGCCTCGCTGGGGTCCAGGCTGGCCGACGAGCAGCGCCGCCTCGACGAGCTGCGGGTGGGCGACCTCGCCGTCGAGGCCACGTTCGCGCTCGGGTACGGCCAGCTCGAAGGCTCCCAGGCCCGCGCGTTCCGGCTGCTGTCGCTGCCCACCGGGCCGGACATCTCCACCGGAGCCGCGGCCGCCGTGCTGTCGCTGAGCATGCGCCAGGCCGAGGACGTACTGGAGTCGCTCGTCGACGCGAGCCTGCTGGAGGCGCCCGCCCCGGGCCGCTACCGCTTCCACGACCTGCTCAAGCTGTTCGCGCGGCGGGCGCTGGAGAAGAGCGAACGGCCACAGGCCCGCACGATGGCGCTGCGCAGGCTGCTCGGCTTCTACCTGGCCTCCTGCCGGTCGGCGCACCGGCTGGCCTACGAAGGCAGCATGATCTCCGACAACCTCGTGGTGGTCGGCAGCGGCCACGTGTTCGGCACGACCGACGAGGCCGTCGCCTGGCTGATCGCCGAAGGCGACTCGCTGTTCGCCGCGATCAACCAGGCCGCCATCTCCTCGCGCGTGCCCGAGCAGCTCCTGCCCGCCGCCGACCTGCTGGTGGCCATGGAGCCGCTGCTGGAGTCCGGCACCCACACCCGCGAGTTCGACCACGGGACCCGCGCCGTGCTGGCCACCGCCCGGCGGATCGGCGACCAGGCGAGCGAACTGCGCGCCCGGTACGTGCTCGGCAGGGTGCTGTTCGCCGGCAACCGGTTGCCTGAGGCCGAGGAGCAGTTCAAGATCGTGCACGAGCTCTCCACGGCGCGCCAGGAGAAGATCGTCACCGGGGAGGTGCTGAACGCCCTCGCCGTCGTCGTCGGCCGCCAGCGCCGCCACACCGAGGCGCTGGCCTGGTTCGACACGGCCTCGCAGTGGTACCGCGACAACGACGTGCCCGCCGGTGAGGCGCTGGTGCTCAGCTACTCGGCCCGCGACCACCTCGGCCTGGGCCGCGCCAAGGACGCGATCGCCGCGGCGGAGCGGGGCCTGGCCATCTTCACCGAGATCGGCAGCGGCGCCGGCACCGCCAGGGCCCGCTACCACCTGGGCATCGTGCTGTCGCGGGTCGGCCGGCTCACCGAGGCGGTCCACCACCACGCCGAGTGCCTGGCCTTCTTCCGGGCCAGCAAGCAGCGCGTCTGGGAGCAGCGGGTCTGCTCCCGGCTGGCGGAGACGTTCATCACCGCCGAGCGCTACGGCGAGGCCGTGCGCCACGCGGAGGAGGCCCTGGTGGTGTCCAGGGAGATTGGCCACCCCTATGGGGAAGCGCTCTCCCTCACCGTGCTGGGCAAGGCGCTCAAGGGGCTCGGCAGCGCCACCAGGAGCACCGACTGTCTACGGCAGGCCTTCGACATCTTCACCGGCCTCGGTGCTCCTGAGGCCGGGGACCTCAAGGTCCTCCTGGAGAACGCTCAGGTCGTCGAGTCCTGAGTACAGCTCGTCGTCCAGACGTGTCATCCACACATGATTGAACAAGGCTGTCCTTCGGGCGTCACGAGCCCCCGCAGAAATGGTGTGAGATGGGGGAATTCGGCCCGGCCGGCCATCTGACCGCCACGCTTCGCTAGGGGGCCCGGGTATCCGGATGCTCCGCGTAGCGGCTAGCCGCCTCACATCGACGACCGGCCGGACCCGACACGGTCCTCGAACCCCCCAGGTCCGTGTCGTGGATCACAGCCTGCCCGTGGACGGTCAACAACCAATCAACACCGAATCAAAGACGAGGGTGTTGGGGTGTGGGGCGGGCGGATCGCGCAGGAGGCGGCGTCCTGGTGGGTCAGAGGAGGAAGTAGCGTTCGGCGATCAGCGGGCGGATGGCGTCGGGGTGGGGGATCGCGCCGTCTCCGACCAGCTCGGCAATCACGTTGAGCAGCGGCCCCAGGGCCAGCTCTCCGTCGCAGACGCCGGCCAGCGCGGCCTCCACCGTGCCCACCTCCCTGCTGCGGCGCAGGCCCGTCGTCTGGCGCAGCACGATCCGCATGGGGTCCTCGGCGCCGGGCAGGCCGATGCGCTCGTCGAGCAGCCCGTCCGCGGTGCGCAGCAGCGCCGAGTCGAGATCGGCGACCCGGTGCGCGGTGGCGATCGCGTCCAGCACGTCGTCCACGTAGTCGCCCACGGGGAGGGCTACCTTGTGGGTGAGCTGCTCCACGCGGACGACCGGGTCGAGCGTGCCGGAGTTGCGCATGGTGATCCAGCCGAAGCCGACCGCCTCCACCTTGCGCTCCTCGAACCAGGCCAGCCAGCGGTCGTAGTGCTCGGTGTAGCCGGGGGTGCCGTGCTCGGCGGCGTCCCTGAGCCAGAGCTCGACGTACTCGGCCGGGTCCTGGAGATCACGCTCGACCACCCAGCCGTCGCAGCCGGTCTCGCGCAGCCAGCCGCCGACGCGCTCACGCCAGTCCTCGCCCTCGACGTGCAGCCAGCTGGCCAGGAAATGCGCCTGGCCGTCGGGATTGAGATGGCGGGGCGTGCGCCGTACGAGATCGCGGCAGAAACCGTCGCCGTCGGCTCCCGTCTCGCGGTAGGTCAGCTCACCGCCGGGAGAGATGACGAACGGCGGGTTGGCGACGATCAGGTCGAACAGGTCGTCCGCCACCGGCTCGTACAGCGAGCCGGTGCGGGCCTCCACGCCGGTGATGCCGGAGAGCCGCCAGCTGAGCTTCGCCAGCTCGATCGCCCGTGGGTTGACGTCCGTCGCGGTGATGTGCCGGGCCCGTCCTGTCAGGGACAGCACCTGCACGCCGCAGCCGGTGCCGAGATCGAGGGCGCGCTCGACAGGCCGGCGGGTGACGAGCTGGGCCAGGTTGGCGGACGCGCCGCCCGCGCCCACGACGTGGTCGGGGCGCAGCGCCGGGTCACCGGGCCGCACCTTGCGGTCGGAGACGACGTAGCCGTCCTCCTCCCAGGGCTGCAGGTGCACCTCCGCCCTGGCCCGCGTGCCCGTCACCCGCACCAGGCCGGACTCCAGCACCGCGGTGGGCAGGTCACCCGCGTCCACCTCGGCGCCGAGCCACCACAGCCGGATCAGCGCGGCCAGCGGATCTTTCCCCGCCGTGGCGCGCAGGGCCGGGACCAGCTCCTCACGGGCCAGCGCCGAAGCCGCCACGTCGCCGAGCCGGGCACGGACGCCGTCGATGGTGTAGCCGGTCTCCAGGAGATGATCGCGCAGTCGTTCCACGAGTCCATCCTTTCACCGCAGACCTCCACGCATGATCCGATACCGACAGTGATCATACTGTTACCGAAGTACCCAAGCGTTCCGCAAGCGTGGGACAAGTGGGACGGGATACTTCTTAGGAGGTCAGTCGCCCGTTCGACGAGGAGCGGACCCACAATGCTCATTCCCTGCCTGGCCTGCGAGTCGCGCTTCGTGCCCGACGAATACTTCGGCGCCTGCTCCGACTACAACCGGGGGCTCGACCTGGTGTCGTGGACCTGCCCTCACTGCGGAAACCGCGACGATCTCCGGGTGCTGCCGGGCGAGCTGGGGTTCGGCTATCCGTCCCGTGGCCGGTTCGACGTGCTCGATCGCGTACGCGTGCCGGGGTTGCGCAGGCAGCGCGGCGAGCTCCGGCTGGACATCTCGCTCGACAGTGCGAGCTGGCGGGTGCCTACGCGGATCCGCCAGCCGGCCTAGCGGGCTCGTCTACTCGTCGTGCTGGCGCAGGCTCTGCCAGGCCGCCTCGCTCAGGCCCTTGATCTCCTCGTCGGTGGGGGTGTGCGCCCCGGCGAACCACAGACGGCACATCTCCTGTGAGGGGCCGAGCCACAGCACGTAGCACATGGCAGCCTGGAAGGGCTGGAGCAGGCCGTTCTTCATGTGCGGCCGCCACCAGTCGCTGACCTGGCGGTAGAAGGCGCGCCTGGACTCGGCCACCTCGGCGCCGCCGGGCTCGTGCTTGCGCGGCGGGCGCTCACTGATCAGCAGTCTGGCCCGCTCCGGGTGCTCGCCGGCCCATCGCATGTGGAAGGCGACGACGCTCTCGACGCCGGCCCGCGCGTCCTGGTGGCTGACCAGCTCGGCGAGGAACTCCCGTTGGTAGTCGGCGAGGGTCTCGGCGTAGAGGACACCGAAGACGTGCTCCTTGCTGGCGAAGTGGTGGTAGAAACTGCCGACGCTGACGCCGCTCTCCTCGCGGAGGCTGGCCAGGGTGGTGGCCGAGACGCCGTCCTGGCTGAAGCGGCGCAGGGCGCCCTCGATGATGCGGGTCCGTCCGTCGCGTCCGCTCTTGACACTCTTCACGTCATCATGGTGCTGCACCAGAACGTTGTTCCGCAAATACCTTCGCCTGTTGGATCATAGCGGTCACCTCCACAGATCCTGAAGTGACCGTCATCCTGGCCTCGGGCCAGACCTTGCGGATCATCCTCAGCGCCCGCCTGTTCTCGCCGAGCACGTCCATGCCGACGGTGGTGGCGCCGCGCACCACGGCCCGGAGGAGCAGCCTTTCGACCAGTTCCGGCCCCAGCCCGAATCCCTGCCACTGATCCGCGACCACCACGGCGATCTCCACGTCGCTCAGGTCGCCCCGGTAGCTCATGGCGTGGCCGATGATCTCCCCCTCGTGCACGACGACGAGGGCGTCCCTGCGCTCGTTGAGCTCGATCAGCGCGCGCACCACACCGGCGGACGGGCGGCCGACCCCGGCGAAGAAGCGCAGGGTCTGCGTGTGCAGGGAGAGTCCGGCCAGGAAGCGGCGGATCCGCTCCTCGTCGTCGGCTCTGACCGGACGGATGAGCGGCAACTGGGTTCCGAACATGGACCCAGCCTTCACCACTTCCTCTAAGTCTGTCAATTGAACTCAGGTATCATGTGCTCATGAACGTGCCCCTCCGGGCGAACAACTGCTCGATCGAGCGCACCCTGGACATCGTCGGGGAGAAGTGGACCTTCCTGGTGCTGCGCGAGGCGTTCGCCGGCGTCCGCCGCTTCGCCGACATGCAGGCGATCACCGGCGCGCCCAGGCAGGTCCTCAGCGCCCGGCTGACCCGCCTGGTGGACGAGGGCCTGCTCCGCAAGGTCCCCTACCGCGAGCCCGGCCAGCGGCAACGCGACGAGTACCGGCTGACGGACAAGGGCCGTGACCTCTACCCCCTGCTGATCGCGCTCATGCACTGGGGCGACCGCTATCTCGCGGGCGAGGACGGCCCGCCCGTCCTGCTGACCCACCGCGACTGCGGCGCCCCCGTCGAGCAGTATTTCCGCTGCGCCGAAGGCCACGAGGTGGGCGGTCCCCGCGAGGTCACGGCACTGCCCGGCCCCGGCTCTGGGCTCTCGACCGCCTGAGGCGCGTGGAGAGGCATCGGCCCTGGTGCCTACCCTTGAAGGGTGTACCGGTTCCTGCTCACCCCTCGCTGGGTGGCGCTTCACCTCGTCGTGCTGCTCGTGATCCCCGCCTTCGTGTTCCTGGGCCGGTGGCAGTTCGGGCGCTTCGAGGAGCGCTCGGCCAACAGCGACCTGGTCACCAGCAACATCGAGAGCGCGCCGGTGCCGCTCGGCGAGCTCGCCAGGCCCGGACAGCCGGTCAAGGAGTCCGACCGGTTCAGGAAGGTCGTGGCCGCCGGCACCTACGACGCCCAGCACGCGCTGGTGGTGCGCCGACGGCCCCAGGACGGGCGTAACGGGTTCTACGTGCTGACCCCGCTGGTGATCGGCAGCGGACAGGCCGTGCTGGTGAACCGGGGCTGGGTGCAGGCCGGGCCGACCGCCGACGCGCCGCCCGAGGTGCCCGCTCCGCCCACAGGTGAGGTAACTGTCACCGGACGGCTACGTCCGGCCGAGACCGAGGAGAACAGCGGTCTCAGGGACCGCCCCGGACTGCCCCCTGGCCAGGTGCTGCTCATCAATCCCGGCAAGATCGGCGCTTCGTTGCCGTACCAGCTCGTGGGCGGGTACGTGGAGCTGGTCGAGCAGCGGCCGGAGAGCTCCGCCGCGCCCGCTCCGGTGCCCGCGCCCGACGTGGGGGCGGGCGGCGGGCTCAATCTCGCGTACGGCGTGCAGTGGTGGCTGTTCATCGGGATCGCGATCGGTGGCTGGGTGCTGCTGATCCGGCGCGAGCTGGCCGATCGCAGGGCGCAGGAGGACGCCGACACACCCCTGGAGGCGGAAGTTTCCCCCAATTAAGGTGAGGACATGATCCGCCACATCGAGTTCACCAATGTCCACAATTTTCGCGATGTTGGTGGATATGCCACCAAGGACGGGCGCACTGTCCGGTGGCAGCGGCTCTACCGCGCCGACTCCCTCGGCCGGCTGTCCGGCCAGGACCTCGACATCTTCCGCGCGCTCCGCGTGAAAACGGTCATCGACCTGCGCCACCCCCACGAGGTGGCGGGGTCGGGACGAGTGCCCGAGGAGGACGGCCTGACCTACCACAACCTGCCCGTCGAAGGCCGTCGCTGGAACCTCACCGCCTACGACGGCACGCAGCCGGTGGCGCGCTTCCTCGCCGACCGCTACCTGGAAGTGACGGAGGACGGCGTCGAACACCTGCGCACCGCCGTGACCACCATCGCCCAGGCCGACCGCGCCCCCGTGGTCGTCCACTGCGCCGCGGGCAAGGACCGCACCGGCCTGCTCACGGCCCTGATCCTGTCCCTGGTGGGCGTGGCCGAGGACGACATCGTGGCCGACTACGCGCTGACCGGCCTGGCCACCGAGCGCTTCGTCGCCGACTGGCTCCGCAGGCACCCCGAGGCGCCCATGTGGGACGGCTTCGGCCTGGCGCCCGCCGAGACGATGCGGCACTTCCTCGACGACCTGACGGGCAGGCACGGCTCCGTCGAGGGGTACGTCACCGACGTGCTCGGCCTGGACTCCACGGTCGTCGACCGGCTGCGCGAGCATCTCCTGACCGGACCCGAGTGATGGCGCTCTCCCACCGGCTCGGAGACCCAACGGATACGTCGCAGCTTGTTCGACGTTATCCCATCGTCGTACGGTTACTCGCGTGACTACGCCGCTGCTCCCCGACCCAGACCCCAGGCGGCGCGACTATGTGATCATCTCGGCGGACGATCACCTGATCGAGCCCCCTGACCTCTTCGAGGACAGGCTGCCGGAGAAGTACGCCGAGGTCGCGCCCAAGGTCGTCGAGACCGAGGCCGGTCACCAGGTCTGGCGCTACGGTGGCGCCACCTATCCCTGCGCGGGCCTGGACGTCGGTGCGGGGCTGCCGCGTGAGCAGTGGACCCTGGACCCGGTCAGGTTCGACAGCATGCGCCCCGGCTGCCACGACATCGAGGCCCGCATCGAGGACATGGACATGGCCGGCATCTGGGCCGCCCTGTGCTTCCCCGGCATGGTGGCCGGCCAGGCGGGCATGCCGTTCGCCAGGACACGCGACCAGGAGCTCGGCCTGGCGCTGGTCAAGGCCTACAACGACTGGCACATCGACGTCTGGGCGGGCACCTACCCCGAGCGCATCATCGGCCTGCAGCTCCCCTGGCTGCCCGATCCCGACGTCGCCGCCAAGGAGATCCGGGCCAACGCGGCGCGGGGCTTCAAGGCCGTGGTGTTCCCCGAGTTCCCGACGCGGCTGCGGCTGCCGTCGATCCACACCGGCCACTGGGACCCGTTCTTCGCCGCCTGCGAGGAGACCGGCACGGTCGTGTGCCTGCACACCGGCTCATCGAGCTGGTCGCCGGTGCCGTCGCCCGACACGCCCATCGAGGCGATCACCACGCTGATGCCGACCAGCGCCATGTTCGCCTGCGCCGACTGGCTCTGGTCCGGCCTGCCGCTGCGCTTCCCCAACCTGCGCATCCTCATCGTGGAGGGTGGCGTGGGCTGGCTGCCGATGCTGGCCGAGCGGGCCGACTACGCCCTCGACCACCCGGTGGCGGGCGAGGCGGAGTGGGACGGCGGGATCAAGCCCAGCGAGGTGCTGCGCCGTAACTTCTTCTTCGGCACGCTCGACGACCACGCGCTGTCAGGCGTGCGGCTGGCGGTGGGCCTGGACCACGTCCTGCAGGAGAGCGGCTACCCACACTCCGACTCGACCTGGCCCGACACCCAGCAGGCGGTCTCGCGCAATCTCGGCGCGCTGCCGCCCGCCGACATCGCCAGGGTGGCGTACGGCAACGCGGCCCGGTTGTTCGGGCACCCGCTACCGTCGCGCGCCTGGCTCAGGATGGAAGAGATCTATCCCTCCTGAGGAGCTCCTTCGACCCGCCCGGTGATGATCTGGCGTTCGTGGTCCACGTAACGGCCGCTCTCGCCGAGCAGCGAGGCCATCAGCCAGAGGAACACGCCGAAGTCGTCCGCGACCCCGATCAGGACGAGGAAGTCGGGGACGACGTCGATCGGGGAGATCATGTAGACGACGCCGAGCGCCATCATGCCGAGCTTGCCCTTGCCCAGGCCGGCGTATCGGCCGCGCATCACCGCGCCGATCATGCGCGGAATCGCTCGCACCCTCGTCATCAGTCCCGGCGTTCCAGGCTTGGTGACTTCCTGGTACGTGCGCCATGCGGCCGCCGCCCGTGCTGGTGATTTCGCCATCATGTGATCCCCCTTACCCGACTCTCACGACATAACGTGTTACTCGGGGAGATTGGTTCCTAACGATCTAGTGGCGCCAGGTCGCGCACCGCCTGGGTGATCGAGACGTCACCGCTGGGGATGGGGGCGAGCACCGGCGTGTCGAGGCCGTTGTCGACATACTCCTGGATCCTGGCCCGGCAGGTGGCCGCGTCGCCGTGCACCACCAGGGCGTCGACCACTTCGTCCGGGATGGCCTTGAGCGCCGCCTTGCGGTCGCCTGCGGCCCACGCCTCGTGCAGGGGGCGCAGCACCTCGGCGCGGCCCAGCCAGTCGTGGAAGGCGGCGTAGGCGGGCACGGTGAGGTAGCTGGCCAGCATCCACCGGGCCAGCTCGCGCACCTGGTCCGCGTCCTCGTTCACGCAGACGAACAGGCGGGCGATCAGCTCGGTGTCCGGCCCGATCTCCGCGCGCACCGTGCGCACGTCGTCGGGCGAGAGCCAGTTGGTGATCGCGCCGTCGGCCTCCTCGGCCGCCAGGTGGAGCATCCGCGGCCGGAGCGCGGCCAGCACGATCCTGGGCGGGACCTTCGGCGCCCGCTCCAGCTTGAAGCCCTTGATCTCGAAGGTCTCGTACGCCCGCGACACCTTCTCGCCGGCCAGCGCCTCCCGCAGGAAGCGGAGGGTGTCACGCGTACGCGCGTAGGGCTTGACGAACTCGACCGCGTTCCAGCGCTCGACGATCGCCGGGGAGGACGAGCCGATGCCGAGCACGAACCTCTCAGGCGCGAGATCGGCCAGCGTGGCCGCGGACATCGCCAGCAGTCCGGGGCCGCGGGTCGACACGGGCACGATGGCGCTGCCCAGCCTGACCCCGGGGGCCCACTGCGCGGCCAGCGCCAGCGGCGTGAACCCGTCCACGCCGTTGACCTCGGCCGACCACACGTCGGTGTAACCGAGTGCGGGCAGCTCCGCGATCAGCTCCTGCGACTGGGCGAGCGAACGGTCGTAGAAGGGGATCGTCATGCCCCAGTTCTGCGTCATGCCCCGACCGTACCAACCGGTCGGTCTCCGCACTATGCCCGCAGCTCGTGCACCGCGGCGACGAAGTCCTGGGTGATCCCCCGCAGCCCCGGCAGATGCGACAGGCTCACCAGCCGGTCCACCAGCGGCACCGTGACCTCGATCAGCCGGTACGTGCGCGCGCACCCCGGCGAGGTGTCGTGCACCCAGAACAGCACCATGCCCATGGACAGCAGCCAGAGCAGCTCCGGCAGCTCCTCACGCAGCTCGGCGTTCATCCGGTCACGCGCCCCCTCGACCACCTGCCGGTAGATCCCGATGGACGCCTCACGGGCCGGCGAGGACTGGGCGCTGAACGGGCTCAGCGGGTTCGTCGGCTCGGCCGCGTGCTTGAAGAACTTGACGGCGAACTCGTGGTACGGCTCCGAGACCCGTACCCACTCACGCAGCACCCCACTCAGCCGGGCGGCCAGCGTGAACTCGGTGGTCAGCAGCTCCTGACAGGCCCTCTCGTGCTCCATCTGGGCGCGGTCGTAGTAGGCCTGGACCAGCGCCTCCTTGCCGGCGAAGTAGTAGTAGGCGTTCCCCACGGACACCCCGGCCTCGGCGGCGATCGCGCGCATGGTCGTCGCCTCGAAGCCACGCTCCCGGAACAGGCGCAAGGCCGTCTCGACGATGACCTCTCGGGTGCTCTCCGATTCTCGGTTTCGGGCTTCGGACACGTTCGTCACTTTACGGCTTAATGCGCGGTTAGGTCATGAAGCCGCACGGTGATCGGCGCCACAAGGCAAAGATCCTGGTGTGGCAGGGGTTATCCGGCATGAACAGTGGGATTGATGATTCCAGCGGAAGGGCTATTCCGCGAAAAGGCATCGACATGTGGATACGTAGGACAGTGCGGCTCCTCGTGGTCGCGCTCTTTGCTCTCGAAATCTCCATAATCGCACTGGCGTCCGCGGCCTCCGCCGCACCGATCACGCCAGTGGAAGAGCCACGACAAGCGCCGGCCCCGATCGTTCGCGTCTATCACCTCGGGGGGGCGTACAAGGCTCCTCGATGGCACGCCGCGCCCGCCGAGGCCGCGACAGCCCTGGAGGAGACCTATAACGTGCGGCCCGTCCAGCAGGCGGCCCCTCGCGAGCGACGCCCCGAAGCGCGCGCGGGTCAGGCCGGGACCGGCTGGAAGTGGTCGGCGCGGCCACGGGCCAAGCAGGCCCACCGGCCGCTGGTGAACCTGCACCGCGCCCTGCCGAGGCAGGCGACAGTGCAGTTGTCCCACGCCAGCGCCTCCCGCTGGCTCAAGGGGGCGGGCCTGCGCTGGCGATCGACGGGCAACTGCAGCAACAAGCGGCTGCGCTACTGCACCTCGCTGGATGCGGTCCGGACGTCGACCGTCTCGGGGCTCATCGAGCTCAAGCAGCGCAGCGGGTGTCCGGTCATGGTCACCGGCGGCACCGAAGCAGGCCACGCGCCCGGCCCGTTGAGCCATGGCGCGGGCTACAAGGCTGACATCTCACACAATCAGTGCATCGATCGCTATATAACCAAAAATTACGATCGAACCGGGATGCGGAGTGATGGTTCCCCGCTGTACCGCACCCCGTCAGGCTCGATCTACGCCGACGAGGGCGACCACTGGGACATCCTCTTCCGATGAACAGGATGCCCCAGGATCCGGTCAGAACTCCGAGGCGACCAGCTCGGCGATCTCCGCCGCGTTCAGGGCGGCCCCCTTGCGCAGGTTGTCGCCGCAGACGAACAGGTCCAGCGTGTTGGGGAAGTCGATCGCCTGACGCACCCGGCCCACGTAGGTGGGATCGGTGCCCACCACGTCGGCGGGCATCGGGTAGACGCCGTTGGCCGGGTCGTCCCTCAGCACCACCGTGGGCGCCGCCTCCAGCACCCGATGCGCGTCGGCCACCGTGATCTCGCGCTCGAAGCGCGCGTGCACGGCCAGCGAGTGGGTGGTGATCACCGGCACCCTGACACAGGTCGCGGAGACCTTCAGGTCGGGAATGCCGAGGATCTTGCGGGACTCGTTACGGAGCTTGAGCTCCTCGGAGGCCCAGCCACCGTCCTTGTAGGATCCCGCCCACGGCACCACATTGAACGCGACGGGCGCCGGGAACGGCGACTCCTCCGGGAGCTTGTTGGCCAGCACCTTGCGCACGTCACCGGCCACCTGGCCGATCGTGCGGTCACCGGCCAGCGCCTCGACCTCGTCGTAGAGCCGGGCCGAGCCCGCCACGCCCGCACCCGACACCGCCTGATAGGAGGCCACGACGAGCTCGGTCAGCACATACTCCGCGTGCAACGCGCCGATGGCCGCCATCATCGACAGCGTGGTGCAGTTGGGCGTGGAGACGATGTTACGCGGCCGGTCGCGCGCGTCCTGAGGGTTGACCTCGGGCACCACCAGCGGGACGTCGGGCTCCATCCGGAACGTGCCGGACTTGTCGATGGCGATCGCGCCACGCTCGGCCGCGATCGGCACCCAGACGGCCGACACCTCGTCGGGCACGTCGAAGATGGCGATGTCGATGCCGTCGAACACCTCGGGCGCCAGCGCCTGCACGACCACGTCCTCGCCGCGGACCTGGAGCACCTTGCCCGCCGAGCGCGGGGAGGCCACCAGGCGCACCTCACCCCAGATGTCGTCCCGCGTCGAGACGATGTCCCGCATGACGGTGCCGACGGCGCCGGTGGCGCCGATCAGTGCGAGATTGGGCCTGCTCATCGTCCTGAACCTCCATACACAACGGCTTCGACCTGGTCGGACTCGAGATCGAAGGCGCGGTGCGCGGCGGCCACGGCCGCGTCGACACCGTCCTGCTCGACGATCACGGAGATGCGGATCTCCGAGGTGGAGATCATCTCGATGTTGACCCCCACGTCGGCGAGGGCCGCGAAGAACGTCGCCGTGACGCCGGGGTGCGAGCGCATGCCCGCGCCGATCAGCGACACCTTCCCGATCTGGTCGTCGAAGAGCACAGACTCGAAGGCGATGTCTCCCTGGATCTTCTTCAGCGACGTCAGCGCGGTCGAACTGTCGGTCGTCGGCAGCGTGAAGGAGATGTCGGTGCGGCCCGTCGCCGCGGCCGAGACGTTCTGCACGATCATGTCGATGTTGACCCCGGCGTCGGCCAGGGTTTTGAAGATCGCGGCAGCCTCACCGACCTTGTCGGGCACCCCGACAACAGTGATCTTGGCCTCGCTCCGGTCGTGCGCGACGCCGGAGATGATCGGCTGCTCCATCTCGGTTCCTTCGGTGTAAGGGTCGGAGACGACCCACGTGCCTTCCCTGTTGCTGAAAGAGCTTCGTACGTGAATCGGCAGGTCGAACCGGCGAGCATACTCGACGCACCGCAGGTGCAGAATCTTCGCCCCGCAGGCCGCCATCTCCATCATCTCGTCGTAGGAGATCCTGGGGATCTGGCGGGCCCCGGGCACGATGCGCGGGTCCGCGGTGAAGATGCCGTCCACGTCCGTGTAGATCTCGCAGACATCCGCCTCCAGCGCCGCCGCCAGCGCGACCGCGGTGGTGTCGGAGCCGCCACGGCCCAGCGTGGTGATGTCCTTGGTGTCCTGCGAGACGCCCTGGAAGCCGGCCACGATCGCGATGTGGCCCTGGTCGAGCGCCTCACGGATGCGGCTCGGCGTCACGTCGATGATGCGCGCCTTGCCGTGTGTCGAATCGGTGATCACCCCGGCCTGCGAGCCCGTGAACGAGCGGGCTTCGTGGCCCAGGTTGGCGATCGCCATCGCCAGCAGCGCCATCGAGATGCGCTCCCCGGAGGTCAGCAGCATGTCGAGCTCGCGGCCCGGAGGCAGCGGCGACACCTGCTCGGCCAGGTCGAGCAGCTCGTCGGTGGTGTCGCCCATCGCGGAGACGATGACGACCACGCTGTTGCCGGCTTTTTTCGTCGCGACGATGCGCTGCGCGACCCGCTTGATGCAGGACGCGTCGGCAACGGACGAACCACCGTACTTTTGCACAACGAGGGCCACGAGAGTCTCCCGGTCTGGACTGTGAGCTGCCAGTCTACTTGGGCTGTCTCATGCCACTCAGGTCTAGACCACTATGTGGACGCCTCTAGGCGGTGGTGGCCTCCTCCGCCACGTCCAGCCGCGAATGCGCGGCCAGGGCCTGCAGCGCGCGCATGGCCGCGCCCGCGTGGTTGCCCCAGGTGTTGAAGTAGGAGTACTGCCACCACCACAGGGCCTCGTGCGGCCGGCCCGCCTGATAGTGGCGCAGCCCGTGGATGAGGTCGGCGGCGACCGCCGTCAGGTCGTCCGAGAGCCGGTAGGGCGTCACGGAGGTGTCCTTGTACGGATCGAACACCTCGGCGTAGTCGTCCACCGCCTCCAGCAACTCGCCCAGCGCCGTGCGCACCCCGTCGATGTCGGGATCCTCGCCCAGCGGGGGCTCGTAGTTGCCGGAGAGGATCACGTCCTGGTTGGCGCCGAGCTTGGCTCCCGCCAGGCTCACCTGCGCCACCTCGACGAGGAGCAGCGACCAGATGGCGTCGCCCCCCTCGCCGCCGGCCACCCTCGCCAGGCCGTCCACATAGTTCTGGGCGTGTCCGGCGATCTCCTCCGCCAGGGCGCTCCACTCGTCAGACATCCAGCAGCCTCCGTCCCTCGAACGCGCGGCCCAAGGTCACCTCGTCGGCGTACTCGAGATCACCGCCGACAGGCAGACCGCTGGCCAGTCGTGTCACTTTCATGCCCATCGGTTTGACCAGACGGGCCAGGTAAGTAGCCGTCGCCTCACCCTCAAGGTTGGGGTCCGTGGCGAGGATGAGCTCCGTGACCCGGCCGTCCGCCAGCCTGGTCATGAGCTCACGAATGCGCAGGTCCTCGGGACCGACGCCGTCGATCGGGCTGATCGCGCCGCCGAGGACGTGGTAGGTGCCGCGGAACTCGCGCGTCTTCTCGATCGCGACGACGTCCTTGGACTCCTCCACCACGCAGATCACGTGCGTGTCGCGGCGCGGATCGCGGCAGATGCGGCACTCCTCCTCGGCCGCCACGTTGCCGCACGTCCGGCAGAACCGGACCTTCTCCTTGACCTCCAACAGCGCGTGCGCCAGCCGCTTGACGTCGGCAGGATCGGCCGCCAGCAGGTGGAACGCGATTCGCTGCGCGCTCTTGGGACCGACGCCGGGCAACAGGCCCAGCTCGTCGATCAAGTTCTGGACGACCCCTTCGTACATCGTCTAAAACCCTGGCAACTGGCCGAGGCCGCCGCCGCCCAGGCCCTGGGCCAGCGGACCGAGCTTCTCCTGCTGCAGATCGGCCGCCGCCCTGACCGCGTCGCGCACGGCGGCGATCACCAGATCGGCGATCGTGTCGGCCGTGTCCTGCGGGTCGGCGGCGTCGATGACGCTCGGATCGATCTTGAGCTCGAGCAGCTCGCCCGAGCCGTTGACGACGGCCGTGACCAGGCCGCCGCCGGCCGAGCCCTCGATCTGCGCGTCGTTGAGCTCCTGCTGGGCGCTCACAAGCTGCTGCTGCATGAGCTGTGCCTGCTCCAGCAGCTGCTGCAGGTTGACATCCCCTGGGTTCACCGTCGTGCGCTCCTCGTGGCTCCGGTTCTTGACTGCCACGAGCCTACGGTGTTTGTGCCTCGTCATGTACTGGGGGCATACAGGTGTTTCGCACGGCTCCGGTCTGGCCGGGTCCCGGCCCCCCTCCAGTGCCCGAGACCCGGCCGCACGTCGACCGGAGCGGCCGCACCACGCCGACGCGTTGCACCGGAACGCTAGCCACGAGAACGTTGCACACACGTTGCGATGATTCAATCACCCTAAGCAATCCCCCGAACGGGTTGCGCAGGCAGGCCCGCACCACGGATGCTCGCCATAGGCGTTGATTACTTGGAGTGGCCGATGAGTTACGCTCACCTTGACGCATACTCCCGCCTTCTGCGCACGGCGCACGAGACGGTGACGTCAGAGGCACTGACGCCCACCGTGCCCCGCAGGCTGATCAGCGCGTCCTGGCGACGCTCCATGGCCGCCGGCATCGATCCCGACGCCACGGCCGCCCCCCTCGCCTACGGCCCCGCCCACCTTGACCAGGTACGCGAGTCCCACCCGCTCCAGCCGCTGCTCCCCCTGCTCACCCAGACGCTCCAGCAGGCGGCCAACGACAGCGAGCACATCATGGTCGTGACCGACGACCAGGGCCTGGTCCTGTGGCGCGACGGGCACCCCACCACCCTGAGCCGCGCCGACCGCGTGGGCCTCGCCGACGGGCACCGCTGGTCCGAGGACACCGTCGGCACCAACGGCATCGGCACCGCCCTCGCCACCCGGCGGCCGGTGCACGTCTACTCCGAAGAGCACCTCATGCGCGTGCTGCACATCTGGTCGTGCAGCGCCGCCCCGATCATCGACCCGGAGACCGGCCGGATCCTCGGCTGCGTCGACGTCAGCGGCACCGCCCCCAGCCTCCACCCCGCCACCATCGCCCTGGTGGGCGCCACGGCCAGGCTGGCCGAGACCCAGCTCACCCTGCGCATGCACGAGCGCGACGAGTCCCTGCGCCGCCGCTACGAGTCCGCGCGCTGCGGCTCGGCCATCCTGCTCTCCCCCAGCGGCCGCGTCATCGCCGGCGACCCGGCCGGCCACCTGGGCGACCGCATCGACCTGCCCGCCACCGGCGAGCGCATGATCCTCCGCGACGGCCGCGTGGCGCTCCTGGAGCCCTACTCCGACGGCTACCTCCTGTGCCCCACCCCCGACGCCCCGCCGCCCCCGCTCACCCTCAGCCTCCTCGGCGACGGCCCGCCTTCGGCCGTCCTCAGCGGTCGCAAGCTCCCGCTCTCCCTCCGCCACGCCGAGATCCTCGCCCTCCTCGCCCTTCATCCGCGCGGCCTGACCGCCGAGCAGCTCTCCTTCCACCTGTACGGCGACGACGGCAACCCGGTCACCATCCGAGCCGAGATCCACCGCCTGCGCGCCCAGCTCGGCGCCGCCATCGACGCCAAGCCGTACCACCTGACCTCTCCCGTGGAAGCGGACTTCCTGGACCTACGCCGCCTGCTGACGGCCAACGATCCCGCCTCCCTGGCCCGTGCCTACCCCGGCCCCCTGCTGCCCCGCTCAGAGTCCCCCGAGATCCGCCGCGAACGGGACGAGCTCGAAGTCCAGGTCCGCACCTGCCTCCTCCAGCGGGGCTCCCCCCAGGACCTGTGGGCCTACGCCCAGACCGCCAACGGCCGCGAGGACTTCCAGGTCCTCGAACGCATCATCAGGGCCCTCCCCCCGGCCGATCCCCGGGCCGCCGCCGCCCGCGCCCGCCTCCGCACCAGCTAGCGGCTCGCCCGGCCGGTCAGCCCAGCTTGAGCAGGAGGTCGGTGAGCTCGGCCGGCACAGTGATCATGCAGTCGTGGCCGGTCGCCAGCTCCCACACCTGCGCCGGGTCGCCGTTGGGCTGGATCGCGGGCACGGGCCGACGGGTGATGCCTTCCGGCACGCCGGCGGTGCAGTGGATGTGCGCCCGTGGGATCGCGTTCACGGCCGGGTTGTCCAGCCGGACCGGTTGCTGAAGGCAGCGCACCGGCTGATCCGACAGCATCGCGCGCAACCAGGCGACGTCCGCCGGGTCGGTCACCCCGAACAGGCCGAAGGGCGGCGGCATCTCGGGGAGCGGCGGCACCCGCCAGCCGGTGCCGGACTTCACGGCGAGGTCGATCAGGGTCTGGGTCACGGGCTGGGCATCGACCGCGCTCTCGCCGTCCTCCGGGACCATCGCGTCGAGGTAGACCAAGCGTGCGATCCGATCCGGGACCTGGTTGGCCACGGACGAGATGACCAGCCCGGCGTAGCTGTGTCCCACCAGGACCACCTCGGTGAGGTCCTCCTCGGTGATCAGACTGACGATGTCGTCGACGTGCGTGTCGAGCCCCACCTCGGGGCCGAGCAGATGCGCCTTGTCGCCGTAACCGGTCAGCGACGGCGCGATCACCCGATGTCCGGCCGACGCCAGCAACGGGACCACCCGCTCCCAGCACTGCCCGCTATGCCAGGCACCGTGGACCAGCAGATATGTTGCCATGATTCGCTCCTTTTCGATGGGCCGCCGACCACGCTGCCGCCCGTGCTCCGCCGGAGCCAGAGCCCCCGCGGTCCTGGGGGTGACAGGACCAGGCACCCACCCGGTCGCGCGAACTACGGTGGAGAGATGCGCGACGAATCGAACCCGCTGGGCGACTACGTGCGTGCCCGCCGTGAGCTCGTCACCCCCGAGCAGGCCGGCATCCCCGTTATGGGGGTACGGCGCGTGCCGGGCCTGCGGAGGGAAGAGGTCGCGATGCTCGCCGGCATCAGCGCCGACTACTACCTGCGCCTGGAGCAGGGCCGCGACCGCAACCCCTCCGTGCAGGTCCTGGAGTCCCTCGCCCGCGTGCTGCGACTCGACGACGACGCGACGGCGTACCTGCTACGCCTGGGCGCCGACAAACCCCGCCGGCGCCGACGCCGGCCCCGGAAGGAGACCGTCCCTCCCGGCATCACCCAGCTCGTCGCCACGCTCCCGCTCCCCGCGTACGTCGAGGGCCGCTACTTCGACGTCCTGGCCGCCAACGCCCTGGCGACCGCCCTGTCCCCGCGCCTCGTGGCGGGAGGCAACCGCCTGCGGGACATCTTCCTCGACCCCGCCGAGCAGGCCCTCTACCCCGACTGGGAGAACGCCACCGGGGGCATGGTCGCGGGCTTCCGCGACTCCGTCGGCACCGACACGGACGACCCTCGATTCATCGAGCTCGTCGGAGAGCTCTCCCTCTCCAGCCCCCGCTTCAGCCGCCTCTGGGCCCGCCACGACGTAGAGGCGTGCGAAGGCGCCCCCAAGCGCATCGACCACCCCCAGGTCGGCGGCCTGCACCTGCACCGGGAGAGGCTGGGCATCGGCGGCGCGCCCGGCCGGACGCTCGTCATCTACCACCCGGACCCCGGCACCGACAACGCCGACAAACTAGCCCTCCTCGCCTCCATCACCCAGACACCGCCCGCACCTCAGCACGCAACCCCCCACGACCAGGCGGGAGCGGCCGACCGGGGCGAGCCGGCGGCCGAGCACAAGCCGCAGCCGTCTCCCGGACGGTGACGAGGACCTTCAGCGCGGTACCGAGCAGAAACGAGGCCGTCGGCAAGCCCGCCAGCAGCGGGCAAGGAGGGCCGTCGGCAAGCCCGCCACCAGCAGGCGATACGAACCGGGGACCTGCATGCCCACCCGAGCCGTCCGGCACCTCCGGTCAACGCCATGCGCCAGCACCTTCACCCGAAGAACCATCCATGGCGAAAAGCGTCCGAGATCAACGATCTCGCCGCACGGAGTCGTCCGTATTGCCGTGAGGCGTCAGTGGTCGATTTCGCCGATCACCTGGGCGCCCAGCTCGCGCTGGAGGAGGGCCATGCCCGATGCCGCGTCGACATCGGCGCCCGCGTCGTTCAGCGGGTCGACGTCGTCGGCGTAGGCGTTCTTGCCACGGCCCGGGACGGCGTCCGGCCAGGCCGGAGAGCCCTGGGAGCCCTGAGGGCTCTGGGAGGGTGCCTTGCGGGCGCCGGCCACGCGGGGACCCGCCTGGGCGGCGGCTCTGGCGGCCGAACGGGCGGCGGCCAGGCCGGTGCCCGGCGCCCCTCCCCCTCGGTGCCCCGCACCCGCCGACGCCTGGGTGGGGTCGGGCGTGGGAGGCGACCCCGGCCCGGGATCGTCAGGGGCGGACGGCCAGGACTCGTCCGTCGTCTGAGGGCCGCCCGACGACGAAGGACCGGTCGAACGAGCCTCGTCCAACGCCGTACGGCTCCGCGCCGGCGACGCCGCACCGTCGGCTTGAACGGCGACACCCTGAGGCGTCTGCACCGCGACGCCACCATCAGCCTGCGTCCCGCCCAGGGCACCCACCGGTGAGCCCGCGTGCGAACCCGCGGCCACTCCCCACTGCCCCCCAGCGGCATCGCCCGCCTGCGCCCCCACGCTGCCGGACTCCCCCGAACCGGACGCCGTACCAGACAGCCCCGAGCCGGGCCCCGCACCGGACGGCTCCGCACCCCAGCCGGACCCCGCGCCGGGCTGCCCTGAGCCGGGCTGCTCTCCTTGCGGGTCCGCCGAAGCGCCCGTGTGGCCGCCTGCCGCACCACCCTGGCCCGCATGGGCATCCGAGGATGAGCGGACGGAACCACCCGAATGCGGCCCGGCCGGACCGCCCGGATGCGTACCCGAAGGTCCACCGGGATGCGGGCCCGCGGGCCCGCCCGAGTGGGGACCCGACAAACCGCCCGAAGGCCCCCCGGAGTGCGGCCCGGACTGAGGGCCGCGTGAGGTCTGCTGCGGCGCGGAACCTCCGCCCACCACCGCCTCGACCCGCCAGGTGCCCCCGAGCACGTCGCCCAGCGCACTGGCCACCACGGCGTCCTTGCCGCCGCCGGTGAAGTTCTTCATCGCGCCGACCTGCAGGAAGCCGAGTGTGACCACGTTGCCTTCGACGCCCACCACCTGGGCGTTGGTGCTCACGTTCGACCAGGCCGCGATGCTGCGCTGCTTCAGCGCGGCCAGAACCACCGGCCACTGCTGCTGGATCGTGGCCGTACCACCCGCCGTGACACCGGACGGGGCGTGAGCGGGTGGCGCGGCAGGGGCCGGCTGCGCCGCCGGAGCCCCTGGACGAGCCGCCTCGGGCCAGTCGTCAGCCGCCCGCCGCGCCTGGGTGTCCGCCCCCGAGGGGTCGAACGCCTGCCCGCTCGGCGTGTTGACCGTGGCACCGTGGGCAGCCGCGGCCTGACCATCCTGTCCGGCAGGCGCGCCGGAGCCGGCCTGCGCACCAGAACCATCCTGTACGGCCCGCGTACCGGGACCATCCTGCGCGGCAGGCGTACCAGGACCGGCCTGGACGGCACGCGTACCAGGACCTGCCTGTGCGGCGGCTGAGCGGGCGGCCATGTGCGCCACGGCGCCGCCGCGTTCGAGGCGCTCCAGGCGGACGAGCAGGGCGGCCTCGCCCTGCGCCGCCGCCGGGAGCAGGACGCGGGCGCACATGAGCTCCAGCAGGAGGCGCGGCGAGGTGGCGCCGCGCATCTCGGTGAGGCCGTTGTTGAAGATCTCGGCGGCGCGGGTGAGCTCGGCGGGCCCCATCGAGGCGGCCTGCTGGACCAGCCGCTCCAGCTCGTCGGCCGGGCGGTCGAGCAGGCCGCTGGAGGCCGCCTCGGGGACGTTCGCGAGGATGACCAGGTCGCGGAAGCGCTCCAGGAGGTCGGCGGCGAAGCGGCGCGGGTCGTGGCCGCCCTCGATGACCCGGTTGACGGCGTGGAAGACCTGGGCGCCGTCGTGCGCGGCGAAGGCGGCGACGACCTCGTCCAGCAGGTCGCCGTCGGTGTAGCCGAGCAGCGAGACGGCCTTGGCGTAGGTGATGCCCTCGTCGTCGGCCCCGGCGAGGAGCTGGTCCAGGATGGACAGCGAGTCACGCGCGGATCCGGCGCCGGCCCGGACGACGAGCGGCAGCGCGGGCGGCTCGAACGGGACGCTCTCCGAGGAGAGGATCTCCTCCAGCAGCGCGCGGAGCGTCGCGGGCGGCATCAGCCGGAACGGGTAGTGGTGGGTCCGCGACTTGATGGTGCCGATGACCTTTTCCGGCTCGGTCGTCGCGAAGATGAACTTCAGGTGCGGCGGGGGCTCCTCGACGAGCTTGAGCAGCGCGTTGAAACCCTCGCGGGTCACCATGTGCGCCTCGTCGATGATGTAGATCTTGTAGCGCGCGGACACCGGCGCGAAGAAGGCCCGCTCCCGCAGGTCACGCGCGTCGTCGACACCACCGTGGGAGGCGGCGTCGATCTCGATCACGTCGAGGTGGCCGGGCCCGGTCGGGGCGAGCGCGACACAGGACTCGCAGACGCCGCAGGGGTCGGGCGTGGGGCCCTGCTCGCAGTTGAGCGAGCGGGCCAGGATGCGGGCGCTGGAGGTCTTGCCACATCCGCGGGGGCCGCTGAACAGGTAGGCGTGGTTGATGCGGCCCGTGCGCAACGCCTGCCGCAGCGGGTCGGTGACGTGTTCCTGGCCCTTGACCTCCGCGAAGGTCCCGGGCCGGTACTTGCGGTAAAGCGCAAGGCTCATGCGACCATCCCGCCTGCGAGGGGCTCCCAACGAAGAGACCCCTCGCACACCCGCCAGAGCCCGCTTATCCTTGCTGCCTTCCGGCCCTGGGGAGGTTCACAGGATGACGCCGCGCGAGGGGTCCTTCCACAGTCTAGCGGGACACGGCAGTGCTCGCTCCAGCCCTTCGCGACAGGAAATCTCGTACGGCTTGCGGCGGGAAATGATGGTCACCACACCTCTGGAAGTCCGGTAAGCTCATCGACGGAGGATTCGCCTAGTGGCCGAGGGCGCACGCTTGGAAAGCGTGTAAAGGGCAACCTTTCGGGGGTTCAAATCCCCCATCCTCCGCCAGCTCAGCAGGGGTGCGCCGTGATCACGGCGCACCCCTGTCGGCTTCCTGGTCTCAACGGATGAGCTGCTCGGCTTCGAGCTTCCGTTCGGTGAACCGGTGGGTAGGCGGGGAACGTCATCGGCATGTGAAGCCCCTTCATTGGAGCGGCATCGTCCTGGCGGCGGTCCTGCTTCTCGCCGCGGTCGTCGTGGTTCCGGGCATGGTCGGCGAGCCCGCGCCGCCGGTGCCTGCTTCGTGTCCACAGCGATGGGACGGCGACGAGATCGGCCACTGGGTGCCGGCTGCCGCGGGCCTCGACGGAGTCGAGGACTCGCTCGTCCCCGGTACACCCACGAGCGCGTTGATCTGCGCCTACCCCGGCCTGAACTCGAATCCGGGCGGGGAGTCACTCGCCGGATCACGGATCTTGACCGACCAGGCCAAGTCGATGGCCTACGACCTGGGATACCTTCCGGTCACCACCGATCGCCTCGAAAAAGCCTGCACCTTGGTGGGCGGGCGGATGACCAACTACCTCATCCGGTTCGCCTACCCCGACGGCCAGGCGTTGTGGGTGGGCAGCGCCGAAGAGGTCAACTCCTGCGTCACGACCACCAATGGCACGGTCGTCAGCGATTCGTACGTCGGGCCCAGCATCACCACTGCCTACCGCACCGGGACCTGGGCGCTCCTCCCGCCGAAGGACCCTTGCGACCCGGCGACCCGACGGCGGGGACAGAATGAGCAGATGGTGCCCGATGGGGCGATCAAGGTGCTGGTCTGTCGAGATCGCCACAAGGGGAACTCCACACCCCGCCCATCTCGCGGGCTGGAGCATGGAGAACAGCAGGCGCGCGAGCTGGCAGCGGGGCTGAACTCGCTGGACGCCGAACCGGGCGGCAACACGTGCCAGGAAGTCGGCGGCGGACGACGGGAGATGTTCCTACTGCAATTCGGCTATGCGGAGGGACCGCCGGCCTGGGTGCGCATCCTTTCCCCTTGCCGGCCCTCGGTGAACAACGGGGGGCTGGTAGGGGATCTGGACAACGCACTTCTTGATCGGGTACGACGGCTGGCGCCGCCCGCCTGACGCCCCGCCGGATAGCCGATCACGGCGCTGGAAACGATCGGGGCATCGCTTCGCCAGATCGCTAGGCTACGACGATGGACCGCGTGACCGAGGTGCCCGAAGATTCCGCGACACGGCCTCCTGCCCGGGGTTCGGCCGCGACCCGAGCTGCGGATCCGGCCCGGGTGAATGACTACGACGACTTCGCCGAGGCGTACTCCGCGGAGACCGAGAACAACATCTTGAACGCGCACTACGCGCGGCCCGCGATCGTCACGCTCGCCGGGGATGTGGCCGGCCGCCGGATCCTGGACGCCGGTTGCGGCTCAGGCCCCCTGTCGGCTGCCCTACGCGACCGCGGTGCCGTCGTCACCGGCGTCGACGCCAGCGCCGGGATGCTGGCGTTGGCCAGGCGGCGGCTCGGTGACGACGCGGACCTGCGCGTGGTCGACCTCGGCGACCGCCTGCCGTTCGCCGACGGGGCGTTCGACGACGTGGTCGCGTCGCTGGTGCTGCACTACCTGGAGGACTGGGCGCCGACGCTGGCCGAGATGCGGCGCGTGCTCAGGCCCGGCGGCCGACTGATCGCGTCGGTCCACCATCCTTTCGTGGACTACATGATCCAGAGTCCTCGGCCCGACTATTTCGCGACCACCAGCTACGCCGACGAATGGACGTTCAACGGACAGTCCTTCCCGATGACCTTCTGGCGCAGGCCGTTGCACGCGATGACCGATGCCTTCACCACCGCCGGGTTCCGCCTTGCCGTCATCAGCGAGCCGCAACTCGACCCGGCCGTCCGTGAGCTGTTCCCCGACGAATTCGATGACTTCTCGGGAAAACTCAGCTTCCTGTTCTTCGTTGCCGAAGTGCCGCCGTCTGCCGCGGGCTCGGACGGCTAGCCACCTGTTCGCGGTCCTCGCCCCGCTCAGTAGCCAGGTGAGGTAGTGCAGAGCTGGAAGGAGGCATCTACAGCAGAGCCGACATCCGCTTCGCCTGATCGGCCTGGGTGTCCCCGCGAGTCCGCAGCAGCCAGTACAGCGCGAGGAGGCGACGGCACTCGGTGAGCCTGCCGGCCTCCTCAGCGGTCAGGTCCAGGCGCTCCAGCACGGCGGTCATGCCGGCGGGGCCGTGGCGCCAGACCGAGATGTGCTCGATGACCTCGGCCAGTTCGAAGGCACGGTCGCTGCGGCCGGAGTACTCGAAGTCGATGACGCGGACATCGGTTCCGTCCCACAGGTAGTTGGCCAGGTTCCCGTCGCCGGTGCCGAACACCGGAGTGCCGGGCCGCGCCAGCAGTTCCTCCAGCCTCGGTTGCTCCACCCAGCTCGCAGCCTGGCCGAGCACGTCAGCGACCGCAGGGTCTCCGCCGGGAGGAACCGTCGCGGACCAGGCCAATACTTGCCGGAGGAGTTCGACCGGATGTCCGGCACGCGCCGGCACCCGCTCCAGCGCTGGCCGGGGAATCGCGTGCTGGACTCTCGTCACGGCCCCGGCCAGGGCGTCGGCCACATGTCCGCCGATCGGTCCACGTACGGCGACGCCGGCGAGCCTGGACATCACCACGGTCGGCGGGTCGGCGTCCGGCTCGGCGCTCACCGGGGCGGGCGCTAGCCCCGGCGCGTACGCGTCGAGCAGTTCCAGGGCTCGCCATTCCCGCTCGGGCTGGTCATGGCCGGTCGATCCGTATCGCTTGATCACCACATCGTGCCGCAGCTCGATCTCGTGATCTCCCACACGCTTTCCTCTCTTGCCGAGACCCCGGGATCAGGAAGGCAGGATGTCGATGTCGCCGGAGTCACTGGTCAGGGTGAGCGAGCGCGGGGCCGAGGGGTCGTGGACGGTGTTCAGGTGCTCGTTGCCGGAGTCGGTGGTGGACACGACGTTGTACGGGCCTTCGGGCACCCGTACCACGGTCTTGCCCGAGTCCGTCGACGTCACGACCTTGTCCGGCGGGGCGGCGAAGGCGAGGGTGATGGCGCCCGAGTCCGTCGACGTCTCCACCTTGCCGGGCCGGGCGGCGAAGGCGAGGGTGACGGCGCCCGAGTCGCTCTTGGAGACGACCTGCTTGCCCGTGAGCCCGTCGGCCTCGATCGCGCCCGAGTCGGTGGCCGCCTCGACGTCGCCGGACAGATCCCGCAGCGTCACCTTGCCCGAGTCGCTGACGGTCTTGACGCGCAGCCCCCGGGGGATCTCGACCTGGTAGCCGACGTCGCAGTTGCCGGCCATCCAGCCACCGGGGCAGGTGAAGGTGAGCACCAGGGTGCCGCCCTGCGTCTCGTGGGTGGTGGTGGGCTTCCTCTTCTGCCAGGTGAGGTGCTCGGTCACGTGGATGCCCGCCCGGTCGGACTCGATCACCTCGATCTGGCCCGAGTCGGTCTCGACCTCGATCGCGGTCACCTTGTCCGCGACGTCGTAGGACGCCGTGTCACTGTTGACGGGCCCGGCGAGACCACATCCCGTCAACAGCGCCGCGAGCGCCAGCGATCCCGCGACCACACCTGATCTCCGAATGCTCATGGCACCGAGTCTCCTGCAAGGCGGCCGGAGCAGCGTCCGGGACGACCCTGAAACCTCCCTGAGTGCCTATGAGAGGGCTAGGCCGTCGTGAGGGCCTTGGAGCGGTCGGTGGCGAGGTGGACGGCCATGCCGCCGAGCACGGTGCCCATGAAGTAGCGCTGCGCGCGCACCCACAGCGGCCTGCTGGCGAGGAATGCGGCCAGGCCACCCGCCGAGATGACGATCAGGCCGTTGACCAGGGTGCCGACGGCGATCTGCGCCGAGCCGAGCGCCAGGCTCTGCAGCAGGACGTGGCCCATGGCGGGGTCGATGAACTGCGGCAGCAACGACAGGTACAGAATCGCGATCTTGGGGTTCAGCAGGCAGGTGAACAGGCCCATGGCGAACAGCCTGCGGGCCGGCTCGACAGGCAGCTCGCGGGTCTCGAACGCCGAGGTGCCGCCCGGCTTGACCGCGTTCCAGGCGAGCCAGAGCAGGTAGGCGGCGCCGGCGAGCTTCAGTGCGGTGTACGCGGCCGGCACGTAGGCGAAGATGGCCGTCAGGCCCAGGCAGGTGGCCGTCAAATAAGTGGTGAAACCCAGGAAGACGCCCATGAGCGAGATGAGCCCCGCCTTGCGGCCTTGGGTGATCGACCTGGAGACCAGGTAGATCATGTTCGGCCCTGGTGTGAGAACCATGCCCAGGGAAACCAGGGCAATCCCTAACATTCCACCCGTCATATCGGCATATTAACGGCAAGCTCTGACTGAGCCCTTGGCCGGGGCCAGAGGCATTCCGACCTCCCTTTCGGGGAAGTTGCCACCTGGCAACCCCAGCGGAAGGGACACGCCATGGACTTCAGGGACGACGTCAACCTCGACTCCTCACAGGTCGAGGATGCCGGTGGAGGAGGCGGCGGCGGCAGGTTCCCGCGCGGCGTGATCATGGGCGGCGGAGGCATCGTCAGCCTGATCGCGCTCGTCCTGGTCTTCGTCCTGAACAACGTGGGCGGCGGCGTCGAGCCCGCCCAGCGACAGCCCCCGGCGAACCTGGCCGAGCGGTGCCAGACGGGCAAGGACGCCGACCAGACGGAGAAGTGCCAGGTCGTGGGCGTGGTAAACAGCATCCAGGACTACTGGAAGACCGAGCTGCCGACCTACCGCCCGGCCAAGACCGTGCTGTACTCAGGCGGCGTGCGCACCGCGTGCGGGGATGCCGACTCCTCCGTCGGCCCCTTCTACTGCCCCGGCGACCGGCGCGTCTACCTGGACCTGAGCTTCTTCGACCAGCTGCGGAGCCGGTTCGGCGCCCAGGGCGGCCCCTTCGCGCAGGCGTACGTCATCGCCCATGAGTACGGCCACCATGTGCAGAACCTGCTCGGCGCCCTGGAAGGCGGCAGTTCGGTGGCGGTCGAGCTGCAGGCCGACTGCTACGCGGGCGTGTGGGCCAAGAACGCCTACGAAGGCGGTTTCTACGAAAAGCCGTTCACCGACACCGAGATCGCCGAGGCGCTCGACGCGGCGGCCGCCGTGGGCGACGACCGGATTCAGCGACGCAGCGGTGGCCGGGTCGATCCCGAGTCGTTCACACACGGCAGCTCGAAACAGCGCGTGGCCGCCTTCCAGCGCGGATACGCAACCGGAAATTCCGCCCGATGCACGGCCGACGAGCTGGTTTGATCTCCGCCGAGAACGCAAGTAATCGAAATCACGCCTAAAATCAGTGGGGTGATCTTCAAGCTCGTCGGCGACGGACGCCCTTATCCCGAACACGGCACGTCCAACCGCGAGTGGGCCCAGATACCCCCGCGGCAGGTCCGGCTCGACTCCCTGATCACCACCAAGGCCATGCTGGACCTCCACTCGCTGCTCGCCGCCGACTCCACCTTCTACGGCGACCTGTTCCCCCACGTCGTCCAGTGGCGGGGCGAGCTCTACCTTGAGGACGGCCTGCACCGGGCACTGCGCGCGGCTCTGCACCAGCGTTCGATCCTGCACGCCAGAGTTCTCGAACTGCCGAGCTGACCCGAAACCGCTCGCGGTTCAATGGCACCCATGGACCAGGCAACCGCTCGCGAACGTTTCGTAGCGGCGCGGACGGCCACGCTCGCCACCGTGGACGCGGCCGGGACCCCGCATCTCGTGCCGATCGTGTTCGCCGTGGACGGGGACGTGATCGCGTTCGCCGTCGACCACAAGCCGAAGACCACCACGCACCTCCGGCGACTGCGCAACATCGCCGAGAACGACCGCGTCTGCCTGCTGGTCGACCACTACGACGACGACTGGTCTCGCCTGTGGTGGGTCAGAGCCGACGGCCGGGCCGCCATCGCCGGGGATCCCGCTCGATGGATCGAGCGGCTGGCGGATCGTTATGAGCAGTATCGGGACCGGCCGCCGGAGGGGCCTGTCGTCACCATCACGGTCGACAGCTGGCGAGGGTGGTCGGCTCAGTGAACGAAAAGGGCCCCCGAGAGATCGGGGGCCCTTTTCGGGTGGCGGTGGTGGTGGGATTTGAACCCACGGATGAGTTGCCCCATCACACGCTTTCGAGGCGTGCGCCCTCGGCCACTAGGCGACACCACCGTCGACGAGCTTACCGGATCCGCCGAGTGGCGAAGAACTTCTTGAGAACCGCGGAGCTCTCCTCGGCCAGCACGCCCATGACGACCTCGGGGCGGTGGTTGAGCCTGCGGTCCCTGACGACGTCCCAGAGCGAGCCGACGGCTCCCGCCTTGTCGTCGACCGCGCCGTACACGATCCTGTCGATCCTCGACTGGACGGCGGCTCCCGCGCACATGGTGCAGGGTTCGAGCGTGACGACGAGCGTGCAGCCGGTCAGCCGCCACTGGCCGCGCCGCCGGGCGGCCTGCCTGAGGGCGAGCACCTCGGCGTGCGCGGTGGGGTCGGCGGCGCTCTCGCGGTCGTTGCCGGCGGCGGCGAGGACCTCGCCGAGCGGGTCGAGCACCACGGCGCCGACGGGCACCTCGCCCCTGGCTCCCGCGGCGGCGGCCTCGTCCAGGGCGAGACGCATCGCGTCCGCGTGGTTCACCGCAAGCGGTCGAGCTCGTCGGCGAAGGACAGCCGCTCGGCCAGCACCGAGAGGATGTCGGCCGGCAGCATCCCTTCCTCCATGCTCAGCTCCAGCAGCTCCTCGGAGGTCACACCCAGGTCGCTGAGCAGCTCGAAGTCGCCTGCCGGGCGCACGCCGAGCTCGGTGGCCTCCTTGTCGGGAGCCACGCCCGCGAACTCGGCGAACAGCTCGCCGAGGTGGTCGGAGAGGATCGCGTGGGCGTCGGAGAGGAACACGCGGGGCTCCTCGTCGCCGCGGTAGCGGACGATGGAGAACCACTCGTCCTCCACCTCGACGCAGAGCAGCGCGAGCTCGTCGCCGGCCAGGCCGAGCGCCTCGACCACGGCGTCGCCGAAGTCGTCGACGATCTCGGAATCACGCAGGTCGACCTCGGCGCCGCTCCAGCCGCCGGAGGTCTTGACGAAGGCCGCGGAGAAGGTGTTCGCCATGTGCGCTCCAGGGGGTCAGTCGAAGACCGATTCGATGGCCCGCTCGAACGGCTCGGAGAAGCCGAGCCGTGCGGCGATGCTGGACAGCACCTCGTCGGGCAGCAGATCGACGTCGCCGGAGAGAATGCCCAGCTCCATCTCGTCCAGTCCGAGGTCAGCGAAGATCGACAGGTCGCCGGCGGGCAGCGCGGTGTCCTCGTCCTGGAGGATCTCGTCGAGCTCGTCCTCGTCGGGAACCGGCACGTCGAGGTAGTCGAGAACCTGTTCGGCCAGCGGGAAATCCCACGACGCGGCGATGTCGGAGAGGAAGACATCGACCCGTTCGCCGAGTACGCGCAGCGCCACGAAGAACTCATCCCCCACGGCGACCAGGCCAATCGTGCCGCTCTCGCTCGGCTGCTGGCGCAGGGCCTTGATCAGGCCGTGCAGATCGGACGTGAGCGCGGCAGGCAGCAGCTCGGCGTCCCAGCAGTCGTCCTCGAGATAGACCACGATGGCGAAATCAAGTGCGTCTTCGTCTGTCATCGCGATCCCCCACACCCGACCCTGTCAGTACAGAGCCTCTTCGGTTTCCAATCGTTCCAGACCTGACCGGCCGGCGCGTGCCCCTCCGACCAAATTGTGATCAAAACAGCGGACGCATCGTGTCGGTACGTTCCACACAAGATAGCGTTGTCCTTTATGGAAACCCTCGTCGTCGACCATCCGCTCGTGGCTCACAAGCTCACCGCGCTGCGCGATGTCCGCACCGACTCGCCCACTTTCCGCCGGTTGGCGGACGAGTTGGTGACGCTGCTGGCGTACGAGGCCACGCGAGATGTACGGGTCGCCGACGTGACCGTGGAGACCCCGGTGGCCACGGCCGACGGCGTGCGGATGGCCAAGCCGTACCCACTGGTCGTCCCGATCCTGCGCGCCGGGCTGGGCATGCTCGACGGCATGACCCGGCTGCTGCCCAAGGCCGAGGTCGGGTTCCTGGGCATGGTGCGCAACGAGTCGACGCTGCAGGCCGAGACGTACGCCACCCGGCTGCCGGACGACCTGTCGGGGCGGCAGTGCTACGTCGTGGACCCGATGCTGGCCACGGGCGGCACGCTGTCAGCGGCGGTGCAGTTCCTGTTCGACCGGGGGGCGGTCGACGTCACCGCCCTGTGCCTGCTCGCCGCGCCCGAGGGCCTGGCGCACATGGACGAGGTGTTCGCCAACAGCGGCAAGCCGATCCGGGTGGTGACGGCCGCGCTCGACGAGCGGCTCAACGAGAACGGCTACATCGTGCCGGGCCTCGGCGACGCGGGAGACCGCCTCTACGGCGTGGCCTGACAGGCCCTTTTCCTTCACGCGGAGCACCCTCTTCGTTACATACTGTGTTTGCATGGGTACGAAGAGTGAGGAAGGCAACTTCCGCTGGTGGGGGAGCAGGATGAGCGTTTGTCCGATCGCCGGGGTGTTCTCGTGAACGATCGCACCGAGGCGGATCCGAATCCGTACGCGGAAGTGGAGACGGCGCTTCGCGAGGAGTTCGCGGGTGTCCACTCCGCTGCCACCGTAACGCGCTGCGTGGACGCGGCGCACTACGGCGCGCTGGAGGTCACAGGCTACGCGCATCCGAGTCTCGTCGAGCGGATCGCGCGCAAGCATCTCCACGTTCTGGCCCTGGTGGCCAGCGAACGTGGCTAGGCAAGATCGAAACTAGCTCGCGATGCCACCTTTACCCGGGCTACAGGGTGGGTAATGTATAGGGCGGGCGGAGTGGGTAAGTGTACGGAGGCGACAGTGCAGGTCAAAAAAGTCCTGACATACGGTGGTGTCGCGTTTGTCGCGTACTACCTGTTCGCACGACCATCTGATGCCGCTGACGCGGTCAGAGGGGCGTTCGACACCGTGTTCAACGCGGCAGACTCGCTGGCTCAATTCGTGAACCAACTCGCATGAGACTTGTGACCCACGGGGACTCTGCTCCGTCGTCGGTCAACCGTTACCTCCTCCCCCACGAACAACAGGTCATCATGGTGCGGCGTCACCCCGCCGTGCTGCTGCGTCCGATCGCCGAGGTGTTCGGCGGCCTGATCATCGCCGGACTGCTCAGCAGGTTCTTCGGCGGAAGCGCGGGGGGTGGCACGGCTCTCGTGGTCGTGTGGTGGCTCTGGTTGCTGCTATTGATCCGTTTTGTCTGGAAAGTCGCGGAGTGGTCGGTCGACTACTTTGTGGTTACCTCGAAACGGATGCTCTTGACCACGGGCCTCATCACGCGCAAGGTCGCGATGATGCCGATCGGAAAAGTCACCGACATGAGCTTCCAACGATCTCTGGTTGGGCGCATGCTCGGTTACGGAGAGTTCATCCTCGAGTCCGCCGGTCAGGACCAGGCCCTGTCGAACGTCGAGTACATTCCGTATCCGGAGACCCTCTACCTGGAGGTCTGCCAGATGCTTTTCCCAGGCAAGGACGACGGCGACGATTAATCTCCGCTTGGAGAATTCTTCACGCGGGGATACCCGATTCGGCTACTTCATGCAATCATTGCGTGTTGTTGACCCTTCCCCGCCTTGAGAGATGAGATGCCGAGTCAGGGAACCATCGGTGACCGCGTCCGAGGATTGCGGCTGAACAGGCGCATGTCGCAGGCCCAGCTGGCCGGACCCGACCTGTCGGACAGTTATGTCTCGCTCATTGAGTCGGGTAAGCGCACACCGACTCCCGTCGTCGCACGGCTCCTCGCCGAAAGGCTGGGGTGCACCACCGAGTTCCTCCTGCACGGGATCGAGCCTCGGCAGCGCATCGACACCGAGCTCGGCCTGCGTCACGCGGAGCTTGAGCTACAGCACGGCGATCCCGGCGTGGCCGCCGAGCGCTACACGGAGATCGTGAAGGCGGCCGACGAGGACAACGCCATGCTCACCGCGCACGCGCGACTGGGCAGAGCGCGTGCCCTGGAGGCGCAGGGGCGGCTCGGCCAGGCGGTCGAGGCGTTCGAGCGCCTGCGCAGGGAGGCCGCCGCGCACCCCGAGCGCCTGGCGGACCTGCCGCTCACCGTCGCGCTGAGCCGCTGCTACCAGCGGGCCGGCGACCGGCTGCGGGCCCGTGACCTCGCCTGCAAGGCGCTGGAGCAGGCCGAGCAGATGTCCATCACCCAGGGCGAGATCGCCATCGACCTGGCCGCCGCGCTGGTCGTGGCGCGCGGCGACCGTGAGGGGCAGTCCGCCGAGCTCGCCTATGTCAAGAAGGTGCTGGACGTCGCCGGGGTTCCTGAAATTGTGGACCGTTCCGGAGAGATTCACGCGCTCTGGCAGGCGAGCAGCGCGGCGGCCGCGGGCGACGACTCCGCGCTGGCCGTGCGGCTGGCCGACGACGCCGTCAACGCCGGCCGTCAGGAGCGGCTCGCACTACAGCTGGCCAGGACCGCGATGCACTGGGCCCGACTGGAGAGCGCTCCCCTGAGCGAGGCGGAGCGGCTGTCCGGCGCCGCGGCGCACACGTTCGCCACGGCCACGGGCAGGGAGCGCGAGCACGGCGAGAGCCTCATCGTGCGCGCCAGGGTCCAGCTGCGGGCCGGCGACGCCGCGCTCGCGGGCAAGCTCGCGGGCGAGGCCCTCGACCTGCTGCCCGACGCTCCCGGCACGGCCCCGGCCGAGGCCAACCTGGTGCTCGCCACGGTCGCGCTCGGTCTGGGCGGCGACCCGGCCACGCACCTCGGCAAGGCCCGCACCCTGCTGGCCGACCGTGACCGGCAGGTGTTCGGCTCCGACCGGCCGGCCGCCCGCTGCTGGCGCGAGCTCGGCGACCTGTACGGCCAGGTGGGAGACCGCGCCCAGCAGACGGCCGCCTATCGCAAGGCCCTCGAAGCCGCCGGGGTCCGCTCGACGATGGCCGGGCTCACGGTCGACGCCCCGCTTTCCCACTGACCTCCGGGGGGCTCCAGGCCGTCTTCTTCAGGCCTGGAGTAGACTAGGGTTCTCCAGTCATTGACTCATAGGATGATTGGTTTCCCCCGGAGGAGGCGCGACTGTGAGTCTGCGTACAGCGCAGCGGGCTTCGCTGGTTGATCAAGTGATCGACCAGCTCAAGGAGCAGATCACCTCAGCGTCGTGGCCGATGAACGGCAAGATCCCGACCGAGACCGTGCTCGCGGAGCAGCTAGGGGTCGGACGTAACACCGTTCGCGAGGCCGTGCGCGCGCTCACTCATGCCGGACTCCTGGAGTGCCGGCAGGGTGACGGCACCTACGTCCGCGCCACCAGCGAGCTCTCGGGGGCCATGCTCAGGCGGCTGCGGCAGGCCGAGCAGCTGGAGATCCTGGAGGTGCGGCGGGCTCTTGAGATCGAGGCCGCCCGCCTGGCCGCCACCCGGCGCACCGACGAGGACATCGTCCTCATCGAGGCGGCGCTCGCCGAGCGGGACAAGGCCTGGGAGGCCGACGACCCCGACCTCTTCGTCGAGGCCGACCTGGCCTTCCACATGGCCGTCGCGCACGCCACGCACAACTTCGTGCTCATCGACCTGTACGAGGACTTCTCGGCCGCGCTGCGGGCCAGCATCACCGCGGCGGGCACCTCGCTCAACAAGAGCTACATCCCGCACGACGCGATAGCCCGCGCCATCGCAGCCGGCGACGCCACCGCCGCGGAGCGGGCCGGCCACGCGTGCATGGAGCACATCCTCATCGCCCTGACCGACGCCTAGTCACGAGCGCAGCCACTCGGCGTGGTCGGCGGCGAAGTCCTCGAACGTGCGAGCCTGGTGGCCGACCACCTGCGCGAAGTCAGGGGTGGTGTAGTCGCCCCAACCGGACGCGTACGCCTGGGCGTACTCGACGTTGACCTCCGCCTGCCACTCCGGGAGGCCCGCCGTGAGCATCGCCTGGTGAGCCGCCTCCGGCGACACCGGCTCGTAGCCGATGGGCGTGCCGTGGACGCGGGTCAGCCGGGCGGCCGCCTCGCGCAGGGAGATGCTCTCCGGGCCGGTGATGGTGTAGGTCCTGCCGTGGTGAACCGCCGGATCGCTCAGCACCTCGGCGGCGAACTCGGCGATGTCGCGGACATCGATGAAGCCGATCCGGCCCTCTCCCGTGGGGCCGTAGAGCGTGTCGCCGCTCACCGAGCCGAAGAGGTTCTGCATGAAGAACGCCGGTCGGATGATGGTCCAGCCGAGCCCGGAGGCGGCGAGTTCGGCGTCTGACAGCGCGTGCAGGCGGCCGTTGCGGGTGGGGGCGTCGTGGGCGGCGCCGATCGCCGACATGCGCACGATGTGCCGCACGCCGGCCTGGCGGGCCGCCCATACGGCGTTCATGCTCGCATGCGGCGCCTGGGGACCCATCGCGGTCAGCAGCCACAGCACGTCCACGCCCTTGAACGCCTCCCGCAACGTCTGTGGCCGGTCCAGGTCGCCGACCGCGACCTCGACGCCGGCGGGCGCCCTGGCGGGATCGCGGACCAGCACCCGGACGTCGTCCGTGCCGGGCAGGGCTCGCAGGAGTGCGCCGGAGACGTTCCCGGTGGCACCGGTGATCAAGGTGGTCATGTCAGATCTCGCTCTCATGCGTGGTGCCCTCTTCCGTGGACACCACCTCGGTGATCAGGTCGAAGAAGGCACGGATGCCCGGCAGGTTGGCCCCCTTGGCCCGGGAGGCGGCGAAGTCGTCCGGCGATCGCCACTCCACGACGTCGAGCCACTCGCCGTCGGGCAGGCGGACCAGCCGGGCGCCGAGGAAGCCGGCGCGGTCGGCCCGGAAGTCCGCGATCATGCCCGGTCGTGCCGCCAGCAGCTGGTCAGCGCGCTCGGGAGGCACCCGGAAGCGGGTGAGTTCTACCGTTGTCGTCATACGAGCAGAATATGGTAAGAAATAGTGACAGTCAAGATTAGTGACCATTTGGAGGACATGGCCGTGCGCCGCAGTGAACGTAAGCAAGCCGACCCCGATCTCGGCGTCCTGAGCGGCCGCACGCTCTTCGGCCTGCAGAAGGAGCTGTTCGCCACCCTCGCCGAGCAGGGGCATCCGGAGCTCAGGCCGCGCCATGGCGCCGTGCTCGCCTATCTGGACGAGCAGGGCAGCAGGGCCACCGATCTGGCCGCGCAGTCAGGCCAGCACAAGCAGGTCATCGGGACCCTGGTGGACGAGCTGGTCGCGCTGGGGTACGTGGAGCGGCAGCCGGACCCGGCCGACCGCCGGGCCAAGCTGGTCGTGCCCACGGCGAAAGGGCTCGACGAGATGGCCCGCTCGGACGCCATCGTGGCCGCCATCGAGGAGCGGCACGCGCGGGCCGTGGGCGAGGAGGCCTACGCGGAGTTCAAGCGCGTCTACAGGCTGGTGGCGGGGCGGTCAGCTCAGCCGCAGTGACATCACCAGATAGCGGAAGGCCGGCTCGGCGTCGCCGGGAACGTCCTGGATCAGGGCCGGCCTGGTCGGCGACTCCATGTTGAGGCGGGCCAGCTCGCTGTCGATGCCGGTCAGGCCGTCGAGGAGGAACTGCGACTGGAAGGCGATCTGGATGTCGTCGCCGCGCAGCTCGCACTCGACCACCTCGGCGCCGCGGCCGATGTCGCCGCCGCCCGCCTGGATCAGCACCTGCCCCTGGCTGAACGACAGCCGGATGGCGGTGTTGCGCTCGGCCACCAGCGCCACCCGCTTGATGGCGGCCACGAACGGCGCCACCCGCACGTCGGCCCTGATCGACCAGTCGGCGGTCAACCGGGCGCGGTAGTCGATGAACTGCTCGTCGAGCAGCCGGACCGTGGTGCTGCGGCCGACGCTCTCGAACCCGGCCACACCGTCGCCCAGCGCCACCGACACCTCGCCGCCACGCAGTGACTTGGCCACCTCCACCAGCACCCGGGCGGGCACCATGGCGGAGATCGACGTGTCGGCGCCGACCGGACGCCAGGCGAAGTCCCGGGCGGCGATGCGATAGCGGTCGGTCGCGGCCATCGTGATCGAGTCGCCGTCGATGTCGACCCTGATGCCGGTGAGCATGGGGAGAGTGTCGTCGCGGCTGGACGCCGGCGCGACCTGCCCGACCGCCAGGGCGAAGACGCCGCCGCCGATCGCGCCGATGCTCGGCGGCATCGTGGGCATGGTCGGGAAGTCCTCGACGGGCATGGTGATCAGGCCGAACTCGGCGCTGCCGCAGGTGAGCACCGCCTCGGACCCCTCGGTGACGATCTCGACGTCATCGGCCGGGAGGCTCCGGCTGATCTCCGCGAGCAGCCGGCCGGGGATCAGCACGCTGCCCGTCTCAGCCACGTCGGCGTCGACCGTGGCGCGGGCCGACACGTCGTAGTCGAACGCGGACAGGCTCAGCTCCTCGCCCGCCTCCAGCAGCAGCCCGGACAGCACCGGCGTCACAGGGCGGCTGGGCAGGACCCTGGCGGCCCACGCGACCGCCTCGGCCAGGACATCGCGGTTAACCCGGATTTTCACCTGATCCACCCTTTCTCTCGGCGTGCCCTCTAGAAAATAGCCGAGGGCACCGACAAGAGTCCTCCTCAGCGACTGTTGAGGTAGGCGAGAACGGCCAGCACGCGGCGGTTGTCGTCGTCGGAGGGGGCCAGGCGGAGCTTGCCGAAGATGCTGGCCGTGTGCTTGGCCACGGCGCTCTCGCTGAGGTAGAGGCGCTGCGAGATGGCGGCGTTGGAGCGCCCTTCCGCCATGGCTTCGAGCACCTCCCGCTCGCGCGGCGTGAGCGCGGCCAGCGGCTCGTGCGCGGCGTTGCTGGCCAGCAGCTTCGCGATCACCTCCGGGTCCATCGCGGTGCCGCCCGCGGCGACCCGCCGGACCGCGTCGACGAACTGCTCGGCGTTGAACACCCGGTCCTTGAGCAGGTAGCCGATCGCGCCGGAGCCGTCAGCCAGCAGCTCGCGGGCGTAGAGCTGCTGGACATGCTGGGAGAGCACCAGAATCGGCAGGCCGGGCACCTGCTTGCGCGCGGCCAGCGCGGCCTGCAGCCCTTCGTCGGTCAACGTGGGCGGCAGCCGTACGTCCACGATGGAGACGTCGGGGCGGAGCTCCAGCAGGCCCTTGAGGAGCTCCGGGCCGCTCTCCACGGCGGCGACCACCTGGAAGCCGTGCGCCTGCAGCAGGTGGACCAGCCCTTCTCTGAGCAGGTAGAGGTCTTCGGCGATGAGCACGCGGAGAGGCACGTTGTGCACCATAGGCGGCTCGGTGCCGTCTAGCACGCCGCGCCCCCCTTCTTCTCGTGCAGCGCGGGCAGCGCCATGGCCACCACGTACATGGTCGTGCCGAGCGCGATCATGAGCGCGATGACCGGCCACTGCCAGGGCCCCGGCAGGTGCAGAGCGAGGAACCAGGTCTTCTCGTCAACGCCGAAGATCTTGAAGATGGCGGCCACGATCCCCTGCGGGAACATCGGGCACCAGGCCGTCGAGTGCAGGGCCACCACTGTCACCAGCTTCCAGCGCGGCAGCTTGGACAACTCGCCTGCCCAGTATTCGGGCAGCACCTGCGGCAGCTCCATGGTGACCGTGGTGGGGCCGCCGGGCGGGCTGTTGATCGCTAACACCCCGTCGAAGGCCGCCAGTCTGCGCTCGATGCCGGCCAGCCCGCTGCCCTTCGCCGGGTCGGCGCCTCCCCAGCCGTCGTCGGCCACCGTGATCCGCAGGTTGGGGCCGTTGCAGCTGATGTCGACCGCCACCGTCTTGGCCTTGCCGTGCCGGGCGGCGTTGGCCAGCAGCTCGCTGATCGCGAAGTAGGCCGCAGCCTCCACCGGGGACTCCGGCCGGTTCGGCAGGTCCGCCTCCACCGTCACCCGCAGCACGCTGTCCATCGCCAGCGCCCGCACCGCGTCCGCGAGCCCGCGCTCGGCCAGCACCGGCGGGTGGATGCCGCGGATGATCCGGCGCAGCTCCGTCAGCGTCTCCGCGGACGCCTCCCTGGCCTTGGCCATCAGCGCCTTGGCCGCGGCGGCGTCGGTGGCCATGAGCTGCTCGGCGGCGCCGATCGTCATGCCGATCGCCACCAGCCTGGCCTGGGTGCCGTCATGCAGGTCACGCTCGATCCTGCGCATCTCGGCCGCCTGCGTGTCCACGGCGAGGTTGCGTACCCTGCTGAGGTGGTTGACCTGGCCGGCCAGGCGGCTGGCCGCGGTCGCGGCCAGCAGCACCTCGCACCACAGCGCGTACACCCGCAGGCCGCGGCCGGGAAGCAGGATGAACAGCGGCACCAGCAGCACCTTGACCATCGGGTCCAGCGCCAGCCACAGGCCGTCGCGCCAGGTCGCCGGGTCGGTGAGCAGCCACTTCCAGCGGTCGTTCCAGGCCGGCATCCGCGGCGTCTTGTAGAGCGTGCGGTTCGACCGGTACATGCCGTCGGGCTGCGGCTGGGGAGGCGGCGGCTTGGGCAGGTACGGAGGCTCGATCGTGACCCCGGTGGAGGCGTGCACCACGCGCCTGGTCGTCCTCGTCACCCACCGGATCATCCGGACCTGCGGCGGGAAGAGGAAGACCATGCCCAGGCCGAAGGTCAGCATCAGCGTGAGCACCGACGAGGCGAGCGCGATCACCTCGGCGACGAGCAGCGCCAGCAGCGCCAGGACATGACCGAACTTCCGCAGCATCCCCTCAGTGTGCGCGATGGAAGGCGATACGCACACTGCATCTAGATACACCTTGCCCGGGCAACCAGCACGATTCTCCTGCGTACGGCCCGTTCCTAGGCTCAAGGCCATGAACGTCATCGAGGTCGAGAACCTCCACAAGCGCTACCCCAACCATGTGGCGGTGGACGACGTTTCGTTCGAGGTGCGGGCCGGGGAGATCTTCGGCATCCTCGGGCCGAACGGCGCGGGCAAGACCACCACCGTGGAATGCGTGTCCGGCATCCGCGCCCCTGACGGCGGCAAGGTGCGGGTCACCGGCATCGACCCGTCCCGCGACCGGGCCGCGCTGCGCCGGGTGCTCGGCGCGCAGCTGCAGAGCGCGGCCCTGCCGGAGAAGATCAAGGTCTGGGAGGCGATGGACCTGTACGCCTCCTTCTACCCCGAGCCGGCCGACTGGCAGGCGCTGCTGGAGCAGGTCGGGCTGTCAGCCAAGCGGGACACCGCCTTCGCCAAGCTCTCCGGCGGTCAGCGGCAGCGCCTGTCCGTCGCGCTCGCGCTGGTCGGCAAGCCGCGCATCGCGGTGCTCGACGAGCTCACCACCGGGCTCGACCCGCAGGCCAGGCGCGACACCTGGGAACTGGTCGAGAGCGTGCGCGACTCCGGCGTGACGATCGTGCTCGTCACGCACTTCATGGAGGAGGCCGAACGGCTCTGCGACCGGATCGCGCTCATCGACGCCGGACGCGTCGTCGCCACCGACTCACCCGCCGGCCTGATCGCCCGGGTGGGCGCCGAGCAGCGGGTGCGGTTCCGGCCGTCGGCTCCCGTGGCGGACTCCGTACTGACAGAGCTGCCCGGTGTGACGGACGTCAGCCACAGCGGCGACCAGGTGACGGTGTCCGGCACCGGGAACCTGGCGCACGTGGTCACCCTCGCCCTGGCCCAGAAGCAGATCGTCCCCGGTGACCTGCGCATCGAGCAGGCCTCTCTGGACGACGCGTTCCTCGCGCTCACCGGAAGGAAACTGGTATGAAGAAGATCCTCGCTGTCGAGATCAAGCTGATGCTGCGTGATTGGCCCAGCGTCGCCTTCAGCATCGTGTTGCCCGTCGTGCTGCTGGTGGTCCTGGGGCAGATCCCGACGCTGCGGACGCCCGATCCGGCGTTCGGCGGTCAGCGGTTCATCGACGCCCAGTTGCCCGCCCAGATGATCCTGCTGGCGTTGCTGACGATCTCCTTCACCACGCTGCCCAGTGTGCTGACCACTTACCGGGAGCGGGGGGTGCTGCGCAGGATGTCGACGACGCCGGTGCACCCGGCACGGCTGCTGGGCGCGCAACTGCTGATCCATCTGGTGGTGGCGCTGGTGGCGACGGTGTTGATCATCGTGCTCGGGTGGCTGGTGCTCGGCTCGCAGATCCCCTCGAGCATCTTCGCCTTCGTCCTCGTGGTCCTGTTCGGCACCGCGGCGATGCTCGCCATGGGGCTGGTGATCGCCTCGATCGCGCCCAACAGCAAGTCCGCGCCCGGCATCGGGTCGATCGCGATGTTCCCGCTGATGTTCGTGGGGGGCATGTGGATCCCGCGCGAGGCCATGCCGGAGACGCTGCGCACGGTCAGCGACTACTCGGTGGTCGGGCCGTTCATCAACGCCATGCGCGACACCTGGGCGGGCCAGCTGCCCCAGCTCCCGCACCTGATCGTGATCGCCGTCGGGCTGGCGCTGTTCAGCGGGCTGGCCGTCAAGCTCTTCCGCTGGGAGTAGCGCGACCTGGCGTAAGGTGACGAAATGGCGACTATCGCGCACATCAGCGACCTCCACATCGGCGGATCCGCGGCCAGTGTGGGCCGGGCCCGGGGCGTCATGCGGCATCTCGCGGCGCTCCGGCTCGACGCGGTGGTGGTCACCGGCGACATCGCCGACCACGCGCTGGTGGAGGAGTACGAGATCGCCGCTGGGCTCCTCCTCGGCGGCGACGTGCCGCTGATCGTCTGCCCCGGCAACCATGACGCGGTGCCGCCGTTCGAGAAGCTGATCGGGCCCGCCAACCAGGTGCTCAGACTCGACGAGGTCACGATCGCGCTGGCCGACTCCAGCGTGCCGGGCGAGCCGCACGGCTACCTCGCGGACGAGACGCTGGCCTGGCTCGACGAGATCCTCGCCGAACGGCCCGGGGTGCCGGCCTTCGTGGGCCTGCACCATCAGCCGATCGACCTCGGGATCCCATACGTGGACCGGATCAAGCTCACCGCTCCGGAACGGCTCGAAGCGGTCGTGCGCAGGCACCCGAACGTGGCGGGCGTGTTCACCGGCCACGCGCACACCGGGGTGTCGAGCACGTTCGCCGGTGTGCCGCTCGTCATCGCCCCCGGTGTCATCTCCACCTGCCTGACCCACGTCGAGACCGACGGCTTTCCCCTCGACTACGACCTGCCGCCCGCCTTCGCCCTGCACTTCTTCGACGGCGAGCGGCTGGTGACCCATTTCCGGCCGGTCATCCTCAAGTAACCTTGAGGATGTGACGAACGTGACATGGAACTCCCGGGAGCTGACCGTCGGCCAACTCGCCGAGCGCAGCGGCGTCGCCGTGTCCGCCCTGCACTTCTACGAGACCAAGGGCCTGATCTCCAGCCGCCGCACGGCCGGCAACCAGCGCCGCTACACCCGTGACACCCTGCGCAGGGTGGCGTTCGTGCGGCTGGCGCAGCGGCTCGGCATCCCCCTCAAGACCATCAAGGACGCCCTCGCCGAGCTGCCCGAGGAGCGCACCCCCACCCGCGACGACTGGGCGCGCCTGTCAGGAGCCTGGCGCAAGGAGCTCGACGACCGGATCGAGCAGCTCCAGCGCCTGCGGGACGACCTCACCGACTGCATCGGCTGCGGCTGCCTGTCGCTGGACCGGTGCGCGCTGGCCAACCCCTACGACCGGCTGGGCACCGAAGGGCCGGGCGCCCGGCGCATCGACACCCGCATCTGTCCTCCCGCCTCCCCGTGCCGTTAGCCCTTGGCGGGCGGCACGATCAGGATCGGGCGGTGGATGTGGTGCAGCACGTGGTTGGAGACGCTGCCCAGCAGCACCGAGCGCAGCCCGGCCAGACCACGCGACCCCATCACGACCAGCGTGACGTCCAGCTCGTCCGCCACCTCCACGATCGTCCGCCAGATCGACTCGGTCTCGGCGACCACCCTGGACGTGACCTCGGCGAACCCCGCGGCGGCGGCCAGCTCGGCCCCCTCCTTGGCCACCTGCTCCGCCTGACCCCGGGCCTCCCCCAGGTCCTCCGCGATCGTGATGGCCCCCAGCGGGAACCGGCGCATCCGCACGAGCAGCGGCTCCCACACGGTGACGACGATGGCGGGCCGACCGGCGAGGGCACGCCCGGCGAACTCGACGGCGGCCCGGGCGTCCGGCGAGCCGTCGTAGGCGATGAGAATGGTCATGACGCGCTTCCCTTCGCTCCTACTCACCAGTAGAGCACTCCCCAGGGTCACACGCGCGGGTCAGCGAGAGAGCCTCGGCGCGCCGTACGGAGATCAGGGTTCGTCCTCGGGCGTCAGGACGTGTCACCCGGCGGAAGCCGTCCCCAGGACGAAGGCGCGGGGGTCGCCGGTGAGTGCGGCCTTCGCCGCGACGCCGAAGCCGTCGGCGAGGATCTCGATCTTCCCGGCCTCGACCCCGTCGAGGGCGGCGCGGACGATGTCGACCGGGTCGTTCAGCACGCCGTCCGGAAGTGCGCCGCCCTCCAGGGCCTTGTCCGCGAAGGCCTTCATGGTCTCGGTGGCCGTCGGCCCGAACACCAGGCCGGTGACGAGGGTGCCCTGATCGGCGAGTTCGAGCCGGACCCCGTTGGTCAGGGCCCACTGTGCGGACTTGGCGACCGCGTAGGCGTTGTTGCCGTCGAAGCTCTGGAAGGACAGGACCGACAGGACGTTGAGGATGGCGCCGCCGCCGTTCCCGGCGAGGACGGGGGCGAAGGCCCGGATCATGGCGAGGGTGCCGTAGAAGTGGGTGTCGAGCGTCAGCCGGATCTTGTCGAGGTCACCGCCGACGAGGTTCACCCCCAGGGAGACCCCGGCGTTGTTGATCAGCAGGTCGACGTCGCCGGCGGCCGCCGCTGCCGCCGCGACGGACGCCGGGTCGGTGACGTCGAGCGGCAGCACCTCGGCGCCGGGAAGGTCCACGAGCTCCGGACGGCGGGCGGTGGCGTACACCTTGGCCGCGCCCCGGTGCAGCAGTTGCTCGGCGAAGTGGCGGCCGAGGTCGCGGTTGGCGCCGGTGACGAGGGCGGTGGCTCCGTGCAGTCGCATGTCTCTCCTTGGGTTCCGGCCCGGTACAGCCGGGCGTAATGAACCGTACGGAGCACCAGGTGCGTCAGTCGATACCCGTCTGGCTCAGATAATTATCCGATTGCCTCACCCTGACGTACGATCACCTCATGGATCTCCTGACAGACGTGCTCCAGGTGTCCGGCGTCCAAGGCACTCTCGGCACCCGGATCGAGGCGGGCGGAAGCTGGGCGATGGTCCTGGACGACTATCCCGGCGCTGCGATGCACGCCGTCACCGCGGGCGGCGCGTGGCTCACCGTCGCGGGCCGTGAGCCGGTGGAGCTGACCGCGGGCGACGTCGTCCTGCTCCCGGCCGGGACGCGGCACGCCCTGAGCGACGCCTCCGGCTCCCGGGCCGGGCCGTGCGACCAGGCGGAGGCGGCACGCGCCCGCGAGAGCGGCGAGGTGGTCCGGCTCGGTGCGCCGCCCGTGCGTACGCGCATCGTCACCATCCACTACAGCTGCGATCCGGCGACACGCACGCAGGTGCTGACCAGGCTTCCCGACCTCGTGCACGTCGGCGCCGAGGTGGGGGCGGACTGCTTCGACGACGCCGTGCGCATGCTCGGCCGCGAACTGGCCCACCCGCAGATCGCGACGACGGCCGTGCTCAACAGCCTGGTCGACATCATGCTGATCCAGCTGCTGCGCGCCTGGCTGGCCACCCGCCCGGCCGAGCAGCGCGGGACCTGGCTGGGCATGCTCGGCGATCCGATCGTCCGCGAGGCGCTGGAGCGTATCCACCAGGACCCCGCGCGGCCGTGGACGACCGCGACGCTCGCGTCCGCGATCGCGGTGTCGCGCGCGACGCTGTCACGGCGCTTCCCGGCGGCCATCGGGCAGAGCCCCGCCGCCTACCTGGCCCAGTGGCGGATGGATCTGGCCGCCATCCGGCTCCGCGACACCCACGACTCCGTCGAGGACGTCGCCGCCGCCGTGGGGTACGGCTCCGTCCCCGCCTTCAACCGCGCCTTCACCCGCGCCCGCGGCCGGACCCCGGGCCGCTACCGCATCGACGCCCGCACCCGGGCGCCCGCCCGATGACCGACGACCGGCCACGCGCCCGCTACGGCCGTCAGTGCTGCGCCATGTCGACGAACCGGCTGTAGTGGCCCTGGAACGCCACGGTGACCGTCGCCGTGGGGCCGTTACGGTGCTTGGCCACGATCAGGTCCGCCTCACCCGCTCGGGGGGACTCGCGCTCGTACGCATCCTCACGGTGCAAAAGGATGACCATGTCCGCGTCCTGCTCGATAGATCCAGACTCGCGCAGGTCGCTCACCATAGGGCGTTTGTCCGTACGCTGCTCGGGACCACGGTTGAGCTGCGAGATCGCGATGACCGGCACCTCCAGCTCCTTGGCCAGCAGCTTGATGGCACGCGAGATCTCCGAGACCTCGTTCTGACGGCTCTCGGTCTTCTTCGGTGAGCTCATCAGCTGAAGGTAGTCGATGATCACGAACCGCAGATCGTTGCGCTGCTTGAGGCGGCGGCACTTGGCCCTGATCTCCATCATCGACATGTTGGGCGAGTCGTCGATGAACAGCGGCGCCTCGGCCACCTCGCTCATCCGCCGTGCCAGCCGGGTCCAGTCGTCGTCGCCCATCATGCCCGATCGCATCGACTGCAGGGACACCCTGGCCTCGGCCGACAGCAGACGCATCGTGATCTCGTTGCGCGACATTTCCAGGGAGAAGATGACTGTGGTCATCCCATGCTTGATCGCCGCAGACCGGGCGAAGTCCAACCCCAGGGTGCTGTTGTGTGTCGGGATGCAGGTCCGGCCGGCCAGGTACATGTGATCGGCGTTAGCCACCTCGACACATCTGACCGGCCGTGACGGGACGGGACGCACGTCCACGATGTAGCGCACCAGCGTCGACGGATGCGCCCGATCCACCTGCCTGGCCGCCTTGCGAGGCAAGCGGAAGACCTTGTCCGGCGTGGTGAACTCGATCACGTAGCGGGTGGCAGATGCCTCGGTGCGCCCCTTCACTGGTTCGGTGTGAATCGTCGCTCGGTAACCGAGGCTGAGGACCAGCTCGTGCACATCATGGGCCAGCTGCCGGTTCGTCACCGCGAACTGGATCTGCCCGTCCGCGTTCACGTACCCATCGGAGTCGAGCAGACCTGCCAGCAGCTCGCGCCGCTGACTCTCCGAGCCGCGCAGATAATCGGCGGGAATGTGCTTGTCGCCCGGCACACCCGACGTGCGGCATCCCTCAGCTCGCAGATCGGCGATGATCTCAGGGTCGAGCGTGGTGACTCGCTCGCTTTCGCTCCGGCCGTCGCCGAGCCACATCCCTAGCAGGTAAGGGGAAAGCGGGAGATCCTGCTCGTCGAGCTGGAATGCAGTGGAAACCGCGACGGCATGGTTGGGCCGCCGATCCGCGGACGAGCACCTCAGCGTGGCGGCGATCTCCTCCGTGGTCACCACACTCCTGTGCCGAGCCGTCGTGGCGGCGTTCTTCGGCCTCGTCACCCTCTCGTACAGAGCTCCGAAGAGTTGAGCCGCAGGATAGGCGGGCGTCTGCCAGGAGTAGCTCCGGACCGGGCCGCCGACAGCCGCAGGCACTTTGCCGACCGTCCCCATTGCCTTCTCCACCGTGTGGAGGACGTAACGGAACTCCTGCCCGACGGTGGCCACGGCCTCTCGGTGGGTGATCCGCTGGTCACGAGCGGCGAGCGAGCCGTGGTACGCGTCCCTGACACGACGGACGGAGTCGGCGGGCCACTGGAACGACCGCAGATCGTCAGCGGCCCTCCTGGCGGCTCGTGTGGTGGTGCGCCACTGGTGCTGGGCGTCGGCCACGATGACCGTGCCGTCGCTGAACTCGACCTCGTAGCAGGGCCTGCCGTGCATGACCTCGGTGGCCGCGACGACGCGTGTCGGCTTGCCGTCGGCGCCGATGAGGTGGTCGCCGACCTGCACCTCGCCCATCGTCGTCCACCCGGCCGGCGTCGGGAGCGGCGTGTCCAGGGCGAGCGCCTTGCCGATGGCGGGCCGGGCGGCCACGACGATCATCTGGCCCGGGTGGAGGCCGTTGGTGAGCTGGTCGAGGTCCTGGAAGCCGGTGGGGACGCCGACCATCTGGCCGCTCCGGCTGCCGATGGCCTCCAGCTCGTCCAGGGCGCCCGGCATGATGTCGGCCAGGGCCGCGTAGTCCTCCGAGGTGCGGCGCTCGGTGACCTTGTAGATCTCCGCCTGGGCGCGGTCGACGAGGTCGTCGACCTCTTCGTTCTGGCCGCCGTAGCCGAAGGAGACGATGCGGGTGCCGGCCTCGATGAGGCGGCGGAGGATCGCCTGCTCACGGACGATCTTGGCGTAGTAGCCGGCGTTGGCGGCCGTCGGGACCACGGCCGTCAGGGTGTGGAGGTAGGCGGCGCCGCCGACCCTGGCCATCTCGCCGCGTTTCTGCAGCTCGTCGAAGACCGTGACCGCGTCGGCCGGCTCGCCCCGGCCGTAGAGGTCGGTGACGACGTCGTAGATCATCTGATGGGCGGGCCGGTAGAAGTCGTCGGACCGCAGGACCTCGACCACGTCGGCGATGGCGTCCTTGGACAGCAGCATGCCGCCGAGGACGGACTGCTCCGCGTCGATGTTGTTGGGTGGTGTGCGCTCGAAACCTGGGCCCGCGCCCACCTCTTCGTCGTCAATGCTCACCGCGCCCCCTCAACAGCTTGCAGGCGGTCGCACCACCCCCACTTGTAGTCGACCGGTGAGACAGTTTCCCGGCTCGCCGGGCCGAGGGCAACGCAGCCTGTGGATAACCCTGTGGTCAAGCTGTGGACGAACGGGCCGAAGATGTGAAAGGCCTGTGGACCAGCCTGGGGATAACTATGAAAGACATCCACCGAAACCGCTCTGACCTGGCACAACAGTGTCCACCGGCTGTGGAGGGAAGAAAGTTGGACCGCCACGCCGGGTAAGGGGCATAATAGACGGATGCCCATTACCACCCAGGACCGGGAGATACTCCGGCTGGCCGTGCCCGCGTTCGGGGCGCTGGTCGCCGAGCCGCTCTTCCTGCTCGCCGACTACGCCATCGTCGGCCATGGGCTGGGCACCACCGCCGTGGGCGCGCTGGGCGTCGCGGGGGCGGTCCTGACGACACTGGTGAACCTGTGCGTGTTCCTCGCCTACGGTACGACGGCCTCCGTGGCACGGCAGACGGGGGCGGGCAACCACGACCGGGCCATGCGCAGCGGCGTGGACGGCATCTGGCTGGCGCTGGCCATCGGCGCCGCGGTGATCGTGGTCTGCTGGCCGCTCGCCCCGGCCGTCGTGGACCTGTTCGGAGCCGCGCCTCACCAGGCCGAGCAGGCGGTGACGTACCTGCGGATCAGCCTGCTCGGCACGCCCGGGATGCTGGTCGTGCTGGCGGGCACCGGCGTGCTGCGCGGGCTGCAGGACACCGCCACGCCGCTGCTGGTGGCGGTGGGCTCCTTCGCGCTCAACGCGGTGCTGAACGCCTGGTTCGTGCTCGGCCTCGGCTGGGGCATCGCGGGATCGGCCTGGGGGACGGTGCTCGCGCAGACGCTGGGCGCCGCCGTGTACGTGAGCGTGGTCGTACGCGCGGCGAGGCGGCTGCGCACCCCGCTCAGACCCGATCCGGCCGGGGTCAGGCAGGCGGGCACGGCCGGCCTCGCCCTGCTCATCCGGACCATCTGCCTGCGGATCGTGCTCCTGGTCGCGATAACGATCGCCACCAGGATGGGGCAGGCCGAGCTGGCCGCCTACGCCATCGCCACCCAGATCTGGACCATGCTGGCCTTCACCCTGGACGCCATCGCCATCGCGGGGCAGGCCATCACCGGGCGGGCGCTGGGCGCCGGAGACACCGTCGCGACCAGGGCCGCGACCCGGCGGATGGTCGTCTGGGGCGTGTGGTCGGGGGTGGTGCTGACCCTGGTCGTGCTGGCGGTGCGGCCGCTGCTGCCAGGCCTGTTCGACGCCGATCCACAGGTAACCGCGCAGTTGCTGGCCGTGCTCTGGCCGGTGGCGCTGTTCCAGCCGATCTGCGGCGTGGTGTTCGTGCTCGACGGCGTGCTCATCGGCGCGGGTGACCAGCGCTATCTGGCGTGGGCCGGCGTGTGGACGACGCTGGCCTACCTGCCCGCCGCCTTCGTCGCCGCCGAGCACGGCATCGTCGCCCTGTGGTGCGCGCTGGGGGTGTGGATGGCCGCCCGGCTCGTCACGCTGGGCCGGCGCGCCATGGGCAGCGCCTGGCTGGTAACAGGGGCGTAATCCTCCCGTGCTTGCCGTTGTCGTAGTGGTAAGGCAGTGTGGGCGAGTCCCATGAGCGGGGTGTGTCTTGTCCACTATCACGCGATCCTCCATCACCCGGCGCCTGCCACCTGCTGAGGCGACCGAGCTGCGCACCGGTGCCCGGCATGCGCTGGCCCAGGTCTATCGCACGGCCGACCTCGTGGTGCTCGGACTCGGCGTCATGATCGGCGCCGGCATCTTCAGCATCGCCGGCCAGCAGGCCAAGACCACGGCCGGGCCGGGCGTGATCCTGTCGTTCATGATCGCCGGGATCGCCTGCCTGCTCGCCTGCCTGTGCTATGCCGAGCTGTCGTCCACGATGCCGAGATCCGGCAGCGCCTACACCTTCGCCTACGTCATCTTCGGCGAGGTGTGGGCGTGGATCATCGGCTGGGCGCTCATTCTGGAGCTCCAGCTCGCCGCCGCCGTGGTGGCGCGGGCCTGGTCGCAGATCACCGTCGGCGCCATCACCAACTTCGGGGTACGGGTGCCGTACCCCGACGTGGTCGCCACCGTCCTCGTGGTGGTCATCCTGGTGCTGCTGACCGGGGTCGTGGCGGTCGGCGCGCGGATCGGCCTGCGGGCCCTGTGGGTCATGGTCGCGGCCAAACTGCTGGCCATCGGCGCCGTCATCGTCGTCGGAGCCATGCACATCGACGTGGCCAACTTCGGCGACCTCTACGCCGAGCCGCAGCCCGTCAGCGGCACGAAGACGACCGTGCTCGACTTCTTCGTCGGTCAGGACCAGGCGTTCGGCTGGATCGGCGTGTTCGCGGCGGCGCCGGTCATCGCCTTCGCCTACATCGGCTTCGACATCGTCGCCACCGCCGCCGAGGAGACCGTCAACCCTCGCGCCATGGTGCCGAAGGGCATGATCCGCAGCCTGGTGGTGGCCACGGTGATCTACATCGCGGTGGCCGTGGTCATGGTCGGCATGATCCCGTACACCAGCATCTCCCTGGACGCCCCGCTGTCCAGCGCCTTCCAGGACGTCGGCGTGGACTGGATGGGGCACGTCATCGACGTCGGCGGGGTGCTCGGCCTGACGACCGTGATCCTGGTGCTGATCGTGGGCCAGACGCGCGTGCTGTTCTCGATGGCCCGCGACGGGCTGCTTCCCAGGCAGCTGGGCGCGATCAGCCGCGCCTATCACACGCCGCAGCGGGCGACGCTGGTGATCGGCGCGGTGGCGATCGTGCTGGCGGTGTTCGTGCCGGTGCTCACCATGCAGGAGCTCGTGGTGATGGGCACGCTGTTCGCGTTCCTGTTCGTGGCGGCCGGCGTGATCGCGATGCGCCGGACGATGCCGGACCTGGAGCGGGGCTTCCGGGTGCCGCTCTCACCGCTGCTGCCCATCGCCTCGCTCGTCGCCACCCTCTGGCTCATGGTCAACCTGCAACTGCTCACCTGGGCGTGGTTCGCCCTGTGGATGGCCTTCGGCCTGGTGGTCTATCTCGTGTACGGCAGGCGGCGCAGCCTGCTCTCCCAGGCCGAACGGCCCCCGCCGGAGGCCGGTGGCCGGGGCCGGCACCGGCGTTAGCGCGTTGCGGCGCTGAAGCCTCAGAGGCGGCCGGAGCCGAGCACGCTACGCAGGAAGCTGCGGGTGCGGTCGTGCTCCGGCTCGGTGAAGATCTTCTCCGGCGGGCCCTTCTCCAGCAGGACCCCGTCGTCGAGGAAGCACACGGTGTCGGAGATGTCGCGGCAGATGGACATCTCGTGGGTCGTCACGATCATCGTCATGCCCGACTCCTTGAGCTCCCTGATCAGCGCGATCACCTCGACGACCAGCTCGGGGTCGAGCGCCGAGGTGACCTCGTCCAGCAGCATCAGCCTGGGCCCGGTGGCCAGGGCCCGGATGATGGCCACCCGCTGCTGCTGGCCGCCGGAGAGCTGGTCGGGATAGGCACGGGCCTTGTCCGCCAGCCCGAACCTGCCCAGCAGCTCGACGCCTTGCTCCTCGGCCTGCTCCTTGGCGACCTTGTGCACCTGCCGGGGGGCCAGGGTGATGTTGTCCAGCACGTTCATGTGCGGGAACAGGTTGAACGCCTGGAAGACCATGCCGAGCCGCTTGCGCACGTCGTCCGCGTTCACCCGCGGGTCGGTGATCTCCTGGCCGTCGAGGTGGATGGCGCCGTCGTCGACCGTCTCCAGCAGGTTCACGCAGCGCAGCAGCGTCGACTTGCCCGACCCGGACGCGCCGATCAGGCTCACCACCTCGTGCGGGCGGACTTCCAGGTCGATGCCGCGCAGCACGCTGTGGTCGCCGAAGTCCTTCCACACCCCGTCGATGGTCAGCAAGCTCATGCCCCCCGCCTCCTCCGCGTGCGCTCGGCCAGATGGTCGGTGAACCGGGCCATCGGGATCGTCAGCAGGATGAACAGCAACGACGTGACCAGGTAGGGGGTGTAGTTGAAGGTGCCGGCGGCGTGGATCTGCGCCTGCCGGAGCGCCTCCAGCGGCCCGATGGTGGCCACCAGCGCGGTGTCCTTCTGCAGCGAGATGAAGTCGTTCAGCAGCGGCGGCACCACCCGGCGGGTGGCCTGCGGCAGCACCACGAACCGCATCGTCTTGACGTGGCTCAGGCCGAGCGAGCGGGCGGCGGCCACCTGGCTCGGATGGATGGACTCGATGCCGGACCGGAACACCTCCGCCACGTACGCGCCGTACGACAGGGTGAGCGCGATGATGCCCAGGGTCGCCAGGTCGGTGGGGGCGCCCTGCAGGTTGAGCGCGGGCAGCCCGAAGCCGATCAGGTAGATGACCAGGATCGTCGGCACGCCGCGGAAGACGTCGGTGTAGAGCGTGGCCAGCGCCCGGACCGGGAAGAAGGCGGGCGTGCGGATGTTGCGGGCCAGCGCGACCAGCAGACCGACCACCAGGATCAGCGGCTCGGCGATCAGGAACATCTTGATGTTGAGCAGGAAGCCGTCCAGCACGTCCGGCAGCGCCCTGACGAACATCTCCCCGTCGAAGAACGTCTCCCGCACCCGGGGCCAGCCGGGCGCGTTGGTGACGATCCACACGACCAGGACGACGAAGACGAACGTCGAGGCGGTGGCGATCGAGGCCGTGCGGCGGCCCTGGGACCTGCGGATCCGCTCCCGCTCGTGCTGCCGCTCGCTCTTGACCCGGGTGGGCCCGGCGGTCACTTCAGCTCCGGCGCGCCCGCCGCCTCGCTCAGCCACTGCTGCTCGATCTTGGCCAGCTCGCCCTTGGTCTTGAGTGCGTCGACGGCCTTGTCGACGCACGACTTGAGGGCGCTGCCCCGCTCCATGACCAGGCCGAACTCCTCGGGTGTGCCGCCCGTCGCGCTGAACTGCCCGATGATCTTCGAGTTCTCGACCTGCGCGGCCGTGACGTAGAACGCCGTCGGCAGGTCCAGGACCAGCGCGTCGATCTGCTTGTTCTTCAGCGCGTTGATGCTGTCGATCTGCTCGTTGTAGACGTTCGGGTCCTTCTCCGGCTTGATCACCTCACGCACGGCGTTGAGCGAGGTGGTGCCGACCTGCACGCCGATCTTGACGCCCTTGAGCTCGGCCAGCGACGTGGCGGAGGCGGCCTTGCCACCGTCGAGGGCCACGACGGCCTGCTTGACGGTGTAGTAGCCGTGGCTGAAGTCGACGGCCTTGGCCCGGTCAGGGGTGATGGAGACCTGGTTGATGTCGAAGTCGAACTGCTTGGGGCCGGGCGCGAAGGCCGCGTCGAACTTGACCGTGTTCCACTGCACCTCGGTGCGGTCGAAGCCGAGCTCCCCCGCCACCGCGTGCGCCACCGCGCTCTCGAAGCCCTGGCCGTTGGCCGGGTCGTCGTCCTTGAACCACGGCTCGAAGGCCGGCTTGTCCGTGCCGATCGTCAGCTTCCCCGGGGTGATCAGCTTGAGCTGCTCCTTGGTGCAGGCGGTGGACGCCGTCGGAGCGGCCGAGGTGCTCGCCGTGTTGTCGGCAGGCGCACACGCGACGGCCGCCGCCGCGAGCGCGCCTAGCGCGAGCAGCATCGAGGGACGGGCCATGGCTGAGCCTCCAGGGGGAAATACAGGGGAAGAACGTAGGAATTGTACGCTCCGACCTGCGGGTGAAGTGCGGCGGCCCGCCTCCCCGTGAAAGGGAGACGGGCCGCGGCCAAGCCGGAAATCGTCAGCCGGCGACGACCTCGACGTCAACGGACGCCGAGACCTCGGGGTGCAGCTTGACGGTCACCTTGTGGGAGCCGACGCTCTTGATCGGGTTGACGATCTCGATGCGGCGGCGGTCGAGGGTCGGACCGCCGGCGGCCTTGACGGCCTCGGCGATGTCGCCCGTGGTGATCGAGCCGAACAGGCGGCCGGAGTCGCCCGCGCGGGTGGTCAGCCGGACGCGGAGCGCGCCGATCTGGCCGGCGACCTCCTTGGCCGTGCCCATGTCGCGGATCTCGCGGGCGTCACGAGCCTTCTTGATGGACTCGATCTGCTTCTCGGCGCCACGCGTCCAGCGCATGGCGTAGCCGCGCGGGATGAGGTAGTTACGGCCGAAACCGTCCTTGACCTCGACGACGTCGCCAGGGGTGCCGAGGCCGGAGACCTCGTTGGTGAGGATGAGCTTCATATCGACAGGCCTCCTTAGCGCGCGGTGCTCGTGTAGGGCAGCAGAGCCACCTCACGGGCATTCTTGATCGCGGTCGCCACGTCGCGCTGGTGCTGGGTGCAGTTGCCCGTCACCCGACGCGCACGGATCTTGCCGCGGTCGGAGATGAACTTCCGCAGCAGCGCGGTGTCCTTGTAGTCGACGTAGGAGATCTTGTCGTGGCAGAACAGGCAAACCTTCTTCTTCGGCTTGCGCAGTGCCGGCTTTGCCATCGTGGTGCTCCTTTCAGAGCCCCGCCGTCAAGCGGGAATGGGCCGAGGTGGACAGGTGGATCGGAAAGGGATCTTCCGGTTAGAAAGGCGGTTCGTCGCTGAAGTCGCCGCCGCCGCCGAAGCCGCCGGACGAGGACCCGCCCTGCTGCTGGCCGCCGCCGCCACCCTGGAAACCGCCGCCACCGCCGCCGAAGCCGCCGCCCCCCTGGGGCGAGGCAGGCGTGGCAGAGGCCCACGGGTCGTCGGCCGGACCGCCGCCGAAGCCGCCGCCACCGCCGCCGCCCTGACGGGAGGTGCGGTTGACCTTGGCCGTGGCGTTACGCAGAGACGGGCCGACCTCGTCGACCTCGACCTCGTAGACGGTGCGCTTCTCGCCTTCCTTGGTCTCGTAAGACCGTTGCTTGAGCCGCCCCTGAACGATGACCCGCATGCCGCGCTGGAGGCTCTCGGCGGCGTTCTCCGCCGCCTGCCGCCACACGTTGCAGGTCAGGAAGAGGCTCTCGCCGTCCTTCCACTCGTTGGTCTGACGATCCATGAACCGCGGAGTGGACGCGATGCGGAATCGAGCCACCGCTTGCCCCGTGGGGGTGAAGCGCAGCTCCGGGTCGTCGACAAGGTTGCCGACGATGGTGATTACGGTGTCGCCTGCTGCCATGGCTAGCGCTCGCCTTCCTGCACGCCTTCGTCTTCGGTTACGGCTCAGAGTACGGCCGCCGCCCGACAAAAAGCCGGGCAACGAGCTGCTTAGTGCACGTCGGGACGCAGGACCTTGGTGCGCAGAATGCCCTCGTTGAGGTTCATCTGGCGGTCGAGCTCCTTGACCGTCGCGGGCTGCGCGGACAGGTCGATGACGGCGTAGATGCCTTCGGACTTCTTGTCGATGTCGTAGGCAAGACGGCGACGGCCCCAGACGTCGACCTTCTCCACAGTGCCGCCGTCATTGCGGACCACGGTGAGGAACTGGTCAAGGGACGGCGCCACGGTGCGCTCATCGAGCGAAGGGTCCAAAATGACCATTACTTCGTAACGACGCATGCGGGACTCCAACCTCCTCTGGACTTTTGCGGTCACGACACTCTGCCGTGACAGGAGGACGCTGCGCGGATCCCGGGGCGCCCATATCGGCCCCTCGGGGTGACGGATCATCCATCACAACGCAGCGTGTCCAGGTTACCAGTCGCGCAAAGGTGGGAAGGCACCTAGGAAACCTAGGGGGTGCTTTCGCTGTGCCGCACCTGCTCCAACCCTCACAGAACGAGCGGTTCAGGCTCACACTCAACACCGACGGCAGATCCCACCCGGTCGAGAACATCCTCGCGGTCAGCACGCTGGTCTGCGGACTCGCCGCCTTCGCGGGGACCTTCTTCCCCGGGGGTCACGTCGTCTCGTCCTGGTTCGGCACGCTCGGCTTCGGCATCGGGCTCTACTCCCAGTATGTCTCGGCCACCACGCCGCAGCGCTCGCTCAACATCATCGGTCTCGTGGCGTCGTTCGTGGGTGCCGCCCTGGGCATCGCCAGAGGCGGCTTCCTGCCGTGACACCGGCGGCCCCGGTCGTCGCCCGGGGCCGTCCGGGATATCGGTCAACCGCCGATGCGCAGGTCCACGCCGAGCAGGACCAGGAACCAGAGGAAGACCGCGAGCAGCGCCTCGGCGATGTCCTTGAGGATCGCCGGCGTGATGTAGTCGTACACCCAGGCCACGTACAGGCCGATGACCACGTAGATCAGGATGATTAAGGAGCGCAGCCGCCAGCGGCTCATATCGTTCTCCTCGCGTAGGGGGTCCAAGGCGACTTCCCGAGCGCGGGTCCGGCAAACGGATAGGCTCCTGGCATGGTGCGCATCGGAGCTCACGTCGGTCAGGACGACCCCGCCGCCCACGCCGCGGCGATCGGCGCCGAGGTGGTGCAGTTCTTCCTCGGCAACCCGCAGGGCTACAAGAAGCCGGAGTTGCCCACCGTGCCGGTCGAGGGCGTCGACATCTTCATCCACGCCCCTTACCTGGTGAACGTGGCCTCGACCAACAACCGCATCAGGATCCCCAGCCGCAAGCTGCTCGCCCAGCATCTGGAGGCGGCGGCGGGCATCGGCGCCAAGGGCCTGATCGTGCACGGCGGCCACCTCAACGCCGGCGACGACCCGCAGGCGGGCTTCGACAACTGGCGCAAGGTCTTCGAGCGCCTGGAGTGCCCCATCCCGGTGCTGATCGAGAACACCGCGGGCGGCGACAACGCGATGGCCCGCAGCCTGGAGCGGCTCGCCCGGCTCTGGGACGCCCTCGACGGCTTCGACGTGGGCTTCTGCCTCGACACCTGCCACGCGCACGCCGGCGGCGAGGACCTGTCCGGCATCGTCGACCGGGTCAAGGCCATCACCGGCCGGATCGACCTGGTCCACTGCAACGACTCGCGCGACGACTTCGGCACGGGCGCCGACCGCCACGCCAACCTGGGCAAGGGCAGGATCGACCCGGAGCTGATCCTGGAGGTGTGCCGGGCGGCTGGGGCGCCGATCGTGGTGGAGACCCCGGCGGAGGGCCAGGCGGAGGACATCGCCTTCCTGCGGAAGAACCTCTAGCCGATACACACAGCCTGTGGATAACTTCCCTGGATTACCGATGACCGAAAGTGGGTAGAGGCCTTACCCCGCCCAGGCGCCCGACAGGAAGCGGACGGTGTTGAGCACCATCAGCGGCCCCGACACCAGCGCGTAGACGACGATCACCCACGGCCGCCTGGTCGCGAGCCCGGCGATCGCCACCCAGAGCGGAAACCACAGCAGCAGCGAGCGTGGCAGCGACAGATAGTAGGCCGACGTCATCAGCGCCGCCGCCTGCAGCCCCACGTAGACCGCCTCGCTCCATCTGCGCAGGACCAGCAGCCAGACCAGGGCCGCCACCGCGACCACCGCCCCGGCGATCTCCATGCGGAAGGGCGCCGCCGCCTCGCCCTCGCCCATGGCCGCCTGCCAGGTCACCGTCCAGGCGTCCCACGGCCACACCAGCTCCCGCCCCCAACCGGCCTCCTGCGCGCTCTTCCACGCCAGCCAGTCCCCGGTGCGGGTGAAGTGATAGAAGGAGTACGCCGCCAGCGGCAGGAACGGCACCACCAGCCAGGGCGCGCGGCGTACCGGCTGACCGCTCCTCCAGAACTCCACGATCAGGGCCGCAGCCAGGAACAGCCCCGTGATCCGCACGCACGACGCGCCCGCCGCCAGCACGGCGGCCGCGGCCCAGCGTTCCCGGCGGGCGGCCAGCCAGGCGGGGATCGCGAACGCCAGGAAGAGCGACTCGCTGTAGCCCGCGGTGAGGAACACGGCCACCGGGAAGAGCACCAGCGCCAGCACCGCGGCCCAACCGCGCGCGCCCTCCAGCTCCGCCAGCCTGGCCAGCGCGACCATGGCCACCGCCCCGGCGACCAGCGAGACGATCAGCCCGGCGGCCGACCAGTCCGGAACCACGAGGTGGACCGCCCGCAGCACCAGCGGCATGCCCGGGAAGAAGGCGGGCAGCCCCGCGTCCGGCTGCCGGCCGGGCTCGCCGTCGTAGCCGTACTCCGCGATCGTGACGAACAGCCCGGCGTCCCACTGCCTCCACCTGTGCAGGTATTGGCCGAAGGACACGCCGAGCAACGTCATCAGCAGCAGCCCGGCACGCGAGCCGAACCAGACCACCAGAGCGTCCCTGGCCGGGGAACGGGTGAGCATGCGGCTAGGTGGCGGCCCTCAGCGTGAACCGGTCGGGAGCCTCGTCGAAGACCCCGCCGACCTGGTCGTCCACGCCGGCCTGCCGTACCACGTCCTTGTCCGGTCGCAGGATGTCGCGCACCACGAAGGCCATCATGATGGCGATCGTGATGATGCGCCCCCAGACGGCGGTGAAGTAGGTGTCGTCGCCGATGCCGAGGTCCGCCCGGCTGACCGGCGGCTGGCCCAGCAGGTAGAGCCAGATGGCGAAGAAATACCACACCTCGGCCACCTGCCACAGCGCCAGCGGCTTCCAGTTGGGCCTGGCCAGCACGGCGAGGGGCACCAGCCACAGCACGAACTGCGGCGACCACACCTTGTTCGTCATCATGAAGGCGGCCAGCGCGAGGAAGCAGATCTGCGCCAGGCGCGGCCGGCGGGGCGCCGCCAGGGTGAGGACCGCGATGCCGAGGCAGAACAGCGCCAGCGAGACCATGCCCAGCAGGCTGACGTCCGAGGTGCCGAGCACCGGCCAGCCCTTGGTCTGGAAGAACAGCCAGGGCGAGCCCCAGTCGACGCCGCGCTCCTGGGAGAAGACGTAGAACCGCCGCCAGCCGTCCCAGGCGAAGATCATGAACGGCAGGTTGACCACGAGCCACGCCGCCGCGGCCGAGCCCATCGTGACGAGGAACGGCCGCCAGCGCGCGGTGCGCAGCGTGAGCAGGAACAGCGCGCCGACGAACATCAGCGGGTAGAACTTGGTGGCGATCGCCAGCCCCAGCAGCACCCCGGCCAGCACCTGCCGCTGCCTGGCCCAGGCCAGCAGCATGCCCATGCTCAGCGCGCCCGCGACCAGGTCCCAGTTGATGTAGGCGGCCAGGATCACGGCGGGCGCGAGCGCGTACCACGCGGCGTCCCAGCGCCTGGTCGGGCCGGCCACCGCCGCCATCAGCAGCACGCCTGCCACAAGGCTGACGCCCATCAGGATGACGGTGAGGTCGTAGAACAGGACCCCCTGCGCCGGCACCGACGGCTCCAGGTTGCGGACGAGCCAGCCGATCGCCTGCATGACCTCGCCGAGCACCACCGGATACTCGACGTGCTTGTCGAACGGGACGTCGGCGAAGTACGGGTTCTGGGTGGCGAGCTGCCTGTCGAAGTAGAGCGGGTAGATGTCGGAATAGCAGAAGTTGGTGTAGGTGGTGACCTGGTCGTTCCAGCCGCCGCTGCGGCAGGGCAGCCGCACCAGGTAGGCGAGCGTCGCCCCCAGGGCCGCGAACAGCCCCAGGGGGAGATACGGCACGGCGCGCGCGATGAAGGGCAGGCGCGCCCGCGTCGTCGTGGTCACTGCTGCTCGCGCCTGCTCGGCATCGACGATTCGGGCATGGTCGCCTGGCCGGCACCGTCCTGGTCACCCAGGAAGCCGGTGTCCTCCTCGCCGTTCTCGGGGAAGTCGTCCACGTTGGGGTCGACGGAGACGTTGCTGTCCTCGTCACACGGCTCGACGAAGCCGCACGACTCGTCGGGTCCCTGGTCGAGGTTGTCCGGGTCGGGCGTCGGGGTCGGCGTCGAGGTGGGCTCCGGCTTGGGGACCAGGTCCTCGGAGATGCCGGTGTCGGCGCGCGGCGGGAACGGCACGACCTTCTGGCCCTTGGTGGCCTCGGTCATGAAGGTCTTCCAGATGGCCGCCGGATAGGTGGCACCCTGGAAGCCGGCGCCCAGCGGGACCTCGAACGCCGTGCTGTACGGGTTCTGCATGGTGTACTTCTTGCTCTTGCCCCTGGCCCACGGGCAGGTGTCGTTCACCGGCTTGACGACCTTGCCGCCCTTGGTCCTGCACTCCTGGCGGAACATGCCGACCGCGGTGGAGATCTGCGAGGTGAACCCGACGTACCAGGCTTCCTTGTTCTCGTTGTTGGTGCCGGTCTTGCCACCCGTCGGCCGGTCGTACAGCGCGGCGCTGCGGCCGGTGCCGGACTTGACCACGGCCTGGAGCGCGGCGGTGGCGTCGGCGGCGGCCTCGGGCGAGATGACCTGCGTGGCCGTCTTGTCCTCGGTGAAGACGATATTTCCGGACTTGTCCTCGACCTTGATGATGACGTGGTTGTCGAAGTGCTTGCCGCCGTTGGCGAAGATCGAGTAGCCGCCCGCCTGCTCGACGGCCGTCACCTGGCTACTGCCGATGGTGATCAGGTAGTGGTGGCGGGACTCGGCGTCCTTGAGCCTGGCCTCGTTGAGCCCGGCCTTGGAGGCGATGTCGATCACCTTGTCCAGCCCGACCTTCTCCCCCATCTTCGCGTAGGCGGTGTTGATGGAGTTGGCCGTGGCGGCGACGACGTCCACGGCCGAGGCCTTCATGGAGTGATCGTTGTCGATGGGCGTGGTGTTGGGCAGCTTGACCGGACCCTTGGTGGGCACCCAGCTGCGCAGGCTGTAGCCGACGTCCAGCCATGCGGCCAGGACGTACGGCTTGAACGCCGAGGCTGCCTGCTTCTGCGACAGGAAGGCGTCGTTCCACGCGTCCTTGGCGTAGTCGTCGCCGCCGTAGAAGGCCAGGATCCGGCCGTTGGTCGGGTTGACGGCCGCCAGCATGGCGTTGATCTCCGTGGTGAGGCTGCCCGTGTGCTGGTTCACCGCGGTCTTGGCGGCCCGCATGAGCTTCGGGTCCAGCGTCGAGTAGATCCGGTAGCCGCCCTTGTCGACGTCTTCCCTGCTGATGCTGCGCGCTTCGAGCTCGTTGAGCACCGCCTCGACCATGTAGCCCCTGAGCCCTTGGAAGTAGTCCTTGGGCTTGTACTTGATCCGCTTGGGCGCCGTGGGGGTCTTCGCGGCCAGGCCGCCGTAGGCCTGTGGGTTGAGCTTGGCCATCTGGCGGATCACGTAGTCGTAGCGGAACTCGGTCGCCTCGAGCTTGCCCGCCTTCTCGGCCAGGTCGAAGGCGTCGGGGTTCTGGATCCGGCCCGCGAGGTAGGCGCCCTGTTCCGGGGTGAGCTTCTCTACCTTCTTGTTGAAGAAGGCGTCGGCCGCCGCGCCGATGCCGTAGGCGCCCCGGCCGAAGTAGATGGTGTTGAGGTACTGCTCGAGGATCTGCTCCTTGGGCAGCTGCTTGTTCAGCTTGACCGCGACGAAGATCTCCTTGACCTTGCGCTGGATGGTGCGCTCCTGGGAGAGGCCGTCGTAGTAGGCCCGCGCCATCTGCTGGGTGATCGTGGAGGCGCCCTGCACCTGCTCGCCGGAGACGGTGCTCCAGAGCGAGCGCACCATGCCGCTGAAGGAGATGCCGGCGTCCTCGCGGAAGGTGTCGTTCTCGGCGGCGATGACGGCGTCCTGGACCGCGCGCGGCACCTGCTGCAGTTTGAGGGGGACGCGCTTGGTGCCGAGCCTGGCCAGCTCCTTGCCGTGCGCGTCGTAGATGATGCTCTCTTGGTCCTTGACGCCGTCCTGCACCTGGCTCTGCGTCGGCACGGGCGTGTTGGCGTAGGCGACCGCGATCATGCCGAAGACGCCGGCGGAGAGCACGACGAAGCTGGCCACGACGATCTTCCAGCTGGGGATGAACCGCCGCCACCTGGGCCTGTCGCCGTCCTCGGGCGGGCGTGGCGGCTCGGCCGGCCCGCCGGGGCCGCCTCCGCTCCTGCGCGCGCGCCGGGGGGCGTCGCTGACCATGGTCTCCTGGTTGCTGCGCGAGCGGGTCTCCTGCTCACCGCTGCCGCGCCGACGGGAGCCCTGGGGGGCGCGCCTGCGGGGCTCGTGCTCCGGCGAGGGCCCAGGGGAGGGCGCCGGGCCGTGGGACGGGCCGTGGGACGGCGCCGGGCCCGGCGGGCGCGGATTTCCGCGCGGCCCGGGCTCGTTGTACGGCGTCGGCTCGTTGCGTCGGGGAGGCTCGTTGCGCGAGGTCGCCTCGTTACGCGGGGTCGGCTCGTTGTACGCCTGGGCGGCCATCGCGCCGGTCTGCTCGTAGGCGGCCTCGGGACGACGGGAGGGCGGCGCCTCACCCCAGCCGGACTCGCCTGTCTGCGGCGCCTGGGGCATGGAGCGGGATGAGTTGGAGCGGCGGCGCCTTCCCGGGCGGGCCGCCCCCTCATTGCTGCTGTAACTCACACGTCCTCACATCGTCGTCGGAATAGCACGGCGGTTCTGGGGTGTGACTCCTCGCCGTCCTCGGTGACTGCTGTGTCGCGCCTACTGAAGGCTGGCAACTGATCGCGCCCGTTACCGAGGACGAACGAGGCCGTCAAGCGATTCCAGGAACAACCTTGGCAGACCTCGACCATGTTCACCCGGAACTCTTCGTAATCCTGCGCCATGTCGCCAGAGAGTCACCACGTGAACGGGTGGATCGGACCACCGCCTGCCTCGTCAGGCCGCCGTCCACCACCCTTCTCTGTGACCACATGAGCGCCAGACTACGGCTTTTTACGGATTCATCCCAACGACTTGGGGAAGTCGTCGATTGCGGCATATAGCGGCGCGACGTATCCTCAAGATGTATCGGCTCGATACATCGACGCGAGAGGGGGCGGTTCCCTTGGCCAGCGGACAGGGCAGAGTGCTGGAACTGGCCGTGCTCGGGTCGCTGCACGAGACGCCGCTACACGGCTATGAGCTGCGCAAACGGCTCAACGCCCTGCTGGGGATGTTCCGTGCGTTCTCCTACGGTTCGCTCTACCCCTGCCTGCGGTCGCTGCTGGAGCAAGGGCTCATCGCGGAGGAGCAGCCGGCTCCCACCACGATCGTGGGCGGCAGATCGAAGATCGTCTACAAGCTCACGGCGGAGGGCAAGGAGCGCCTCCAGGACATGCTCACCCAGGCCGGTCCCTCAGCCTGGGAGGACGAAAGCTTCGGCGTCCACTTCGCGTTCTTCAGGCACACCGAGGCCGAAGTCCGCCTGCGCATCCTCGAAGGCCGCCGTAGCCGCCTCGAAGAGCGCCTCGACAGCGTCCGCACCGCCCTGGCCCGCACCAGGGAGCGGCTCGACAGCTACACGCTCGAGCTGCAACGTCACGGGCTCGAATCCGTCGAGCGCGAGGTCCGGTGGCTGAACGAGTTGATCGCAACGGAGAGAAAGGCCTCACAAGGGCCTGAGAGAGATACCACGTCAAGTGATGAGTAAGGGAGCGAGTGCGATGGGTTCGGTTCGCGTGGCCATTGTCGGTGTCGGCAACTGCGCGTCGTCGCTGGTCCAGGGCGTTCACTATTACAGGGACGCCGACCCGGCCGTCCGGGTGCCGGGCCTGATGCACGTGAAGTTCGGCGACTACCACGTCGGCGACGTCGAGTTCGTCGCCGCCTTCGACGTGGACGCCAAGAAGGTCGGCCGGGACCTGTCCGAGGCGATCGTCGCCAGCGAGAACAACACCATCAAGATCACCGATGTGCCGCCGACGGGAGTGACGGTCCAGCGCGGCCACACCTTCGACGGCCTGGGCGAGTTCTACAGCGACATCATCGAGGAGTCCGACGAGTCGCCCGTCGACGTGGTCCAGGTGCTGCGTGACAACCAGGTCGACGTGCTGGTGTCCTACCTGCCCGTGGGCTCGGAGGACGCCGACCGCTTCTACGCCCAGTGCGCGATCGACGCCAAGGTCGCCTTCGTCAACGCGCTGCCGGTCTTCATCGCCTCCGACCCCGTGTGGGCCGAGAAGTTCACCGAGGCGGGCGTGCCGATCGTCGGCGACGACATCAAGTCCCAGGTCGGCGCCACCATCACGCACCGCGTCATGGCCAAGCTGTTCGAGGACCGCGGCGTCGAGCTGCTGCGCACCTACCAGCTCAACTTCGGCGGCAACATGGACTTCATGAACATGCTGGAGCGCAAGCGCCTCCAGTCCAAGAAGATCTCCAAGACGCAGTCGGTCACCTCGCAGATCCCGCACGAGATGGCCAGAGCCGACGTGCACATCGGCCCGTCGGACCACGTGCCGTGGCTCGACGACCGCAAGTGGGCCTACGTGCGCCTCGAAGGACGCTCCTTCGGCGACACCCCGCTCAGCCTGGAGTACAAGCTGGAGGTCTGGGACTCCCCCAACTCGGCCGGCATCATCATCGACGCCGTCCGCGCCGCCAAGATCGCGCTCGACCGCGGCATCGGGGGCCCGATCCTGAGCGCTTCCTCGTACTTCATGAAGTCGCCGCCGGAGCAGTACTCCGACGACGAGGCGCGCGACTACGTCGAGAAGTTCATCCGGGGCGAGGTCGAGCGCTGAGCCCCGCTGATCCCTGCGGCGCCGCAGCGCGCCGCAGGGATCAGTCGAGCCGTACGCGAGCCGCGGGCGGCAGCTCGTCGTCCGGGGCCGTGGGCCAGCGCAGCGGGTCGGGGCCGAGCGCGGTCAGCAGCGGCACCTGCTCCCGGCACCAGGGGGAGATCTCCAGCAGGCCACCCCGCACGCCCTGGGTGAAGTCGCTCCACGGCATCCAGCGGGTGTCGTCCACCTCGTCCGGGTTGGGCGCCTCGGCGAGGTCGACCGTCACGCGGTAGACCGGGCAGAGCTCGTGCTCGACGATCCCGTTGCCCATGACCGCCCGGTAGGAGAAGCGCGGCAGCACCAGGTCGGCGCGCTGGACGGTGAGCCCGAGCTCGTAGGAGAGCCTGCGGAGAACCGCCCGGTCCAGCGGCTCGCCGGGCATCGGATGGCCGCAGCAGCTGTTGGTCCACACGCCCGGCCAGGTGAGCTTGTGGGTGGCCCGCCTGGTCAGCAGCACCCGTCCTGCCCGGTCGAAGACGTAGCTCGAGAAGGCCAGGTGCAGAGGCGTCTCCCGGCCGTGCACCGACAGCTTGGGGGCGGTCCCGAGCGCGTGGCCGGTGTCGTCAACGAGTACCACGTGTTCCACAATCGTCACGCTGTGAAGCGTACGTCTTCAGGGGCTCCGCCAGAACCCCGTTGCCCACCTGCTGCGCCAACCTCCGAGGACACCCGATCATCGCACCGCCGGGGCTAGGCTGACGACGTGTCTTTCGTCGCCGATCTACGAGTGGTTCTCAAGGGGCGGGACTTCAGACGGTTGTTCGGCACCCGGCTGGTCTCCCAGTTCTCCGATGGGATCTTCCAGTTCGGCGTCGCCGGATTCGCCTTCTTCAGCCCGGAGAACCAGACGACCGCCCTAGGGGTGGCCACCGGACTGGCCGTCCTGTTGCTGCCCTACAGCATCCTCGGCCCGTTCGTCGGGGTGTTCATCGACCGCTGGTCGCGGCGGCAGATCCTGATGATCGCGCCGATCGTACGGGGTGCGATGCTGCTCGCGACCGCGGGACTGGTGGCGGCCGACGTGCCGGACCCGTTCTTCTACGCCGCCGCGCTCGGTGTGCTGGGCGTCAACAGGTTCTTCCTGGCCGCGCTCGGCGCGTCGCTGCCGCACGTGGTGCCACAGGACCGGCTGATGGCGGCCAACGCGGTCACGCCGACCTCCGGCACCGTGCTCACCTTCATCGGCGTGGGATTCGGATTCCTGCTCCGAGGGCTGTTCGGCAGCGGAGATCTCGGGGTCGCGCTGCTGCTGGCCACCTCCGGCGTGATGTTCGGACTCAGCGCGCTGATCGCCCGCACGATGGAGCGCTCGCTGCTCGGCCCGTCTTACGACCCCGACCGGCCGCAGGCGCGCGAGGCCCTGCGCAACGTGGTCGCCGGCCTGGCCGACGGCGCCAGGCACCTCATCCACCACCGCGTCGCCGCCGCCACCATGGGCGCGATGGCGGCCCACCGCTTCTTCTACGGCATGGCCACGGCGCTCGGCATCATCCTCTACCGCTACTACTTCACCGACGGCGACCCCGACGCGGCGCTGCGCGGCATCGGCCTGGTCGTCGCCACCTCCGGCGTCGGCTACTTCCTCGCCGTGATCATCACCCCGTACGCCACCGAGCGCTTCACCATCGTGCGCTGGGTGCCCATCGCGATGACCGTGGCGGGCCTGCTCGCGGCGGTGCTCGTCCTGCCGTTCCAGACGTGGGGGCTGCCGATCGCCGGCTTCGTGCTCGGCATCGCCGGGCAGAGCGTCAAGATCTGCGCCGACACCACCGTGCAGCGCGACGTCCAGGACGCCTACCTCGGCCGCGCCTTCTCCATCTACGACATGCTGTTCAACGGCATGTACGTGCTGGCCGCGGCGCTGTCGGCGACCATCCTGCCGCCGAACGGCAAGTCCTACCTCGCCGTCGCGATCATCGCGGCCGGCTATGTGGCGAGCGGGCTGGCCTACCGGGCGCTCACCCAGCAGCGGGTGCCGATCACGTCGTGACCACGCCGCCGTCGCGCGCCCACTCGCGCAGCGCCTCGGTGGCCGCCTCCTTGCCGATCATGCCCTTGTCCAGCCGCAGCTCCAGCAGGAACTTGTACGCCTGGCCCACCACCGGCCCCGGGCCGACGCCCAGCACCCGCTGGATCTCGTTGCCGTCGAGCTCGGGCCGGATCTTGGCCAGCTCCTCCTCGTCGGCGAGGCGGGCGATGCGCTCCTCCAGCTGGTCGTAACTGCGTGACAGGGCCGCGGCCTTACGCTTGTTGCGGGTGGTGCAGTCGGCCCTGGTCAGCTTGTGCAGCCGGTCGAGCAGGTGGCTGCCGTCGCGGACGTAGCGGCGCACGGCGCTGTCGGTCCACTCGCCCGTGCCGTAGCCGTGGAAGCGCAGGTGGAGCTCCACCAGGCGGGAGACGTCGTTCACCACGTCCTTGGGGAACCTGAGCTCGGTCATCCGCTTCTTGGTCATCTGCGCGCCCACCACCTCGTGGTGGTGGAAGGAGACCCGCCCGCCCTGCTCGTGCCGGCGCGTCTTGGGCTTGCCGACGTCGTGCATGAGCGCGGCCCAGCGCAGGATCCGATCCGGCTTGCCGTCCTCCTCCTGGGCGATGGCCTGGTCGAGGACGGTCAGCGTGTGGTCGTAGACGTCCTTGTGCCGGTGGTGCTCGTCGATCTCCAGGCGGAGCTTGGGCAGCTCGGGCAGGACGTGGGCGGCCAGCCCGGTCTCCACGAGCAGGCGCAGGCCCTCGCGCGGGTTGGCGCCGCAGATCAGCTTGTCGAGCTCGTCGCGGATCCGTTCGGCGGAGACGATCTCGATCCGCTCGGCCATCGCGGTCATCGCCGCGAGGGCCGCCTCGTGCACCCTGAAGCCGAGCTGGGAGGCGAACCTGGCGGCGCGGAGCATGCGCAGCGGGTCGTCGTCGAAGGACCGCTCGGGCGCGCCAGGGGTGCGCAGCAGCTTGGCCGCCGCGTCAGGCAGGCCGCCGTAGGGGTCGACGAACTCGTGCGACGGCAGCCGCACCGCCATCGCGTTGACCGCGAAGTCGCGCCGCTCCAGGTCGGCCTCCAGCGTCTCGCCGTACATCACCTCGGGTTTGCGTGACTTCGGGTCGTACGCCTCGCTGCGGTAGGTGGTGATCTCGATCAGCCAGCCGCCCTTGCGCAGGCCCACGGTGCCGAAGTCGATGCCGATGGTCCAGACCGAGTCGGCCCAGTCGCGCACGATCTCCAGCACCCGCTCGGGGCGGGCGTCGGTGGTCAGGTCGAGGTCGTTGCCGACCCGGCCGAGCAGGAGGTCGCGCACCGGGCCGCCGACGAGCGCGAGCTCGTGGCCCTGGGCGGCGAACAGCCGGCCTAGCTCATCGGCCACAGGAGCGACCTTGCGGAACAGATCGCCCATGGCGCGCTGCTGGATTTCGGTCAGATTTGAGTCGGACAAGCTGGGTAGGTCCTTCGATTCCGGAACATATCCCCCGAGCCACACCGGGTCCGGGTTACCTTCGGTCAGGGGACCGACGACGCCATCGTATGAGGCAAGGAGGTCTGATGAAGGATGCCCTCGCGATCCACCGCTGGCTCCTCGCGCACCAGATCCACCATGAGATCGTACGCCTTCCGCGCCCCATGACCGGCGCGGAGGAGCTACCCGAGACGATCCCCACCGCGCCCGGCCGATGTGTCACGGTCACGGTGTTCGAAGTGGCCCCGCGGGTGGGACGCGAGCTCGTCGTGGCGGTCGTCTCCACGCTGGCCACGCCCCCGGCGCCCGGGATCATCGGCGGCCTGTTCGGCGTCCGCCAGGCACGCCACGCGCCCGCGCACGTGGTGAACGCGGCCACCGACTACGCCGCCGGCCTGGTCAGCCCGCTGCTGCTGCCCGGCGAGCTGACCGTGCTGATCGACGACCGGCTGCGACCGGACCCGGACCCCGTCTTCACCGCCACCGGTGATCGGCACACCGCCCTCGCCCTGCGCGCCTTCGACCTGCTCGCACTCATGACGGGCAAGACAGTGGATCTACGGGTTCCCGGGCCCAGGGCGCAACTGGAGGCGGTCGCGCCGCGGCACTGAACCCGTACCATTGCGGGCGTGCGTCGTACTCCAGCTCGGGCAGACGCGTGATCCGTAAGGCCGCGCTGCTCGCCGTACTCTCAGCCGCGCTGTTCGCCCCCTCGGTGGCGACGGCGCCGAGCGAGGCTGCCGCGATCACCAGCAGGCAGGGGGTCAGCCTGACCCTGGCCACCATCACGCCCGACTACGCCACCGAGCGCGGGACCGAGATCAAGATCACCGGCACGGTGCACAACGCGGGCAGCGCCGCACTGCCCGGCCTGCGGGTCAGGGTCCGCTACTCCGCCCAGCGCTTCCCGGACCGGGCCGCCATGAGCGCCTTCCAGGCCGACCAGACCACGCTCACCCAGCCGCCGCGGGTCTCGACGCAGTCCAGCATGGTCCTGCCCGAGCTCGCCGCCAACGCCTCCCAGCAGTTCGAGCTCACCATGACGCCCGCGCAGTTCGAGCTCACCGCCTTCGGCGCCTATCCGCTGGCCGTCGAGGTGGTGCAGTGGGACGCGGTCCAGCTCGCCTCGCAGCGGACCTTCCTCACCTACGCCCCTCCGACCCCGCAGCCGCCCGTCCGCAACCGGCTCGCCTTCGTGCTGCCCGTCATCGACCAGCCGCACCGCGCCGACGAGGGCACTTTCGTCGACGACAAGCTCAGCGCCGCCATGACCGGCAGGGGCCGCCTGGCCGACCTGGCGCGCATCGCCGAGGTCGCGCCGGCGAGCGTCACCTGGGTCGTCGACCCCGCGCTCTTCGACGACGCCGACGCGATGGCCAAGGAGCACACGGTCAGCACGAAGGGCGCCAGGCAGAAGCGTCCCGCCGACAACGCCGCCTCGCAGTGGCTGACCTCGATGCGCGCCTCGCTGGCCGACAACTCCGTGGTGGCCACGCCGTACGCCGACCCCGACGTGACCGCGCTCGCCCACCAGGGCCTGGACGACCAGCCGGGACGGGCGCTGGAGCTGGGCGGCCAGAAGGCCAGGCAGCTGGTCAAACCCGAGGCGGCGACCTCCACCTACTGGCCGGCCAACGGCCGGATCGACGCCGACGCGCTGGACCTGCTCGCCGTCGGCGAGCCGAACGTCGCCAGGGTCGGCAAGGTCCTGCTCGACGCCGCCAACCTGCCGCCGCAGGCCCCCGCCACGATCACCCCCGACGCCGCCACCACGATCGACACCGTCATGGGGCCGATCACCGCGCTGACCGCCGACACCGAGCTGAGCCGCACGCTGGAGCCGCCCTCGGGCACCGCCGGCTCGACGCTGCTCAGCAAGCAGCGGTTCATCGCGGAGACCGCCATGATCTCCGCCGAGCCCGGCCAGACCCGGCCCCGATCGCTCGTCGTCGCCCCCTCCCGCCGCTGGAACCCCAGCCCCACGCTGGTGTCGACCCTGCTCAAGACGGCCGGCAAGCTGCCCTGGCTGACGCTGACCCGGCTCGATTCGATCAAGCCCGGCGCGACCCAGGTGCCCCGGGCCGGGCTCACCTACACCGCCCAGGACCGCAAGCAGGAGCTCGGCGCCAAATACCTCGCCCGCGTCAAGGAGACCGCCGCCAAGGCGCGGCTCACCGGGCTGGTCACGGGCCGGCCCCAGCCGGAGTTCGACGCGGCGGTGCTCCGGCTCAGCTCCTCCGCCTGGCGCGGCGGGCAGCGGACCGGGCGGGCCCTCACCAAGCTGGTGGACGACGCGGTCACGGCCAGGATCAACAAGGTCTCGATCACGGGCGTCGGCCCGGACCGCCCGCGCACACTCGCCGGCCGCGACGGTGTGGTGCCCATCAGCGTGAAGAACTCGCTGCCCGACCCGATCTCGCTGTACATCGAGGTCAAGTCCAACAACCGCGAGCTGCTGCAGGTCACCTACAAGCAGACCGAGCCGCTGCCGATCGGCCCCGGCCAGAGCGGCACGGTGCAGGTGCCGATGACCGCCACCCCCGCCAGCGGCGACGCCACCGTGACCGTCCAGCTCATGACCGCCGACAAGACCCCCTACGGCAGCCCCGTCAAACTCATCGTGCGCACCACCGGCTACACCGGGATCGCGCTGGTCATCGTGGGGGCGGCGCTGACGGTCATGCTCGCGGCGGTGGTCACGCGGGTGCTCAGACGCAGATCGCAACGGCGGACGGCGCGAGCTGCCAGGGCACGGGAAAGTGAGACCGTATGAGCCGCATGCTGCGGGCCAGCGCCATCATGGCGGCGGGCACGATGGTGTCCCGGATCACCGGGTTCGTACGGACCATGGTGCTCGCCACCGCCATCGGCACCGCGGCCATGGGCGACGCCTACAACGCCGCCTACGCCATCCCCTACAGCATCCTGGACCTGCTGCTGCTCGGCGTGCTGAGCAGCGTCGTGGTGCCGATGATCGTCCGCGCCCAGCAGCACGACCCCGACGGCGGGCGGGCCTACGAGCAGCGGCTGCTCACCCTCGCCACGGCCGTGCTGATCATCGTCGCCGGGATGGCCGTGCTCGCCGCCCCGACGCTGATCGACCTCTACACCGACTGGGACCGGGGCACCCGGCAGTTCGAGGTGGCGGTGCGGCTGGCCCAGTTCATCCTGCCGCAGCTGGCCTTCTTCGGAGTCGGCGCGGTGGCCGGCGCGATCCTCAACACCCGTGACCGCTTCGGCGCCCCGATGTGGGCGCCGGTGGCCAACAACCTGGTCGTCATCGGCGTCCTGGTGGCCTACCACCTGATCGTCACCGACGGCGACGACGTCAACACCATCACCAACGGCGAGCTCGCCCTGCTCGGGCTCGGCACCACGGCCGGCATCATCGTCCAGGCGACCGTGCTGGTGCTGGCGCTCCGGCGGGTCGGGTTCCGGTTCATCGCCCGTTTCGACCTGCGCAACGCCCGGCTGGGCGAGATGGCCAAGGCCGGCGTCTGGACCATCGGCTACGCGGTCGTCACCCAGCTCGGGTTCATGCTCACCACCAACCTGTCCAGCTCGGCGGGCAACGAGGTGCTCGGCCACGGCATCACTCCGTACACCCTGGCGTTCCAGCTTTTCCAGCTTCCGTACGGCGTCATCGGCGTCTCGGTGATCACCGCCATGCTGCCGAGGATGAGCCGGGCGGTGGCCGACGGGCGGTTCGGTGACGTACGGAGTGAGTTCAGGTCGAGCGTGCTGCTCATCAGCGCGGTGATGGTGCCGGTGTCGCTGCTGCTCATGGTGCTCGGCCCGGCGATCACGGTGCCGATCTACGCCCATGGCGCCACCTCGGTCGCCGACGCCGTCTACATCGGCAATGTGCTGCAGGTGTACGGGCTGGCGCTGGTGCCGTTCGCCTTCTTCCAGCTGCTGCTGCGAGTTTTTTACAGCTTCGGCGACACCCGTACTCCAGTGTTCGTGGGCGGTGCCGCCACCGCGCTCAACGCGCTGCTGATGGTGTTGTTCTTCAACCTGCTGCCCGCCCGGTACGCCGTGATGGGGCTGGCGTTCGCCTATGCCGTCGCCTACACGCTGGGGGCCGCCGGGGCCTGGATGCTGGCCAGCCGCCGCGTCAACGGCCTGGGCGGATGGCAGATCGGTGTGGCCCTGACCAGGATGTATCTGGCCGCCCTGCCCACAGCGGTGCTGGCACTGGTGGCGGTCTGGGCGGTTCAGGAGGCTTTCGGTGGACTCGCGTTCCTCAACTCGCTGATCATCTTGTCCGCGGGCGGTGGACTGGGCCTGCTGCTCTACCTGTGGGTCGGCCACAGGGCGCGCATCCCCGAGGTCAACTCGGTCGTTGGGATGGTCGCCGGGCGGGTACGCCGGTAAAGAGCACGGGCCGCATCGGCGAGGGGCACTAGCATGGTGACCGACACGCGCGAATGGAAGCAGGAGGGGCGTGGGCGGATCCACCCGGCATAGCAGGCCTTCGTGGGACAGCACCACGCGGGTCAGTCGAGTCATGCGCACGACTGATCAGCCGAGCGGAGCGAGCAAGTGAGCACATCGGCGGTCGAACCCGGCACTCGCCTAGCCGACCGTTTCCGCCTGGAGGACCGGGTCAGCGAGTCCGACGGCGCCACCCACTGGAAGGCCATCGACGAGATCCTGGCCCGCCCTGTCGGCGTGCTGACCTTCGCCCCCGACTTCCCCCGCGTCCAGGAGGTCGTCACCGCCGCCCGGGCCGCGAGCAGGCTCACCGACCCGCGCCTGACCCAGGTGTTCGACGCCGCCCAGGACGACGGGCGCTCGTACGTGGTCAGCGAGTGGGTGACCGGTGACACGCTCGTCGACCTGCTCGCCGCCGGCCCGCTGGAGCCGGAGCGGGCGGCCGGACTGGTCGCCGAGGCGGCCGAGGCGCTGGCCCACGCCCACGAGGCGGGCCTGCACCACCTGTGCCTGCGCCCCGAGCACCTGGTGTGGACGACCGGCAACACGGTCAAGGTGCTGGGTGTGGCGGTCGACGCCGCCCTGTCCGGCCTGACCACCGACCAGCCCGCGCTCGACGACGCCGAAGGGCTCGGCCGGCTCCTCTACGCGGGGCTGACCGGCCACTGGCCCGGCGACGAGGAGGAGGGCGGGCTGCCCGCCGCCCCCATGATCGACGGCCACTTCTGCACACCCCGCCAGGTGACCGCCGGTGTCCCGAGCTACCTCGACACCGTCACGCTGCGGGCCTGCCTGCCGGAGACGCGTAAGGGCCACGGCGCGCTGACCAGCCCCGCCGAGATCGCCGAGGCGCTGGCGGGCGTGGCCAGGCCGATGCCGATCCCGATGCCGTACCATCCGCCCTCGGTCACCTCGGCCTCACGCTCCGAAGGGATCGACACTCCCCGGCCCACGACCATCCAGCAGCGCCCCCAGGTGGTGCACCGTCCCATGCCGCCCGGCTCGAACGGCGGCGGCGGTGGCGGCGCGCTCAACCGGGTGCTGATGACCATCGTCGTGCTGCTGGTGATCGTGGCGGTCGGCGTCGGCGCCTGGACGATCGGCCGCAGCCTCGGCAATCCGGGCACCCGCGAGGCCGATCCCACGCCCGACGCCAGCAGCGAGGCTCCGCAGCAGGCCCAGGTGGTCAAGCCGGACAAGGCGAGCGGCTTCGACCCGCTCGGCGACAAGGAGGAGAAGGCCGAGCTCGCGGCGCTGACCATCGACGGCAAGCCCAGCACATTCTGGAAGACCGACAACTACAACAACGCCGAGCTGGGCAATCTCAAGGACGGTGTGGGCCTGCTCCTCGACATGGGCAAGTCCATGCAGATCAGTGATGTGGTCGCTACTCTTGCCGATGCGTCCGGTGCCAGTGTCGAGCTCAAGGTCGGCGACAGTGCCGACCTGTCGTCGTTGAAGACCGTCGCCAAGGAGAAGGACGCGTCAGGAAAGATCACCTTCAAGCCTGATCAGGCGGCAAGTGGCCAGTACGTTTTGATCTGGTTTACCCGTCTCCCGGCAGACGCGGGCAAGTTTCATGGCACCATCTATGAAGTAGTGGTGCACTCTCCAGGATCGGCGTAACCAGGAATCCCTCTTGTGAACTCCCCACCCGACACACCCTCAGCGGAACGCCCGGCGGTCAGCGACGCCGAGCTGCTGGCCGCGCACATCAACGGGGATCCACACGCCTTCAGCGAGATCGTCAAGAGACACCGTGACCGGATGTGGGCCGTCGCCCTGCGCACGCTGGGCGACCCCGACGAGGCCGCCGACGCCGTCCAGGACGCCTTCGTCTCCGCCTACCGCAAGGCCGGCACCTTCCGCGGCGAGGCCGCCGTCACCACCTGGCTGCACCGCATCGTCGTCAACGCGTGCCTCGACCGGATGCGCCGCAAGTCCGTGCGCCCGGTGGCCGACGACGAGCTCATCGAGGCCGCCGAGCGGGACACGCCGCTGCCGGACCAGACCATCGAACGCGAGACCTCGATGGAGGTCTCGGCCGCGCTGAAACTGCTGCCCACCGACCAGCGAGCCGCCCTCGTGCTCGTCGACATGATGGGGTATTCCGTCGAAGACGCAGCTCAGGTGCTTGATGTGCCCAGTGGCACCGTGAAGAGCAGGTGTGCGCGGGGACGCGCGAAACTTGCCCCAATTCTTTCGCATCTGCGGAACCGATCGGACCTGGGTCGCGTCTCATCCGCGAAGGGAGACAGAACTTCGTGACGGGTGATACGCACTACGATCTGGACATCCTGGCCGAGCTGGCCGAGGGTCTCCTAGACGTCAGCACGGCCCGCCAGGTGCGCGAGCATCTCGCGATCTGCGCCCCCTGCGGGGAGCGCCTGGCAGACCTTGCGGCGGTTCGAGAGGTGCTCGCGGCGACCCCCACACCGGCCATGCCGATGGGAGTCGCACTGCGCATCGACCAGGCGCTGGCCGCCGAGGCGGAGTCTCGGCGGGGAGGAGTGGGTCTCGCTGACGCGCCCGACTGGGACGAGCTCATGCGCGACTCCCCATGGGAGCGGCCACAGCCACCGGTCGAGGCGCCCGAGCCGGTCCGCCTTGGCGTGGTGGCGACCGACGGCAGCATCGTCCCCGCCAAGCGGCGGAGCTCACGGCGCACGCGGTGGGCGGTGCCCGCGGTGGCGGCCGCCGCGGCCGCTGCCGTGGTCGGCACGGCGGTGCTCTCCACCGGCCTGCTGGCCGCGGGCGGTGGTGGTGGCACCACGGTGAGCCCGCCTGTCGCGGTGAGCGAAGTGCCGTCCAAGGAGGAGACCAAGGCGCGCCCCTATGCGCTGACCGACAGTGGTTACAACTACAGCGACCAGGCGCTGGACAAGCCGCTGGGGACCTTCCTCGGCGTCGCCCCCATCGTGGGTGGCGGTCCCTCCGAGGGCGACAAGGTCGGCAGCTGTGTGACCAAGGTCTCCAACCGCACCAAGCTCGACGTCTTCGCGGTCGACCAGGGCCAGTACAACGGCCAGGAGGCCATCATCATGGCGTCCTGGAAGAGCAAGGCCGCCAAGCGGCTGCGGATCGACGTCGTTGACCCGTTCAGCTGCAAGAACCTCCGTAAGCCCAGTCTGGGCCGCTGGTAGCCGTACATCGCACGTCAGAGCCCGCTTCGGCGGGCTCTTTCGCGTTGCGGGCAGTGTTGCGGACAGGGGCGGGAATCACGGCGGCCTAGGATCTGTTGACGCCACTGGCAAAACAGCAGACGAGGAGCGTGGGAGCGTTGAGCGACGTCCGTAACGTGATCATTATTGGGTCGGGCCCAGCCGGTTACACTGCGGCCGTCTACTCCGCGCGTGCTGAGCTGGCGCCTCTGGTCTTCGAGGGATCCGTGACCGCGGGCGGCGCCCTGATGAACACCACCGACGTGGAGAACTTCCCGGGATTCCCGGACGGGATCATGGGCCCGGACCTGATGGACAATCTCCGCAAGCAGGCTGAGCGGTTCGGCGCCGAGCTGGTCGCGGACGACGTCGTCGAGGTCGATCTCAACGCCAACCCCAAGGTCATCAAGACCCACGAGAAGACCTACTACGCCAAGTCGGTCATCCTGGCCATGGGCTCCGGTTATCGCGAGCTCGGGCTGCCCAGCGAGAAGCGGCTGTCCGGCCGTGGCGTGTCCTGGTGTGCCACCTGTGACGGCTTCTTCTTCCGCAACAAGGACATCGTGGTCGTGGGCGGTGGCGACACCGCCATGGAGGAGGCCACGTTCCTGACCCGGTTCGGCCGCATGGTGACCGTCGTGCACCGCCGCGACGAGCTGCGCGCCAGCAAGATCATGCAGGATCGGGCGTTCAACAACGACAAGATCCGGTTCATGTGGGACAGCGAGGTCGTCGACGTGCTGGGCGAGAGCCGCGTCGAGGCCGTCAAGGTGCGCAACGTCAAGACCGGTGAGGAGTGCGAGCTCGCCACCGACGCGTTGTTCCTGGCGATCGGCCACGATCCCCGCACCGAGCTGGTCAAGGGCCAGATCGATCTCGATGACGAGGGGTACGTCAAGGTCGACGCCCCCACCACGGCGACCAACATCGACGGTGTGTTCGCCGCCGGCGACGTCGTCGACCACACCTACCGTCAGGCGATCACCGCGGCCGGCACCGGCTGCGCCGCGTCACTCGACTCAGAGCGCTGGCTGGCCAGCAACGACAAGTAAGGAGTTCAACCGTGAAGGCAGTAACGGACGCCACGTTCGAAGCCGAGGTCCTCAAGAGCGACAAGCCCGTGCTGGTGGACTTCTGGGCCGAATGGTGCGGCCCGTGCCGTCAGGTCTCTCCCATCCTGCAGGAGATCGCCAACGAGCACGGTGACAAGCTGGAGATCGTCAAGCTCAACATCGACGAGAACCCGAACGTTCCGCGCGACGCGGGTGTACTCCAGATCCCGACGATGAACGTCTACAAGGGTGGAGAGCTCGTCAAGCAGATCATCGGCGCCAAGCCGAAGGCCATGCTGCTGCGCGAGCTTGAGGGCATCATCTAGAACGCCCCCGTGCCCCCTGCGTCTCGGCGCAGGGGGCTTTCGCGGCTCTGTACGGGTTCGTACGGGCTTGGGATGGCTATACCGGTCGCAGGGCACGCTCTGGGCTCATCGACCCCAGGAGACGCTCCAGGGCGACCTCCACGTCCTCGCGCCAGGAGACGGCGGTCTTGAGCTCCAGTCGGAGCCGAGGAAAACGCAAATGTGGACGTACAGTCTTAAAGCCCACGGATAGTAGATATTCAGCAGGAACCACGCAGCTGGGCTCTTCCCATTTGAGGTCGCCGAATGCCTCGATGGCCTTCACCCCGCGGCGCGTCAGGTCCTTGGCCATGCCCTGAATGAGCATCCGGCCCAGTCCGCCGCCGGAGAACTCCGGAATGATGTGCGCCGTCATCAGCAGCACGGCGTCGGCGCTGACCGGCGAGGTGGGAAAGGCGACCGAGCGCGGGCTGTAAAGCGGCGGGCTGTAGAGCGCGAACCCGGCGGGCACGCCGTCGACGTAAAGGATCTTGCCACAGCTCCCCCATTCGAGCAGCGTGCCGGAGATCCAGGCCTCCTTCTCCAGGCTCGGATCCCCCGCCTCCACCGATCGCTCTCCGCTGACAGGGTCGAGCTCCCAGAAAACACACTGCCTGCAGCGGCGAGGAAGATCTTCTACGTTGTCCAGGGTTATGTTGACCAGCCGACGCGACAACTACGGCCCCTATCGTTGACCCGGAAAATCCCGCGAAAAACGCGTCCCCACCTGGCATCGTAGCCCAGTGATGGCGCCGCCAGCGGATACCACGACGGCCGAGGCCCGTCACGGGCGACATGTCCGACTAGCGTAATCTGGTATCTCGGATCGATATTCACCTAGGAGGTGGGCCGTGACAGCAGAGCAGAATCACGGTCAAACGCCCGCGACCCAAGGGTCGCGCATCGACGCCTACGTCGATCGGTACGCCGCACGAGCTACCGGGATGGTCGCTTCCGAGATTCGAGCTCTTTTCGCCGTCGCGTCGAGGCCCGAGGTGGTCTCGCTCGCGGGCGGCATGCCGTACGTCAACGCCCTTCCCCTGGACCTGGTCGGCCAGCTGGTCTCCGACCTGGTGACCAGGCGCGGTCCTGTCGCGTTGCAGTACGGCTCCGGCCAGGGCGACCCGCACCTGCGCGAGCAGATCTGCGACGTCATGCGCCTGGAGGGCATCCACGCCGGGGCTGACGACGTGGTCGTCACCGTGGGCTCCCAGCAGGCGCTCGACCTGATCACCCGCATCTTCATCGACCCGGGTGACGTGGTCCTCGCGGAGGGCCCTTCCTACGTGGGCGCCCTCGGCACATTCGCCGCATACCAGGCCAAAGTGGTGCATGTCGCCATGGACGATCAGGGCATCGTGCCCGAGTCCCTGGCCCAGACGATCTACGCCCTGGAGACCGCGGGCGCTCCCATCAAGTTCCTGTACACGATCCCCACCTTCCAGAACCCCGGCGGCGTCACCCTCAACGTGGCCCGGCGGCAGCAGGTGCTCGACATCTGCCAGCGCGCCGGCGTCCTCATCGTCGAGGACAACCCGTACGGACTGCTCGGTTTCGACGCCGAGCCCATGCGCGCCCTGCGCGCCGACAACGCCGACGGCGTCGTCTACCTGGGATCGTTCTCCAAGACGCTGGCCCCCGGCTTCCGGGTCGGCTGGGCGCTGGCCCCGCACGCCATCCGCGACAAGCTCGTCCTCGCCATGGAATCGGCCGTGCTGTCGCACTCCACCTTCACCCAGCTCGCTGTCGGCGAATATCTGGCCTCCCAACCATGGCAGGAGCAGATCAAGACGTTCAAGGAGCTCTATCGTGAACGCCGCGACGCCATGCTGGGCGCCCTTGAAGCGCTGATGCCGCCCGAAGTCACCTGGACGCGACCGGGCGGCGGTTTTTTCGTGTGGGCGCAACTGCCCGAAGGCCTCGACTCCAAGGCCATCCTGCCCAGGGCCGTGGCCGAGCGAGTCGCCTTCGTCCCCGGCACCGGGTTCTACTCCGACGGCAGCGGGGCGCGGCACATGCGGCTGTCGTTCTGCTATCCCGAGCCGGACCGCATCCGCGAAGGGGTCCGCCGTCTGGCCGGCGTCATCGAGCAGGAGATCCAGCTACGGGACACCTTCGGCACCGGCTCCACCCGCGGGCACGCCGGCGTCGACACCCCGGGACCGGACCTGGCCTGATTCCTGACACGAGTACGGCCGGCGTCACGGACGGCGCCGGCCGTTCTTCATGTCACGGCTTCACGTCACAGCTTCACGTCACGGCGAGAGTGCCCACCCCGTTGCCGCGAGCCATCCGCCCCGGCGCCGGTGGGCTCAGCCCGCCAGACGCCCGGTACGGTGGGGACCGCGTACGCGCCATCCGCCCGTCTACGGCCGGCACCGTTGGGGCCTCCCGCCGTAGACGCCCGATACGGTGGGACAGCGTACGCTCAGCTCGCCCCAGATGCCCGGTACGGTGGGACAGCGTGCGATCAGCGGAGGAGAAGTGATGAGCGATCTGGGCCACGTGCTCGTGCTGGCAGGAGGCCTCTCCTACGAGCGGGAGGTGTCCCTGCGCTCCGGTCGCCGGGTGAGCGAGGTGCTGCGGGCGGCGGGCGTCGACGTCGAGGCCCGCGACACCGACGCGTCCCTCGTGCCGTCCATCCTCGCCGACCGGCCGGACGCGGTCTTCGTCACGCTCCACGGCGGCGCGGGCGAGGACGGCGCGATCCGCTCGGTCCTGGAGCTGCTCAACGTCGCTTACGTGGGTGCCGACCCCGACGCGTGCCGCGTCGCCTTCGACAAGCCCACCGCCAAGGCCGTCGTACGCTCGGTCGGCCTGCGCACCCCCGAGTCCGTCACGCTGCCCAAGGAAACCTTCCACGACCTCGGCGCCACTGCCGTTCTCGGCCGCATCGTGGAGCACCTCGGCCTGCCCTTGTTCGTCAAGCCCGCCCGCGGCGGCTCCGCCCTGGGCGCCTCCATGGTCCGCACCGCGGAGGAGCTTCCGGCCGCCATGGTCGGCTGCTTCGCCTATGGCGACACGGCCCTCATCGAGCGCTACATCGAGGGCATCGAGGTGGCCGTCTCGGTCGTCGACCTCGGCGACGGCCCCATCGCCCTGCCCGCCGTGGAGATCGTCCCCGACGAAGGGGTGTACGACTACGCCGCCCGCTACACGGCCGGCCACACCGAGTTCTTCGCCCCCGCCCGCCTCTCGGCCACGGCCGCCGCCGCGTGCGCCGAAGCCGCCGTGACCGCCCACACCGCTCTCGGGCTGCGTGACATCTCCCGCACCGACCTCATCGTGGACGCCTCGGACCGGCCGTACTTCCTCGAAGTGAACGTCGCTCCGGGGATGACGGAGACGTCGCTGCTGCCGATGGCGGCGGAGGCCGCGGGGCAGGACCTCGGCGACCTGTGCCGCACCCTCCTCCAGAACGCCGCCGCCCGCCCTCGCTCATAACCTCTGTCACGGCTGCCCGCCCAGACCTACGCGCCCGGACCTCCGCGAGCGGCGGCCGTCACGACACCCTTGGCTGAGACGGGTCGCGTGGTGATCGACAAGGCAGACTGCGCGAAGGCTAGCCTTGGCCGGGTGATGACCTCCCCGAAGAGCTTCGCCAGCGACAATCACGCGGGCGTGCATCCGACCATCTTCGAAGCCATGGCGGCAGCCAACCACGGCGACGCCCCTGCCTACGGCGACGACACCTGGACGTCCGCCTTCGAGCGCCAGATCAAGGACGTGTTCGGCCCCCAGGCCGAAGGATTCGCCGTACTCAACGGCGCAGGTGCCAACATGGTCGGCCTGCCACTGATGCTCGGCCGCTACGACGCCATCCTCTGCGCCGACACCGCCCACATCGCCACGCACGAGACAGGCGCGGCGGAGCGCCTGCTCGGCGTGAAGCTCATCACCGTACCCACCCCAGACGGCAAGCTCCGCCCAGCAGATATCGCCGGCCACGTACACAAGCTGGGCCTTCACCATGAGCCGCAGCCCCGTGCGGTCTCCATCTCCCAGGTGACCGAACTGGGAACCTGCTACACCCCCGCCGAGATCGCCGAGCTGGCCGAAGCGGCTCACAGCGCAGGCATGCGCCTCCATCTGGACGGCGCCAGGCTCGCCAACGCGGCGGCCCACCTGAACTGCGGCCTGGACGCCATCACCACAGCGGCCGGCGTGGACGTCTTCAGCTTCGGCGGCACCAAGAACGGCGCCCTGGCCGCCGAAGCCGTGGTGGTCCTGGACCCGACCCTCACTCAGGCCGTTCCTTACCTCCGTCGCCAGTCCCTCCAACTGGCCTCCAAGATGCGCTTCATCTCAGCCCAGCTCTCAGCTCTCCTGACGGACGACCTGTGGCACCAGAACGCCGCCCACGCCAACGCCATGGCCACCCGCCTGGCGAACGGTCTGGCCAACGCCCCCGGCATCTCTCTCGCCTACCCGGTCCAATCCAACGCCGTGTTCGCCACCGTGCCCGCACAGGTGGCGGCGACCTTGCAGAGCCGGTACCTCTTCCACCATTGGGACGAAGCCGCCGGCATAGTCCGCTGGATGACCGCCTTCAACACCACCCCAGACCAGGTAGACGACTTCCTCAACGCCATCCACAAAGCCACCACCCCCTAGCTGCTAACCGCCCCCATGTTCCACGTGAAACCTCCCCTCACACCGGCTAGCAACCTCCCCCGGTACGGGCCTCGCTTCCTCCTTGAGTGGCACGGCGGGGACGTCTGATCGCGTGCACCAAGATCCAACGGGGACACCCGGTGCATGTCCCTCTCGCTCCCCATCCCATCGAGCGTTCAGCCCTCCATAGCTTCGACACCCAAAACCCCTGGCCCGGTTTCACGTGAAACCAAAGCTCTGAGCACCCACGCCGACTCATTAACCACGCGCTTATCGTCGTGAGCGGGGTGTCAGCGGATACGCCGCAGCAGCCTCGCAAGCCGAGTCGAGAGTCGTCGTTGTAGGACTTGGAAGCCGATGAAGCCCCATCGCACCATGGGGCCATGGGGCCGTCGCGCCGTCGTAGCCATGGGGCCATGGGGCGATGGCGTAGGCATCCCACGGACATTCGGACGACATCATCGGCGCAGCACTGCGTCACAGACGCAATCTCCACCCGCACAGCTCTGATGGCAGCTCCGCGCCCGGCCAGTCGCAATACAGGAACTCCTCGCTGCAGCCTCGGAGCCAATGGCGGCCCCTCCGAGACATCGACCGCCCGAGCCATGAGTCAGGGCACATCCGCGCACACCTCTCTACAGCCGGCCACGCCACGGCGTAGCTCCTGAACCGGAGGAGCCAGCGTAAACAAGTAGCAACGCAGCACCACCCCAACGCCTATCCGGGTCAACGCGAAGCATTTGGCCGTGCCCCGCACCGCCGCGGACGCCGCGCCATCACGGACGCCGGCACCATCGCGAAAGGCTGTCAGAGTCACGGGCGCGGCGGCTATGGGCGCGGCGCTTACGGGTCCGGCCGCAGACCAAGCCACTGCCCGTCGACACGATCGCCACGGGCGCAGTCGTCAACGGTCATCGCCTACACCCACGCCACAGACATTGAGGTATCTCTGAAAATCGTCAGCTCACGAGCATCCCCCTTGCCCGCGCGTCTGCGGCGCTCCCCATAACAAGCTCGTAGCACCTACCGCTGGCTGAGGTCATGACGTTCAAGCGGGGCCTCACGGTTCGATACCACCTCCTCCTCCAGGACCCCCGTCGAAGATCCCACGCGGCTGGCGTTATTTGAGCACGACCGCAGCCAGATTCACCTCCCGGAAGTACGCCCCGGCAACCGGCTTCGGACCGACCTCATTCGTCGAACCGTCACGTAAACCATCGCGTCTCGTCAACAACGGCACCCGATCGGGATGAGCGCCCTAACCCCTCGCCCCAATTGCTGCAGTCGAACAGCCGAGCAGTCAGCGATGTTTCACGTGAAACGCGTCCCGGCGTCCCGGCGTCCCGGATTGTCGGGCGTTCGGGTAGTGCTGTGGCTGCCGTTTCATGTTGCTATTTGCTCAGGTTGGCTGGCCGCCCAATTCCTCAGGTTGGCTGGCCTTCCCAGTGGCGTTCGACGTAAGCCGCTTCGCTCATCGGAAGCGTCGCCGGGGCCCGCTGCGCAGCGGGCAGGTTGGCCGTCGGGAAATCGACATCCGGGTGAGCGGTCCTCTCCCTTTCGTCCAGTCTTCCGCCTCAGCAGGCGCCACTATCCCCCACGGCCATGGCAGAGGGGTGTCCGTATGGGCTAACCGGGCGCGAAGCTGCCCTCCGGGCAGTGCAGCCCACGCCAGGCGCGCCATCGTAGACCTAGCACGGTCATATGGACGCGAATGCCACAGGCGCCGTCGTCCAATTGGTCATCACGTACATGCTCACCGCCGCCATGAAGGCATCGTAAAGAGCCTCAGGGGTGTATCGGGGTGACGGGGTGGCTTCTTGTGGTGTTGCTCCGACGTTGTCGAGGTGCCGTTGCTCGCCAGAGGTGGAGTGTGATGGCGACGTGGTGTCGGTGGGCATGGGCCTGGCCTTCAGGTGAGACGGGGCGCCAGGAGACGGATAAGTCAGGGGGAAGGTCCAGGAGGGGCACTAAGCAGGGACGCAGGTATCGGGGCAGCGTGCCGCGGTGGTAGCGGGCAGTGATGTTACTGGCGGTGGTAGCCCGTCCAGCGGTGGTAGCGCAGGCGGTGGTGGTAGCGCGGACGATGTCGGCAGTGGCGGCGCGGGCGAGTGGCAGCGCGGGCGGTCGCAGCGCAGGCGGTCGCGGTGTTGGTGAGGTTGGAGCCAAGAGGGCGATCGTCTGGGCGGTGCAGTCGTGGGTGCTTGGAATTCGTCGGGGTGAAGTTTGCCGGCCGAAGGCGGTGGGTGGCGAAATCTCATGGCCGGCCCGAACTTTAACGGGGGCGTGGGAGGTGGCGGCAGGGGCCACAGGTTGGTGTGTGGGAGCGCAAGAGGGCCGGTTGTCGGGGCGAGTTGGTCTGGGTGGTTTGGCAGCCGTAGAGGCGAAGCACGACGGTCGAAGGTGCGGTGGCGCGGCGGAATCTCATGGCCCAGGTTTGGGGCAGAGGAAATCCCCCGTCCCCGAAGATCGGCTTCGCAGAGAAGTGGGAAGACGGGGGAAGGAGGGGTGGGGAAGCCAGGCCACGGCCAACGAGGCCAGGAAGCGGGAAACGATAGTTCAGAAGACCGAGCGGTGGATGGGCCAGAGGAGGGACGCCGATAGTCGGGTCGGCCGGGATGCAAGAAGTGGTGAGGTAGGGAGGAGGCAACGGGAGGGGAAGGGCATGCCGTTGGCTGCTGGGTGACGTTCAGCCGTTGGCTGCTGGGGTGATGTTCGGGTGTTAGCTGCTGGGGCGATGTTTCACGTGAAACGGGGGTGGTGGTTAGTCTTCGGCTTCTCGCATGATGCCTGTGGCGTTGGGGGCCATGGTGCCGATGATGCGCTCAAGGTCGTCGATCGTGGCGAACTCTACGACGATCCGGCCCTTGCGACGGCCGAGGTCGACCTTGACCTTGGTTTCAAAATGGTCCGAGAGGCGGTCTGCGAGGCTGGTCAGGCCGGGGTCTGCGGGCTTGGCGGGCTGGCGCTCGCGGGAGGGCTTCTGAGGGGCGGCTCCTGCGCTGCCGAGCGCGACGATCTCTTCCACCGCCCGAACCGAGAGGAGCTCAGCAACGATGCGCGTCGCCAGGTGGATCTGCTCCTCGGGGCTGTTAAGGCCGAGGAGGGCGCGGGCGTGGCCGGCGCTGATGGTCTTCGCGGCGACCTTCAGCTGCACCTCGGGCGGGGATTTGAGCAGCCGCAGGGTGTTGGTGATGTGGGTGCGGGAGCGGCCGATCCTCTGGGCGAGCTGGTCGTGGGTGGCTTGGAAGTCATCGAGCAACTGCCGGTAGGCGGCCGCCTCCTCCAGCGGGTTGAGCTCCTCACGCTGAAGGTTTTCGATCAGGGCGTCCCGCAGGAGGTCGGTGTCCTGGGTGTTGCGGACGATCGCCGGCACCGGGTCAAGGCCCACAAGCTTGCACGCGCGCCAGCGGCGCTCCCCCATGATGAGCTCGAATCGGCCACCACCGACTGAGCGCACGACGATCGGCTGCAGAAGCCCGACTTCACGGATGGAGGCCGCCAACTCCTCCAGGCGTTCGCCGTCGAAGATGTCACGCGGCTGGCGCGGGTTGGGCACGATCGCGGCTAGATCTATCTCCCGGAAGTACGCTCCGGCAACCGGCTTCGGACCGGCCTCATTCGTCGAACCGTTCGGGTCAACCGTCCCCGTCCCGTCAACGATGGGACCGGTCGGGATGAGCGCCCCCAGCCCCTTGCCCAATCCCCGCCGCACCTGGCTCACTACGTCTCCTCATCCGCCCGGGCTGATTCCGGTCTATCCAGGGAAGGTTACCGTTGCCAACCCGGCCCGGCGCCTCCGCGCCACACACCGCCCCACCGGATTTACACCACCATGCCCTGAACACCCCCCATTGCCTTCGCTCCCGGCGAAGCAGAGGCGTTTCATCCTCATGGACCGTGTCGACATGATCGATCAGCGCGAGCAGTAGACCTCGGCACAACCTGTCGTGCTCGCTTATCTACACGCGGCACGGACCGGGATGGCCAAACGACCCTGCCAGCCGATGCACAAAGCGGCAGGCAGACCTTCAGCAGGCGCCTTCAGCGAGCGGCGCGGGCTACATGTCAGGCCCAACGTGCGGGCTCACACAACAGGGATCACCGCGGTAGCAGCTCTACCGGACGGAGGCCGTACCCCTCTAAATTGCGCGCCCGGGACTCATAGGTGAGGTCCGCATACCTCGAAGCTGCACGTCTGGGACTCGCAGGTAAGGCTCACACGCCTCGAAGCTGCACGCCCAGAAACTGGCGGTGTGAACCCCGAACGCACCCGTACGGGCACACCGCTAGCACCTGCGGGCCCCGTCCGTGGCGAGGCGTCCCGTCCGCGCGTGCGGGCACACACCCGCAGCACCAAGTGGAGCGAAGGGTTAGACCAGCGCTCGGTGAGCGATTTCGCGGGCTGCGTCCATGTAGGCCATGGCGCCGCTGGAGCCTGGGTCGTAGGTCATGACGGACTGGCCGTAGCTGGGGGCTTCCGAGAGGCGGACGCTACGGGGGATCACCGTTCGGAGGACGGTCTCGCCGAAGTGCGCCCGGACCTCGTCCGCCACCTGTGAGGCGAGTCGGGTGCGGCCGTCGTACATCGTGAGGACGATGGTGGAAAGGCTGAGGGTGGGGTTGAGATGGGCCTTGATGAGGTCGACGTTGCGGAGGAGCTGACCGAGGCCCTCCAGTGCGTAGTACTCGCACTGGATCGGGATCATGACCTCGTCGGCGGCGACCAGGGCGTTGACCGTAAGGAGGCCGAGCGACGGCGGGCAGTCGATGATGATGTAGTCGAAGTCGATGCCCTCGTAGGCAGCCAGGGCGCGGCGGAGGCGGGCCTCTCGGGCGACCAGGGAGACGAGCTCGATCTCGGCGCCGGCCAGGTCGATGGTGGCGGGGGCGCAGTAGAGGTTGGGCATCTCGGGGACCTGCTTGACGATGTCCGCCAAGGGCAGATCGTCGACCAGCACCTGATAGACGTCCGGAATGTCACCCCGGTGCTCGGTCGCCAGGGCCGTGGAGGCGTTGCCCTGCGGGTCGAGATCCACCACGAGGACGCGTTCGCCGTTCATGGAGAGTGCGGCGGCGATGTTGACGGACGTCGTGGTTTTGCCGACGCCGCCCTTCTGGTTCGCCACTGCGATCACTCGGCACTTGGCGGGTTTCGGCCATGAGCCGTCAGCCCTCTCAGGGGCGTCACCCTCCTGAGCCGGCAACTGCGCAGCGGGTGTTTCACGTGAAACCACTGAGTTGAGCGCCTCTCGTACCAACGGCGAATCACCTGGGTTCAGGGGGGTCTGGGTCACGTTGGTAATCCTTTCAACCCGTGGCATTTCAGTGCCGGGAATTTGCTGTCGCGACACGCCCTTTTCGGGCCAGCCAACCCCAGTGGGACTTTCGGACAGACGGCTGTCCGGCCAGCCAAGACCGCAATAAGCGACTGGCACGACCGTCACCTCCTTCGTCGGCGCCTACCTTGCTCTGGCGCGCGACCCGATATCACCCGAACCAATGTTGCAGGCGGCTCGACCTTACCGTGCCCGACGGTTACAAGCTCGGCCGTTCTCGCCCCGCTGGCTCGCAATTGGGGCTCCGCCTCGGCGAGTTCTTCTGCTGCTCGCTCCCCCTTCATCGCGATCAGCTCGCCACCTTCGCGCAGCAGTGGCATGGCCCACTTCAGGAGCCGGTCGAGCGGAGCGACCGCGCGGGCGCTGGCCACATCGAACACGCGCTTGCCCGCGAGCTCCTCCGCGCGTCCGCGCAGCACCTCTACGTTGTCCAGCTTGAGCGCTTCGACGCACTCCTCCAGGAAGACGGTACGGCGAAGCAACGGCTCCAGCAGGGTGACCGTGATGTCCGGCCGGACGATCGCCAGGACGATGCCCGGCAGGCCCGCGCCCGAGCCGATGTCGACCAGGCGCACGTCCTCGGGGATGGCCTCGGCCACGACGGCGCAGTTGAGCAGGTGGCGGTCCCAGATGCGCGGCACCTCGCGGGGGCCCAGCAGTCCGCGCACCACTCCGGGGCCGGCCAGCAGCTCGGCGAACGCCTCTGCCCGGTCCCAGGCCTCGCCGGCGAAGACGTCTCGCGCGATGTCCGGCGGCGGCGGTAGCTCTTCGCTCACTTGCTTGGTGGCCCTTTCTGAGGGGTGAATGTGTGCGCATCATTGGTGATGGTGTCTACCCAAGGCTAAGCGGGCGATCACTGTTGAAGACTAGCGGGCTGCCCTGAACAGAGCCTCCGAGTGCACCGCCCTCGAAACGCCTTTCCGTCATACGGAAATACGGCTGTTGGGATGATCAATGGTTCACGGCGGACGGTGAACCTGGGAACGGTCGAATGCGGTTGTTCAGCCCGGGCGAGTCGGGACGGTTGAGGCACGCCGAACCGCTCCACACCGTACGACTCCGCGCCGTACAGCATTGAAGAGGCAAGCCCCCAGAGGGCGAGCCACCAGAGAGGTGAGGGCGGGCGGCAAGGCCAGGGTAGGCGGAGGGGCGTGGGTTGGCGGGGTGGAGATGAGAACGGCCGTCAGTCGCCTGTGGGGCGGGCTGACGGCCGATGTGGAGCGGGGTGTGGGTCAGGCGGGGAGGACGACCACGTAGCGGTGGGGCTCCTCGCCCTCCGACTCGCTGGTGAGCCCGGCAGCGGCCACCGCGTCGTGCACGATCTTGCGCTCGAAGGGGGTCATCGGCTGGAGGGCCTTGGGCTCGCCCTGGTTCCGGACCTCATCGGCGATCTCGGTGCCGAGCTTGGTGAGCTCCGCGCGGCGGCGCTCGCGGTAGCCGCCGACGTCGAGCATCAGCCGGGACCGCTCCCCCGTCTGCCGGTGCACGGCCAGGCGGGTCAGCTCCTGGAGCGCCTCCAGGACCTCGCCCGCGGGGCCGACCAACTCGTTGCCCTTGAGCCCGACAACGGAGACCAGCGCACGGTCGCCCTCGACGTCCATATCGATGTCGCCGTCGATGTCGGCGATGTCGAGAAGGCCTTCGACGTAGTCCGCCGCGATCTCGCCTTCCTGCTCGAGCACGCTGAGATCAGGAGCCTTCTCCTGCTCGGCCTCGGTCATGGCCGGCCTCTCCTTCGTAATCACGACTTCTTGCTGCCGGTGCGCTTGCTGCGTGGCTGGCGGCTCGGCTGGTTCCTGACGATCTTAGGCTCCGGAGGCGGCGGGGGAGCCTCCTCCACCACCGGATCCGTCTTGCGAATCTTCGCGAGGAGGCCCGGCTTGGGCTTCACCGGGATCACGTTGCCCTTGGCGTCGAACTCCGGCATCGGGTTGCGGCTGTAGAACCAGTGCTGCTGGCCGAGCGTCCACACGTTGGTGGTCACCCAGTACATGATCAGACCGAGCGGGAAGTTCAGGCTGAAGAAGGCGAACAGCGGGGAGATCCACATGAGGATCTTCTGCTGCTGGGCCATCGGGTTGTCCGGCATCTGGGCCATGGACCGCGTGACGCTCTGCCGGACGGTGAGGAACGTGGTCAGCGAGCTGATCGCCACGAAGATGCCGAGGACGACCTTCGTCTGGATGACCGTGGCGTTCAGGGCCAGGATGTCCTCGCTGGACATGAAGAAGTTGGCCGGCAGCGGCGCACCGAAGATGTGCGCGGCCCGGGCGCTGTCGACGAGCTGCTGCGTCATCCCGAACTTCGTCTCGCCGTTGGCCATGGCCTGGAGGACGGTGAACATCGAGATGAAGATGGGGAACTGCGCCACGACAGGGAGACAGCCGCCGAGCGGGTTGGCCCCCGCTCCCTGGTACAGCGCCATGACCTCCTGGTTCATGCGCTGCTTGTCGTTCTTGTGACGCTTGCGGAGCTCAGCCACCTTGGGGGCGAGCTCCTGCATCTTCTTCGACGACCTCATCTGCTTGAGGAAGAGGGGGAAGATGAGGATCCGCATGAGCACGGTCAGCGTGATGATGGTCAGCATCCACGTCAGGCCGCTGTCCGGGTTCAGGAATGTGCTGTAACCCGTATGGATCCAGGTGATGACGAAGGCTACGGCTTCATAGAGCCAGCTCAGCCAGGACAGCTCCACCGAGCTATCTCCCTTGCATTTCGTGGGACCGAACCGGGCGTGGGGGCACCGGGTCTATACCGCCGGGATGGAATGGGTGGCAACGCCCGACTCGCCGGACAGTCAACCATGTGCCGCGCAATGCTCCGTGTACGGAGATCGCCTCAAGTCCATATGCGCTGCACGAGGGGTAGAAACGGCAGCGCGGACCGAGCATCGGGCTGATGAAGGCCCGGTAGAACCGGATAGGGACGATCAGCACCCGAGCGGCAAGGCTCGGAGTCCCTTGCGGCTGCTCCGTCATCTCTGTCCATCCATCGAGGACTCACGCCGCCTGAGCAAACGTTCCAATGCGAGGTCGAGCTCGGCGGCAAGCTGGTCGCATCGCGCAGACGCGGCCGGTGGATTGGCGCGTACCACCAGCAGGCTACCTCTCGGAAGCCGGTCGAGACGGTCCCGCATCAGGTGTCGGAGCCGCCGCTTGACCTTGTTGCGGACCACCGCGCCTCCGACGGCTCGGCTCACCACAAAACCCACCAAAGGCGTACCTTCCCCTGAAATACCGAGATGGACGACCAAAGTGGGACGACCCGCGCGCTTGCCGCGCTTGATCGCGGCCTTGAACTCGTCCCCGCGCCGCATGCGGGAATGACGGGCTAGCACCATAGACGCCTATCGCCCGCCGGTGGAGTGCACCGGCGGGCGGACAATCGGACGACTCGGGGCGATCAGGCCGACAGCTTCTCGCGGCCCTTACGGCGGCGAGCGGCGAGGATGGCGCGACCGGCCCGGGTGCGCATCCGCAGCCGGAAGCCGTGGGTCTTCGCGCGGCGACGGTTGTTCGGCTGGAAAGTACGCTTGCTCACGGCTGGGCTCCAGGCTTGAAGGTGCGCACGAGGCGCTGAACACACATGGCTGGCCTGTCTGAAATGCGAGGGCACGCGAAATAGCCGTCACGTGACAAGCCGACCGTCGTACGTTACGGGTCAAGAGCATCCCAGGTCAAACCGAAAACGGTTATCCACGTATCCACAGGCTACTTGTCCACCGCCCGGCTCATGTCCACAGCATGTGCACCCACGTACCACTAGGCTGTGGACAACGTCTTGAACACAGCTGTGCACATAGCTACTGTCGGCCCTTCCAGACGCGCTGTCAGGCTGTGCACAACTTGTGGATCTCCTGTGGAGACCCTGGGTATTCGACCCGGGCGCGATGCTGTGGACGACGGGGACTGATCACTACGCGGGCGGCCCCCGTATGTGGATAACAATCGCGGGGGGCCGCGAGAGGAAGGAGGGGGAGCCACACCATGAACGGTGTCGACCTCGGCGCGGTATGGAAGAGGGCCCTGACCAACTTCCTCAACGAGAACGTGCCCGCACAGCAGCGCACCTGGCTCTCCATGGTCCGTCCGATCGCCCTGGCGGACGACACGATCGTGCTCGGCGTGCCCAACGACTTCCTCAAGGACCTCATCGAGCGCAAACTCCGGCCGCTCGTGGCCCACGCGCTCTCCCAGGAGCTCGGCCGGGCCATGCGACTGGCCGTGATGATCGACACCACGGCGCCCGAACAGCCGATGCAGTCCATGCAGGAACATCATCCACAGCCTGGGGGCCAAAGTTATCCCCAGAGCCAGGACCAGCAGCCACGTTATACACAGGGCGTCCAACCCCAGCACTACCAGGCCTCAGAGCCCCCGCAGTTCTATTCTCCACAGCCTGACCAGGCACAGTCGTCCACCGACTATCCACAGCCGACGTTCTCTTTTGAACAGGCTCAGCCGTACACACCGCCTGTGGAAAAAGAGCCGGAGCCGACGCCGAACAGGTGGGAAGCCAAGAGCAACAAGCCCAGTGAGCCGGCCCGGCTCAACCAGAAGTACACCTTCGAGACCTTCGTCATCGGCGCCAGCAACCGCTTCGCGCACGCGGCCGCCGTGGCCGTCGCCGAATCCCCCGCGAAGGCGTACAACCCGCTGTTCATCTACGGCGACTCCGGCCTGGGCAAGACCCACCTGCTGCACGCGATCGGGCACTACGCGCAGAGCCTGTACGACGGCGCGCGGGTCAGGTACGTCAGCTCCGAGGAGTTCACCAACGACTTCATCAACAGCATCCGCGACCACAAGGCCGACGGCTTTCGCGGACGCTACCGGGCGATCGACATCCTGCTTGTGGACGACATCCAGTTCCTGGAGGGCAAGGAGCAGACGCAGGAGGAGTTCTTCCACACCTTCAACACGCTGCACAACGCCAACAAGCAGATCGTCATCTCCAGCGACCGGGCTCCCAAGCAGCTGATCACGCTGGAGGACCGGCTGCGCAACCGGTTCGAGTGGGGGCTGATCACCGATGTGCAGCCGCCCGAGCTGGAGACGCGGATCGCCATCCTGAGGAAGAAGGCCATCCAGGAGGGCCTGGCGGCGCCGCCCGAGGTGCTGGAGTACATCGCGAGCCGGATCTCCACCAACATCCGCGAGCTCGAAGGCGCCCTGATCAGGGTCACCGCGTTCGCCAGCCTCAATCGCCAGGGTGTGGATCTCCAACTGGCCGAGGTGGTGCTGAAGGACCTGATCACCTCGGACTCCGGGCCGGAGATAACGATCGCCACGATCATGCACAAGACCGCCGAGTACTTCGGCATCAGCATCGACGACCTGTGCGGCAGCTCGCGCAGCAGGGCCCTGGTGAACGCCAGGCAGATCGCGATGTACCTGGCCCGGGAGCTGACGGAGCTGTCGCTGCCCAAGATCGGCCAGCAGTTCGGCGGCCGCGATCACACCACCGTCATGCACGCCGAGCGCAAGATCCGCTCGCTCATCGCGGAGCGACGGTCGATGTACAACCAGGTCAACGAGCTGACAATGCGGATCAAGCAGACGTCGCGCGGGTCCTAGCCGTCATGCACAGCCTGTGGATAACACTGTGGATCAGGGAAAACGCGCGAACGGCCCGTCCGTACGCCCCGCATTGCCCGAATAAATTCCGCACAGCGCTTGGGGATAACCCTGGGGACATCCTGAGGAGAACCTGGGGACTACCGGTGGACGACTTGGGGACGGCCTGTGCACAGACTTTTGGAGGCCGTTCACCGGGCCGTTTTGTCCGTGGACAACCTGGGGACAGCCAGTGGATGACCGGTGGATGAACACCCCCTGATCTGGGGACGGCCTGTGGGCAACGAAGCTTCGTCCCCAGGCGGCGGGGTTACCCCCAGGCGTCACCCACAGCCGCAGTGGATGAAAACAGGGCTGCTGAGCAGGGAAGACGCGGGTTGTCCACAGTATCCACCGCCCCTAGTGTGATGACTTCACTTATCTCTTAAGAAGAAACTCAAGACCCATAGAGGGGTTCTCCCGGATCGAGGGTGCGGGAGACGCGACACTTGAATCAACGACGATCCAGGAGGCTGATGACCGTGATGTTCCGAATCGAGCGAGACGTCCTCGCTGAGGCGGTGGCATGGACGGCACGCAGTCTGCCCGCACGGCCGTCGGTGCCCGTTCTCGCCGGCATGCGCCTCGAGGTCACCGAGGATCAGCGGCTGAAGCTGTCCGGCTTCGACTACGAGGTCTCCGCCGAGGTGACGCTCGAACTCCACACCGGTGAGCCGGGAGTCGTCCTGGTCTCGGGCAAGCTGCTCGCCGAGATCACCCGCGCGCTTCCCGCACAGCCTGTGGACTTCGTCGTCGAGGGCGCCAAGGCCGTCGTGACGTGCGGCAGCGCCCGCTTCACACTGCTCACCATGCCTGTGGAGGACTACCCCTCGCTCCCGGCCATGCCACCGGCCGCCGGGCGGGTCGGCAGCGACACCTTCGCCTCCGCCGTCAGCCAGGTGGCCGTCGCCGCAGGGCGTGACGACACGCTGCCCATGCTCACCGGCGTGCGGATGGAGATCGAGGGCGACCTGGTGACGCTCGCCGCGACCGACCGCTACCGGCTCGCCGTGCGTGAGCTCAGGTGGCAGCCGGACCAGGCGGACATCTCCGCCATCGCGATGATCCCCGGCAAGACGCTCGCCGACACGGCCAAGGCACTCGGCGGGAGCGGGGCCGAGGTGGAGATCGCGCTCAGCTCGGCCGGCGGCACCGGCGAGGGCATGATCGGCTTCTCCAGCGCGGGGCGCCGGACCACCACGCGCCTGCTGGACCCGGAGTTCCCCAAGTACCGTTCGCTGCTGCCCACCGAGTTCTCCGCCAAGGCGGATCTGTCCACAGCCGCGTTCGTCGAGGCGGTCAAGCGCGTGGCCCTGGTCGCCGAGCGCAACACACCGGTGCGGCTGGCGTTCAAGAGCGGTGAGGTCGTGCTCGAAGCCGGCAGCGGCGACGAGGCGCAGGCCGTCGAGGCGCTGCCCGTGGACTACGAGGGCGACGAGATGAACATCGCCTTCAACCACCAGTTCCTGCTGGAAGGGCTGGGTGCGATCGACTCCGACGTCGCCCGCCTGCAGATGACCACGTCCACCAAGCCCGCCATCCTCACGGGGGGCAAGCCTGTGGACGACCCCGGCGCTCCCGACTACCGTTACCTGATCATGCCCATCCGCCTGTCCGGCTGAGAACGTCATCGGGGATGATGGAGGCCTGACAAGGGGGTTGGACTACATGCAGATCGGCATGGTCGGACTGGGCAAGATGGGTGGCAACATGGCCGAGCGGCTGCGCCGCGGCGGTCATGACGTGGTCGGATACGACCACAATGCCGAGGTCAGCGACGTGACCAGCTTGCAGGAGCTGGTCGAGCGGCTTCAGGCGCCACGCGCCATCTGGGTGATGGTGCCCGCGGGCAAACCCACCCAGCAGACGATCGACCGGCTGGGTGAGCTGCTGTCCGAGGGCGACCTGGTCGTCGACGGCGGAAACTCCCACTACGCCGACGACCAGAAGCACGCCGCCGAGCTCGCCGAAAAGGGCGTCAGGTTCGTCGACTGCGGGGTCAGCGGCGGCGTCTGGGGCCTCAAGAACGGCTACGCGCTCATGTGCGGCGGCGAGAACGCCGACGTCCAGCACCTCATGCCGATCTTCGACACGCTCAAGCCCGAGGGCGAGGACGGTTTCGTCCACGCGGGAGACGTCGGGGCCGGGCACTTCGCCAAGATGGTCCACAACGGCATCGAGTACGCCATGATGCAGGCCTTCGCCGAGGGGTGGGAGCTGCTGGAGGCCGCGGACGTCGTCAAGGACGTCAGGGGCTCGTTCAGCAGCTGGCGCACCGGCACCGTGATCCGCTCGTGGCTGCTCGACCTGCTGGTGCGGGCGCTGGACGACGACGAGAAGCTGGAGCAGCTGCGGGGTTACGCACAGGACTCCGGCGAGGGCCGGTGGACGGTTCAGGCGGCTGTGGACCACGCGGTCCCGCTGCCGGCGATCACCGCCGCCCTCTACGCGAGGTTCGCCTCGCGGCAGGACGACTCCCCGGCGATGAAGGTGGTCGCGGCGCTGCGCAACCAGTTCGGCGGCCACGCGACCACCGCCGCCGAAGGTTCTGTGGACAAGGGCGCCGACGCGCCGGGGGCGGACGTCCGTCCACCGCGCGAAGCGGAGTGACCTCGGTTTTCCACAGGGTGTGCGCCGGTTGCCCCAGTGACGCTCGTGGCGCACTAACCTTCGTGGGGTGCACGTCGCCCACCTCTCGCTGACCGATTTCCGGTCCTACGCATCCGTGGAGCTCGGCCTGGAGCCGGGCGTCACGGCTTTCGTGGGGCCCAACGGCCAGGGCAAGACCAACCTGGTCGAGGCCCTCGGCTACGTGGCGACGCACTCCAGCCACCGGGTGGCCAGTGACGCGCCGCTGGTGCGTCAGGGCGCGGCCCGGGCGATCGTGCGCTGCGCCGTCCAGCGGGACGACCGGCGGGCGCTGGTGGAGCTGGAGATCAATCCCGGCCGGGCCAACCGCGCGCGGCTCAACCGCTCCCCGGTGTCCCGGCCGCGCGACGTCATCGGCCTGCTGCGCACGGTGCTGTTCGCGCCGGAGGACCTGTCGCTGATCAAGGGCGACCCGTCGGAGCGGCGTCGCTTCCTCGACGAGCTGCTGGTGTCCAGGACACCCCGGTTCGCGGGCGTGCGTGCCGACTACGACCGGGTGCTGAAGCAGCGAGGCGCGCTGCTGCGTACGGCCTCCCAGGCCCGCAGAGGCACCAGGAGCGGCCGGCGGGCCGAGGGGGACACCGGGTTCGCGGCGGCGGGCGCCGGAGACGTCCTGAGCACTCTGGAGGTCTGGGATGCCCACCTCGCCAGGCACGGCGCGGAGTTGCTGCGCGCCAGGCTGGAGCTCATCGACGAGCTGCGCCCGTTGGTCGCCGGCGCCTATGCCTCGCTCGCCCCGACGAGCGCCCCCGCGACCCTGGCCTACCGCAGCACGTTGTCCACAGGCGAGGACGCCGCTGAGGACGAATCCCCCGGTGAGCGGGGATCTTCCGATGCACAGACGTTATCCACAGACTTGGGGAAAACCCTTGAAGAGCGGCTGCGCGAGCGGCTATTGGAGGTCCGTTCGGCCGAGATCGAAAGAGGCGTGACGCTCGTCGGCCCGCACCGCGACGACCTGGTTCTCGGCCTCGGCGAGCTGCCCGCCCGCGGTTACGCCAGCCATGGCGAGTCCTGGTCGTTCGCGCTCGCGCTGCGACTGGCCGCCTACGACCTGCTGCGCGCCGACGGCGGCGATCCCGTGCTGATCCTCGACGACGTCTTCGCCGAGCTCGACACGCAGCGCCGCCGCCGGCTGGCGGAGATCGTCGCCCCCGCCGAGCAGGTGCTCATCACCGCGGCTGTGGACGACGACGTGCCGGCCGAGCTGGCCGGTGCCCGATTCGACGTAGCGGAGGGGAGTGTGACGCGTGTCCGTTGACGACGACCCCACGGCCCGGGGCGCCGCCATGGCCAGGGAGAAGCTGGCCCAGGCCAAGGCCGACGCCGCCAAGCGGGGGCAGCTCCCCCGGCGCGAGCCCCGCCGCAAGGCCGCCGGTCCGCGCCGGGACACGGGCGACCCGCAGCTCTTCGGCCGGGCGATCAGGGAGTTGCTGGCCGCCCGCGGCTGGGAGCGGTCGGCGGCCGTCGGCGCGGTGTTCGGCCGCTGGATCGACATCGTCGGCCCTGACCTGGCCGCGCACACCAAGCCGGAGTCGTTCGAGGACGGCGAGGTGCTCGTCGTGGCCGACTCGACGGCGTGGGCGACCCAGGTGCGGCTGCTCGCGCGCACCCTCGTACGCAGGCTCAACGAGGAGCTCGGCGACAACACCGTGACGAAGGTCAAGGTCAGAGGCCCGCAGAACGCCCCTCGACCGGCCGGTGGTTTACGGGTGACCGGAAGCCGTGGCCCCGGCGACACCTACGGTTAGGCGCCCCGGGCGATCAGAGAGCCACAGACGCGTTGACCCCCAACCCCAGAGGGGGGATGCTTGCCAGGGGGCAAAACGAGCTAGAGAGCATCACAGGCGCGTTCATTGCTACCTTCGGGCTCCAGAGCCGGTAGAATGAAAGCGGATTCCGGACACGTCCGCTTGCGTGTCACCCCGGCACCAAGCCGACTCCCCTGGGTGACCGCGCATCGGGGGCATTCACGACGGTGACGGGCACGGCAGGGGCAGCTTTGAAAGCAATCGCCTCCCCCGCCGCGTGTCCGCGGCAGGAGGATTTCGCAGTTGTCCTACGACGCTAGCTCAATCACCGTACTCGAGGGGCTTGAAGCCGTTCGCAAGCGCCCGGGTATGTACATCGGGTCGACCGGTGAGCGCGGCCTCCACCATCTCGTCTACGAAATCGTGGACAACGCGGTGGACGAGGCGCTCGCAGGCCACGCCGACCGCATCGACGTCACGCTGATGGCTGACAACGGTGTGCGCGTGATCGACAACGGCCGAGGCATCCCGACGGGCATCCACCCGGTCGAGAAGCGCTCGGCCGTCGAGGTCGTGCTCACCACCCTGCACGCCGGCGGAAAGTTCGACAGCCAGTCCTACGCGGTCTCCGGCGGCCTGCACGGCGTCGGCTCGGCCGTCGTCAACGCGCTGTCCACCGCCATGGACGTCGAGGTCAAGCAGAGAGGCCACTACTGGCGCGTCTACTTCGACCACTCCAGGCCGACGGCCCCCCTGGCCAAGGGCGAGGAGACCGACGAGACCGGCACGACCATCACCTTCTGGCCGGACCCGGACATCTTCGAGACCACCACCTGGAACTACGAGACGCTCTCGCGGCGCTTCCAGGAGATGGCCTTCCTCAACAAGGGTCTGACGATCACGATCACCGATGAGCGTCCCGACCACATCAACGGTGAGCCGCATCGGTCCGAATACTGCTACCAGGGCGGCCTGGCCGACTTCGTCAAGCACCTCAACGGCAAGAAGGAGCCGGCGCACGCGTCGATCATCGCCTTCGAGGAGGAGGGCGAAGGCGCCGCGGTCGAGATCGCGATGCAGTGGAACAACTCCTACTCGGAGTCCGTCTACACCTTCGCCAACACCATCAACACGGCCGAGGGCGGCACTCACGAGGAGGGCTTCCGCGCCGCGCTGACGAGCATCGTCAACCGCTACGCGCGCGAGCAGAAGTTCCTCAAGGAGGGCAAGGACGACAACCTCTCCGGTGAGGACGTCCGCGAGGGCCTGACCGCGATCATCTCGATCAAGTTGTCGGACCCCCAGTTCGAGGGCCAGACCAAGACCAAGCTGGGCAACACCGAGGCCAAGTCGTTCGTGCAGAAGGCCTGCAACGACCATCTGCGCGACTGGTTCGAGCGCAACCCCGGCGAGGCCAAGGACATCATCAACAAGTCGCTGCAGGCCTCCCGCGCCCGCATGGCGGCTCGCCAGGCCCGCGACCTGACCCGGCGCAAGTCGCTGCTGGAGTCGGGCAGCGGCCTGCCCGGCAAGCTGGCCGACTGCCAGTGGAACGACCCGGAGAAGTGCGAGCTGTTCATCGTCGAGGGTGACTCGGCCGGCGGCTCCGCCAAGGGCGGCCGCGACTCCCGCTTCCAGGCGATCCTCCCCATCCGCGGCAAGATCCTCAACGTGGAGAAGGCGCGGATCGACAAGGTCCTGAAGAACAACGAGGTTCAGGCCCTGATCACCGCGCTGGGCACCGGCGTGCACGACGAGTTCGACATCGCCAAGCTGCGCTACCACAAGGTCATCCTGATGGCGGACGCCGACGTCGACGGCCAGCACATCAACACGCTGCTGCTGACGCTGCTGTTCAGGTTCATGCGGCCGCTGATCGAGGCCGGGCACGTCTACCTGTCCTGCCCGCCCCTCTACAAGATCAAATGGGACCGTAAGGGCGACGACGCCTCCTACGCCTACTCCGATTCCGAGCGTGACGCGGTCATCCAGGCCGGCATCGACGCGGGCAAGCCCGACCCCCGGGCTCGCGACAACATCCAGCGCTTCAAGGGTCTGGGCGAGATGAACGCCGCCCAGCTCTGGGAGACCACCATGAACCCCGAGACGCGGCTGCTGCGCCTGGTCACGCTCGACGACGCCGCGCAGGCCGACGACCTGTTCAGCGTGCTCATGGGCGAAGACGTGGAAGCCCGGCGCGACTTCATCATCCGCAACGCACGCGACGTCCGCTTCCTCGACGTCTAGCGGCCTAGCCGTCGGCACGGATTCCGCAACCTGCGGGGACCACTCGACACGGCTCCCTGTACCACGAAGAAGGACCACAACCAGTGACGGAAGTGAACACCACTCCCCCGGCTGATCGCATCGAGCCTGTGGACATCCAGTCCGAGATGCAGCGCAGCTACATGGACTACGCGATGTCCGTCATCGTGTCCAGAGCGCTGCCCGACGTCCGCGACGGACTCAAGCCGGTGCATCGCCGGGTGCTGTACGCGATGTACGACGGTGGCTACCGTCCCGACCGCGGCTACTTCAAGTGCGCGCGCGTCGTCGGTGACGTGATGGGCTCCTATCACCCGCACGGCGACACCTCCATCTACGACGCGCTCGTACGGCTGGCGCAGCACTGGTCGCTGCGTTATCCGCTGGTCGACGGGCAGGGTAACTTCGGCTCGCCGGGCAACGACCCGGCGGCGGCGATGCGCTACACCGAGTGCAAGCTCGCGCCCATCGCCATGGAGATGCTGCGCGACATCGACAAGGACACCGTCAACTTCCGGCCCAACTACGACGGCAAGTCGCAGGAGCCGGACGTGCTGCCGGCGCGCTTCCCGCAGCTGCTCGTCAACGGGTCCGGCGGCATCGCGGTCGGCATGGCCACCAACATCCCGCCGCACAACCTGCGCGAAGTGGCCGGCGCGGTCAAGTGGTGCCTGGAGAACCCGGAGGCCGAGGACGAGGAGCTGCTCGAAGCGTCGATGCGGCTCGTCAGAGGGCCGGACTTCCCCACCAAGGCGCTGATCGTCGGACGCCGTGGGATCGAGGACGCCTACCGCACCGGTCGCGGCTCGATCACCATGCGCGCCGTGGTCGAGGTCGAGGAGGACGGCAAGGGCCGGCAGGCACTGGTCGTCACCGAGCTGCCCTACCAGGTCAACCCGGACAACCTCGCCCTCAAGATCGCCGAGCTGGTCCGCGAGGGCAAGCTCTCGGGGATCGCCGACGTACGCGACGAGAGCTCCTCCCGGGTCGGCCAGCGGCTGGTGATCGTGCTCAAGCGCGACGCGGTCGCCAAGGTCGTCCTCAACAACCTGTACAAGCACACCCAGCTCCAGGACACCTTCGGCGCCAACATGCTGGCGCTGGTCGACGGTGTGCCGCGTACGCTCAGGCTCGACCAGTTCATCCGGTACTACGTGGCCCACCAGATCGAGGTCATCGTCCGCCGGACGCGCTACCTCCTGCGCAAGGCCGAGGAGCGCGCGCACATCCTGCGTGCGCTGCTCAAGGCCCTCGACCGGCTCGACGACGTCATCGCGCTGATCCGCTCCTCGGAGTCGGCCTCACACGCCCAGCAGGGCCTGATGTCGATGCTGGACATCGACGAGATCCAGGCGCAGGCCATCCTGGACATGCAGCTGCGCAAGCTCGCCGCCCTGGAGCGCCAGGCGATCCAGGACGAGTACGACCACCTGATGACGCAGATCGCCGAGTACAACGCGATCCTCGCCAGCGAGGCCCGCCAGCGCGAGATCGTCAACGAGGAGCTCGGCGAGATCGTCGCCAAGTTCGGCGACGAGCGGCGCACGGAGATCATCGCGCACGACGGCGACATGTCGATCGAGGACCTCATCGCCGAGGAAGAGGTCGTCGTCACCATCACCCGTGGTGGCTACGCCAAGCGCACCAAGACCGACCTTTACCGGGCGCAGAAGCGCGGCGGCAAGGGTGTGCGGGGGGCGCAGCTGCGTCAGGACGACATCGTCGACCACTTCTTCGTCACCACGACCCACCACTGGCTGCTGTTCTTCACCAACAAGGGCCGCGTCTACCGGGTCAAGGCGTACGAACTGCCGGACGCCGGGCGTGACGCGCGCGGCATGCACCTGGCCAACCTGCTCGCCATGCAGCCGGACGAGACGGTCATGGAAGTCCTCGCCATGCGCGACTACAACGTCGCCCCCTACCTCGTGCTGGCCACCCGCAGCGGCCTGGTCAAGAAGACCCGCCTGTCGGAGTACGACTCCCCCAGGACCGGCGGCCTCATCGCGATCAACCTGCGCGACGACGACGAGGTCATCGGGGCCCGGCTGGTCTCCGAAGAGGACGACCTGCTGCTCGTGTCCCGGAACGCGCAATCCATCCGCTTCACCGCCACCGACGACGCGCTGCGCCCCATGGGCCGGGCGACCAGCGGTGTCATCGGCATGAGATTCCTTGACGGTGACGAACTTCTCGCCATGAATCGCATCGGTGATGGCCATCATGTGCTTATCGCCACCCGAGCCGGGTACGCAAAACGGACCCCCGTGGAGCAATATCCGGTGCAAGGACGTGGCGGCAGAGGCGTGCTGACTGCAAAGATCGTGAGTGCCCGTGGCAAGCTGATCGGAGCCGTCATGGTCAACCCGGAGGATGAGGTCTTCGCGATCACATCCGCAGGCGGGGTGATCCGGACGAGTGCGGGTGAGATCAAGCAGTCCGGCCGCCAGACCATGGGAGTGCGATTGATGAACCTCGCCGAAGGCGACAGCGTGGTGGCCCTCGCCCGGAACGCCGAGTCCTTGGAGACTTCGGTGGAGAGTGAGGAAGACGGGGGAGGAGAGTAGGTCATGAGCACCCAAGGTGGTGGCCCCCGGACCAAACCGGTCCGGGAGAACGGCCAGCAGCAACAGCAGCCGCAGCGGCCCTCAGGCAACGAGGGCCCCAAGCCAGTCGATGAGGAGGGAGCCGCCGGGCCTCAGCCGGCGGTGCAGCCTGACGGGGCACCGCCCGCGCGCCCGCAGCAGCCGCCCAAGCCTGGTCAGTCTGGGCCTGGGCCTGGGCCTGGCCAGCAAGGTCAGCCTGGCCAGCCTGGGCAGGCGGAGCCGGAGGGTGGCGAGACCGTACGCATGCGTGCCTCGTCGCTCACCACCGAGGCTCCCCCGCCCCCCATCGAGCTGCGCAAGAAGAAGTCGTCGAACTCCGCGGGAGCCCGCCTCCCGCGCAAGGCCCACCTGGTCCTGCGCCGCGTCGAGCCGTGGTCGGCCATGAAGTTCAGCTTCGTGGTGTCGCTGGTCTGCTTCGTCGTGCTGTTCGTGGCGGTCGCCGTCCTGTACGGCGTGCTGTCGGCCTTGGGCGTGTTCGACTCCCTCGTGGAGCTGGTCAACCAGCTCGGCCAGGGCGAGCAGGGACAGAGCTCAATCCCCATCGACATCGCGTCATGGTTCGAGCCGGTCCGCATTCTCGGCTACACGGCCCTCATCGGCGCCGTGAACGTCGTGCTGATCACCGCCCTGGCGACGCTCGGGGCGGTCATCTACAACGTCGCCTCCGACCTCGTGGGCGGCGTCGAAGTGACCTTCAGCGAGGCGGAGTAGTACGCGGGTCGCGCCGCACCCTGGGGTTGTCCACGGGTGCGGCGCGAGTAGCTCACCGGAGGCGGTAAGCTTTTCCCGTCCGAACAACCGGTTCGCCTCCGCTCTGCGGATGCGATACCGTTTCGGTGTGTGCGGGGCTATAGCTCAGACGGTTAGAGCGCTTCCCTGATAAGGAAGAGGTCCCAGGTTCAAGTCCTGGTAGCCCCACAGAGTTCTTCTCATTTCATAGGCCGTTTCCCGGGGTCGGGAGACGGCTTTTTTGATCGTTGGCCATCAATCTGCCATCAAGATCGTTCGCCACCAGGTGACAGAGATCAGGCCACACCGACAGCAGCTGGATCTCCGAGCGAGGTCGAGTGCCGGCGAGTTGAACGCTCCTCGACCGTGGCGCGACGTTGCGCCGCCGACCTGATCGAATCCGTGAGGCCGCTGCCCCACGGGTGGCAGCCGTTTCCCGCCGCCGAGCAGCGTCTGAACCCGGCCCAACGTCCGGCGCTGGTCGTCGCCGTAGCCGTGCGCCAGCGGCCCTCGGCCCAACTCGCCCTTCAGCTGAGCCCACTGCGCCCACTGCGGCTTCTCCCGCGACATCGGATCCTTCGACGCGGTTCATGTCCTGTGCCCTGGGGCGCTTTCAGCGGTTGCGGATGCGGCATGCGACCCGTGTCGCCGGAAGCCGTCATCTGCCGAGGTCGGCCGTTTCGTCCGCGTGCAGGGTGCCGTAGACGTGCCGGAGCAGGGCGACGAGGCGTTCGACGTCGTGCTCGTCCAGGTCCACGAGTAGTCGCGCCTCCGCGTCGCGCAGCCTTTCCCGCACCCTTGTGTACAGGCGGCGCCCCTTGTCGGTGATGGAGGTGTCGATGACCCGGGCGTTCTCCTTGCGCGCCTGCCGTGCCACGAGTTCCGCCTCGGCCAGTTGTGTGAGGGCGGCGCCCATCGACTGGGCGGTGACGTGGCTCTTCCTGGCCAGGTCTGCCGCCGACATGTCACCCTCGCGGGCGAGATGGCTCAGCGCGCCGAGCTGCGCACGGGTGAGGCCCATCGGCCGCAGGACGCGGTCGAGGTCATGACCGATGAGGTAGCTCAGCTGGTAGATCAGATAGTAGGGCCGGGTGAGCGGGTCGACCTCGTCCACATCTGCAGCGGCCATTTGACAACTCCGTGTTGAACATCGTGAGGACAATGATATAAGGTGCCTTATATAAGGCGTCTTATACGAGTGCCTTCGTGATCGAGAACATGCTCACCAGCGTTAGGCAGGAGCGCAGGCCACCATCATCCCCTGTACTCCTTCCGACCCGGAACTTCGCCCCTCCAGCGCGCGCCTGACCGGCTGTGCGGGTGAGGGGCACCGTAAAGGATCGTGGCACGGCCGCGCGATCGCGGAGCTCAGGGGTCTCGGTGGCTGCGGCCATGCGTCCGGCGCCGGAACCGCGAAAATTATTCGTATCAGGGCAACTCGACTCGAATGCCCTGATCGCTCCCATATTCCTGACCGGTCACCGCTCGATACGAGTCACTTCTTCGGTCCTTTCTTTTCCTTCCGGCAGAACCAGGACGGAAGGTCCCTGTAGCCGGTTGCCCGCCCCCAGCGAAGCAGGTCTCAAGCGCGGCAACCTCCGTCGTACCTGGTGCGTGCTCTGCGGCACGCTCCATCACTGGCGTGCGAAAGGACAGGTCATGCGCCCACGCCTCATGGATGATGTTCGATATGTCGAATGCCAGGAGGGTGTTTACCTACAAAGCGGACTGGGCTCCTGCATTATCAAGGGTCGGCATGTTTTCCGATGGGTCAATGGTCTCGCGCCGCGTCTGTCCGGCGACCGGGAGCTGGAGGAGATCACCCAGGGTCTGCCCGACGCGCACAGGGAGATGGTGGAAGGGCTTGTCCGGACGCTGGCCGATCACCGCTTCGTCGTCGACGCGCGCGACGACCGAGCACACAGCCTTTCCGAGCGGGAGTTGACGGAGTACGCATCCGAGATTTCGTTCATCCGCTATGGGTACGACTCGCCGGAGTGGCGCTTCCAGCAGGTGCGGGACGCGCGCATCCTGCTCTACGGCCAAGGCCCGGTCCTCGCCGCGGTCGCCCAGGACGGGCTGCGGTCGGGTTGGCGGCGACTGCGCATCCTCCCCCGCGCGGGCGAAACCATCCTCCGAGCGGCGGCCGAACGTGCCCGGCGGGACGAGGGACAGCAGATCATCGTCGAGACGGCGGGACCGGATCCGGCCGGTGACCCGCTGCTGCGGGACGGCATCGCCGACGCCGATCTCGTCGTGCACGTCGCGTCCGGAGACGACACGGAGGCGCTGCTCGCGACCGCCCGGAGGTGCGCCGACGCCGGCGTCGCGCTGACGCAGGTGCTGGTACGCGATGCGGACGTGTGGGCGACACCGGTCTACGAGCGGGACCACCGGCTTGTGGAGTCGGGGTGGCGATGGCTGGTCGCCGGTCAAGCCGAACGGCGAGAGACCGGCGTCTCATGGCTGACCGGACCGGTGCCTTCGCTGATCGCCGCCACCGTCGTCCTCGCCTGCTTCCGCCACCTGGCGAGGATGCGCCCCGAGCGGACGGGCACGCGCTCCGGATCCCGGATCGACGGGACGATGACGCGCACCGACCTGGAAAGCCTCACCACGACCGCGCACCGGTTCCATCCTCACCCCGCCGGCGGCGCGGCGGTGGGCATGGCGGTGGGCATGGCGGTGGGCGCGGCGGCGACGCAGGACACGATCGCCTCCCTGCGGGCAGCGGAGCGTGTCTCGCAGGGGGACCTGCTCGCCCGCGCCCGCGGGTTCGTGGACCCCTACCTCGGACCACTGCGTTCGCTTGACGAGGAGGACCTGCCGCAGGTGCCGCTCGCCCTGTGCCGGGCCACGGTGATCGATCCGTACGGCCGTCGCCCGCCTTCGGCGGTGGAGCCGGTCGTCGCATGGGGATCCGACCGCGAGACCGCACGCGTTCGGGCGGTGCTGGCAGCCCTCGCCGCCTACGGGTCCCTGGTGGCCGAGCACGAGGCGCAGCAGGCCGGTGACCGGGCCACCGCCTGGGGGATGGACCTGCTGACCGGGGCCGTGCGCCGGGTGCGGATTCCCGGCGGTGACCCGGCCACGAAACGGCGGGCGTACGCGGCACCTCTCGGCGCCGCGGCCGGGCTGTGCTGGGACGAGGCCGTGGGGGCCGGCCTCCTGGCGCACTTCGAAGCACTGCCGGTCCTGGGGGAAGAGGCCGGCGCGCCCAGCGTCGATCCGGTACGGGAGTCCGGAGACGGCGAGGGTGTCCTCGATACGGTACGGCTGCTTGAGCGTACCGGTGAGGTGTTCGAGTTCCGGGATCACAGCGCCGCGGTGGGGCTGCCCGCCTACACGGTGACCGCCGCGGGCGGGGCGGTGACGAGATCGGTGGCCTCGGCTCCCGATCAGGCCCTGCGGCACGCGGCGGAGCATGCCCTGCTGAGCTGGCAGGCCCGGGTCGAAGGGCGGCCCGAGGTCGTCCCTTCGTCGCGGCGATGGGCTGCGGGCGGGCCGCCGGACCCGGCCTTCCTCGCCTTGAGGCTGCTGCGCGTCACCGGCCGCACCCCTGTGGTCGTACCGCTCGTCCGGGACGACCACAGGGGTGCGGCCGGCTCGTTACTGCCCTTCGTGGTCCAGGTGGTGCTGTGTGATGACTGAGGTGCGGGCGGACCCGTTCAGACCGCGGGCGCAGGTCGAGCAGGACGTCGCTGTCATCGGCACTGGGCAGATCGCCCGGGCCGTCGCCGCCCGTGGCGAGGGCCGGATCACCTACCTCGCCGTCGATGCGGTGCACGACCTGTCGACCGGCGTCGCGGACGAGAGCGGATACTCGGCGCTCGTCGTCGTCTCGCGTGGCTCGGTGCACGCGGGCGAGCGGGCGGTCCAGGAGTACGCGTCGGTTCGGAGGATGCCCTGGCTGCCCGTCCATGTCGACGCTGGGTGGATCACCGTCGGCCCGCTGGTGCGTCCGCCGAGACCGGGGTGCCCGCTGTGCGTACGGCGTAGGCAGAGCCGCAACCGGATCGACACGGCGGCCCGGCGCCTGCTGCGCGACCGGTCGCAGACGGCGTCGCAGGAGACCGGTGACTCGATGGTCCCGCCGATGCTGGCCACGGCCGTGGCCCGGTTGGTGCGGGACGAGGTGGAGACTGCGTCCGCCGGCGCGTGCGCGGCCCGAACCGACGGCGCCATCCTGCGCCTGTCCTTGCTGGACGCGTCGGTGCGCCGACATCGGTTCCTCCCCGACCCGTGGTGCCCACGCTGCTCCGACCTGCCGTCGGATACCGGGCTGGGGGCCGCGCTACCCCGCCGACCGCTGGTCAAGGCGGCCCCCGGCGAGTTTCGACTGCACAATCTGCACAGCTGGGTCGCGGACCGCTACGTGGACGCGGAGACCGGTCTGATCGCCTCCGTGGAGGCCGGGTCGCTCGCCGGGACGCCCAGCGCCGTGGCCCGCCTGGTGCCGGCCCGGATCCACAGCGACTCCCAGCACGGTTTCGGCCGGGCCGTGGACTACCGCTCCGCCAGGCTCACCGCACTGGCGGAGGCGCTGGAACGCAGTGCGGGCGAGCGGCCGGGGGGCCGCAGGAGCGCCGTGCGAGGGTCGTACGAGGAACTCGGCGACGACGCGATCGACCCCCGCACTCTCGGCACGCCCCCGGAGGAGCTGTATCGGCTGCCGGATTACCCGTTCGTGCCGTTCGCGCCCGATCAGCGGACGAGCTGGGTGTGGGGATACTCGTTCAAGCGGTCCGCTCCCGTGCTGGTTCCGGAGTCCATCGCCTACTACGGCAGGCGTCCGGAGACCGGGCCGCACTGGGTGTTCGAGACGTCCAACGGGTGCGCCGCCGGTTCCTGCCTGGAAGAGGCGATCCTGTACGGCCTGCTGGAGATCGCCGAGCGGGACGCGTTCCTCATGACCTGGTACGGCCGCCTCGCCGTGCCGCGCGTCGACCTGGATTCGGCGGCGGACCGGCGGATCCCGCTGACCGTGGAGTTGCTCACGCGGCGCTTCGGGTGCGAGGTCATGGCCTTCTCCACGATGCTGGAGCAGCGGGTGCCGGCGTTTTTGACCTTCGCGGTGAACCGTACGGGGGAGGCCCGGCCGGCGATGGCGTTCGCGGCCGCGGCCCACCTCGATCCCGAGCGGGCCGTGCGGTCGGCCCTGTGGGAGCTCGCCGCGCTGCTGGAGGGGCTGACCGCCGGGCTCGATCTCGGCGCCGTCGAGCCGATGCTGGCCGATCCCCTGCTGGTTCGCGACATGGAAGACCACGCGGCTCTCTACACGCATCCGGCGACGCTCCCGCGGGCGGACTTCCTGGACGGCGACAGGCCGGGGCTGCCGCTGTGCGCGGTCTCCGCCAGGGCGGGGTGGCCGCGCCACGCGGACCTCTCGGACGACCTGCACGAGCTCGTCGGACGGTGGCTGGCAGAGGGCATGGACGTCATCGCCGTCGACACCACCTCCACCGAGCAGGCGGCCGGCGGATTCGCGTCCGCCAAGGTCATCGTCCCCGGCACGCTGCCGATGACCTTCGGCCACCGGTTCCGCAGGACGGAGGGCCTGCCGCGGCTGCTGACCGTGCCCCGGCTGCTCGGCCACCGGGACCGCGACCTGCGCCCCGAGGAGATCAACCCGCATCCCCACCCGTTTCCGTAGCGCTGCCACCTCGGTCTGGAGGGAGAAAATGATCGTCAAGACCGTGTGGGCCGCCGATCCGCCGAAGCCGCCGCCCCCGGGGGAGGCGACCCGCCGCTTCCTCGCGGTGGCGGTGGACGGGCCGTCGGCCGCCCCCGCCGCGAGCGCCGCGAAGGCGACCGGCGCGTTCAAGCGGTACGCGGACACCGAGCGACTGAACTTGCCCGATGACCGGCAGGAGGCGCCGTTCGCCGCCGGTCCGGAGCTCATCGGCCACCTGCTGCGGCACCTTCTCGGGATCGGCCGGTTCGGCTGGGCCTATGACGTGCCCGTGCTGGGGGAATGGTCCGGAGCCGCCCAGGCCGTGACCGTCCGGGTGCACCGGCCGGTTCCGTCCGGCGGCGCGCTGTATCCGATCGAGGCGTATCTCGCCGGTGGATCCGGCGGGTCTCCAGCGGGGCTGTACCACTACGATCGCGCGCATCACGCGCTGCAGCGCGTACGAGAGGGCGATCACCGTACGGCGCTGCTGGAAACGCTCACCGCTCCCCCTGCCACGCCGCCCGACCTGATGATCGTCCTGACGTCGGTGTTCTGGCGGACGGGCATCGCTTATGGCGATTTCGCCTACAAGATCCAGTGCCAGGAGACGGGCGCGCTCGTGGCGCAGTCGCTGGCCCTGACCGAGGATCTCGACCTTTCCGTCCGGCTTCACCTGGACTTCGACGGTGCCTTGATCGACCGCCTGCTGGACCTGCCGAAGGGGGCCGAAGGCGCGCTCGCCGTACTAGTGGCCCGTCACGCAACCTTGGCCGGGTAACTGGTCCAGCTGCGGATAGGTGAACTGGCCGCGAAGTTTGTCTTGGGTTGTGCGCGAGCGTT
>NZ_JBITLM010000016.1:132569-242696 GCF_044465295.1 Nonomuraea sp. NPDC049714 | reverse complement strand
CCGGGCCCCCCTCTCGGTCCACCCGGGGTGGTTTTGTTGGGTTTTCTCATTCCATACTATTCCCCCCCCCCCGGGGGGCGGCCCCGGCGCCCCCCCCCCCCCCCCCGCCCCCGGCCGGTTGTCGCAGCAGGTGGCTGGCAGGGCAACACGTTCGTCGCCGAGCTGTACGTGATCACCAGCCCGCACCGGGTTCGGCTGGCGGTTGACGCCGACACGGAACTGCGGTGGCGAGGTGGAGGACGGTGCCCTTGACCAGGCCTAGCCTCGAGTTACATCTGCGGTCGCCGCTGATGACTCGCCCCGATGTCGCGCAAGGGCGCTGCGCTACCCGATCCGATCCGCGCGGTGCTGGCCAGTCAGCTGATGAGGTGGTCGCCTCGGACGGTCCGGGCGTAGTAGACCTCGCGTCCGACGCGGGCTTTGGATGCCAGCCCGGCTGTGACGAGTCGGTGCAGGTGCGCGGAGATGCCGCCGGGAGCCGCGTGCAATGAGCGCGCGAGCTGGTGGGTGGTCGAGGGGGTCTCCAGGAGCGCGAGCAGGCGGGCACGCGTCTTGCCAAGCACCGCCGTCAGGTCGTGGGGTGCCGGATCGGATTCCCACAGGGCGCCGACTCCTCGTGCGGGATATCGCACGACCGGGGTCCAGGGTTCGACTGTCTTTGCGTACACCCTGGGCCAGGCGAAGACCGACGGGACGAGCACCAGTCCGCGACCCGCCAGGGTGCGCTCCGGGTCGGTGATCTCGGCGAGTCGGTTACGGATGAGGAGGGTGTCGTCCTCATCGTGCCAGACGAGGTCGGGGTGGAGGCTGTTCAGCATTTCGCCTGGCCCGTCCTCGGCCAGTGCGCTGGCCCGATGCTGGACGTCGCGCTCGAGCACGCTGCGCATCTGCGGCCAGTGCGGCTCGATCGCGCGGCGCCAATAGGCGCCGAGATCGGCGACGAGCGCGGCGATCTCCCGGCGGGGTTCTTTGAGGAGTGGCGTCAGTGATTGCGGGACCCCCGCCGGACGGCTGCCGCTGACCTCGCGGCGGACGATCTCGGCCGGCGTCGCGGCGACCGCGTCGAGCTCGTCATCGATGGTGGTCAGTGGTGACTCGGGGGTGGGCGCGAGGAACCCGGGCAGATGGCCCGGCGCGCTGATGACGAAGTCCCGGACGGCCCGATGGCGCGGATCGGTGAGCAGCGGGTCGCCCCGATGGCGCGACAACCACGGCATGTGAACGGCATGTTCTCCTGGTCGGCCGAGGACACGCAGGCTGGCGAGGAGCTCCCAGGCAGGCGAGATCGCCCACCGCATCCTGCTCACGTCCGCCGCGGCGAGGCGGATGCGGACCTCCCTCATGGATTCACTCTAACGTGAATCTGATGCAGCCCGGCGCGGCCGTCCCCACGCTCGTCGCATGACCTCCGACGCAGCCCCCGTCACGACGGAGACACCCGCACCGGACCGGGATCGCCGCCGTTACCTCATCGCCTCCGGAGTCGCGCTGTGGGGAGCGCAACTCGCCGTGGTTGCAGTCCCGTTGACCGCCGTCACGGAACTGTCGGTCGACGCCCGTGGGACCGCCCTCCTGACAGCGACGACGGCGGTCGCCTTCATGGTTCTCGGCCTACCCGTCGGCGCCTGGCTCGACCGGGTACGACGCCGCCCGGTGATGATCACCGCAGACCTGGTCCGTGCCGCGACCCTTGCGACGGTGCCGTTCGCCGACTGGCTGGATGCGTTGACGTTCACCCACTTGTGGCTGGTCGTCGCAGTCAACGGGATCGCCACGGTGTTCTTCGACCTGGGTACCCAGAGCCACCTGAAGGACCTGGCTCCGGCGGATCAGTTGGTCCGGATGAACGGCCGCCTCGCCACGCTGACCCAGACCGCGCTGATCTGTGCACCGCCGCTGGCCGGCTGGGCGGCAGGGATCCTCACCCCCGCCGTGGTCCTGGCTGTCACGTCGGCCGGCTACCTGTGGTCCGCCACCTGGCTGTCACGGCTGCGGACCCCCGAGCCCGCTCGCGCCCGGTCGGCGGAGCGACGACACATCGCTTCCGACATCCGTGACGGAGTCGTGTTCGTGTGGCGTCAACCTGTGCTTCTGACCGTGCTCGGGTCCGGTTGCCTGGTGAACTTCGGTATCGCCGCGGTCACCGCGGTGCTGCCGGTCTACGCTCTCGACGATCTCGGCTGGTCGCCGGCACAGCTCGGGCTCTACCTCGGCGCCGGTGGCGTGGGCGGTCTGGCCGGGGCGATGACTGCCGAACGGGTAGCACGGCGGCTCGGGGTGGGGCCTTCCCTCCTCGTCATCGGCCTTGTTCTCTGCCCGGTTGCGGCGCTGCTGCCGATGACCGGGTCTTTGGTCCCGGGCCCGATCGCGGCGCTCGCATGGTCTCTCGTTCTCTACAAGGTCGGCTTCGACTCCGTGCTCATGATGAGCTTCCGGCAGGCGGTCACGCCCTCGTACCTGCTGGGACGTGTCAACGGCACCATGCGGGTCCTGCTCACCGGCGCCGTAGCGCTCGGAGCCGGTTGTGCGGGAGCGGCAGCGGGGGTCTTCGGTACGAGCGGCTCGATCATCGTGGCTGCCGTCGCCCTGGGGTTGGCGTGGGTGCCGGTCGCCGTGTCTCCGGTCTCTCGGATGGTGGCTCTGGACGGACAGTCGTGACTCGGAGCAGATGGCTCGCCCCGATGGTCATGATCGCCGTCAGCGTGGGCTGGGGCTGCTCGTTCCTGCTCATCCGGGACTCATTGCAGGTCACCGGACCCACCGGCGTCGCCCTTGCGCGAGTGGCGATCGGAGCCGCAGTCCTCGGCCTGCTCCCGGCATCGAGGCGGGCGGTGCCGCGGCGGGCATGGCCCGCGCTGACGTTGCTCGCGGTGACCTGGATGACGTTGCCGATGGTGCTGTTCGCGCTTGCAGAACAGCATGTGAGCTCGTCGACGGCAGGAATGATCAACGGCTCCGCACCCATCTTCACGGCCGTCGTCGCTGCCCTTCTCACCGCCAGGCTGCCTCGCACGAGCCGACTGCTCGGCCTTCTCGTCGGGCTGCTCGGCGTGAGTCTCATCGGGATTGCCGGCAGCCACGAGGAGTCCGGTGCACGGCTGGGCGTCGCCCTTGTCGCGGCCGCTGTCGCGCTCTACGGCGTTGCATTCAACATCGCTGGGGGCCTCCAGCGCGAGTACGGCGCCCTCCCGGTGATCTGGCGCGCGATGCTGCTCACAACGCTGATGCTGACCCCGTTCGGGATCCCAGACCTGCTCGACGCACGGCTCGAGCCACGAGGCATCCTCGCGCTCACGCTACTCGGGGGTGTCAGCACCGGCGCCTGCTTCGCGCTCTTCGCCTGGCTGGCCGGGACCCTCGATGCGACGCGCGCATCGGTGGTCACCTACGCCGTTCCCGTCGTCGCGCTGGCCGTTGGTGTGGTGCTCGGTGGTGAAGCGGTGAGGGCGCCCGCTCTGGTCGGCATCGCGCTCGTGACCGTTGCCGCATACCTGGTCCAAAGACCAGATCTGTCCAACTCCGGGGCGAGGCTGATCAATGGGAGTGCGGCGCCTCCCGATCCGGCCGTCGCCAGCCTGGACGATCACAACAGCCCCGGTCGTTGAGCACGAGTCATCCGAGCCCGTCAAGCCGCTGGCGGATGCAACGCGACGGCAACGCATCGGTGGCCGGACTCGCGATCGATCGACGCGTCGATCTGCCGAAGGCCGCAGGTGCGCTCGCCGGCACAGGAACTCCGGTGAGACTCCGGGTGGCTGTGGAGGCGCTGCGGGCGGTCAGAAGCCCAGCTTGCGAAGCCACTCCAGGAGCTTGTCCTCGCGCCGGCCGGCCGACTCGGCGTTCCACGTCCCCAGCTCCCGAGACTCGACGAGGACGCCGTCGCGCAGGTAGATGACGCGGTCGCCACGGACGGCGACGGCGGGGTCGTGGGTGACCATGACGATCGTGGTCCCGTCCCGGTGCACATCGGTGAGCGCATCCATCACCTCACCCGACATGCTGCTGTCCAGGGCGCCCGTCGGCTCGTCCGCGAACAACACCAACGGTTCTCCGGCCAGCGCCCGGCAGATCGAGGCGCGCTGCAGCTGACCACCCGACACCTGGGTGATGCCGTGGCCGGCGATATGCGCGATACCGAACCGCTCCATGAGCGCGTCGACGCGCGCGATCGCGGCCGCTCGCTGGTCCTTGGGTGCCCCCTTGAGCGCGGGTAGCAGGATGTTGTCCCGCACGTCCAGGTTGCTCAGGAAGTGCGGCTGCTGGAACACGAATCCCATCCGCGTGAGCCGGATGTTGCTCATCTCCGTGTCGCTCAGCGACTCCAGCTGCCGCCCCTGGAGGGCCACGCTCCCGCTGGTCGGCCGGTCCATGCCGCTGAGGCTGTACAGCAGTGTGGACTTGCCGGAGCCGGAGGCGCCCATGATCACGAGGAACTCGCCGGCGCGAACGGTCAAGTCGACACCGCGCAGCACCTCGGTCGGCGGGTCGGTGGAGTAGTAGGTCTTGCTCAGCTCCTGGGACTCCAGGGTCACTGTTGCTCGATTCATCACTCTCTCCTCATTCTCAGAGCCACTGGCTCTTGTCGGCACGACGGATCCCTGCGGTGAGCAGCGCGACGCCGAGGTATCCCGCCCCGAGCAGCAGCAGCGGGTACAGCACGTACACCAGCCAGGGATTCGGGATGAACGTCAGATCGGTGATCCCGACCTGGACGGCGGCCAGCCCGGCGCTTGCCAGGGACTGCCCTGCGGTCGCGGCGAACACGAGACCCACCACCGTGCCGACGGCCACCGTTAGCAGCGTCTTGATCCGCGCCTGCCCCACGAGTTCCCTCGCCGAGAAGCCGACCGCCGACAGCACGCCCATCTTCGACCGGTCGCGGGTGAGCCTGAGCTTGAGGAACAGGCTGGTGATCAGCACCGCTACCCCGAGCCCGAACACCAGCGCGACCCAGGCCGCCCTCCGCAGTGAGTCGATCAGGACCCCGAGGGTCTCCTGCGCATACTCCTGAGTCGGCTTGACACCGGCGGTCGGGAACTGGGCGTCGTACTCGTCGGCGATCCCACCAGCATCCGTGCCGTCGTCGGCCAGGTTGGCATAGACCGTGTACGCCGACGCGCCCGCGGTCACCTCGCCGTTCATCTTGGCGGTGTGCCCGCCATCGGTGATGTCCTGGTAGATCCCGCTGACCTGCACGGTCGTCGGTTCGTCGCCGTCGTAGATCGTCAGGTCGTCACCGACGCCCACCTGATATTTGTCCGCGTTGAGTACCGACAACGCGATCTGCCCGTCCCGCGGCAGGTCGCCCTCGCTGAACCGGACGCCTGCCTCGCCGGATCGGTCCCCGACCTCGACGCGCAGCCTGGCCCGCCCGTCCTCGCTGTCGGCGCTGTGGTCGACGTAGGCGTAGGTCTGCACGTCCGTGAGACGGTCGTCCTCTGCCATCGTGGCGACCAGTCGGTCCTTGACCTCGTCGACGTCCTCCTGGAACTGCACATCCGCCCGCAGATCACGCTCCGGCGCACCCAGGTAGGTGACGAAACGAGGGCTCTCGAAGGTGCTGACCAGGTTCGCCGGGAGCGTGATCAGCACCGCGGTCAGGCCGAACACGATCGGCACCAGCACCCACGCTCGACCCTCCGCCAGCAGGTCGAGCAGGGCCAGCCGCCGGTTGACGCCCGCCCCGGACGACGCCAGCCCGGTCCGACGTACCCAGCGCGCCTGCCGCTTCGCGCGACGGGCCGTCTGCCTCTCGTCGAGGGTGTTGCCGTGCACGAGGGCGTTGACGACCTCGATCCGCCTCACCCCGCGCAGGACCCTGCGACAGATCCCCACGACGATCACGTAGACGGCGGCGAGCGCGATCAGCGGCACCAGGAACGTCCAGATCCCCACGGGCGCGGGCGCGAAGTTCGTCCGGATGCCCTGTGTCAGCGCGTTGGTCGCGACCACCGCGAGCAGCCCTCCCACGGCGCAGGCCACCAGCGTGAGGATGCTGTACTTCGTCAGGTAGAGCCTGGAGATCGCGCGGTTCGGGATACCGATCGCCTTCATCGCGCCGATCTCGCGTACGTCGTCCTCGAGTGTTCCCCGGATGACGAAGCGCAGGTTGAGCAGGGCGATCGCGACCAGGATCAGGCTGACGAAGACCAGCGCGAACGCGACCAGCCCGTCGCTGAGCATGCTGATGATCCGCAACTGCTGGCCCGTGATCGTCTGGCCGTTGGTAGGCAGCCCCCTGGCACCCTCGTACGCCGTCTGCAGCGCCCCCGCGTCGCCGCCGGGCGGCAGCCGGTACTCCACGATGATCTCCGGCGTGGCGCCACCGCCCTGCCGCAGCGCCTCGAAGTCCTCGGGATGGATCAGGAACCGGGACGACGGCGAGAGCGACGCCGCCATCTGCGAGTCCTTCACCGACCCCTGCACCTTGAGCTCGTGCGCCCCCGAGTCGGTGTGGATGGTGAGCACGTCCCCGGCTCCCAGCCCGTACTGCTCCTGGTAGAGGACGGGGACGTACACCTCGCCGGCCGCGGGTTCGACGACGTCACCCGTGTCGTCGACCAGGAAGTCGAACTCCTCGTTCTGCGTGACGAAGAGGTTGTCGATCCGGCTGGCGGCCAGGTCGCCGTACTCGCCGGTCTCCGGGCGCGCCCAGGACAGAGAGGTGCTGTCGAAGCCGAGCATGTCCTCGATGAGCCACGCGCCGATCTCGGCCTCGTAGTCCGCCGCGAACCGCTCCAGCGCGGCTTCGTCGTACTCCCCCAGGTGCATCTGCATGAGGTCCGGGGGCTTGCCCTGCTCGGACAGCTGGCTGATCGAGCCGGTCAGCCGCTCGATGACCATGGATCCGGTCGCCATCAAGAAGGCGCTCAGGATCAAGATGGCGATGACGGCCGCGTTGACGCCCTTGTTCTTGCCCAGGTCGTTGATTGCGTAGCGGAGATAGAGCCGTTCATCGTTCTTCACTGTGATGCTCCGCATCCGTGGGATCTGCGACGGCGTCTACGTCAGGACGTCCCCATCCTGGTGGGACTACTGCTCTGGAAGGGATGGGGTTCTGCCCTGATCCGCCCCTGGTTTCCTCGCGCCCGTACCCTGACCGTGGCGGCGGCCGGACCCTGAACCTCGATGGCGAGCGGGCCCGCCTTCGTCGGGGGTTCACCACCCCCGCGGATGCAACTTGTCCCATGTCTCGTTCGCGACGTAGTGGTTGTCGTACAACTCCGCAGTCGCTGTGAGCTCGTCGACCGTCGCCTACGTCAAACCCGGCCTAGAAACCATCACCAAGGTCACCGAGGTCCTGGCACCCCGCCGCCGTACCCACTGATCAATCCAGTGGCGGCTCGCCCCAGCTAAAGGGAGTTCCGGGCCTAACCGGCGGCGCACCCTCCCTGCGGATCGAGCCTTCCGGTAATGGCCGGCTAAGGCCAAGGCCTACGAGGAGTCCCCAGCCAGCCCACGGCGCGTTGATCTCACAGATCCGGGTCGTCGGCGGCGGTGGGGTCGCGCAGGTCCCGCAACCGGCCGGGCAGTTCCGGCCGGTTGAACGGGTACGTCCCGTGGAAGTTGATGTGTTCCCACTGCAGCGGCGACAAGTGGGCCCTGATCTCCGGGCCGATCGTCATGCCGCCGGCGGCGAGTTTCTTCACCGCGGCGTCGATATACAGGCTGTTCCAGAAAATGATCGCGTTCAAACCGAGGCCGAGCGCGCCGAGCTGGTCCTCCATCCCGCGTTCATAACCCCTGCGCAGCTGGCCGTGGTGGGCGAAGAACACCGCCCGCGCCAGGCCGTTGCGGCCCTCTCCGACGTTCAGCTGGGCGCCCATCATCCTGCGGTAGTCCTCCAGGTGGGCGACGTGCAGCAGGTGCATCGACTTGAAGATCCGGCCGTAGTGGGCGAAGGCGTGGCCGAGGCCGGTGGTGCGGCCGTCGGCCGTCATCATCTTGATCAGGTCGTAGGCGCGGACCTTGTTGGTGACCAGCGATCCGGCGACCTGGAGCATCTGTGGCCAGTGCTGCTTGATCAAAGCGATGTTGACACGGCGCAGGTTCAGCTCGGTCAACCGTCCGTACCCGGCGGCCGCCGGGGTGGTGCGCTTGTCGGCCTGACCGACGTCGGCGGGGTCGATCCACCACTGCTGAGCATCGCCGATGTCGGCGATCCGGGGCGCGAACTGGTAGCCGCAGATCGCAAATAATCCGAACACAATATCGGAATATGACGCTGTGTCCGTCGTCAGGACCTCCGGCTGCTCCTTGGCGTCCAGCCGGTGCAGGGCGTCCAGGATGAACAGCGAGTCCCGCATCGTGCCCGGCACCAGCAACCCGCCCAGGCCCATCACCCGGTCGGAGACGACCGCCAGCCAGGTGGCGCCCTTCGAGCGTTTGGACTGGCCGAAGTAGTGCGGGTTCGGCCGCCCGTACAGGGAGCGGACCGGGACCACGAACCGCAGCCCGTCGGCCGAGGCGACCAGCCCGCCGCCCCAGTCCTCGCGGGCGATGTCGATGCCGGTCTGCCCCTCGATCAGCTTCCCCGACGCCAAGCCCATCCCGTCGTGGTGGAAGTAGCCCTTCTCCGCGCTGATCAGCCGGTGAATGCCCAGCACAGGATCGCCGGGCTTGGCCACCGGCCCCAAGCCGAGATTGCAGGAGCGCGCCACCATCAGCGCGGCCAGGCTGATGTCCAGATCCGCGCGCCGTGACGTCGAACCGGAGATGTGCTCGAAGGCGTCGAACATGCCGGTGTGGCCGTGGACCTCCAGCAGCAGCTCGGGATAGTCGATGCGCGGCAGCATGTTCATCACCGCGTCATGGGCCGCCTGGTAGGCCTCCGGCATCGGGGCGGCCTCCAGCTTCGCCAGGTTCAGCCGGCCGTCCTTGATCGTGATGGCGGGGTTGGCGTCCAGGCTGTCGGCCAGCTCGCGATAGATGCCGCCCAGGTCGCCGGACAGTTTCCGGAGATGCTCGGCCGGGTCGGCGGGAAGGCCGAGCGCGGTCAGGATGCTCGGCGCGTGCACGCTCCACAGGGCGTCCGGGATCAGCTTGGTCCGCGGGTCGCCGGACTTGTCCGCGCCGACGGCGTACACGTCCTTGCTGCGCAGAGCCGACCACAGCCCCTCCAGGATACAGAAGGTGTAAGCATGCCGGTCGATCAACCGGTCGCCGAGCTCGGGGTTGTCGTAGACCAGCCGCCGCCACGACCCCGCCACCAGATCCTTGTGCGCCTCGATGTGCTGCACCCCGGCGTGCTTGCCGTAGGCGAGCACGCGAGGCAGACCCCGCAAGGCCGCGATCACACCGGCACCGGCGTCGGTGGCACCTCAGGGGATCGTGTCGGCCAGCAGTTCGACGAACCCGCGCACCGAAGCGAACCGGTTCGTCAGCTCCGCCCGCCACGCCAGATCCTCATCCTCACCCGCCGGCGGCACCAACTCCTTGATCACCGCCAGCGCCGCCTCCAACTGCTCGATCGGCACCACCGACGCGATCCGCGCGATCATCTCCGACGCGGTCGTCGCCCGCACCACCGGCCCCGACCCGGTGCTCTCCCCAGCCTGGCCATCGGGCTGCGGGGACTGTTCCCGCTGGGTCATCGGGGTGTCCAGCGCCGCCCGCAGCGCCGACTCGGCCTGCAGCGCGGCCTTGCGCAACTTGGGCAGCGACTTCAGCTTCGCGTTCTTCTCATCCCGACTCGCCCGCGCCAGCAACTTCGTCGACATCAGCAGATCGAACAGCAGCAGCGCGTCATCGACCGACACACCCTCCAGATGCCGCATCGTCGCCAGCAACGTCGCGACCCGCCGGCTCCCCTTCAACTGCCCGATCTTCGGTGCCTTCGCCGACATCCCGTAGGCGGCCAGCTCCGTCAGCTTCACCGGAGCTACCCCGCCCGCATCCACCGCGCCCGCACCGAACGCCCACACCGCCACCGACCGGTTCAACGCCTCCTTCATCCCCGTCCCGGACACCACCGCCACCGCTGTGCGCATCCACTCCAACGGCGACACCTTCTTGCCCGCCGGCACGACCAGGCTCTCCAGCAGTTCCCGCCGCATCTCCACCGGCGTCTGCTCCACCAGATGCTCGTTGATCGCAGCCAACTGCTCCGCCCGCACATTCGTGACCAACGGCGCCAGCGTCGTGATCCCCGGCAGCAACACCCGGTTCTCGATCAGCCACACCACCGCCCGGTCGAACAGCTCCCGCCGCGAATCCCGCGTCTGCGCCGCCCGCGACGCCACGAACGCCCGCAGCTCCGCCTCCGCCTCCGCGAACTCCCGCAACCCCAACAGCTCGCGGATCTCCCGCGCGTGCTCATGCTGGGTCGGCAGCCGCTCCGCGTAGTGCTTGATACACGAAGGGTCCGCCACCCCGAGCTGCTCGGCGACGTAGTCAACCGCCACATGCGGGACATCGCCAGTCGGATCGGCCAGAAACGTGCCGAGCATCCGCACCGTCCCCCACTGCAGACCCCAGCCGAGCCGGTTGTGCGGACCGCGCTTCTTCGCCACCTCCGCCAACGCGTCCGCGTCCAGGTAGAAGAACCGCTCCAGATCCTCCGGCGACGGATCCGTCAAGAACCGCCGATAGCGGGCCCTCTGCTCCTCGGACAAGTACTGAAACGACATAAACCGTGACGGTATGAGATCAATGACCGCCTACCAGCCGGTACACCCAAACCGAGATCAACTCGTCCGCGACGCTCGGCCCGCAACCCCCTGACCTGCGGTGGAGGCTTATCGTTCAATTCCGGCCGGATAGTCCCAAGACCCCATACAGCGGATCGCCAGTCGGGTCTTTCCGCACCCGCCCGGCAGCCACCGCATTGGCGATCCACGTCAACACGCTCTACCAGCGACTGGCCGCAGCCGACCGCCTGCTCGGCGAGGGCTGACGTTCGCCGCAGCGGGCGCTGGAGTTGCACATGCTCCTGCACCTCACCGCGGCAAGCGGTCCGCTGGATGGGCCGGACGGCGGCTGAACCTGACGCCCTGTTCAATGCCCCGGGTGTGTCCGTGGAACGGATTGGGCCTTGCTCATGCGCAGGATCAGGACGACCGCGTCCTCCGAGTGAGCTGTTGGAGTCAGAACCTCCTGTAAGAGCAGGCCACGGATCGCGGCAATGGTGACGGTGGCCAAAGTCAGCGCCTCCTCGGTGTCGACCCCTCCACGTTCCGCGAGCGAGGCCAGCACCTTGGTCAGGTCGTCGAGCGAGTCGATGAACTCACGAAAGTCCTCTGGGCTGTACGCGGCCAGTCCTACGACGTGAAAGAAGCCGCGGACACGCGACAGCTGCTCCGGGCGGGTGTAGGCCCGCCAGATCGCCATGACGAGGTCGTCGAAGGTGCCCTGCTGGGCGACCTCGAGCAGTGCCTCGTTGTCACGGGATCGCTGTGCCTTGAGCATGGCCGCCAAGACACCCGGGAGTGACCCGAAGTGGTATCGCAAGAGGGCGTGGCTGGTCTCGGTCCTGGCGGCGATCTCACGGAGCGACACTTCCGGTGCGGGCAGGCCCTCGCCGAAGGCGTCGAGAAGCCGAGCGAGGAGACGCTCCCGTGCGTCGCTCTTGCGTTCTGTGCTTGACAGGATCACTCCCACAGTTTATCCATTGGAAAAGAAGCGCTGCCAGTGCCGGGTTACGTCACACATGGTCGCAGCCTGCTCGCAACGGCGGAGGGAACGACTCGTGGGACGTGTTCAGGTAGTCGGCGCGGCGGTCGTCGACGGATCGGGTCGCGACCCCAGCGACGTCAACGTCACCATCGAAGACGGGCGTATCACCGAGCTTGGTGCCGCGACCGCACACGGCGAGCGCCTCGATGCCGAGGGGCTGACGATGACGCCCGGCTTGATCGACGCTCACGTTCACCTGGGTTTGTCGAGCCTGATCCAGCCGCAGTTCTCGTTTCAGATCAGTGCCGCTGAGCTCGCGGCGGACATCTTCGCCACGGCCGGCGCGACGCTCGATGCCGGCTTCACGACCGTTCGGGACACCGGCGGGATCGACGGCGGCGTCGTCACCACGATCGCGAAGGGCAAGGTCAGGGGACCGCGCGTCCTGTCGTGCGGACCTGTGCAGTGCCAGATCGGTGGGCACGGCTACTACGGAGCCGACTGGGAACCCACCGAGCTGTGGAGCAGCCATCACCTTCCGGGTCTGTGCGCTCTGTCCATGATGTCGGGCAACGCAGACGAGCTGCGGAGCAACGTGCGCGAGGCCTTCCGCCGCGGAGCCTCCTTCCTGAAGCTCTGTGTGACCGGCGGGGTGGTTGGGGCGCACGACCGGCTGACCGACACCCAGTTCACCGTCGAGGAGATCGCCGTCGCTGTCCAGGAAGCCGCGGCACGGGGCACCTATGTGACGGTTCACGCCCACAACAATGAGGGCATTCGGAACGCCGTCGAGGCCGGGGTGCGCTGTGTCGAGCATGGCACCGACCTCGACGAGTCCACGGCCACCCTGATGGCCACTCGCGGGGTTGCCCTTGTGCCTACGTTCGCTGTCGTCGAGCAACTGCTGCATGACAGCGCTGGAGCCGGCCTCGGCGAGTCGACCCGCGATCGTGTGATCGGTGTCCGTGAGCGGATGGCGGAGGCGCTCGCTGTCGCCAAGGAGGCCGGAGTACGGATCGGGCTGGGTTCCGATCTCATCGGTCCGGCTCAGGACCGTCGAGGCGAGGAGCTCAGGTTGCGTGCAGCGCTCGAGACGCCGATGGAGGCTCTCGTGGCAGCCACCAAGACCAACGCTGAGATCCTTGGCCTGTCCGACGAGGTGGGGGTCATCGCTCCCGGCATGCAGGCAGACCTCGTGCTCTGGAACGGCAACCCGCTCGAAGACCCCGAACTGTTCGCTGACCCCGCCAACGCCGTCCTCGTTCTCCAGGCCGGCCGAGTTGTGAAGGACCTCCGATGAGCACCATGTGGCAGGGCTGCCTCGCCGACACCGACTACTTCGAAATGCGTTCCGGCGGCGGGCATGACTACGGCGTCTGGGTCACCACGCCACCGGGCTACGATCCCGCCGGGACGCAAGCGCCTGTCGTCTATGTGCTCGACGGCAACTGGGCCGTGGGCATGACGGCTCCGCTCATCGTCACCCAGATGGACCCCATGCAGAAGATCCAGCCATACATCCAAGTCAGCGTCGGCTACGCAGGCGAGGAAGCGCAGCACTGGGATCGGCTGCGCAACAGAGACCTCGTGCCACCTGGCGAGCCCATCGCCAAGGAGCTCATCGATGCCGTGGAGATGGGAGTTCAAGCGGGCGCGAGGACACGCGAAGAAGCCGACGCGTACCTCGCCGAACTACGCGACACCCACGCCGATGCCTTCCTGAGCTTCCTTACCTCGGAACTGCACCCGCGAATCGAACGCGACTACGGCACAGCCACGAGCGGTCACGGCCTTTTCGGCTACTCCTACGGCGGACTTTTCAGTCTCTACACCTGGCTCACCGACTGCACGCTCTTCGAGACCATCGGAGCGGGCAGTCCCGGCGTTGCCAGTGAAGACAGTCAGGTCTTCGCACGGCTCGAAGAGCTTGGCGACAGCCTGCCTGCCGCCAAGCTTCACCTGACCGTCAACGACCGAGAGCTTCTCGGAGACCTGGCCATTTACCAGAACCTCACGAAGAACGCGGCCACCGTCCTGCACCGCCTGACCGCCCGCGGCGGAGCCGTCACCAGCGCGGTCCTGCGCGAAACGCATGTGACCGGCCTGCAGGCCTCGTTCCTCAGCTACCTCAGGACCTGCCGTGCCCGGTAAGCGCCTGAGTACCGATGTGGTCGTGATCGGCACAGGGGTGATCGGTTCGTCGATCGCCCTTGAGCTTGCACGGGCGGGGCACCGGGTTATCGCGCTCGATCGGGCCCCAGGGGCTGGACAGGGGTCGACCTCGGCATCGAGTGCGGTCGTTCGGTTCAACTTCTCCACCAACGCCGGGGTGGCAACGGCGTGGGAGGCGCATTTCGGCTGGCTCGACTGGGCCGGCCACCTCGGGCACGATGTCAGCGACCTCGCGATGTTCCGCAAGAGTGGGCTGGTCATGCTGGACGTCGAGGCGGCTCCGCGTACGTCGTGGCTTCCGTTGTTCGATGAGATCGGTGTTCCCTACGAGGAATGGGACAGCGCGACCTTGGCCGAGCGCGTTCCAGGTATCGACGTCGGCCGCTATTGGCCGCCGAAGCGGCTCGACGACGAGGAATTCTGGGAGGACGCGAAACAATCGCTCGGTGGCGTGTACACCCCGGATGCCGGTTACGTCTCGGACCCAAGCCTCGCCGCCGTAAACCTCGCCGCCGCGGCCTCGGCGTGTGGGGCGGAGTTCCGCTTCCGCAGCACGGTGACAGCGCTGGAGAAGGCCGGCGGGCGCGTGACGGCGGTGCGGCTGTCGGACGGCACCCGGATTCCCTGTGCCGTCGTGGTCAACGCGGCCGGTCCGTGGTCCGGCGCGTTGAATCGGTTGGCCGGCGTGGGTTCCGACTTCACGGTCGGTGTGCGCCCGATGAGGCAGGAAGTAGCGCACGTGTCGGTCCCGGAGGGCTACGGCGGGCCCGTGGTGGCGGACATGGATCTGGGCACCTATTTCCGCGGTGAAGGAGGAGGGGACCTGCTCGTCGGCGGAACGGAACCGGAGTGCGATCCGATGCAGTGGACCGACGACCCGGACGCCGTCGACATCCACCCGACGGCCGCGGTCTTCGAGGCTCAGGTGACGCGGGCCGCGCGGCGGTTGCCCGACCTGGAGGTGCCCAACCGGGCCCGCGGCGTGGTGGGCGTTTACGACGTCGCCGACGATTGGACTCCGATCTACGACCGCACCGAACTCGAGGGCTTCTACCTTGCGATCGGAACGAGCGGTAACCAATTCAAGAACGCGCCAGTCGTGGGTCAGCTGATGACGGAACTGATCAACCAGGTGGAGAACGGAGTCGACCATGACGCGTCGCCCGTCCGGTTCCGGGCCCCGCGCACCGGCCTGGAAATCGACCTGGGTGCGTTCTCTCGTAAGCGCAACCGAAACACCGCGAACACGGGCACGGTGATGGGCTGAGCCGGAACGCATACGAGGCGTTGCATCCGGGCGACCTTGATGCCCAGCCGTGGTCCAGCGTCTGCCTACCGGGCTGGGTGGCGTACGCGGCCGTCATCTCCAAAGGCGACAGTGAACGGCTCGACCGCGAGTCAAAGGGGATCGAGTGCTCCGCGCGGACATCGCCGCGCTCGCAGCCGGCCGGTGATCGCCTGGACGGACACGACAACGGGCTGCGCTACGGCAGCGAATGGGCCCTCAAGGTCACCACGGTGCTCAACGCGAGGATCCTCACCGGGCCCCGGCCGGAACCCCCGGCACGCTACCAGTCCGCAGGACCGCCAGGCGATCGGCACGCGCGGCGACCACTGCCCGCCGTCGCCGCGCACCACCACGTACGCGGTGAGCGGCGCCGCGAACGAGCTGCCACCGCACATGACCCGCCCCGTGTCGACCGAGTAGCTGCCCGCCGGTCCGTTACCGCCCGACTGCGCCGTGGCCCGGCCCTGCCACAGCACCCGGTCATCCGAGGCGCGCCTGACCTGTACGGCGACCTGGGTGCTCGGCTCCGAAGTGGGCCCTTGCTCAGGCCGCCACGACCGGCGCGACCCCCCGCCGGGAGCACGGCCCCGTACTACCCGTGGTTCGTGGACGGCGAGTAGAGCATCGACACCGGGCGGGTGGCGGCGTCGAACGACGCCGCTGCCCCGGTCGCACCCATCCCGCTGACCCCCCACGGCTCGTAGACCATGTTGACGCCACCGTGTTGCCACTCGTTGATCCACACGAGAGCGGCGTTGATCTCCCTGCAGCGCCGCAGGTTCTCGGGGGTCGAGGAATAGACCGTCGCCGCGAGTCCGAAGCTTGTGGTGTTGGCCAGGTCGATGGCTTCGGCGAAGGAGTCGACCACGGTGACGGGGGCGACCGGCCCGAAGGTCTCCTCTTTCATGATGCGCATGTCCGAGGTGACCTCGGTCAGCACCGTCGCGGGGTAGAAGTATCCGGGCCGGTCTGGTTGCCCGCCACCGCAGAGCAGCGTCGCCCCGCGGTCGACGGCTTCGTGGACGTGGTCGTGCACGATCCTCCTCTGGGTGTCGTCGACCAGTGGTCCCAGGCCCGGGGAGTAGGGGTCGTCGCTCATCGTCCAGCCTTCGGCTTCGGCCACGAGGGCGGCGATGAACTCGTCCGCGACCGCGCGGTGCACGTAGATCCGCTCCGACGACGTGCAGATCTGTCCGCTGTTGAGGAACGTCGACGTCGCGACCGCCTTGGCGGTGGCGGCCACGTCGACGTCGGCGTCGACGAGGACGGGGTCGTTCCCTCCCAGTTCCAGGATCGTTCGCTGAAGGCGCTTGGCCGCAGCGACGGCGACGCTGCGGCCCGCCTCGACAGACCCGGTGAAGTGCACCAGCTTGACCGCCTCGTGCTCGGCCAAGGGCTTGCCGGCGCGCGCGTCGCCCAGGAGAAGGTTCACCACGCCTGCCGGAAGGTCGCACAGCTCGACGAGCCGGGCCGCGGACAGCGGCGCCTTCTCCGAGGGCTTGATCACCACTGTGTTGCCGGCGGCGAGCAGGGGGCCCAGGGCCCCCAGGATCGAGGTCACCGTGAAGTTCCAGGGCACGATGAGTGCCAGCACGCCCAGCGGCTCACGGATGACCACTGTCCGTCCGGACTCGCCCGGAGCTGTGACGTCGGCGACGAACGGATAGGACCGCGCCCGCTCGATGCCGAGCCGGAACGAGGCGATTCCGCCCGCGATGAACTGCTCGGCGAGCGGGACAGGCTTGCCCATCTCCCGGTTCTCGAGTTCCGCCAGCTCGCGCACATGCCGTTCGAGGAGGTCGGCGGTGCGGCTCAGCCGGCCGAGGCGGTCCTCGAGGTCGAGCCTCGCCCAGCCCGCGTGCGCGGCCTGCGCCGACTCCACCGCCGCCGCGGCGTCGGCGGCCGATCCGGCCGGAATCAGTGCGACGACCTGTTCGGTGGCCGGGTTGACGACGCTGCGGAGCTCCGGGTCCGCGGCTTCGACCGGGGTGCCGTCGATGATGTTGCTCAGGCGCTTCATCTGCTCATTCCTTCTGGATCGAAGCCGGCTTCAGTGGAGCCTGCGGGCCATGTGCTCGCCGAACATCACGCAGGCGAGATGGGTGTTGGCGCGTGGGACGAAGGGGAAGACGGAGGCATCGACGACTCGGAGACCCTCGAAACCGAGGACCTCGCACCGGGGGTCGACGACCGTCTCCGGCGCGTTCGGATCTCCCATCCGGCACGTGCTCGTCGCGTGCTGCGTGTCGACCACGCTGGCGCGCAGGTAGCCGCGCAGTCGCCCTGGTGTGTCCAGGGCATCGCGCAGCGACGAATTGACCCGCCAGAGATCGCCGTCGGCGATCTCCGCGAAGCTGGAGTGGGCCACCAGGTCGCCGAGGAGCCTGATGCCCGCTTCCAGGCGGTCGATGTCGCGCTCGTCCGACAACATGTTCAGCGCCACCCGGGGCTGCGTGCTCGGGTCGGCGCTTCGAAGCTTCAGCGTTCCGCGCGAGTAGGTCCGGTTGACGAACACCCCGACGGCACCGGCGCCGGCGCGCACTTCGGCCGCCGCCATGGCCAGCGCGTTCTGGTTGAGGGCGGCCAGCATCATGTCGTTCCCGCCGGGCACGGTGCCGCTGCTGTAGCGCACGCAGCAGTTCGTGTGCCGGTCGGCGGGGCCGGCCGAGGCCGCTTCGGTGAGCGGGATGCCGATCAGGGCCATCGGATGGTCCTGGAGCCCACGGCCCACCGGCAGATCGGCACGGACCTCGATGCCCAGCCGTCGGAGGTCATCGGCGGGGCCGATGCCCGAGCGCATGAGGATCGAGGGCGAGGCCGTGGCACCCGCGCTGAGCACGACCTGGTTCGCGTGGAAGGCCGATCCGTCGGCCAGCCGGACGCCGACTGCCCGAGCACGTTCGAAGAGAACCACGTCGACCAGGCTGTCGCCGCGGATGGTGAGGCCCGGGTTGTCGCGACGTGGCTCCAGGTAGGCGTCGTGACACGAGACCCGTCGACGGTCGATCGAGTTGATGGGGTAGGGAGAGACGCCGGTCGCGCCGGGTGCGTTGACGTCCGGGGCCCACCCGAAACCCGAGGCGAGCGCTGCCGCGCGGAGCGCCTGGTCGACCGAGCCCCACGTGTCGACCGGGGCCCGGTAGACGGGGATCGGGCCGGCGGTGCCGTGGTAGTCCTCGTCGCCGAAGCCGGCGTCGGACTCCAGGGCGACGAAGTCCGCCATGACCTCCGCGGACGACCATCCGGTGCAACCGGAGGCCGCCCACTCGTCGAAGTCCTCGATGGGCGGCCGGATCGCGATCTGCCCGTTCACCGTCGAGCTTCCGCCGAGGCCCTTGCCTCGCCAGTACAGGTAGGGCTCCTGGGCCTCGGTCCTGGTGGCCAGATGCCCGTCCCACAAGAACGCGTTGTAGTCGGAGTTCAGGATCGCGTTCAACGGATTCGGCGACCTCCATGCCTCCGGAAGCTGCGAGGCCGCGTAGTCCCGGCCGGCCTCGAGCAGCAGCACCCGCTGTCCCGCGTCGGCGAGCCGTGCCACGAGTGCCGAGCCGGACGAGCCCGCTCCGACGACGATGGTGTCGTAGCTGCCTGCTGATCCCATCTGGCCTGATCCTTGGTCTCGTCGCTAGGCGGTGAGGTCGAGCGTGTGAACGGTCATCTCGCCGAGTGCCGCGGGAAGGGGTTCGACGCCGAACCCGGGTCCGCCGGGGATCGACACCGCGCCGTCCTTCATGACGATCGGCTCGGTGATGTCCTGGGCGTAGAACCGATCCGAGCCCGAGATGTCGCCGGGCAGCGTGAAGCCCGGGAGCCCGGCCAGCGCCGCGTTGGCGGCTCGGCCGATGCCGGTTTCGAGCATGCCGCCGCACCAGACCGCGACGCCGTGCGCCAGCGCGAGGTCGTGGATGCGTGCCGCCTCGAGGTATCCCCCCACTCTTCCAGGCTTGATGTTGATGACACTCGCCGCCCCCAGCGCAATCGCGTCGGCGGCCGACCGCGCGTCAACGATCGACTCGTCCAGGCAGATCGGCGTGGTGAGCAGGCCCGCGAGCAGAGCGTGTTGCCGCAGGTCCTCCTCGCCCAGCGGCTGTTCGATCAGCAGCAGATCGAAGGGGTCGAGTCTGCGCAGCCGCTGGGCATCGGAGAGACGGTAGGCGGTGTTCGCGTCAACCTGCAGCGCGATGTCGCCGAACCGCTCGCGCACCGCCTTGACCGGCTCGAGGTCCCACCCGGGCTGGATCTTGAGTTTGATGCGCGCGTAGCCCTGGTCGACGAAGTCGCCCACCCGACCGAGCAGGTCGGGAATCGACTTTTCGATGCCGACGCTGACCCCCGACGGCACCGAGACGCGGGTCACACCGAGCTGCGCTGCGAACGACATGTTCCGAAGCCGCAGCTGGGCATCCAGGATCGCCATCTCCAGAGCGCCCTTGGCCATGCGGTGGCCGACCACGTGCTCAAGTGCCGCGCCGACCGTCGATGCCGACACGGCGTGACCCGCGGCCTGCCACTCGAACAGCGCGGGCACGAGGAATCGCCGCAGGACCTCTCGTGCTCCCTCAAGGTATTCCGGCGAGTAGAACGGCTCGGCGAGGGCGACGCACTCACCCCACCCTGTCACGGTGCCGCCGTGGTCTGAGGCCGTGACCCGGATCAGGAGCGGAAGGCGCTCCGTCTGGGTGGAGAACGAGGTGGTGAACGGGTGGATCAGCGGCATCCGGACCGTGATGAGCTCGACACGCTCGATGTACATTCTCAGGTGCTCCTCGTGAGGCAGTAGTGACCCCGGCGGTCGAAATCGACGACGACCCAGCCTTCTTCCAGCAGCCCACCCAGCGCCCGTCGTAGCGCGAGCCGCCATGAGATCGCGAGCTCGGGTTCGTGGCGCCGTAGAGCCTCGATGTCCGAGGGGATCTCCACGACGCATCGGGTCAGAGACTCCGCCCGGCCGAGGTCGAGCTGGGGTCGCCGGTCCACGGACCTCAGCACGGCGGGGCCGTGCTTCTTCTCGGCTGGTGAGGGCGCTGTGGTCTGCCCGATGTGCCAGGCCACCATGATCCGGTCGCTGTGCTGGCCCTGGTTGAGCCCGTCACCCATCGGTCCGTAGAAGTCGGGCAGGTAGACCTCGACCTCACAGCCGAGCTTGTGGAGGTTGAAGTACGCGTTCCGGGCCACCAGGGGGTCATAGGTCCACGTCACGCGAGTGACACCGCGGGCCAGGCACCAGTCGCGCTGGTGGTGCTTGAGGGCTCTGCCCCATCCTGTGCCCGCCGCGTCTGGTCGCACGCCGGCGATGTGGGAGTGCAGGGCATTCTCCCGGGGCGGGTAGAAGAACCCGACGCAGACCGCCATGAGCTCATGGCCGCGGAAACCACCGGCGACGTAGTTGCCCGCGTGCGCGAACGCCGTGAGGAGCTCCGGGCTGACATGCGACTGGGTGTTTTGGACCTTCCAGATCTGCGCCACGAGCTCGGAGGCGGCAGACATCTCCTCCGGGCGGTGAAGCAGCCGCAACTCCATGGAGGTCGAGTTCGGCGCCTGGGTCGTCATGAGCACTCCTGCCGCAGGAAGCGGTGTCCGTTGTAGACGCCGCCGGCGACGGGCCGGAACTGCTTCTCCCCCGCGAGCTCAGCGGTGGTGTAGGCGTAGACGCCCGGGATGTTCGAGGCATGCAGCGCGACGAACTCCGGCTCTGCTGCCGTGCCGTCGCGCAGATGCCCCTTCCGCTCCCACAGTGTCAGTCTGAGACCGTCCGCGTCGGGGGCCACCTCCGCGCGATAGCCAGCGCACTCCCAGGCGCCCTCCAGCGGTTCGGGCGGACGTGTCATGTCGGCCCGGACCTGGACCGGGGGCAGGCTGCCGTCGATCGACGACGTGACGTCCGCGAACAGCTCGTAGAAGAGACCATCCGGTTGACCACCGCTGGTCAGCAACGCCACCGCGTAGTTCGTACCGGGGATCAAGCGCAGGTATGAACGTTGGCCGATCGTGCCGCCGTCATGGCCGTATACGAAGGTTCCCCGCCAGTCCTCGAGGAACCAGCCCAGTCCCCAGCCTTGGACGGTGGCGACGCTCTGTCTCAGATCGACATGCTCGATGGTCATCAGGCGAGCGCTGCCGGCTGACAGCAGACGAACGCCTTCCCGGGTCACCCCTCCGCGCAGTGACATCTCCGCGAACGTCAGCAGGTCGCCGACGCTCGCCACGATCAGGCCCGCGGGTCCCATGGATCGGGTGATCGACCACTGGGGCACCGGGGCCGACTCGTCGCCGAAGCCGGCGTGGCCGGTCGCCGTGGCGAACCTGGGTGCGTCCTCGCTCAGGGTGATGGTGTGCCGCAGGCCCATCGGCTTGATCAAATAGTGGAGCAGCGCCTCGTCCCACGTCATGTCGCGGAGCACCTCGACGATGCGGCCCGCGACGACGAAGCCGGCATTGCAGTAGGAGAACCTCTCTCCAAGCGGGTGGATGTGGGAGACGGCGGCGAGGTGCTCCACGTACCGCGCGACGCAGTCGTCTCCCCTCCCGGTGTCGGTGAAGACGTCCCCGTCGATGCCGCTGGTGTGGTTGAGCAACGCCCGTACCGTCACCGGGGGCGACTCGTCATCGGCCAGCCTGAAGTCCGGCAGGATTTCGCGCACGGGAGCGTCGAGATCGAGCAGCCCCTCGTCGACGAGCTGCATGACGAGCATCGTCGTCCAGACCTTCGTGATCGACCCGATCTGAAAGACGGCGTCGTCGATGACGGGTTCCCGGGTCGAGACGTTCAGGACCCCGGAGCTGACCGTGATGCGGTCGAAGACCGTTCCGCTCCGATCGAGCTGCACAATGCCGAGTTGCGCCCCGACGACTCCGTGCCGTTCTCGGAGGAGGTCCAGACGGCGGCGCCAGTAGTGCTCCCCACGTGGGGCCGGCGACAGCGCGGCCGGCCGTGCGGCGGCGCGGGTGTGCAGCTCGACCCATTCCACGACCCGGGCGTGGTAGTCGACGCGGTGATCGACCTCGCCGTCGGCGATGAAGAGGTGGCTGCCTCCTGGATAGACCACCAGGCGAGTCGGCACACCCTGGATCCGCAGTGCCGAGAACCACTGCTGCGCCTGTCCGATCGGGCAGGTGTTGTCGTTCTCGCCGTGCAGCACGAGCGTGGGTGTCTTCACCTGCTCGACGCGTGCGATCGGAGAGCTCTCGATGAGCCGGACCACGTCTGTCGGCGCGGCACCTGCGGTCGCCGAGGCGAGGAAGCCTTCCGGCAGCAGTCGCTGACCGGCGATGGAGGCGAAGTCGCAGATCAGGCCGCCGGCCACCGCGGCCGCGAACCGGTCGGTGTGGGCGGTGAGGGCACAGGTCGCGACGCCGCCGTAGCTATAGCCGGCGACAGCGAGTCGCTCGGGGTCGGCGATCCCCTCGGCGATCAACTGGTCGATCGGCTCGATGAAGTCCGCCAGATCAGCTCGTCCCCAGCCGCCGTCGACGGCTCGGTAGAACTCCTCGCCGTACCCGTCGGATCCACGGGGGTTGAGCGTGAGGACACGCCACCCGCGTGCGGCGAGGAGCTGTTGGTACAGATGGATCTCGTCGGCCACACCGGCCCAGGCGTTGTGCGGCCCACCGTGGATGTCGAGCAGGAGCGGAGCGGTTCCGGTCGTGTCCGGTGCCGCCATCAGCCACCCGTGGACGACGACGCCATCGCTGATCGTGAACTCTCGTGGCTCCGGTCGACAGAGCTGGACCCCGGGGAGGCTCTCTTCCATCAGCGAGGTGAGGACCTCGACTTCGCCGGTGGCGAGGTCGACGATCGCGACCTCGGCGAACGACTCAGGAGTGGTCAGGACGATCGCGGCACGGGGTGCCTCGGCGGCCACCGAGAGCGCGGAGACGACCTGATGCGGCTCCGCGACGATCGGCCTGCCCTCTCCGCCATCCGGACCGACCCCGTACAGATGGGTCCAGCCACGGTCACGCAGGCAGAAGACGATCTCGCTGCCGTCGTGGCTTTGGGCCGGGTGGCCACCTGGGTAGCCCGTCGCGCCCGGCAGCACATTGCGGTCCAGCCCAGCCGTGATGTCGGTGTCGGGCCTGCCGTCGCCGTACAGCCGGAGAAGCCGGGCATGACCTGCCACCATCGCGGGTGATCCCACGGCGAGCAGCGACGCGCCGTCGCGAGCCCACATGACCGGACCGGTCACTCCTGTGGCCTGTCCGAGCACCTGCACCGGAGCGAGCGGGTCGTCGACCTCGACCGCGTAGGCGCGGCGTTCGAGCTCGACGTCTGCGCGGTGGGCCATGGAGGCCGTGAATGCGAGGCGGTCGCCGTCGGGCGACCATGCCGGGCCGTCCGCGTCGTAGTCGCCGTCGGTGACCTGTCTGATCTGCCTGGATCCCAGGTCCATCACGAAGATCTGGCGGCGGACACTGCCGATCCAGCCGATCCCGTCCGCCTTCTGGTCGAGCGTGTCGATGACGATGGGCGCAGCGGCGTCGCCGGGCGCGCGGTTCACGGGTGCGGAGAACGCGACCCGGCGACCGTCCCGGCTGACGGCCGCGGCCCCGGCCCCCAGCGGCAGCTCGGTCAACCGCGTCGGCTCACCCATGTGCGGCAGGAGATGCAACTGCGGGAATCCGTCGACATCGCGCAGGAACATGATCCCCGTTGGGACGATGCGAGGTGCTCGATCCGTCGGCCCGTGGGTCAGCGGCTGTGGCTGAGAGTCGCGGGAAACCGCCCACAGCGAGGTCTCCGTGCGGTGGTCTGCCGCCTGGCGCCGCGTGAAGACGACCGTTCTTCCATCCGCCGTGATAGCAGTCTCGGGAACGGTGACGACCTGACGGACGTCATCGAGACTGAACAGGCGAGAGTTCATAGAGTGGTTCCTTCGCCGAAGAGAGGGGTGCCGATCCGGGGGACGGCACGGACCAGCTCACGTGTGTAGGGGTGTTCGGGGTGGTCGATCACCTCGGTCGCCGATCCGACCTCGACGACCTGCCCGTCCTTCATGACTGCGACGTGGTCGCACAGCTGCCTGACCACAGCGAGGTTGTGGCTGATGAAGAGAACCGTCAGATCGAGGTCCCGCTGGACGCGCATCAGCAGATTCAGCACGGTCCCCTGCACCGAGACGTCCAGCGCCGAAGTGATCTCGTCAGCGAGCAGCACCCGGGGCTCGGCGGCCAGCGCCCGCGCGATCGCGACGCGTTGACGTTGACCCCCCGACAACTGCATGGGCAGATCGCCGGCACGGGCCGGGTCGAGCTCGACCATCTCGAGAAGTGCGGCCACCTCGCCGCGCCGGTGAGCGCGATCGCGTCGCGTGGATCTTCCGCGTACGGCGAGCGCCTCCTCGATCGAGGCGCCGATGGACATCCTTGGGTTCAGGCAGGAGTTGGCGTCCTGGAAGATCAGCTGCACGGTGCGGCGAACGGACGCGGCGCTCCCCCGGGCACCGACGACATCGGTGCCGTCGACCAGGATACGGCCCGTATGCGCCTCGTGCAGGCCGACGACGGCGCGAGCCAGCGTCGACTTGCCCGAACCTGACTCGCCCACCAGCCCCACCGTCCGGCCGCTCGGCACGTGGAGACTCACCCCACGAACCGCCTGATGGGCGGCGGGTCCGTGCCCGTACCTGACTCCCACGTTCTCGAAGGCGAGGTCGCTCACACCGACCCCTCCCTTACGGCGTCGAGGGGAAACTCGGCACCCTCGGTGATCGTGGCGAACTCGGTGCCCGGGACGGCGTCCATGTGCGGCACCGCCGCCATCAGCGCCCGGGTGTAGGGATGCTCCGCGCGTCCGCTCGCGAGATCCTCGGTGCTCAGGCTCTCCACGATGGCTCCCCGGTACATGACCAGGACTCGCGTGCAGAATGACGAGACCAGCGAAATGTCGTGCGAGACGAACATGACGGCCGTCCCATGCTCACGGTTCACCTTCCGCAAGAGCGCCAGGACCTCCCGCTGCACCGTGACGTCGAGGGCCGTTGTCGGCTCGTCGGCTATGACCAGCGCCGGTTCGCCCATGAGCCCCATCGCAATCGTGGCTCGTTGCCGCATGCCACCCGAGAACTCGTGGGGATACTGGCGGGCGCGGCGAGCCGGGTCGGAGAGCCGTACCGCGGCAAGCCGGTCGACCGCACGCCGGCGTGCCTCGCGTCGGCTGAGGCCGCCGTGCAGGAGACCGACCTCCGCGACCTGCGTACCGACGTGAAGGGCGGGGTTGAGCGAGGTCGAGGGATCTTGGAAGACGAATGCCAGCCGCGTGCCGAGCTGTTGGGCCAGCGACTTGGAGCGCGGTCTGCCGGGGACCTTGCCCCTGACGACCAGTTCCGTGCCGTCGAACTGGACCGATGACGCCGTCACGTGAAGTGGCTCTTCCAGGAGTGACGCGACTGCCATGCAGGTCAGTGACTTCCCCGAGCCTGACTCACCGACGATGCCGACGATCTCCCCTCGATCGATGTCGAAGCTGACGCCACGAACCGGCGTCGCCCATCCATCCCCTCGGAGCGCCTCCACGCGCAGGCCGCGTACGCGGAGCACGGGGTCCTCCGCGACCTGCGGGACCGGTGATGCCGCCGTCGAACCGGTAGGCTGCCGGCGCCGTCGGCGGCCGGAGGGCCGGTGCAGCCCGAATGTCCGGGCGAGCACCTCGCCGGCGAGCGCGAACGTCACGCCGGCGAACACGATGGCGGCGCCCAGCCCCAGAGACGGAGCGGGGTTCACGTAGATGGCTCCCATGCTCTCGTTGAGCATGCGGCCCCAGTCGTAGTCCGGCGCCTGTACGCCGAGGCCCAGGAAGGACAGCCCCGTCGCCGCGACCAGCGCGGTGCCGGCGCCGATGCTGGCGTTGACGATGAGCAGGTCTCGCACGTTGGGCAGGACGTGCCGTACCAGGATCCGCGCTCGGCTGACGCCGAGGATGCGAGCGGCGGCCACGAAGTCGCGCCCGGTCACCGACGCACCGAGGGTCTGAGTGAGCCGGGCGTAGGACGGCGCCATGGCCAGGCCGATCGCCAGTGTGACACTGGTGGCGCCCACACCGAGGGTGATCGACACGACGATGGCGAGCAGGAGAGCCGGAAAGGCGAGTGCCACGCCGATGGCGCTGTTGACCAACCGCCCCAGCCGCCGGGGCGCGATCGTCGGCAGCAGGCCGATGACCACACCGACGAACACGCCGAGGGCGGTCGACAGGACGGCGGTGACGATCGAGAGCCGGGTCGCGGTCAGCACCCGCGCGAGAACGTCCCGGCCACCCGCGTCGGTGCCGAGGAGGTGGTCCGCGCTGGGCTTCGCGGACAGTTGGGTCAGATCGGCCTGCCGCGCGGCCTCGCCCCACAGCACCGGTCCGAACACCGCGAAGAACGCGACCACCATCAGGGCGGCCAGCGCGCCGATGCCGAGGGGAGAACGCAGGACGGTCAGGAACCTGCGGCGAGACGAGACCGCCATGGGCATCGGCTCGCCCACCGCCGTCGCGGCGGGCGGCCCCGCCAGCGCGGAGTCGGGAGAGGACATGCTTGTCACCGCCATCACGTGTCTTTCAGCGCTGAACGCGGGTCAAGGCAGACCAGGACGATGTCGATCAAGAGGTTGGAAACGAGGACGATCAAGCCGTAGACGATGACGATCCCCTGCGCGAGCGGAAAGTCCTTGCTCCGCACCGCGTCCACGATCGTGAGCCCGAGTCCGGGCCACGAAAAGATGGTCTCGATCAGCACCGTGCCCGCGACGAGGGAGCCGAGCACGATTCCGGCGACGGTGAGCGAGGAGGTCACCAGGTTCGGCAGAGCGTGGCGGAAGTACAGGCGCCACCTTGACATGCGCTTCGCCCGCGCCGTCCGGATGTAGTCCTGCTCGAACACGGTGAGCGCCTCGACCCGGACGATCCTCGAGACGCCTGCGGCGACCGCGATCGACAGGGCCAGGACGGGCAGCACGTACGAACTCGGATCGGTTCGGCCCGCCACGGGCAGCAGGTGGCTCTGAACGGCGAAGAAGTACACCAGAGCGACTCCCATGAGGAACTCGGGGATGACGGCGAACAGGCCGCTCGCCGAGGTGTAGGCCAGGTCGACGGTGGGTCTGCGGCCGCCTCGGGTGAGCGCGGCGACGACGATGCCGAGCGGGATCGACACCAGGAGCACCAGCGCCAGCGACAGGAACGCGAGTTCCAGGGTCGCCGGCAGGCGCTGCTCGATGATCGTGGTCACCGGCAGGTGAAGGGAGAAAGAGTCTCCGAGATCCCACGTGAGCAGCCCCTTCCAGAAGTTCAGGTACTGCGTCCACAGCGGGTCGTTCAGTCCCAGGCTTTCGCGTTGTGCCTCCACGACCGCGGCCGTCGCGTTGATTCCGAGGGCATTGCGGACCGGGTCTCCTGGGATCAGCCGGACCATCAGGAAGACGACGGTCACCAGGGTGACCACCGAATACGCGAGCCGCACCAGCCGCCGCACGATGAAGGCCCCCAGTCGCCCACCTCTGCCCCGGAACGTTCCGGTCGCGGAATCCGGTCCCGCCCCGGTTCCCGTCAGCAGGGTGACGGTCGGTTCCGTGGTCACTTCAGCACGCGGATCGCGGAGCCGCCGATGGGCAGGTAGAGCGCCGTCGCGCCATTGAAGTACATCTTGTACGGCGTGACGGACACCGGTATGAGGTCAGCGCTTGTCATCAGGGTCTTCTCCGCCTCGGCCCAGGCCTTGCAGGCATCGTCACCGGTCCGGTCGGCGGCCGCGACGACGCTGCGGTTGTAGTCCTTGTTGTCGATGGAGGCGAAGTTTGTCCCCGCAGGGGCGGCAGGTCCGGAGAGGTACTGCGGGAAGATGGCCGGTGTGCCCGTCTGGAGGTTGAGCCCCAGCGATGCCGTCCAGCCCGACGGGTCTTTGGCCGCGAAGGTCCGGCTGATGATGTAGTTCTCGTCACCACCGTCGAGTTTCACGGCGGCGCCGGCGGTCTCCCACTGCTTCGCGACGTATTCCGCAGCGGCGCTGCCCGTGTCCGTGGAGTTGTCGTAGACAAGTGTGATGTCGACCGGCTTGCCCACCGCGCGCAGGGCCTGGCCGGCGGCGTTCGGGTCGTGGGAAGGCAGGTTGCCCTGGACGGTGTCGTAGGCGCACCGGCTCGGGTGTCCGGAGAGCAGCGATTTCGCCCGTTCGCCCTTGCCGCCGGTCAGAATCTTCGTGAGGGTGTCGAGGTCAATCGCCTGGGTCAGTGCGCGCCGTACGGCGGCCTCAGCGGTCGGGAGACCTTGATGGTGGTTGTAGACGATCATTCCGGACATGGCCGGCGTCGGCTGCGACTTGAGAGCGGCGAGGCGTTCCTCGTCCTTGCCGCTCACTATGGCCGCGTTGAGTTGACCGGACAGCAGCAGGTTCGCTCTGGTCGACGGGCTCGGCACGATCTTGGTCGTCACGGTCTTCGGCATCCCCGGCGTGTTCGAGGTGCTGTTCTTGGGGCCCCACGTGTAGCCCTCTCGGCGGGTCATCGTGATCGAGTCTCCGGCCACGACGCGATCGATGGCGAACGGGCCGGTGCCGTCGCTCCCCGCGGAGAGGCTCTTGGGGTCCTTCAGGCCGCGCTCGCACACCAGCTGCTGCGCGCCGATGTCGTACAGCATGAAGGGCCGCGGCTTGGAGGTGGTGACGGTGAGAACGCTCCCCTTCGCGCTCGCCTTGGCATCTGCCGGCACGACGGATTCCAGGCGCGGCGACTTGTTGGCGGGGTCGACGATCCAGTTGAGGTTGTCAGCGGCGGTTTGCGCGGTGAACGGCGTGCCGTCGGCGCAGGTGATGGCGTCGTTCAGGGTGTAGGTGACCTTGGTCGGGCTTTCGGTCCAGCTCTTCGCCAGGAAGGGCGCGGGCTTGGCCGTCTCGGGGTCGAGGAAGATCAGCGTGTCGTAGGAGTACATTCCGACGATCTGCGCGTTGACGAGGTTGGTGACGAGCGGATTCAGGTCGCCTGGGTCGGAGTCGATCGCGAACGCGAACGTGCCGTCCGTCGCGAAGCCCGCCTGGCCCCCGTCCGAGCCCGAGCCCGAGCCCGAGCCCGAGCCGCCGCAAGCCGCAAGAGCCGGCAGAGCGATGAGGAGGGCTGCGAAAGCAGCAGCGCGTCGATTCATGGCAGGCCCGCCTTAAGGTCCGAGTCGGGGTGTGACGTCGAAGACCAAGACTCACCCGCCTAGTCGGAGAGGCGCATCGTACGTCCGCCTGATCTGCGTGCGCGGACCTTGGACGATCGACCAACCCGGGACCGGCTGATGCGGTCCCGGTCGCTACGCGGGTGGCCGCGGCGATCGCCGACCGGGGCCGAGGCGGAGTTGCAGCATCAGAGCGAATCGTTCGTCGGGGTCGGCCAGATCCACGCCGCCGATCGTCTCGATCCGGCCGAGCCGGTATCGGAACGTGTTCTTGTGCACGTGGACGGCTCGTGCCGCGGCGGCGACGTCCCCGAAGTGCTCGAGCCAGCTCTGGAGTGTCGGCACCAGCTGGGTGTCGTGTTCGGTGTCGTAGTCCTCCAGGTCGGCGAGCGGGCCGGTCAGTTCGATGCGGTCGGCTGCCATCAGGTCGCCGAGGCGGAGCAGGAGAAACTCGATCGCCACGTCCGCCAGTGACGCGACGCGTCTGCCCGCGCGCGGATTGGAGCTCAGCACCCGCATCGCGGCATCGGCATCGCGCCGGGATGAGCCGAGTTCGCTGACGTCCTCGACGATGCCGCCGAGTCCGGCGCAGAACTCGGTGGTGGTGTCCAGACGGGCGATGAACTCGGCGGCCAGGTCCTTCATGGCGGCCAGCGCCGGGGCGGCCGCGGCACGCACGGGGACGACGGCGTAGACCGCGCCACCGAGTTGGGCGACGATGGCCCGCGGATAGGTGGGCCTGAGGTGCGTCCGAAATGCGGAGGCCGTTCGCTGGATGTCGGCCGCCGTGCGGACCTCGTCGTCGGACTGCAGCGGCCCCAGGACCAGGACGCAGACCGGCGACGAACCGAAGGCCAGCTGCTGCGCGGCTTCGCGCGCGCCGGTCCCTCCCTCAAGGAGCATGGACAGCAGGGCCACTCCGAGTCGTTGGGAGGCATCGGCGCTGACGCGGGCACGCAGCATCTCGAGCGCGATCACCCGTGCTGCCCCGATCATGGCGGCCTCCCGCTCGGGGGTGAGCGGCCCTGCCACGGCGGCCCAGATGGAGCCGAGAAGCTCATTGCCCGCCTGGACCCTCATCGCCGCCCGAGGACGGGTGCCGGGGGCGGGGTTCTGCATGAACACCGGTCGCTCCGAGGCGTACACGCGGCGGAACATGCCCTGTTCTCTCTGGTATTCGCTGTAGATCTGCGGCACCTGGAGGCCGAGGATCGTCAGGCGGCGCGGCTCGTCGGCGCCGGCCTGGTCAGCCGAGAAGGCGACCACCCGCGACGACAGATCCTCGATCGTGACCGGGGCATCGAGGAGAGCCGACAGCGAGTTCGCCAGGGCGAACAGGTCTCGGTCCGCATCGCCGCCGACAGCGGGCGCCCCATCGGCACCGAGATGCAGAGCGCCGCTCAGCAACGTCGCCACCTGGATCCACGATGCGCCCTGCACCAGGCCGAAGACGGACACCTTGCCGCGCTCCGCCTCGCGGGCGACCTCCTCGTCGACGGCCAGCGGCTCCCGGACCACGAGGGCCGTGGCCCCGGCTTCGCCCAGCGCTCTGACCAGGGTGACCAAGCTGTCGTCAGCCGCCACGCCGACGCCCAGCACCACTGCGTCCGGCGGGACGTCGGGTTGGTCCAGAGGATCGTGAAGGATGACGGTCGTCACGGCACGAGCCGGCTGACGTGGCCCCGCCTTGATGGTCAGCAGCGTCGAGCCGAGCCGCTCGACCACCCGCCCCAGGTCCGCTGGACTGCTCGTACCGCCTTGCATTGTGTGATCGTACATCTGTGTCCGATTTGATTCGGTCGATCGACCCAGTGTTGGCGCGAAAGCCTCGACAACACTGGGAGTTACGCGTGGCACCGACGAAGGAGCAGCTCAGCGATGAAGGCGTACATTTCCGTCGACATGGAGGGCGTCGCCGGCATCGCGACCCTCGACCAGATCGTGCGCGGCGGGTACGGCTACCCACGAGCCCAGGAGCTCATGACCGAGGAGGCCAATGCCGCGATCGCGGGCGCCTTCGACGGCGGAGCGACGAGCGTGCTCGTGAACGACTCCCACGGGACGATGGACAACCTGATCCACGAGCGCCTCGACCCGAGGGCACGGCTGGTCTTCGGGCAGCCCAAGGCCCAGTGCATGGCCGAGGGCCTGACCGAGGACTGCGCCGTGACGCTCTTCGTGGGCTACCACGCGCCGGCCGGCACGCCCGGGCTCTTGGCGCACACCTTCTCCGCCTACTTCGGTGAGGTCAGAGTCAACGGATCACCGGTGTCGGAGGCCGAGGTCAATGCCCTGTACGCGGCATCGCTCGGTGTCCCGGTGGGCCTGGTCACCGGGGATGACGTCATCGGCGCGATCGCGACCGAGATCTTCCCCGAGGCCACGATCGTGACCGTGAAGAAGACACACGGATTCTCGGCCACGGACTCCGTCGCGCCGAGCGTGGCGAGGAACCTGGTGCGGGAAGGGGCCGCCGATGCCGTGGCCCGCGCGTCGGCACTGAGCTGTCCGCCGCCGCCCCCGTCGTTCGAGGTCGAGGTCGACCTGCCCTCGCCGGTGGCCGCCGAGCTCGCCACCTGCATCCCCGGCTGCGCCCGGACGGCCGACCGGACGGTGTCGACAGTCCTCACGGCGTCGGCGGATCTCCTCGGATTCATCACAGTCCTGTACGAACTCGCGGCGAGCAGCGAGCGCGCGCGTCAGGTGATCTCCGCCCGCCGTTGAGGCCCGGCGCTCCTACCTGTGAGTTCCTCGATGAGGGTGGTGAGCAGTCGCGTACGCGGGAGGATCCACGCGATCTCCGCGTGCTCGTCGCGGGCGTGGGCGCCGGCGCCGACGGCACCGAGCCCGTCCAGGGTGGGCACTCCCATACCCGCGGTGAAGTTCCCGTCCGATGCGCCGCCGACCGTCATCTCCTCCAGCGGAGGATGGCCGAGGCGGCGTGCGATTCGTTGTGCCTGGCTGAACAGCGCCGCCGCCGCGCTCCGTTCCATGGGCGGCCGGTTGATTCCGCCCCGCACCCGGATCTCCGCCGGGACGAGAACCGGCGTGACCTCGCGGATCGCCCGGTCCACGCGGTGTTGCTCCTCGGCGGTGCCGGCCCGGACGTCGACAGCCACAGTGGCCGTCGCGGGCACGGTGTTGGGCGTCGTGCCCGCGCTCATCACCGTCGGGGTGACGGTCGTACCGGCCGCCGGGTCAGCGAGCTGGGCGATCGCCAGCACCACCTCGGCGATCGCGATGGTCGCGTTCACGCCCTTCTCCGGATCGAGACCGCTGTGCGCGGCACGACCGAGCACTTCGATCCGGTAGAGGGACACGCCTTTGCGCCCCGTCTTCAGTGCGCCGCCCGGGCCGGCCGCCTCCAGCACGAGGGCTGCCCGGCAGCGGCCTGCTTCCTGCTCGATCAGTGCCCGTGATGTCGTGGACCCCAGCTCCTCATCGCCCGTGATGAGAAGGGTCACCTGGTCGAGGACGCCGGTGCCGCGGCATCGCCGCAGCCACGCGAGAGCGTGGATCGCCTGGACGAGGCCGAGTTTCATGTCGAAGCAGCCCGGGCCACTGACGACGCCGGCAGTTTCGGTGTAGGGCAGCTCGTCCAACGTGCCGAGCGGCCAGACGGTGTCGTGGTGCCCGAGGAGCATGACCTTCGCATCGGCCCCGCGCAGCAGGACATGGTCGACTCCGTCGACGCACAGGATCTCTGGCCGACGCCCCAAGCGCTCATGAACCAAGTCCGCGACCACCCGCGCGGAGCGGCCGACCGCGTCCAGGTCCGTCGACGGCGACTCGGTACGAACGAGTCTGCTCAGATCCTCGAGGAGGAGCGACAGGTTCCCGGACACCTCCGGCCCGGTGGAATCCTCGGGTGTCGGCTTTTTCCTCATGAGCCGGCAGCGTTCGCGAGCCGGGTGCGCAGGAACGCGGCGAGCAGGTCCGCGGAGTGGTCGTCGAGGTTGGTGAGGACGACGACGGTCATCGCGGTCGCCGGATCGTGGCCGGCGAACGATTGGAATCCGGGCAGTTCGCCGTTGTGGCCCCACATGCCGTCGAAGTTCGCGATGCCGAGGCCGTAGGTGATGGTGCTGTCGGGCACCGGGTGGGTGCGCATGCGTTCACGCCGGGTCTGCTCCTGGAGGAGGTCGCCGCGCACCGATGCCTCGATGAGCAGTCTCAAGTCGCCCACGGTGGACACCGCGTTACCGGCGGTCCACGCCCAGGACGGGTTGACGCGCGTCGCGTCGACGAGTTCGCCGTCCCGGCGGTGGTACCCACGCAGCCGAGGATCCGGCAGGGCGGCGGCGTCGTGCGTCAGCGGCGGGAGCTCGGTCTCCCGCATGCCGAGGGGGTCGAAGACCAGCCGGCGCGCGACGTCCTCGACTCGTGCGCCGGTTACGTGCTCGATGAGCATTCCCAGCATGATGTAGCCGGCGTTGCAGTACGCCCAGGAGGTGCCGGGCTCGAACTGCTGCGGGTTCCGCAGGGCGACTTTGAGCAGCTCGGAGGGAGTCCAGAGCCGGTCGGGCTCGAGGAGCAGACCGGCGACGAACTCCTCCGAGGTGTAGTCGGGCAGGCCCGAGGTCATGTCGAGGAGACGGCGAACGGTGACTCCTCGCGGGATCTGCGGCTCTGCCAGATGGGCCTGTATCTCATCGTCCAAGGAGAGGTCTCCGGCTTCCACCAGGCGCAGGACGATCAGCGCCACGATGGTCTTCGTGAGGCTCCCGATCCTCATGCGGCTGCCGGCGGTGAGCCGCACCCCGGTGGCCAGATCGCAGACGCCGAGCGCACGGGTCCAACTGCCGTACGACGGACCGCTCACGTGGACGACGGCACCCGGGATGCCCAATCGCCGGCGCTCTCCGTCCAAGGCGCCGAGCAGGTCTGGAGTCAAGGACGCATACGCATCCGATGCATTCTCAGGCAAGCGGAATCCTCACTCGTGGGTGTCATGCCGACCTTCGCATCATTGTCCTCACCAGGTATCGGCGCATTGTGCCGAAGGCCGGAAGCGGCGCGAATCCCTCGTGCGATCGACCGAATGCCCGGGAGACAGCTCTGACTACTGTGAGGCCCAGAAGACGGGGGCCGGTCACCTTGGAGGGAGAATCGCGTTGTCGAGCGTTGAGAAGGACGAGCTCGCGGAGTCCGGCGACACAGGGATCGTCGGACCGCCCGATTCCATCAGGCAGCTCCCGCGTTTCGCGGGGCCCTCCACGTTCGCCCGCCTGCCGCGGCTCGACGAGGTCTCCCGGGCCGACGTCGCGATCTTCGGCGTGCCGTTCGATGCCGGTACCACCTACCGGCCAGGCGCACGATTCGGCCCGGAGGCCATTCGCGCCGGCTCCAAACTCCTGAGGCCCTACCACCTCGGGCTCGAGATCGAGCCGTGGTCAAGGTTGCAGATCGCCGACGCCGGTGACGTCGGCGTGACTCCCTTCGACATCGCCGAGGCGGTGAGTCAGATCGAGTCGGCCGCTCAGCGGCTCTATCGAAGTGCTGACCGGATCATCACTCTGGGCGGCGACCACACCGTCGCCCTCCCGATGCTGCGAGCCGCCCATCGGCACCACGGCCCCGTGGCACTCATCCACTTCGACGCCCATCTCGACACCTGGGACAACATGTTCGGTGCGCGGCTCACTCACGGCACTCCGTTCCGCCGGGCCACCGAGGAGCGACTGCTGGCGGTGAACCACTGCGCCCATGTGGGCATCCGCCACACAACCCCGGCCGCCAAGGATCTGGAGGACGACAGGGAGCTGGGATTCGCGACGATCTCCACACTCGACGTCGCGCGGCGCGGCATCGAGCACGCCGCCGACCGGCTCCGGGAGAGAGTGGCTGATCGGCCGGTCTACATCAGCATCGACATCGACGTGCTCGATCCCGCCCATGCGCCCGCGACCGGCACCCCTGAGCCCGGCGGGCTGAGCACCCGGGAGCTTCAGCTGCTGCTGTACTCCCTCGCGGACCTCGACATCGTCGGTGCGGATGTCGTCGAGGTCTCACCCGCCTACGACCACGCTCAGATCACCGCGCTGGCCGCCGCCGGCCTCACGTTCGACCTCCTGGCCATGGTTGCCCGGGGAAGGTAGTCATCGAAACGGCCCCGGTCCGGGCCGCGATCTCGATGGCGGGCACGCCGTTTATCAGCGAGGTCATGGGAGGCGTGCCGTCACCAGGGCTGCCAGCCGAGGTTGGAGAGCCAGGTGTCCAGGTTCTCGGCGGGGCCGCCTCGCCATAGTCCGACGAGTTCGGCGGAGATGTCGGCGCGGGCGGCGCGGAGCAGCTCGGAGTCCTCCGCGTGGTCCAGGGTGAGCACGCTTCCCGGTGCGGAGACGGCGGTGATCCGGTCGAGGAGCAGGTCGGCGGCTTCGGGCGGCAGCGCATACAAGATGCCCTCCGCCAGCCAGGCCGCCGGCCGCCGCGGGCTGAAGCCTGACTCCGTCAGCGCGAGCGGCCAGTCCTGGCGCAGGTCGGTGGCGACCTTGACGCGATGGCACGCGAGGGTCGCGCCGCGGCCGTCGAGCACGGCATTCGTCCTGGACGCGACTGACGAACCGGGCGACACAATCCGTGGGCATGGCTACCGAGAGCTACCTTGGGGCTGGCCGCGTGGACCCGAGCGGAGGGCCCCCTACACCCGACCAGGGCACCTCAATCGCCGTCCTCGCCCCGCGCCCACGGCGTCAGCCGCGCCGCCATCCGGACCGCTCTGGCCGATCCACTAACGGGGCGCCGGTTACGGCAAGCGCCCATGCTCGACTCCGCTGAGGGCGACCCGTCTTCACGGTCCGCCGCCGCCAAGCACGTTCTGGGCTGGTCGGAGCGCTGAAGGTGCGGCAGGGGGCTTAGAGAAGCGTCAGCGCCTTGGCCAGGCCTGGGTCGTGTCCGGTGGCCAGGTCGTGGGCGGTCGTGGGGGCGTGGTGGTCGACTGGCACGCCGATGGTGTCGATGACCTCGCGGGCGGGCCCGAGATGGCGGACCTTGGGCAGGAGCAGGACGCTGCCGTCATCCAGGAGGTAGGCCGTGCTGGGGCCGGAGATCGCCCCTGCGGTGCGGGTCCCAACGAGGGTGCCCAGGTCGTTGTCCTTGACCGCGGCGCTGAAGTCATCGCAGGCCGAGGCGCATGCGCGGTCGGTGAGGACGATCAGGCGCGAGCCGAGCAGCGCGATGCTGTCGTCGGTCCGGTTGGGCACGCAGTCGCCCTTGAGCGGGCAGAAGTAGCTGGTGATCTTGCCGTGCGCGAACGCACCGAGCAGGCGCGTCACCTCGCGAGGCGAGCCGCCGCCGTTGCCGCGTAGGTCAAGGATCGCGGCTTTCGGCTTGTCCCGTAGCTTGGCGATGACCTGGTCGGCGACGCCTTCGTGGAATTCAGGCAGGTAGACGTAGGTGACGCCGTCGGCGAGCTTCCGAGAGGTCACCGCTGCAGGTCGCCGCGTAACAGGACCTGCTTTGAGCTCGACGACGCGGGTGCGTCCGGTGGTGGGCCGCTTGAGCGTGAGCCGTACCCGGTCGGAGACGAAGGCGTCGCGGATGGCCTGATTGACGGCGTTTTCGATGAACGCCGGCATGCCATTGACCTTCTCGATGATGTCACCGGCCCTGACGTCGGCTCTGGCGGCGGGGCTGCCCGGCAGAACGCGGGTGATGAACAGCGGCGGCCGGGCCGCAGGATCGAGCTGAGGCCCCTGCTGGGCCGACACGCCGACGACGCCGGTTCCGGTCGGCTCGCCTTGGGGCGAGGGGTCCGGCGTGACCCAGCGGGCGTGGTTGTCGTGCAGTCCGGCGACCATGCCGGTGATCGCGGCGTGCAGGGCGGAAGAGTCGCCGACGCCGAGGACCTGCGCGAAGGCGGCCCAGTCGGTGCCGGGGTTTCCGGTCAAGGCGGGCAGCCGAAGATCGGCCCGGTCGCCGCCGCGCCGCATCAGATCGTGTGTGTAGGCGGCGAAGGCGCTCTTCAGCAGCGCCTTCGAGTCCATGACCGGTCCGCTGTAGTAGTTGTCCAGCACGCAGAAGTACGCCTGTCGGAGCGTGTCTACCGAGGTCGCCGACGCCGGTGGCGGCGGTGGTGCCGTGATGGCGGTGCACCCCTTGGCCGGCCCGGAGGCCGAAGTGGGAACCGGAGTGGGAGCCGGGGTAGGCGTCGAGGTGAGAGTCGAGGTGGAGGCCGAGACGAGCGTGCACGCGGGTACGAACATGACACAGGCCGCTACCAGCCCGGCGGCGCACAGCTTTCTGGGCATCAGCCGGGAAACCTCACGATCGGGGCTTGCGGTGCCAGGGGTCCGCCGGGCAGGACAGCCCCGGCGGGCAGCAGGTGCCGGCAGGCCCGGACGGCCTGGCCGTACTTGTCTGACAGCGCCTCCACCCGCTCGCTGCCGATGGTGAGGTTGACCAAGCCGTCGGAGGAGACGGCGACGTCGGGAAAGTCGGGCAGGCCCTGGGCCCGCATGCAGGCGGTGAACTTCGTGCCGCCGTCGCCGGCCTCGATCCCGGCTAGGGCGGCTGGCAGCGCCCAGAGTGAGGCGGCCGTGGCGGCGGCCAGGAGCAGGTTGCGTGTCTTCATGGCGCTTAGCCAATCTCCCGGCCGGTTACGGGGAGGAAACAGCGGCGGTTACCGCGCTGTAACCACCACCTGGGCATGCTAGGCAGATCATGAAAGTGCTGGTGGTGGAGGACCACGAGGAACTGGCCCGCACGGTGGCCGCCGGGCTGCGCCGTGAGGGCATGGCCGTCGATGTCGTGTTCGACGGCGCCGACGCGCTCGAACGTGCCCTGATCAACCACTATGACGTGATCCTGCTCGACCGCGACCTGCCCGGCCTGCATGGCGACGACGTGTGCAGGGCACTGGCCGGGCATCCGGCGCGGGTGCTGATGCTCACCGCCGCCGGCACGATCGAGGACAAGGTGAGCGGCCTCGACGTCGGCGCCGACGACTACCTCGCCAAGCCGTTCGCCTTCGCCGAGCTGGTCGCGAGGATCCGCGCGCTCGGACGCCGCAGCACCTCCGCGCTGCCGCCCGTCCTGGCCCACGGCAGCCTGCGGCTCGACCCCGCCACCCGGGTGGCCACCCGCGATGGCCGCAGGCTGGCGCTCAGCCCCAAGGAGTTCGCGGTGCTGGAGCTGCTGCTGGCCGCGCGCGGCGCGGTCGTCTCGGCCGAGCAGCTCCTGGAGCGCGCCTGGGACGAGTACGCCGACCCGTTCAGCCAGACCGTTAAGGTCACTGTTAGCCGCCTGCGCCGCAAGCTCGGCGATCCACCGCTCATCGAGACCGTCGCGCAGGCGGGATACCGCATATGAGACAGACCGTACGGCTGCGCCTGACCGCGCTGTACTCGGGTCTGTTCCTGGTCGCCACCGTGCTGCTGGCGCTGCTCTTCTTCGGCCTGCTCAGATGGTTGCCCGCGCCGCCGGCGCCGGTGGCGCCCGGAGGAGGCGCGCTCTCGGTTCCCGAACCCTTCCCCGACTCCGGCAGGCTGCTCCAGGTCTCCCTGATCACGCTGGGCGTCATGGCGGTGGCCTCGACCTGGCTGGGCTGGGTGGTGGCGGGGAAGGTGCTGCGGCCGCTGGGGCACATGACGGCCACCGTGCGCCGCATCACCGCCGACCGGCTCGACCGCCGGCTGGCCGCCTCCGGGCCTGACGACGAGCTGAAGGAGCTGGCCGACACCTTCGACGACCTGCTCGACCGGCTGGAGGCCGCCTTCACCGCGCAGCGACGCTTCGTCGCCAACGCCTCCCACGAGCTGCGCACCCCGCTGACGGTCCAGCGCGCCATGGCCGAGGTGGCCCTGGCCGACCCCGAGGCGGACCTGCGCTCGGTCCTGGTACGGCTCCTGGCGGCGGGTCAGCACCAGGAGCGATTGATCGAGGCCCTGCTCACCCTCGCACGCGGCCAGCAGGGCCTGGCCCGCCGCGAACCACTCGACCTCGCCGACCTCGCAGGGCAGGGCGCGCCCGCCCCATTCCTGGGAGACCGGGCCCTGATGGAGCGCCTCGTCGCCAACCTGCTCGACAACGCCCGCCGCTACAACGTGCCGGGCGGCTGGGTCAGCGTCGACACCTTCGTACGGCACGGCCACGCGGTCCTGGTCGTGGCCAACAGTGGCCCAGTCATCCCGCCAGACCGGATCGGCGCGCTGCTGGAGCCGTTCCAGCGACTGGAGGCGGGACGCAAGGCCAGCGGCGACGGCCTGGGACTCGGGCTGTCGATCGTGGCCGCCATCGTGGACGCCCACCAGGGCCACCTGGACCTCAGACCGCACGCGGAAGGCGGGCTCGAGGTCACCGTCACGCTGCCTTCTGCCTAACCCTTTCCCCGCAGGCGCCGCAGCGGCATCCAGCCGACCACGAGCGGCCGGTCCACGCCCCTGGCCGCGAGGACTCTGTCGATATCACTGACGTGCGTCTCGAACGAAGCGGCTGCGGCCGAACGCTTCGATCGGCCGCGGGCCCGCATGTCGTAGGTGATGTGCCGGTAGTCGCTGCCGAGTTCGGCGATGACGCGCCGCCAGTACGCCTGACTGGCGAACTGGCCGTTGAGGTAGATCACGGGGCGGCCGGGCCCACCAGTGTCGGTCACGGCCAGTGCAGTGTCGTCGACCGGCACCATGCCGGTCCAGGTGGAGTTGATGTTGCTCACCCGTTCAGCGTGCACCCTGACCTAAGGTCAAGGTCAAACCCAGGGCGCAGGCATGCGCACATTCGCCGAGCGGGCATGCGACCAAGCGCCTGACTTCGCCTGAACGCAAGGCGGGCAGTTACTCGGGACTGGTAGGCCAGTCACGACAAACAAACCACCAACCTCGCGCCCCGACTACGACCTTCCCCGGGCCTCCTTCAGCTGGCGGGGCACGGTGTCGCCCTTCAGATGCCCGTACACCGTCGAGCGCGGCACACCGAACAGGTCAGCGATCTGCTGGACGGTCTTGACTCGCGCGTCGTACAGCTCTTGGGCCAGCGCTGCCTGCTCGGGGGTGAGGCGGGGGCGACGGCCCCCGACCCGGCCGCGCGCACGGGCGGAGGCCAGGCCGTCCATCGTGTTGGCGACGATCAGCTCCCGCTGCAGCTCGAACAAGACCGACAGCATGCCGAACATCGCACGACCCTCCATCGTGTCGGTGTCGATGCCCTGCTCGATCACATGCAGGCCCACGTTGCGTTCGCGCAGGTCCGCCCCGAGGGTGACCAAGTGCAGGACTGAACGCGACAGCCGGTCCAGCCGGGTGACCTTGAGCGTGTCGCCCTCGCGCAACAGCTTGAGGACCAGGTCGAGGCTGGGCCGGGAGGCCTTGGCGCCACTGGCCTTGTCCAGATAGATGTCGTTGCGGTCGACGCCCACGCGCAACAACGCGTCGATCTGCTGGTCGGGGTTCTGGTCGGCGGTACTGACCCGCGCATAGCCGAAGAGCACTGTCGAAATCTACTCCACGAACCGTTCACCGACATTGATTCTCGACACGAGCCATCGACAGTGCTCACCTGCGGTTCCGTGATCGGTCCGGCGAGTGTCGACAGACGACCGTTATTCGACACTGAGATGACTCAACCCCGTGACCACAAAGAGTAGAGATGGTTACTCAACGCTACTTTGCGGCTGGTGACGCGGACCCGAGTGGGAGCCCAATACCGACAGACACCATCGACCGTTCCCGAACAGCAGCGAACGCCTCCGAACTTTCCACCAGCAAGTTCTCGAGGGTTTGATTCCTCGCCCTGTGAAGGCGTGCGGTATGGGCCATCATTGAGTCCAGTCAGGGACCAACCCACAATTCCCACAGTCGCCGAATGTCATGCGGCCTGCATTCATTTCCGGTTGAGCCGTCCGCGTAGTCTCGGCCCACTACGTGGCATTCGAGGCGGGAGTTGTAATAGGCGACAAACTCCCATCCAGAGGCGGCCATCGACTTTGCTGGTGACGCAGATACAGGTGAAACCATCGCGACCAGGGTGGCGAAGGCCACGACCGCCGCTCCCAGCGCAGACTTGGATGACATACGATATCTCCGATGACAAGGGGAGCGACACTGTCGCTCTTCTTTAGATTGAGGCCCGCCCCTGGGCGCTTATGCCTGGAGGCTCAAGCTCCCAGGGGCAGGCACTGCTTTGCTTGATCATGCACTCCGGCGGGGCCGTTATTGTGCATACATCTAGTAGATCAGTCGCGCATTTCAACCAAAACGCCATAGGCGCCGCTACCATTCACACAGGTTGTTCGCGATTCCTGCCAAGGCCGTACCCATGAACCTAGGGCGTCGCCACCGTAGTAGCAGTATAGGCGGACGCGGTGATAAGCCGCGATATAAGGCGTGGCGCAGGCCGACCATCCCTCGCCTGCACCTTCGTCGGGATCCCACTGAACCATGCGTGCCCCGCATTTTCCTGGCTCCGGCCAGGCCATAGCAGCAGACGCCGACGCCGACGCCGGCAATAGCGTCACACTAAGGCCGATTACTGTCACGGTGGACATGATCGCCGTAGAGACCGCCGTCAACGCCCTTCTTGTTGCCGTTCCCAACTTCTCCTCCTACAAGCCACATGATCGCACCTAGGACTTCCGAGCCGCGATCGTCTTCAAATGCCTACGGATGAGCCCAATCATTTCAAATCACCCATTGCGATACCTATCGATCGCGCGGCGTCCCTGCTGGCCGTCTTGGGTCTCCGGCGCTTGCTCGCGTCACCGAGGGCGTAGCAGCGCGTGAGGAGCGACTGATTTCCTGAAGTTCTGCCACCTCAGCCTCATGTCCCATGCCAACGAGGCGTACGTCGGCCCCTGGCTACCTCTCACTCAGCACCCGGTGCCGGCAGCCGTACGGTGAAGATCGTGCGACCGGGCGCGCTCTCCACCGCCACGCTGCCGCCCTGCTCCAGCACCACAGCGTGCACGATGGCCAGCCCCAGCCCGGTGCTGCCGGCCGCCCGGGAGCGTGAGCCGTCGCCGCGTGCGAACCGCTCGAAGACGTGCGGCAGCAGGCCGGCGGGGATGCCGGGGCCGTCGTCCGCGACGCGCAGCACCACCTCCCGCCCGCTCACGCCGACGCCCACCGTGACGCGGGTCCCCTCCGGCGTGTGCGTACGGGCGTTGCCGAGCAGGTTGGCCAGCACCTGCTGCAGCCGGGCCGAGTCGCCCACCACGATGACCGGCTCCTCCGGCAGGTCCAGTTGCCAGTCGTGGCGCGGGCCCGCCGCGTGCGCGTCGCTGACGGCGTCCACCGTCAGCATGGACAGGTCCACCCGGTCGTGCGCGAGCGGCCGGCCCGCGTCCAGGCGGGCCAGCAGCAGCATGTCCTCGACCAGGGCCGTCATGCGTTCCGCCTCGGACTCCACCCTGCGCAGCACATGCGCCACCTCGGGCTGTACCGGCTGCCCGCCGCGCCTGCTCACCTCCGCGTAACCGCGGATGGCCGCCAGCGGGGTGCGCAGCTCGTGGCTGGCGTCGGCGACGAACTGGCGTACCTGCGTCTCGCTTGCTTGCCGTACCTCTAGCGCGTTGCCCACGTGGTCGAGCATCCGGTTCAGGGCCGCGCCGACCTGGCCGACCTCGGTGCGCTCGTCGGCGTCGCGCTCGGCGACCCGCTGAGGCAGCTCCACTTCGCCGCGGTCGAGCCTCAGCTGGGACACCCGCGTGGCGGTGGCCGCCACCCGGGACAGCGGGCGCAGGGCACGCCGTACGATCACCACGCCCAGATAGCCGACCCCGGCCAGCGCGAGCACGGTCACCCCGGCCACGACGCCGGCGACCAGGTAGAGCGTCTCCCGCGTCTCGGCCAGCGGCAGCCCGGTGATCAGTATGTCCCCGTCGGGCATCCGCCGCCCGACCAGGCGGTAGTCGCCGAGCTCGCCGAGGTCGTAACTGCGGGGCACCGCGTCGGCGGGCACGCTCAGCAGCGTCGCGTCCTGTCCGCTCAGGTCGGGCGGCGTCTGCCCCTGCTCGGGGAGCACGCCGGCGAAGACGACCCGGCCCTGCCCGATGTGCGCCGCCAGGGTGCCGATGACCTGTCCTGGCGGAAACCTGTCTTCACGCGGGCTCGGCGGTGGAAACCGGTCGAATCCGCGCGGCGTCCTGGCCGCCGCCGCCGTCAGCTGGTCGTCGACCCGGCCGTACAGCGCTCTGACCAGCGTCGCCTCGGTGGCCACGCCGACGACCAGGAACGCCGCCGCCAGCAGGCCGACCATCGCCGCGACCAGACGCGCCCGCAGCGACCAGCTCGCTGGCGCCCGCCACCGCGGCGGCTCATTCGCCGGGCTTGAGCACATACCCCGCACCACGCAGCGTGTGGATCATCGGCGGCAGGCCCGCGTCGATCTTCTTGCGCAGGTAGGAGATATAGAGCTCCACCACGTTGGCCTGCCCGCCGAAGTCGTAGTTCCACACCCGGTCGAGGATCTGCGCCTTGCTGAGCACCCGGCGCGGATTGCGCATCAGGTAGCGCAGCAGCTCGAACTCCCTGGCCGTCATGTTGATCAGCTTGCCGCCGCGCCGTACCTCGTGGCTGTCCTCGTCCAGGACCAGGTCCCCGACCACGATCTGGGAGCCGGCCAGCAGCTCGGTCCTGGCGGCCCGGCGGATCAGCCCGCGCAGCCGCGCCACCACCTCTTCCAGGCTGAACGGCTTGGTCACGTAGTCATCGCCGCCCGCCGTCAGCCCGGTGATGCGGTCTTCGACGGAGTCGCGCGCCGTCAGGAACAGCACCGGCACGTCCGGCGCATCCGCGCGCAGCCGCCGCAGGACCTCCAGCCCGTCGATGTCGGGCAGCATCATGTCGAGCACGACGGCGTCGGGGCGGAAGCCGCGGGCGGCGCGCACGGCGCCCAGCCCGTCGGCGGCGCTGCTCACCTCCCAGCCCTCGAAGCGCAGCGCCATCGCCAGCAGCTCGGCCAGCGTGGCCTCGTCGTCGACCACCAGCACCCGTACGGGGCTGCCGTCGGGCCGGCGCAACTGCCCGCGAGCCTCCGCATTCGCCATGCTCATGGTCCGATCGTGGGGAACGACTCTGTGTGTGTCCTTGGCGCAACCTGTCTATCACCTGTGAAGACCCGCCTGACCATGCCGAACACGTCCAGGACCAGCCTCTACACCCCGACCGGACGGGCGGCCTTACCCGGGACCGGACCGCGACAGGCCTCCGCGACGGCGTCAGTCCCGATGCCGGTTGGCCAGCTCCGCCGTGACCGCCCGCTCCCGTAGCCGCCCGGCTTCGGCACGCGCCGCCTCGACCTCGGCCCGCGCGTCCTCCAGCCGCGCCCGTTCCAGCCGCAGGTCGAGCAGCAACTGATCCCGTTCGCGAACGGCGGCCTCAGCCCGCGCCCGCTCCCCCTCGGCCCGCTCCTTCTCCCCCTCGGCCCTGGCTCGTTCATCCAGAACCGCGGCCGCGGCCTCCTTCTCCACCGCGGCGAGCCGGTCGGCCGCCATCGCCAGCTCCCGCCGCCTGCTCTCCTCAGCCCGCGCCACCTCGGCACCGGCCACCTCACGCGTCCGCGCGACCTCAGCCTCAGCCGCCTCATGCGCCCGCGCGACCTCGGCGTCGGCCGCCTCGCGTGCCTGCACCGCCTCGTTGAGCGCGACAGCGCGCTCCCGCTGTGCCTCCGCGGCAGCCCGCTCGGCGCTCTCGGCGCGTGCCACCGCCCGGTCGCGCTCCTGCTCAGCCGCCTGCGCCGTGGCCGCCGCCGCGGCGACATCCCGCTCGGCCCGTTCGCGCGCGCGCACGGCCGCCGCCATCTCCTCGCGCGCCCGATCCCCTTCCGCCCGCGCCTGCTCAGCATCCTGCCGAGCCTGTACGGCCAGCGCCTTCGCTTCCTCGGTACGCGCGTCGGCAGCCTCCACCTGCTCGGCCAGCTCCTGAACCGCCTGATCCCTGGCCCGCTCGGTCAGCTCGACGCGTCGTACCGCCTCCTCGGCGCGCTGCTCGGCCACCTCCGCCCGCCGCCCGGCCTCCTCGGCCGCCTGCAGCGCCTGACGCTCGGTACTGGCAGCCTCACGCAACGCGGCCAGCGCCTGCTCACGGGCCCTTTCTGCGTCGCCGAGCGCGTTGTCCCGCTCCGCCTCGGCCTCTTCCAGCCGCTCGCGCATCTCCCCGGTCTGCCGCCGCGCGTGCTCGGCGGCCTCCCGCGCCAGCCGTACCTGCTCGAACGCCTGCTCACGCTCGGTGCGCGCGATGGCCACCCGGGTGTGCGCCTCGGCCTGCACGGCACTCAGCCTGGCCTCCACCCCGGCCGGGCTCAACTCGTCCGACAACGCCTGCGCGAGCGGCTCGATCGCCGCGGCCAGGCCACTTTCCATGCGCTCGTACAACTGCTCAGCCCTGGCCAGCGCCCCTTCCAGCCCAGGCGTCGCCCGCCGCAACTCCCGCTCCCGCTTCGCCGCGGCCTGACAGTCCCCTTCGGGGCAGTAGGCCTTGGGCCGCCCTCTCCCCCGCCGCTGCTCGATGGGCGCGCCACAGTGCTTGCACGGCGTGACCGTGCCGGTCTCAAGAGTCACGACCGCAGCGTACCATTTTTGATTTTCTAGAAAATAAAAATCAGAAATTAACTTCTGTTGCGTGCTGCCAGTCTGACTGTAACTTGCGAGAATGCAGAATTCCCGCAAGTAACCCACCGTGGACATCCGGCAACTGCTTGCCAGGGCCGGAGTGTTCTCGCCTGGTGAGATGGGACTCGTCACTTGAATTTCTTGGGCGTTCGTCACAGGGTTTCAGCGCATTGTCACGTGATTGCACCGCTCAACTCGGAGCAAAGCACTCATACCGGTTGTCTCTGCCCGCCATGATCTTCGTGTTCGCGACCTCGCGTGCCCCTGAGCTGACCATGACTCTGGTCCCTCACCCCCGGTGGCGGGTCTGCCAGCTGAAAATTCAGCCATGCGCACCGCCGAGCGGAAGCCGACTGTCGCTGATGGCTCTTGTGCTCGCCTCCGGGCTGCTCGCTCCCCTGCAATAGATCTGACCAAATCTGTTGAAAGCGGGATGACCAACGATGCCCGGACCAGCGTTTTCGTCACATGGCTGCAGTGGTTGGTCACCACAACTGCAGTGAAACACCGCACTGCTGAATGTGACCGGTCATCTGCGAGGCATGCAGCTGATCATGCGCCCTCGGGCGCGGTTGTCACCTGCTGTTGCGGGTGGCCGCGAAGTCGTCCTGGGTTTTGCCACAAGGTGTCAGTGGAACCGTCACAGGATGTCAGCAAGATCTTTTGATGAGGGCCGCGATGAGTAGCGCTCCCTCGGCTCCTAGCGGCTATCTTCAGAGCTGAGAGCCATGATGGGGCGGACGCTGCGTCATATCTCCCTCGGTGTCATCGTTCCCTGCCGCATCTCGCTGCAGAGCGATGATCTCGGTGTCCTGCGGCGTTTCGACCGGGGAGTCTGCGAGGAGCCTCACCCGGCCCACTGACAGGTCAGGGCAATGTGCCATTCGCTGACAGCGCCCATGGAGCAGATGACCTGCTGTTTTGCCAAACATGTCAGCAGGAAATGCCATGAGATGCCAGTGCTTGAGCCGGACCGGTCCACGGCGCGGATGTAGCGCAACACCACCGGGGAGGCGGGGGCCCAGCGGCCGTGTTTGGCGATGACGGCGACCGGGACGCCGGCGGCGTAGGCGACGGTGGCGCCGCCGGCGCGCAGGCTGTGCGCGGTGACGGTGCGCGCGTACGGCACGCCAGCGCGCACGGCGAGGTCGCGGACGATGGTGTTGACCGCGTGGGCGCCGAGCGAGGGGCCGACGCCGCCGTGCCGGTTGATCCGGCGCAGCAGCCGCCCGGTTGTGTGTCCGGCCTGGTCGAGGACGTGCAGCCAGTCGCGCCAGGCGGTGACGGGGTCGGTGAGCGGGTGGCTGCCGCGCGGGATGGCGATGGTCTCGCCGGCGGAGTCCTTGTCGGTCTTGGAGGTGCGGATGGTGACCTCGAGGCCGTCGGCGACCTCGCGCATGTCCCTGGTGAGAGCCACCAGTTCGCTGCGGCCAATCGCGGCAATTCAACGAACCCATCTCTGACCTGCGCTGATGAATCAAGAGGGTGCGATGGCCCTGAGCGGTTTGTCGTCAGTGAATCGCTTGGTCGCGGCGTCGGCGGGCCGGCGCGGATCTCGGCGTCGGCGATCTTGCCCTCGAGCAGTGCGTACAGCTGGTTGGTTTCGGTGGAGGCGTGGCCGAGGCGGCGGCGTTGATGAGTTCGGTGGCGTGGACGTGGCGTAACTGGTGGATGTCGATCTCGACGCGAGCGAATCATCAGAATGGTCGCGGTCAGCTGATTATGGCGTCAGAGGGGGCTCGGGGGCTTCGTGGTCGCCACGCAGCGGCAGTGACAGCTCCTTTTCAGGCCGCGGGGATCGCTTCGATGGTCTTCATGTGCTTCTCGCCCCATTCGCCCAGGGGGATGAGGGCTTGATTGAGTGACTGCCCGAAGTCGGTCAGGGAGTACTCCACCTTCGGTGGAACCTGCTGGTACACCTCGCGGTGTATCAGACCGCAGTGCTCCATCTCGCGGAGCTGGATGATCAGCGACTTCTCGCTGATGCCCGGTACGGCCCTGCGTAGCTCTCCGAAGCGCCGGGGTCCGTCGTGCAGCCCCCACAGGATCAGCGCCTTCCACTTGCCGCCCACCACGTCCACGGCGGCGTCCAGCCCGCACGAGTAGCTGCGCTTCTTCACCCTGACCCCTTCAAAACTGAAAAAAGGTACGTACTGAACAAATAGTAGGTACTTGTTGAAAGTACTGCAAGGAAAGCAGGATCGGTGATGCCGCGGAAGGGACTCATCCCGCGGCATCACTCATCACTTCACCAGCACGGAGACCATCTTGAACTATGGGCGCATCACCGCCAACGACATCGACTTCTCCTACGCCGAGGAGGGAAACGGGCCGCTGGCCCTGCTGCTGCACGGCTTCCCCGAGTCCGGCGACGTCACCTACCGCCACCTCATCCCGGCCCTCGCGGCAGCGGGCTACCGGGCCGTCGCCCCCAACATGCGAGCCTTCGCCCCCACCGCGCTTCCGGCGGACGGCAGCATGCTGCTCAGCGACCTCGTCGACGATGTCAACGCTCTGCACCAGGAGCTCGGCGGAGGTGGCGACTCGATCTTGGTGGGGCACGACTGGGGCGCGGGCATGGCCTGGTCCGCCGCCGCCACGACCCCGGAGCGGTGGTCGCGGCTCGTGGTCAGCGACGTCCCGCCCCTGCCGTTCTTCGCCGCCTACGCCAACACCTTCGAGGGCATCGAGAACCTCAACCATTTCTGGTTCATCCAGATGGACATGGCCACCGAGGTCCTGGGCGCCGACGACATGGCCTGGTTGCGGCAGGGCCTGCAGGACAAGTGGACCGCCCCTGACTTCGACGCCACGGAGGAGATCGACGGGATGCGCAAGGCCCTGGGCGAACCAGCCCGGCTCCGGGCGGCCTTGGATCTCTACCGAACCAACTTCGGACCCAAGCAGATGGGCACGCCGGAATGGGCCGCTGAGCACGGCCGGCTGTGGGGCAGCCTGCCGAGCCAACCGACCCTGTACCTGCACGGCACCGAGGACAAGAGCGTCGTGATGGACCAGCAGACCCTGGACGCCATCGGCGCCGCCCTCGCTGAAAGCAACGCAGGCTCTGAGGCCGCTTTCGTCGAAGGGGCCGGGCACATCGTCCCGGCCGAAAAGCCGGACCGTTACAACAAACTTGTGCTCAACTTCCTTCGTAAGAAGATCTGAAGGGTCAGATGACGGTTCCCGCACACCTCCACGGCGGCATCGCCGTGGAGGTGTGCGGTCGTCAAGAACCTGAGGTACGGGTAATACTGCGGAACTTTCGCAGCTCAACAAGGTTGTCCATGGTCTTGGCCTGACCTGCCAGGGCCAGAGACAGCCTCATCGAGCGGCGTCTCGACAGGCGCGCCGGCGAGTACGCCCGCCGACGCCCTGCATTGAACGGCGGGCGCCAGGCGGGCCGGCCGCACGGTCAGCCCATGGCGCTGGTCAGGCGCAGCCGCTGGGTGAGGCTGTATTTGGCGCCCAGGTGCCCCCATCAGTGTCGCCAGCGAGCACTACGGAGCCGTACACGGAACTCTTCGATCAACGTCTGTCGCCTGTCGACGGTGATCAGGGCCCGTCCGGCCCTGATCCGCAGGGCACGCTCTGGACCTCGTATGAGCGTAGGAGGCGGGCGAGTTGGCGGCCCGTCACCTGTAGTGGTTCCTCGCTGCGGTTGACCTGGGCGGTGACTTCGGCACCTTCCAGGGCGGAGATGACGGTGGTCGCCAGTTCCCGGGCGCTCTGGGAGGGGAAGCCGCAGCGCAGTAGCTTGTCGCGGACCAACTGCTCCCAGCTGCGCAGTGCGTCGGCGCACGCCTGCTGAATCTCCGAGTCGGTGCCGAGCGTTTCCAGAGCCGCTGCCGTGACGGGGCAGCCGTCGATCCAGCCCGACTCGCGCAGTTCATCGGCGAGTTGCCGGGCGCAGGCCATCACAGCCTCCGCCGGGTCCTCCTCACTGTCCAGTGCCTTTCGCAAAAGCGTCGCGAATTCCTCGGTGCTGTGCTTGATCGCGGCGACGGCGACGGTCTCCTTGCCGCCCGGGAAGAAGTGGTAGACGGAGCCTAGGGTGGCCTGCGCCTCCTGGGCGATCTGCTTGATTCCCGTGCCGACGTAGCCCTGCCGCTGCAGGAGGCGTGATGCGGCGACGACGATCCGGTCCCGCGTGCTGGTCTGCATGCAGCCACCGTATCGGCCCATTGAGTAGAGCGCTCGTTTTAGAGCTGTGGTACGTTCTGAGCACGCTCTAAATAGAGCGCTCGTTTTAGCGAGAGGTGGATATCTCATAATGAGCAGCACCGAGCAGTCGGTCACCGTCATCGGCCTCGGCCCCATGGGACAGGCCATGGTCGGCGCCTTCCTCGACCGCGGCTACGACGTCACCGTCTGGAACCGCACAGCGTCGCGCGCGGACGCACTGGTCGCGCGCGGGGCGGTGCTCGCACCGAACGTGGAGGAGGCCCTTGCCTCCAATGAGCTGGTGATCCTCAGCCTCACTGACTACGACGCCATGTACGCCACGCTCGAGCCCGCCGCGGCCGCGCTGACCGGCCGAATCCTGGTGAACCTCAGTTCGGACACGCCCGAAAAGGCCCGGGCCGCGGCCCGTTGGGCAGCCGAGCGGGGCGCCGTCCAGCTGACCGGCGGCGTCACCGTGCCGCCCTCCGGGATCGGTCAGGCCGAATCATCGACCTTCTACAGCGGACCGCGTCAGATCTTTGACCAGCACCGGTCCGCGCTCGAAGTCATCACGGGGCGGACCGACCACCGAGGAGAAGACCCGGGGGTCGCCGCGCTCATGTACCAGATCGGCATGGTCATGTTCTGGACCTCCATGCTGAGCTACTGGCAGGCCATCACCCTCGCCGACGCCAACGGCCTGACGGCGGCGGACATCCTGCCGCACGCCGTGGAGACCGCGAACTCGCTGCCGGGCTTCTTCTCCTTCTACGCCGAGCGCATCGACGCCGGCCGGCACATCGGCGACGTGGACCGCCTCGCCATGGGGATGGCCAGCGTCGAGCACGTCCTGCACACCAACGCCGACGCGGGAGTCGACACCACGCTTCCGGCCGCGGTCGTCGAGCTCTTCCGGCGCGGCATGGACGCCGGCCACGCCGCGGACAGCTTCTCCACCCTGGTGGAGTCGATGAAGACGGCTGAGGCATAACCGCGCCCGCCCGACGAGCGATTCCCCGCGCCGGACATGATCAGCAGAGGCGATCTGACCGACGAAGAGTGGGCCATGCAGGAGCCGCCGCTGCCGGTGAGTGGTAACCGATGCGGCCGATGGCGCAGCCACCGCCAGGTGATCAACGGAATCATTCACCGGCTGAGCACCGAAGTGCAGCGGCGTGACCTGCCGCAGCGGTTCAGCCGTGGCAGACCGTCCACAAGCGGCACCTGCTGTGGTCGGCGGACGGCACCTGGGACAGGCTCCTGCAGCATGTCCAGGCCGTCGCCGACGCCACAGGGGACATCGACTGGAACATCAACTCAGTACGTGCCCACCAGCATGCCGCCGGAACACCCAAGCACGGCTCATTCGTCTCGCCGAGCCCTTTGAGAAACGGCGAGGCAAGAGGCGAGTCAGGCACCGCTGACAGCGGCGAACCCGCGCGATCCGCTGGTGAAAACGAGGCGGCAGGCGAAGCCCTCGGGCGATCCCGTGGCGGGCTGACCTCGAAGCTTCCCCTCAGCGCAGACGTGAAGTGTCGCCCGGTGTCCCTACTCATCTCACCGGGACAGCGGGCGGACTGCACCCGGTCGAGTCGGTGATGGACAAGATCCGTGTTCCCCGACTGGGCCCGGGGCGACCCCTTCGCACACCGGACAGCGTCGGAGCCGATAAGGCATACAGCAACCGTCAGATCCGTGCCTACCTTCGCCAGCGCGGCATCCGCCACGTGATCCCGGAGAAGAGAAACCACGAAGCCGCCCGGCTACGGCGGGGCGCACATGGCGGGCGGCCCCCTGGCATCGAAAAGGACCGCTACAAACATCGCAACACGGTGCAGCGGGCCTAGAGGGAGTGTTTCAGAAGTGGATCACTTAGTTGATCCACTTCTGAAACCCCCACCGGCCTGCTGAGTTTCGGGCTGTACTCCAGTGGGTGAGATCCACTGGGCAACGGATCGCGTCGATCGTACGCTGCCACGTGTGGCAGACATCAGCTACTTCGAGGCATGGCAGTTATGGCTGGACGGCAGGTCGACGGTCGGGAACGATCTTCTCGGTCTGCCGATGATCTGGTGGGGGCGCGCGGGAAAGATCCTGTCCTTCATCTCCGGAGCCGCGATCCTCGTGGACCTTCTCGGTCCCGAGAAGCTGGCCCGCTACGGCACGCGCCTGACGTGGCTCATGGAGAAGCGGGTCCTGGGCCTCAATCCCGGCCCGATGCTGGCGGGGGCGTTGACGGGGATACCCGCCCTCGCCATCACCGATCACATCGGCATGCCGTGGCTGCCTCAGATGCTCCTCGTGATAGCGCTCGGCATCGGCGCCAGCATCCTACTTGCCGCGTTGGGCGCCGCGATGGCGGACACGAGGCTGGCGATGGTCACGCGGTGGACCTCGCTGGCGCTGTTCGTCATCGGTTTCCACTTTGACCTGCTGGCCTCCTAGGGCCTGCTTTATAGGCAGGTCAGCCAGTCGTTGATGATGGCGATCTGGACGGTGGCTTCGTAGCGAACGGCGAGCTTGTCGTATCTGGTCGCGACGGCGCGGTGGCGTTTGAGCCGGTTGATGGCGCACTCGACGGCGTGCCGCTCGCAGTAGTCGATCTTGCAGAACCTCGGGGGACGGCCGCCCCGGCTGCCGCGGTTCTTTCGGTGGCGGACCTGATCGGCCTTCTCCGGGATCGTGCAGCCGATGCCGCGTCGCCGCAGGTAGGCGTGGTTGGCGCGGGAGCCGTACGCCCTGTCGGCCCGAACTTTGTCTGGCCACTTTCGGGGACGGCCCAGGCCGAGCCTGGGCACGCTGATCTTGTCCAGCACCGGCTGGAACTGCGGAGAGTCGCCACGCTGACCGGCGGTGACGATCAACGACAGCACCTTCTGCCCCTGCTCGCACGCCAGGTGCATCTTGGTGGTCAGCCCGCCCCGGGAGCGGCCGAGCCCGTGGTCGGCGGGTTCCACACTCACCCCGCCAGGCGGTTCTACCTGCAGATCCCCCTTTTACGCGCACCAGCGGCGTGCTGATGCGCCCGAGCGATCGAGGAATCCACGCTCACGTCCCAGGTGATCAAAGCCTTCGTCCGCCAAAGCCTGCAACGCCCGCACGATCCGCGCCCACGTGAGGTCCCGCTGCCCGCCGTCGCCTACGTTCGGCATCGTCTCATACGCGCACCGCGCCCGACGGCCGCTGGGGTGCATTGACGCGAACGGGAGGAAAGGATACGTTCCGGTAGATTTCACGGTTGTCCAAGGGAAATCCGGTGAGATGCCGGTGCGGACGCGCCACTGTATCCGGGACGTAGATCCCGGGAGCCAGGTCGCTTGGCCGCCGTGACCTCGCTATGGGACGCGTCACCCCGAGGAGGCTCGTATGAGTGGTTTGACCACTCCGTCCATCATCCCCTTCCCACGCCTGCGCCCTTGGCTGCTGGCGGTGCCTGTGCTTCTGCTCGTCGCTTACCTGGTCCTGATGGACAACGGCGCGGTCTCCCAGACGGGCGCCTTCCTGCACGAGCTGATGCACGACGGGCGGCATCTGCTCGGCGTGCCCTGTCACTAGGGGCCGGGATGGTAGGCACCTTCCTGGTCCGGGGGCTGCTCGTGGGGCTGCTGGCCGGACTGATCGCGGGCGGATTCGCCTTCGCCTTCGGGGAGCCGCGCGTCGATGCGGCGATCGCCTTGGAGGAGGCCGCAGCACCGGAGCCCGCCGCCGAGGAGGCCGGGCACAGCCACGGCGAGGAGGCCAAGATCAGCAGGCCGGTGCAGAAGGCGGGGCTCTTCCTGGCCACGGGGCTCTACGGGCTGGCCGTGGGCGGCGTGTTCGCGCTCGTGTTCGCGGGCCTGCGCGGACGGGTGGGGCCGCGCTCCGACGGGCGGCTGGCGCTGGCCGCCGTCGGGACGGCCTTCGCAGCGGTCATCCTCGTTCCCTTCGTGAAATATCCGGCCAACCCGCCGGCGGTGGGCGATCCCGAGACGATCAACGGTCGTACGGTGCTCTACCTGGTGATGATCCTCGTCGGGCTGGCGGCGACGGCGATCGCGGTGGCCACCGCCCGCCGCGTCACCGCGGACCCGTGGGCCCGCTGGGTAGCGGCGGTCATCGTCTTCCTCGTGCCGGTGGTCGCCGCCTGGGCGCTGCTACCCACGGTCGACGAGGTGCCCGACGGCTTTCCCGCCACGCTGCTGTGGGAGTTCAGGATCGCCTCGATCGGCACGCAGCTCGTCTTCTGGGCGGCCTTCGGCGTGCTGTTCGGCTGGGCGAGCGAACGGGCGGCGCGGCGTACGAGCGACGTTCCGTTGAGCGCCGCCGCGCCGGCCTGAGCGGGGTGCTGTTCGTCCGGCACGCCACGACGCCGGGAATGCGCGCCGCGCGCTTTCCAGCCGACGAGGACGCCGACGCGGCGGCTCTGGCCAGAGCCGCCGCGCTCGGCTCGGCGGTGGCCGGAGTGGTGGCGTGGGCCGCTCCTGCCACCGCGGCCCGGCAGACCGCCGATGCCCTCGGCCTGCGTGCGCGTGTGGTCCCGGCGCTCGGGGAGGCGGACTGCGGCCGGTGGCGCGGCCTGCCGTACGAGCGAGTAGCGCAGGAGGAGCCGGACGGGCTGGCGAGCTGGCTCACCGACCCGCACGCGGCCCCGCATGGCGGCGAGAGCCGGGCTGCATTCGCGACCAGGGTGGCGGCCTGGCTCGAGTCCGTCCGGGAGGAACCCAGCGGGGTCGTCGTGTGCGATGCGGGCGCTATCCGGGCCGTGCTCGGCCACGCCCTGGGACTGGACCCGTTGATTGCCGACCGCTTCGATCTGACTCCTCTGTCCACCACCGAGCTGGCCGTCACGCGGGAGGGCTGGCGGGTGGCTCATGTCAACCGGAAGGTTCTGTTTTGATCGTCACCTACCCGTTCAGCGCCGTCGTCGGGCTTGCTGACCTGAAGCTGGCACTGGTGCTCAACGCGGTCTCGCCTCGAGTGGGCGGGGTGCTCGTACGCGGGGAGAAGGGCACCGCGAAGTCCACAATCGTGCGCGCGCTGGCGGCCCAACTGCCCGCCGTGGACGTGGTGCCCGGCTGCCGGTTCGCCTGCGATCCGGGCGCGCTCGACCCCGAATGCCCGGACGGACCCCACGAGCCCGGCGCCGAGGGCGTGCGTCGCCCGGCCGCGCTGGTGGAGCTGCCGGTGGGCGCGTCGGAGGACCGCCTGGCCGGCTCGCTCGACGTGGAGCGGGCGCTGACGGAGGGTGTGAAGGCGTTCGAGCCGGGCCTGCTGGCGGCCGCGCATCGCGGCGTACTGTACGTCGACGAGGTGAACCTGCTGCACGACCACCTGGTCGACCTCCTCCTCGACGCGGCCGCCCTGGGCAGGTGCTATGTGGAGCGCGAGTCGGTGTCGGTCCGGCACGCCGCCCGGTTCCTGCTGGTCGGCACCATGAACCCGGAGGAGGGCGAGCTGCGGCCGCAGCTCCTGGACAGATTCGGGCTCACGGTCGAGGTGAAGGCGACCCGCGACCCCGGGGAACGCGCCGAGGTGGTCCGGCGGAGGCTGGCCTTCGACGCCGACGCGGAAGCGTTCGCGGCGCGATGGGTGGCCGAGGAGTCGGCGCTGGCGGGCCGGATCGCGCGGGCGCGGGCCCGAGTGCCGGGCGTGCGGTTGCCGGACGCCCGGCTACGGCAGATCGCGACGGTGTGCGCGGCGTTCGAGGTCGACGGGCTGCGGGCCGACCTGGTCACGGCGAACGCCGCCATCGCCCATGCCGCCTGGCAGGGGCGGGACACGGTGACCACCGAGGACGTGCGGGCGGCGGCTCGCCTGTCATTGCCGCACCGACGGCGGCGCGACCCGTTCGACGCGCCGGGGCTGGACGAGGCCCTGCTCGACGAGCTGCTGGAGCGTACGTCCCAGGACGACGGACCCGGCGACGGCGGTCCAACCGGACCACCACCGGATGGGAGTGAGGGGTCGCCGCCGCCGGACGGGAACCAGGCGCCGCGGCCGTCAAGCGGAAGCGACGGGTCTCCGGATGAGAGCGAGGGACCACTCTCGGGGGGCCCCGAGGACGCCGGGCAGGCACTGGAGCCTCCCGCCAGCGACGGGCGGCCGAACAGCGGCCTCCCGGATCTGAGAGACGAGGACGCGAGAGGGACAACGCCCGGCATCGGCGTGCGGGTGGCAGGCGTAGGGGCTCCCCACCGGGTACCGCTGCTGGAGGTTCCGGGAATCGGCGAGGGGGCGGTCGGCCGGCGATCGCGCTCACGGACCCGGCACGGCCGGGGCACCGGCGCCCGCCGTCCCTCTGGCCAGGTGCGCGACCTGCACGTGACGGCGACGATGCTGGCCGCGGCACCGCACCAGCGGGGACGTGGGCGCACCGGCCCCGGGCTGGTACTACGTACGGACGATCTACGCGAAGTGGTGCGCGAAGGCAGGGAGGGCAACCTCGTGCTGTTCGTGGTGGACGCGAGCGGCTCGATGGCGGCGCGCAAGCGGATGAGCGCGGTCAAGACGGCCGTGCTGAGCCTGCTGCTGGACGCCTACCAGCGGCGCGACAAGGTCGGCCTGATCACGTTCCGGGGTGCGGGCGCCGAGGTGGCGCTACCCCCGACCTCGTCGGTGGAGGCGGGTGCGGCACGACTGCGTTCGCTGCCGACCGGCGGGCGCACCCCCCTGGCGGCGGGGCTGATGCGGGCGGCGGAAGTACTGCGCGTAGAGCGGCTGCGCGACCCGGCCAGGCGTCCGCTGCTGGTGCTGGTGACCGACGGGCGCGTCACGGCGGGCGGGGACGTGGACCGGGCGGCCTCCCTGCTGGAGGGCACAGCCTGCGTGGTCGTGGACTGCGAGAGCGGGCCGATCCGGCTCGGTCTGGCGGTCAAGCTCGCCTCGCGGTTGCGGGCCCGGCTCGTCTCCCTCGATGCGCTGGCCGATCTCGGTGGCCTCGTTCGTGACTACAGGAAGGCGGTCTGACCATGCCGCAGGGAAAGTCCTCCGTCGTGCCCGACGACGGCCTGACCACCCGGCAGCGGCGTACCAGGCCGCTGCTGATGGTCCACACCGGTCCGGGCAAGGGCAAGTCGACGGCCGCCTTCGGGATGGCGTTGCGGGCCTGGAACCAGGGCTGGCCGGTCGGGGTGTTCCAGTTCGTGAAGTCGGCCAAGTGGCGCATCGGCGAGGAGCGGGCCCTCAAGGTGCTCGGCGACAGCGGCGAGGGCGGCTCGGTGACCTGGCACAAGATGGGCGAGGGCTGGTCGTGGATCCAGCGCCCCGGCTCCGAGGAGGACCACGCGGCCGACGCCCGCGAAGGCTGGGAGCAGATCAAGCGGGATCTGGCGGCGCGGACGTATCGGTTCTACGTGCTGGACGAGTTCACCTACCCGCTGAAGTGGGGCTGGCTGGAGCTGGACGACGTCCTGGACGCGCTCATCGGCAGGCCTGACGGCCAGCATGTGGTGATCACCGGCAGAGACGCGCCCCAGCGGCTGATCGAGGTCGCCGATCTGGTGACGGAGATGGGCAAGGTACGTCATCCCATGGACTCCGGGCAGAAGGGTCAGAAGGGCATCGAGTGGTAGTTCCGCGGCTGGTCATCGCCGCACCCTCGTCGGGCAGCGGCAAGACGACGGTGGCCACGGGGCTGATGGCGGCGCTGCGGGCCCGCGGGCTGAAGGTCTCGCCGCACAAGGTGGGACCGGACTACATCGACCCCGGCTATCACGCGCTGGCCACCGGGCGGCCGGGCCGCAACCTGGATCCGTGGCTGGTGGGCGAGGAGCGGCTGCTGCCGTTGTTCCTGCACGGGGCGGCAGGGTGCGACGTGGCGGTGGTCGAGGGTGTGATGGGGCTGTTCGACGGCAGAGGCGACACGGACTTCGCCTCGACCGCGCACGTCGCCAGGCTGCTGGACGCGCCGGTGGTACTGGTCGTGGACGCGGCCCGGCAGAGCAGGTCGGTGGCGGCCGTGGTGCACGGGTTCGCCACGTTCGACGTGCGGGTGCGGGTGGCCGGGGTCGTGCTGAACCAGGTGGGCTCCGACCGGCACGAAGCGCTGTGCCGCGCCGCGCTCGCTTCGGCGGGGGTATCGGTGCTGGGCGCGATCCGCAGTGACGACGCCGTCTCCACGCCGTCCAGGCATCTGGGGCTGGTGCCCGCGGCCGAGCGCGAGGCGGAGGCGGTGGCAGCGGTGGACCGGCTGGGCGCGCTGGTGACCCGCTCGTGCGACCTCGACGCGCTGGTAAGGCTGGCGCGATCGGCCCCACCGCTGGACGCGACGCCCTGGAAGCCGGAGCGAGGACCGGCCGGGGACAGGCCGGTGGTGGCCGTGGCAGGCGGCGCGGCGTTCACCTTCGGCTACGCCGAGCATGTGGAGCTGCTGCGGGCGGCGGGCGCGGACGTCGCGGTGTTCGACCCGTTGCGGGACGAGAAACTGCCGGACGGGAGCGCCGCACTGGTCGTCGGCGGCGGGTTCCCCGAGGTGTACGCGGCCGAGCTGGCCGCCAACGAGCCGTTGCGCGAGCAGGTGGCGGCCTTCGGCGGGCCGATCGCGGCCGAGTGCGCCGGGCTGCTCTACCTGTGCGAGGAGCTGGACGGGCAGCGCATGTGCGGGCGGGTGCCGGGGCGCGCGCGGATGACGTCCCGGCTCACGCTCGGTTACCGGGACGCGGTCGCGCTCAAGTGTTCGCCGCTGACGAGGGCGGGCGAGCCCTTCCGCGGCCACGAGTTCCACCGCACCGTCATCGACCTCGCGGGCGAGCCGTTGTTCCGCTGGGAGGGCGGCGCCGACGGGTTCGGCGACGGCCTCGTGACCGCGTCCTACCTGCACCTGCACTGGGCGGGGAAACCCGGCCTGGCTCAGCGGCTGGTGTCGTCCTCCAGGTCGCCTTCGGTCTTGAGGTAGACCTCCCGCAGGCCGCGCAGGAGGTCCGGGTCTGGGTGCTCCCACATGCCGCGCTCGGCGGCTTCGAGGAGGCGCTCGGCGATGCCGTGCAGCGCCCACGGATTCGACTCGGCCATGAACGCCTGGTTCTCCGGGTCCAGCACGTACGTCTCGGTGAGCTTGTCGTACATCCAGTCGGCCAGCACGCCGGCGGTGGCGTCGTAGCCGAACAGGTAGTCGACGGTCGCGGCCAGCTCGAAGGCGCCCTTGTAGCCGTGCCGCCGCATCGCGGCCAGCCATCGGGGGTTGACGACCCTGGCACGGAAGATGCGGGACGTCTCCTCCGACAGGGTACGGGTCCGTACCGCGTCAGGGCGGGTGCTGTCGCCCACGTACGCGACGGGGGCCCTGCCGGTGAGCGCGCGGACGGTGGCGATCATGCCGCCGTGGTACTGGAAGTAGTCGTCGGAGTCGGCGATGTCGTGCTCGCGGGTGTCGACGTTCTTGGCGGCCACGGCGATCCGGCGGTAGGCGTCCTCCATCTGCGGGCGGGCGGCGACGCCGTCGAGGTCGCGGCCGTAGGCGTAGCCGCCCCACGCCGCGTACACCTCGGCCAGGTCGGCGTCGTCACGCCAGTTGCGGCTGTCGATGAGCGGCAGCAATCCGGCCCCGTACGCGCCGGGCGCCGAGCCGAAGATCCGCATCGTCGCCTGGCGCTCGTCGCCGCCGCTCCGGCGGGCGTGGGCGCGCACGTAGTTGTCCTCGTCCGCCTCGTCCAGCCGGGCGGCCAGGCGTACGGCGTCGTCGAGCATGCCCACCACGTGCGGGAAGGCGTCGCGGAAGAAGCCGCTGATGCGGACCGTCACGTCGATCCTGGGGCGGCCGAGCTCGGCGAGCGGGATGGGCTCCAGGCTCGTGACACGGCGCGACGCCTCGTCCCATTCGGGGCGGATGCCGAGCAGGGCCAGCACCTCGGCCACATCGTCGCCCGCGGTGCGCATGGCGCTGGTGCCCCAGACGGACAGACCCACCGAGCGCGGCCACTCCCCCGTGTCGGCGTGATAGCGCTCCAGCAGCGAGTCCGCCATCGCCTGACCGGTCTCCCAGGCCAACCTGCTCGGGACCGCGCGGGGGTCGACGGAGTAGAAGTTGCGGCCGGTCGGCAGGACGTTGATGAGGCCGCGCATGGGGGAGCCGCTCGGGCCCGCGGGGACATAGCCGCCGTCGAGGGCGTGCAGGAGGTGGTCGAGCTCGTCAGTGGTACGGGCCAGCCGCGGCACCACCTCGGTGGCGGCGAAGGCGAGAATGCGGGTGACAAGATCCAGCTGATCGCCGCTCCGCGTGCCGACGGGCTCGACACCGCCCGCGATGTCAGCGGCGGAGGCCGTTTCGAGCACAGCGCGGGCGACCTCGGGCGCGGCGTCCGGCGCCCAGCCGCGCTCCTCCATCGCCTCGACCAGGGCGCGGGCGACGGCCTCGGCTCGGTCCACGTGGCTCAGCCCGGCCGTGCCGTCCTCCGCCAGCCCGAGCGCCTCGCGCAGGCCGGGCAGGGTCTCCCGGCCTGACCACATCTGCCGGGCCCGCAACATCGCCAGCACCAGGTCCACCCGTACCTGGCCGGTCGGCGCCTGCCCGAGCACGTGCAGGCCGTCGCGGATCTGCGCGTCCTTCACCTCGCACAACCAGCCGTCCACGTGCAGGATGAAGTCGTCGAACTCGCTGTCATGCGGCCGGTCGGCCAGCCCGAGGTCGTGGTCGAGCCGGGCGGCCTGGATCAGGGTCCAGATCTGCGCCCGGATGGCGGGCAGTTTGGCCGGGTCCATGGCGGCGATGGTGGCGTGCTCGTCGAGGAGCTGTTCCAGCCGGGCGATGTCACCGTAGGTGTCGGCGCGGGCCATCGGCGGCACCATGTGGTCGACCAGCACGGCGTGCGCCCGCCGCTTGGCCTGGGTGCCCTCGCCCGGGTCGTTGACCAGGAAGGGGTAGATCAGCGGCAGATCGCCGATGGCGGCGTCGGTGCCGCAGGCGGCCGACATTCCCGCCGACTTGCCCGGCAGCCACTCCAGGTTGCCGTGTTTGCCCACGTGCACCATCGCGTGCGCGGCGAACTCGGCCGAAAGCCAGCGGTAGGCGGCCAGGTAGTGGTGGCTCGGCGGCAGGTCGGGGTCGTGGTAGATGGCGATCGGGTTCTCGCCGAATCCGCGCGGCGGCTGCACCATCACCACCAGGTTCCCGGCGCGCAGCGCGGCCAGCACGATGTCGCCCTCGTGCACGAACAACTCGCCCGGCGGCGGCCCCCAGTGCTGTTCCATCCGGGCCCGTAAGTTCTCGGGCAGGGTCCGGTACCAGCGCTCGTAGGAGGCGGCGGAGATGCGTACAGGGTTGCCCGCCAGGTGCTCCTCGGTCAGCCAGTCCTGGTCCTGGCCGCCGGTGGCGATGAGCGCGTGGATGAGCGCGTCGCCGTCCTGCTCGGCCACTCCAGGGAAGCCGTCGCCCAGGTCGTAGCCCGCCTCGGCGAGCCGGGCCAGCAGCCGCACGGTGCTGGCCGGCGTGTCCAGCCCGACCGCGTTGCCCACCCGGGAGTGCTTGGTGGGGTACGCCGACAGCATCACCACCAGGCGGCGTTCGGCGGGCGGGGTGTGCCGCAGCAGGCCGTGCCGGACCGCGATGCCCGCCACCCGGGCGGCCCGCTCGGCGTCGGCGACGTAGACGGTGAGCCCGTGCTCGTCGATCTCCTTGAACGAGAACGGCACCGTGATGATCCGCCCGTCGAACTCGGGGATCGCCACCTGCGAGGCCGCGTCCAGCGGCGAGAGCCCGTCGTCGTTCTCCTCCCACGCCTGCTTCGAGGTGGTCAGGCAGAGTCCTTGCAGGATCGGCACATCCAGCGCGGCGAGTGCGCCGACGTCCCAGGCTTCGTCGTCACCACCCGCCCCCGCGGTGGCCGGTCGGGAGCCGCCCGCCGCGAGCACGGTCACCACCAGCGCGTCGGCCGCGCCCAGCGTGTCGAGCAGCTCCGGCTCCGCGGTGCGCAGCGAGGAGCAGAAGACCGGTAGTGCCTGCCCGCCCGCCGCCTCGATGGCCGTGCAGAGCGTCTCGACGAACGCGGTGTTGCCGGCCATGTGATGCGCGCGGTAGTACAGCACACCTACCACCGGCCCGCTCCGGGAGCCGGCCACCCGCTCCAGCCGTCCCCAGGCGGGCGAGGGTACGGGCGGCGCGAACCCGTGCCCCGTCAGCAGGACGGTGTCCGACAGGAACGCGTGCAGCTCGGCCAGGTTGGCCGGCCCGCCGTGGGCGAGGTAGGCGTGCGCCTCGGCGCAGACGCCGCCGCTGACCGTGGACAGCTCCATCAGCTCGGCGTCCGGTGTCTGCTCGCCGCCGAGCACCACGACGGGGCGCGGCTGCGCCAGCAGCGCGTCCAGGCCCTCTTCCCAGGCCCGGCGACCGCCGAGCAGGCGGACGACGACCAGATCGACGCCGTCGAGCAGGTCCGGCAGATCCTCGGCCGTCAGCCTGGCGGGGTTGTCCCACCGGTAGGCCGCGCCGCTGGCCCGGGCACTCAGCAGATCTGTGTCGGAGGTCGAGAGCAGCAGGACGGAACGGCTGTCGCCAGGCACGGCGCATCCTCCCTCGGGGTCCTCGCCCCGGGTAGCGGGTGTCGCGACGGCAGGAGTCTCCTGGCTCCCGGATCAGCGCTCACCCCGGCCTTCCCACCCGTCGCCGGGTAGTGGCCTGTGGTGGGGTTCGCTCCCCGGTCACAGTGGCGGGACCGCGCCGGTTTCGCACCGGCTTCCTCCCTTTGCCATCGCCTATCCAGGAGCCTACGGCAGGAGCCGCCATCGCCATAGGTGGCGTTACCATCCTCTTCGTGTCCATAGCCGACTTTTCCGGACGGGTGCGCCCTGACGCCTGTCCGGGAGCGCTACAGGTGCACGAGGCCGCCGACGGCCGGTTGGCGCGCGTTCGCCTGCCGGGCGGCGCTGTCACCCCCGTTCAGCTCCGTGAGATCGCGGCCTGCGCGGACGAGCTCGGCTCGGGGGTGATCGAGCTCACCTCACGGGCGAACGTGCAGGTGCGTGGCCTGCGCTCCGACTCCGCCGCCGCTTTCGCCGAGCGGATCGCAGCCGTGGGTCTGCTGCCGTCCGCCGCCCACGAGCGGGTACGCAACATCATCGGCTCGCCTCTGGGCGGGCGGGGCCCTGGGGGGTTGCTCGACACGCAACCGATGGTGGACGCCCTCGACCGGGCGCTTTGCGCGCGTCCACGGCCGGCCGGGCTGCCGGGACGTTTCTTGTTCGTGCTGGACGACGGTACGGGAGATGTGGCCGGGCTCGGCGGGGACGTCACGTTCGCGGCCGTGAGCTCGGGCTACGGGCGATTACTGCTGGCGGGCTCGGACAGCGGGCTCGTCGTGTCCCTGGACTCCGCGGTCCCGCTCATGATCTCCGCAGCGGAGGCGTTCCTCGATGAACGGTCCTCCCTGAGCGAAAGCGCAGGCACCGCCTGGCGGATCCACGAGTTGGAGAACGGCCCCGAGCGGATCGCCGAGCGTCTGAACGATTTCACAGTGCAGCAGGCTGATCCCGGTGCCTTGAACGAGGAGATCGATCATGCCGCCTCCGCCGGCGCAGGCGATGTCGGCGGCGCCGGTGGCCTGGGTGGCGCAGGTGGCGGGCGGCGGGCTGGGCGCGTCGGTCAGCGGGATGGCCGCGTCGCGCTCGAAGCCCTGGTGCCGCTCGGCCGGTTGACGCCCGGCCAGGCTCGGGCGCTCGCCGACGGCGGGCCCGAGGTGCGGCTCACTCCGTGGCGGAGCACCGTACTGCTGGATCTGTCCCCCGCAGGAGCGGATCGCGCCGCGAACGTGCTCGAAGAGGCCGGGCTCGTCGTCGACCCGGCGTCGCCGTGGGCCGGTGTCACCGCCTGTACCGGCCGGCCGGGCTGCGCCAAATCGCTGGCAGACGTCCAGGCCGACGCGCGGCGCTGGGTGAAGAGCCTGGACGCCGCGCCGCGGACGCCCGTGCACTGGGCCGGTTGCGAGCGTCGCTGCGGGCTCCCACGCGGCCAGGTCGTCCAGATGATCGCCACCGAAGACGGTTACCAGGAAAGGCAGCAGTGATCGACTACATCCGCGACGGCGCCGAGATCTACCGGCGATCCTTCGCGACCATTCGCGCCGAGACCGACCTGTCCGGCATGCCGTCCGAGGTCGCGCAGGTGGCGGTGCGGATGATCCACGCCTGCGGGATGACCGACCTCGTCGCCGACCTGGACTGGTCGCCCGCCGTGGTCGCCCGTGCCAGGCAGGCGCTGCGCCGCGGCGCGCCCGTGCTGTGCGACGCCATGATGGTCGCCTCCGGCGTGACCCGGCGCAGGCTGCCCGCCGCCAACGAGGTGCTCTGCACGCTGGGCGAGCCCGGCGTCGCCGACCTGGCCGAACGACTCGGCACCACCCGCAGCGCCGCCGCCCTCGAACTCTGGCGCGACCGCCTCGACGGCGCGGTGGTGGCGATCGGCAACGCGCCCACCGCCCTGTTCCGGCTGCTCGAACTGGTCGCCGAGGGCGCGGGCAGGCCCGCGGCGGTGCTCGGCATCCCCGTGGGGTTCATCGGCGCGGCCGAGTCCAAGCGAGCGCTGGCGGAGAGCGATCTGGATTATCTGGTGGTGCACGGCCGTCGCGGCGGCAGTGCGATGACGGCGGCGGCGGTCAACGCCATCGCGAGCGAGACGGAGTGAGTGCGATGACGGGACGGCTGTACGGGGTCGGCCTCGGCCCGGGGGATCCCGAACTGGTCACGGTCAAGACCGCCCGGCTGATCGGCGAGGCGGACGTGATCGCCTATCACGCAGCCCGGCACGGCCGCAGCATCGCCCGCTCCATCGCGCTGCCGTACATGAAAGAAGGGCAGATCGAGGAGCTCCTGCTCTACCCGCTGACCACGGAGACGACCGACCACCCCGGCGGCTACCAGGGCGCGCTCGACGACTTCTACGCCGACTGCGCCGAACGGCTGGCCACTCACCTGGACGCGGGCCGCACCGTGGTCGTCCTGTCCGAGGGCGACCCGCTGTTCTACGGCTCCTACATGCACATGCACAAGCGGCTCGCCCATCGTTACCCGACGGAGGTGGTGCCCGGCGTGACGTCCGTCAGCGCGGCCGCCGCGGTGCTGGGCCGGCCGCTGGTGGAGCGGGACGAAGTGCTCACCGTCCTGCCCGGCACGCTGCCCGCCGAGGAGCTGGCCGAGCGGCTGCGGGGCACCGACTCGGCCGCGGTGCTCAAGCTGGGCCGGACCTTCACGAAGGTCCGCGACGCCTTGGCCGAGGCCGGCCGCCTCGACGACGCCTGGTACGTGGAGCGCGCCACCATGGGCGCCGAGCGGGTCGCGCCGCTCAAGGACGTCGACGCGGACGGCGTGCCGTACTTCTCGCTGGCTCTGCTGGCCAGCCCGGCCGAGCGGACCTTCGTTCCCCAGCCCGCGGTGACCGAGGGACGGGGTGAAGTGAGCGTGGTCGGCCTCGGCCCGGCCGGGCGGCCGTGGCTCACGCCGGAGGCGCAGGAGGCGCTGGCGGCGGCGACGGACCTGGTCGGCTACGGCCCGTACGTGGACCGGGTGGCGCCGAACCCGCGCCAGCGCCGCCACCGCACCGACAACCGGGTCGAGGCCGAGCGGGCCAGGCACGCGTTCGAGCTGGCCCGCGAAGGGGCGCGGGTGGCCGTGGTGTCCTCCGGCGATCCCGGCGTGTTCGCCATGGCCAGCGCCGTCCTCGAAGCGGCGGGCGACTACCCCGACGTGCCGGTACGGATCGTTCCCGGACTGACCGCGGCGCAGGCGGTGGCCAGCAGGGTCGGCGCTCCCCTGGGGCATGACTACTGTGTGATGTCGCTGTCGGACCTGCTCAAGCCGTGGGAGGTGGTGGCCGACCGGCTGTCGGCCGCCGCACGGGCGGACCTGGTGCTGGCGATCTACAATCCGGCCTCGCGCAGCCGTACCTGGCAGCTCGGAGCGGCCCGTGACCTGCTGCTGGAGCACCGCGACGCGACGACCCCCGTGGTGATCGGCCGCAACGTCGGCGGCGCCGAGGAGAGTGTCACCGTCACCACACTCGGCGAGTTCGATCCCGCCCAGGTCGACATGCGCTGCCTGCTGATCGTCGGCTCCTCGACCACCCGCGTCACGGATCGCGGCGTCGTCTACACGCCCCGCTGCTACCCCTGAGCCCAGGCCGCCGCCGCGGTCACGGTGTCCACCAGCAGGATGCCCGGCGGCGGTGCCGGCCGGTCCACCATGATCACCGGCAGCCCCAGCTCGCGGGCCGCGACCAGCTTGGCGCTGGTCATCTCACCGCCGCTGTCCTTGGTGACCAGCACGTCCAGGCGGTGCTCGTGGATGAGGGACCGCTCCCCTTCGACCGTGTACGGGCCGCGATCGAGCAGCACGTGCACGTGGGCCGGGACGGGCGCGTCGGGCGGGTCGACCGACCTGGCCAGCAGCCACATCCCGGACAGCCCGGTGAAGACCGGCAGGCTGCGGCGGCCGGTGGTGAGGAACACCCGCCCCGCGGCTCCCTCGGCCAGCCGGTCGGCCGCCTCCTCCAGGGAGGAGACGCGCTGCCAGGCGTCGCCGGGGCTCTCCCGCCAGCCCGGCCTGCGCAGCAGGAGCAGCGGCACACCGGTCCGCGCCGAAGCCTCGGCCGCGGAGGCCGTCATCCGCGCCGCGAACGGGTGCGTCGCGTCCACCACGGCGTCGATCCGCTCGGTGGCCAGCCAGGCGGCCAGACCGTCCGGCCCGCCGAACCCGCCCTCCCGCACCTCGCCCACCGGCAGCCGCGGGTTGCGCACCCGCCCGGCCAGCGACGACACCACATGCGTGCCCTCGCCGGTCAGCTCGGCGGCCAGAGCCCGCGCCTCGGCGGTGCCGCCCAGGATCAGGACCCGGCGCATGGTCGCGCCCGTTCCGCGCTGTAGAGATGGCTGTCGGGGAACTGCGTCGCCGACAGCACCCGGCCGACGACGATCACCGCCGTACGCCGGATGCCGGCCTCGTGGACCTGACCGGCGATGTCCGCCAGTGTCCCGCGCAGGATGACCTCGTCGTCCCTGCTGGCCCGCGCGACCACCGCGACCGGGCAGTCCGGGCCGTACGAGGGCAGCAGCTCGGCCACCACCGCGTCGATCCGCTGCACGGCCAGGTGCAGCACCATCGTCGCGCCGCTGGCGCCGAGCGTCGTCAGGTCCTCGCCCTCGGGCATCGGCGTGGCCCGTGCCGAGGTGCGGGTCAGGATGATCGTCTGGCCGACGCCGGGCACGGTCAGCTCCCTGCCGAGAGCGGCTGCCGCCGCCGCGAACGCCGGAACTCCAGGGACCACCTCGTACGGCACACCGAGCACGTCCAGCCGGCGCATCTGCTCGGCCACCGCGCTGAACACCGACGGGTCGCCCGAGTGCAGCCGCGCCACGTCCAGGCCCTGACCGTGGGCGGCGGCCAGCTCCTCGACGATCTCGTCCAGCGTCAGGTTCGCCGTGTCCACCAGCCTCGTGTCCGCCGGGCAGGAGGCGAGGAGCTCTCGCGGCACGAGCGAGCCCGCGTACAAGCAGACCGGCGACGACTCCAGTCGCCGGAGCCCGCGCAGCGTGATCAGGTCGGCGGCGCCCGGGCCCGCTCCGATGAAGTAGACGGTCACGCTCGATCCTTCCTGGTGACCGACCAGACGGTCACCGGCATCGCGGCCCGCCATCCCGTGAAGGAGCCGACGGGCGAGGCTCGCTGTACGGCCAGGCGCACCAGCTCGCCGCCCAGCCGGGCGTACCATCCGGCCACGACGGCCTCGGACTCCAGGGTGACGGCGTTGACCACGAGCCTGCCGCCGGGTCGCAGCGCCGACCAGCACCTTTCCAGCAGTCCGGGCCCGGTCGCGCCGCCGCCGACGAATACGGCGTCCGGTGCGGGCAATCCGTCCAGGGCAGCGGGCGCCTTGCCTTCCACCACCCGCAGCGACGGCACTCCGAGGGCATCGGCGTTGCGCCGGATCGCCCCAGCCCGATCGCCACGGCTCTCGACCGCGACGGCTGCGCACGCTGGGTGGCTGCGCATCCACTCGATGGCGATGCTGCCGGCCCCCGCGCCGACGTCCCACAGCAGTTCGCCGGGGACCGGTGCGAGCCGCGACAGGCTGACCGCGCGGACCTCGCGCTTGGTGAGCTGCCCGTCGTGCTCGTACGCCGCGTCAGGGAGGCCGGGGACGCGGGCCAGCGGTTCGGCGTCCGGCTCGGCCACACACTCGATCGCGATCACGTTCAAGGACGAGGGTGCCGGCGCCGCCCAGCCCGCCGCCGTACCGGGCAGCACCGACTCCGACGCCGCGCCCAGGTCCGACAGCACTGTCATCGGGCTCGGGCCGTACCCTTTCCCGGCCAGTAGCCCCGCCACCAGGGACGGCGAGTCGCGTCCCGCGCCCAGCACGACGATCCGCCGTCCGGGCAGCAGGGCGGCGTTCAGCGCAGTCGGCCGACGGCCCACGAAGCTCACCACCTCCACCTGCTCGACCGGCCAGCCGAGCCGGGCGCACGCCAGTGACAGCGACGACAGGTGCGGCAGCACCCTGACCCGCGAGGCACCCAGCAGGCTCACCAGGGTGGAGCCGATGCCGTAGAACATCGGATCGCCGCTGGCCAGCACGCATACGTCGTGATCGGCGTACCTTTCCAGCAGCGCGAGCAGCGCCGGGAGCAGCGGTGACGGCCAGACGACCCGCTCGGCGGCGGAGGCCGGCACGAGGTCGAGCTGCCGGGCGCTGCCCATGAGGACCTCCGCCTGCTCCAGTGCACGGCACGACTCGGCGGGCAGGCCGTCCCAGCCGTCCGCGCCGATGCCGACGACGATGATCACACGTTGCCCAGCACGTTCGTCACCTGGATCTCCATGACCGGTCTGGACGGGTTCGGACGCGGGGGCTTGTAGCGCGCGGTGTAGCGGCGCTCGGCGTCGGCCACCTGCTCCGGCTCGGTCCGCAGCACGGCCCGGCCCTCCAGCGTCGACCACCGCCGGCCGTCCACCTGGGTCAGCGCCACCAGCACGCCGGACGGGCCGGACCGGGCGACGAGCCTGGCCTTGTACGAGGACCCGGAGGTGATCACGCGGGCGGTCGCCGTCACCAGATCCAGCGTGCCCCCCACCGGGACCACGTGCGGCGGCCCGCCGGAACGCGAGGTGGCGAGCGTGCACAGATGCCGCTCCTGCCAGAATGCGGCGAAGCCGTCGCCCTGCTCGACCAGATCCACGGTCCTCCTCGGGTGTTTTGCGAGCGATATCGTATATCTCCCGCTCTGGCACACTCTTACGGGTGAAGCGGCTACTCGTCATCGGCATCGGCGCAGGCGATCCCGACCATCTCACCCTCCAGGCGGTCAAGGCCATCGCCCGCACGGACGTGTTCTTCCTCGTCGACAAGGGCGAGATGAAGGACGAGCTGGTGCAACTCAGGCAGGACTTGATCGCTGAACACGGCCGCCCGCCGTACCGGATCGCCGAAGCCCGCGACCCGGAACGCGACCGGAGCGCTTCCGCCTACACCGCCGCCGTCGAGGACTGGCGCACGCGCCGGGCGCTGGCCTGCGAAGCGCTCATCAGCGAGGAACTGGCCGACGGCGAGACAGGAGCGTTCCTGGTCTGGGGAGACCCCGGTGTGTACGACAGCACGCTGGCCATCGTCGAAGAGATCCTTCAGCGCGGCAACGTCACGTTCGAGTACGAGGTGATCCCCGGCGTCAGCAGCGTGGCCGCCCTGACCGCCCGCCACCGCACCAGCCTCACCCAGGTCGGACGGCCCGTCCACCTCACCACGGGCCGCCGCCTGGCCGAGGAGGGTGCCACCGCCGACGACGTGGTCGTCATGCTGGACGCCCACTGCTCCTTCGCCGGCCTGGACGACTTCCACATCTACTGGGGCGCCTACCTGGGCACCCCTGACGAGATCCTGGTTTCCGGGGACATCGCCGAGGTCGGCGACCGCATCCGCGAGCTCCGCGCCGAAGCGCGCGCCCGCAAAGGGTGGATCATGGACACCTACCTGCTGCGCCGAACTCCTCCCGCCGACCGTTGAGGTGCCCGCCGCGCAGAGCGGCGACCTTCGGCGCCGCGCTCATGTCGGCCGCCCGGTGATGAGCGCTGTACCGGATAACGTGCTGGAGTCGCGCACCCGCCCGGCGAAGGGTTCTCCTGGTCGCCGCGCCGCCATGATCGCTCATGTACGCGATAGCAAGCCGTCATCACGTACATGAGTTGAGGGCTTTGCCGTCCTTGGCCGATCGGCCGGGTCGCCCCGCCTGGCATGGAGCACGTCTGTGAGTTCATCGCCGGAGGGCCTGGCTGCGGTCGACGAGGCGCAGGACGGCTTCTCTGGTCCGGCGGAAGACGGCGACGGTGCCGCAGGCGGCCGCGGTGACAGTCTGCTCGTCGGGTGTGGTCCGTGGGCACGGTTGGAATAGCGGATCTGCACGGCCGGCGGCCGCAGACTGGAGGGCAGCCGGAGCCGTTGCTAGGCTCCGGCTATGAAGCGCGCCAAGCGGACGACGCGCGGCCTGCGCTCGGCCCTGGTGGCACTCAGCACCACCGTGATCGCGGTCGCCGCCCACCGCACCGGCCACGGGACGACCCCGCCCCTGCTGGCCCTGGCCCCCGTGGTCCTGGCGGCCTGGGGCGTTGCCTACACGCTGGCCGATCGGACGGCTCCGGGGGGGGCATATCGCGCACTGTGCGCTGCGCCTGCCGCAGTGACTCCGCGATGGTGGTCATTGACCACCTGTCCTTTCCTCGCAGCTCCTCATAGAACCGCGTCATCATTTACGCCGCCGCCTCGTCGTCGACCTCCTAGAGGCTCACGACGACGGCGCGAACCCCAGAGCAACGTCCGGGCCAGTCCGACGAACTCGTCCCCGACGCCAGCCGCGCCCACCCCGCTCCTGCACGCGCCAGCACCACCACCGCACCCGCCCAGGGCAGCTCCGCAAGCTGCGGCAATGTGACGACGTCGTTCGGGGCCCAGGGCTGCGGTCTCTCCGCCGCCGGCACGAGACCGCTGCGCTCAGGACGGCTGGAGTTGAAGACGCCGTGACAGGCGAGGTGGACCACCGCGACGTCATCGTGCGCTCTCTCCAGCTCGTGCCGCAGACACTCAAACGTCACCTCGTCCCCTAGCGCCGCCTGCACCGTGAACCGAGCAGCGACTCCTCCGAGGCATTCGCGCTCGAGCGATGAATCCACCCACCAGTCCCCCAGCGCAGGACCTTGCCGTACAGGGTGAGCACAAGGCCGCTCTCGAAATCGGCCGCCGGAATGCGAATCGAGCGGACCAGCGGATCGCCTTCCCCGAGGGACCCGTAGGTCCCCGCTCCAGCAATGTAACGCCTCGTAGGCTCGTACCAGCAGTCGAAGAAGGCCCAGTCGCCCGCGGTCGAGACATAGCAGAGGATGCGCAAGCCGACGACCAGCCCCGGTGGGCCGAAGGCCGCCTGGACTTCGCTGCGACGGACGTCCTGCCCTCGAACCGGTTCCGGCGGCCCGACGCGTCCTGCGGATTCCCCGTTCCATAGGTCGGTGCAAACGGCTGGACGGTTGAAACGCTCCTATGAAGGCCAGCCCGGCCGACGGCGGGAGTTACCCGCCCCCTGCCGCCCTCACGGCGCCGGTCGCATCGGGACGCGCCACGGATGCGCCATGCTCTCCGGGGCAGGTCACATGCCTGCCATGCCTGACAAGATCATCGGTCTCTGACCTGCGAGAAGAGACCAATATTCCAAGATGTCCATCGCGCTGCCCTCGCTCGGCCCTGCCTACGGGGTCGATCTCTTGGAGGAGCGGGACAAGGGCGCGCCGCGGTAGCGGCGGGAACTGAGCTCCCGGTTAACAGTCGCCGAAACGCGGCCGCGTCACCGCCACCGATGGGTATCCCCTCGATCAGGTCGGCGACGTCGGCCGGGGTCCGGCTCGGCGAGTGCTCTGGCGTCGATGCGCGGTCTTCCAGCCCGGCGGGGCCGTCGGCCAGCCAGCGGGTGTACCACTTGGTCAGGCAGCGCCGCGAGACGCCAGCTTCTGCGGCGACATGGACGATCGGGCGACTGGCTAACTATCGGAAGGTGATCTTCTCTCCGGCTGCTGCCATCTCCTCGAAAGTCTTGAGTACTCGGCCTCGCTTGATCTCGCTGTCGCGCGCTCTGGCCTCGCGCAGCACTTGGGCTATGGATTCCGTTCCAAATCTCTCTGACCCCCGAGCCGCCCATGCCCGGCAAGGTCTCCTACGACCAGGCCAAGAGCTTCGCGCAGGCTTTCCTCAAGGGCCAGCCGCCCAAGGCGGCCATCGCCACCACCCTGTTCAAGGACCGCATCCAGAAACTCGGCGACTAGCCCTTCACGGCAATGCCGCAACATGCGAATATACGTTCGAAGAAAGAAGATCGTCTTCCGGAACGGAGTGCATGTGCGTCCATCAGCCTCTGAACGCATCGGCCGATTAGTCGCCTCGGCCGGGTCCCTGCTCCTGGTGGCGAGCCTGCTCGCCGCCCCAGCCCCCGCCGCCGCGGCCGCCGATCTCGTCGCCGACCTCGGGGTCGCGGGCAAGGGCGGGGACCTGGTGGCCGGCCACGGCAAAGTCTTCGTCGCCGCCGACGACCGAATCGTGGTCACGCACCTCGACGGCGAGGCCGTCACCACGATCGGCGGCCTGTCCGGAGTCACCGCCCTGTCCGCGCCGGACGGCGCCAGGAAGGTGTACGCGACGCTGAGCGGCACGCATGAGGTGATCGAGATCGACACCGCCACGGTCGCCGTCACCCGGCGCATCGATCTGTCCGCGTATCCGTGCCCGTCCACGCTGGCGCAGGCCCACAACCGGCTGTGGATCGGATACGGCTGCGGCGGGGCGGGTGAGGGAGGGGTCGTCGCGCTCGAGGTGCGGGCCACTCCCATCCTCGTCAAGGTCGGGCCGGCCACGACCCGGCCTCCGTTGGTCGCGGTCGCCGGCGCCTTCCTCGCCGTGTCGGAGCCCGGAGTCAGCCCCGCCACCGTCAGGTTGTACGACGTCAACCGCGACCCGGGCAACCCGCTCGGCGAGATCCTCGGCGACGCGGAAGGGCTGCCGCCCCTGGAGGACCTGGCCCTCGCCTACCAAGGGTCGGCGGTGCTGCCGGTGCCGTCCGGCGCCCACCGTTTCGACGCCTGGGACACCACGACCTTCGACCGGGCCCACGCCTACGACGAGAAGGGGCCGGCCGGGCACGATCTGGCCGCCACCGTCGCGGCCAGCGAGAACGGCTACTACGTCGTGGGCGGCTGGAACTCCGCCGCGGGTGACGCGGCGGAGCTCGTGGTCTACGACGCGACCACGAGAGAGGTGATCTACACGGCCGGCCACCAGGGAAAGGCGCTGGTGCCGGGCAGCATCGGCTTCTACGGCATCTACACCTTCGCGGTGCTGAAGGAGCCCGGCACCGGGCGCATGCACCTCTGGCGGCTGCCGTCCGCGCCCTACCACTCCTCGGCCCTGACCCTGACGGCGCCCGCCGAGGCGAACGCGCTCAAGCCGCTGACCATCAGCGGACGGCTCACGCTCAGCACCGGGGCGACCCCCGGCGTGCAGACGCTGGAACTGTACAGCTGGCTCCCCGACGGCACCGACAGACCCTTCCGGGAGGTCACCACAGCGGCGGACGGGACCTACGAGTTCACCGACACCCCACCGGGCATCGGGGCGTTCAGGTATCGCCTGTCCTGGCCGGGTAACTCCTGGTACTACGGGGCCTACGCGACGGCGACCGTCACGGTGGCCAGGTACGAACCGGCGCTCATCGTGACCGGGCCCGCGACGGGCGCCGTCGGCGAGCTGCTGGAGTTCAGCGGCACCTTTGCCGCCGAGGGCGTCGTCTACCCGCGCACGACGGTCACCGTCAGCCGCAGGGCCGTCGCGCCGGACGGCACCGTCACCACCAAGGGTCAGAAACTGGCCGCCGCCACCGACGGGACGTTCGCCTTCACCGACACGCCGGCCACGGCCGGGAAGCACACCTACACCGTCACGCTGGTCGGGAGCTCGACCGTCAAGGGAACGAGCACCAATCACGTGGTCACCGTCGTCGAGCCGGCGGGATAGCGTCCCAGGGAGCCGGGGCCTACCTCTCGTAGGCCCCGGCGATGGCCGGCCGCGGCGGCGCGCAGGGGCTCCGACCCGACCTGCGGAAACGCTCCAGTGATCGTTATCACGCCGGACTTATCCCGCCATGTTCGAGCCGAAATCCTCGGGCGTACACCGATCCCAAAGCCCCCGTCAACCCGCCCCTGCCGACCTGCGGATCCGTCCTTAACGTAGCTACCGGTCAGTAGAGTTCGGGGCCCCCGAGTACACCGGTTCACGCAGATCGTCTGCTTGGGGGGTGAGTGGGACTAGTGACGCCGTTGAATCGGTGCCAGAGGCAGATCGAGCCGAGCGACAAGACCGGCGAGATAGCTGCCGTGCTGGTCAACCTGTCGGTCCCAGCGCGTGTCCGTAATCACGCACTCATACACCGCGTCGGCGGCACCGGGGACGGTCGACGTGCGACGCACTGCGGCACCGCGTCCCCGTTGGAGCTGGCCACGGAAGGAGGCCGGACTGTCATATTCGATCATCGATATGCAGTATCCCCGTGGTGGAGGCGCTGAGCGAGCGAACAGCGGCCATGGCCATGATGCCCGGGCCAGGCCGCCATCATCGACGACCGGCGCACTGAGCTGCGCCGACGCCTGGCCGAGCCGGACCTGTCGTATGCCGCCTTCAACCGTGGGTACCGCGAACGGACCCGGTCCGGAGCGTTGCGCTACCACGCCCTGGTGCCACTGACAGAGGCCGACATCTGGCGGGCCTACCAGATCGAGCTGCGCGAGCGCGGTGAGCCGCACCACGACCCTTGGGGAATCAATCCCTTCGAGCGCCGCTGAACTGCGCCGCTCTCATAGCCGCGGTCAGACGCAAACGAGTGTGCAGGAAACTGCACGCGCTACCGCCACTGATCGTTCCATTCCTCCCCGAGAGCCTCACGAAGGGCAGCCCCGAGGATCCTGGATAATTTCGGTGTGCTGCGGACGAACCAGCGGCTGGACCGGGATCTGCGGTGGCGCAGTGGAATAAGGCTCCACCAGTTCGAGCTCCAAGGTCCGCGACTGTCGCGGGGCGAACTCGATCATCTTGGAATAGATCGGATGGGATCGCTCGTCCTCGCGGACGACCGGCACCCGGTCGCCATCGAGCCACGCGGCGCTCAGCTTCGTGCCGACCGAGGCATACAGCGACACCCATAGGAGGTTGGAGCCGACAGCATGCCGCCGATGCGGCGAGTCCAGCCGACCGGTGACGTACGTAGGCAGGAGTTGCTTCGGCACATCGTTGTCGAGCCTGATCCGCACTCTCGTGATGCGGAGACCGTCGTGGCAGGGCCCCAACTCATAGGTGAGAGAGCGCTCCAAGTAGTAGTCGAGCTTGTTGCCCCCCGAGTTGTTGACCACCAGTCCCGCGAACGGCCCGGGTGACTCCGGCAGCACGCCGCCGAGCGGGGTCGCCGAAAGGTACCGTTGCTCAGCGTCCCTGCGGCTCCAGATCTGCACGCGCCGCTCCTTGACCAGCCGGGACAGGATGGGCAGCAATTCGGCCGGCTCGGCGGAAGAATCCGTCAGTTTCTCGCTGACGGCCAGCGCAATCCTGATCAAGAATCTCTTGCGCGCCGCGGACTTCTGATAACGCGCGTAGGCCTCCCGCTCAGTGAGGTCTACGACGTTGCCGGCGGTCACCTTCTTGCCGCCAGGAAGAGTAACGGGGCCGATCACCCGGAGAAGGTACGCCAGACCGACGGGATCGGTGGCGATGGCGCCGTCCAGCCGTTGACCGGTCTGCCGCTCCCACATTCCGGTCCAGATGGCCGCGGCGTGGGGAAGGTGCGGGGAGAGATTGGAGATGGACAGCATCCTGGCCGCATCCAGCCCGTAACGCGCCCGGTAGGCAGGGCCGAGGTCGACGACGGGGGCGGACGTGTCGTCAAAGTCGGCATTGCTGGCCAGCCGTTCGATGGACATCCGGCCGTGCTTCGCTTCGAGAATGCCGAACGCGCCTACGAGGCCGCCGGTTCCGCGCGCTTCGGCATTGGTCTGGAAGGCCAGGTAATAGCGGCGCGGGCCATCGCCGCCCAGCATCGGGTGGAGTACGGTGGCCGCGGTCGCTGCGGCGTCCAGCCAACCCTGCAGCCTGTCCATCTCCCGCAATGCCGTGGCGCGCGCCTGATCCACCCGTTCCAGACGGGTGGCCGCAGGGGTGGCGGCAAGGCGGGTCCGCGCTCGGGCAAGGCGGGTCCGCGCCTCGTTCAGCCTCGGCGCCATCGTTTCGAGGCTGGGCAGGAGCCGCCGCATGTCGCTCACGGACTGCACACCGACCGCGATCGGGGACGCGCTCTTCTGGATGCCGACCAGCACGTTGGTAAGTTCCGCTGCGGCCTCGGCAAGCCCGCGGACGACCGTGGCCACGTCTCCGACCATGGGAACGTGCGCGAGCAGGGCCCAGTCAGGCGTGCCAGTAAGCTCTTGCGCTTCCGCCGCGCTCTGCCGAGCCTCGCTCAGCGGCCCCGCCAAGGCCCGCAGGTCGCCGGCATTCACGACGTCACGCAGCCGAGACAGCGCGTGCCTGGTCACCTCGAGGTGATCCTGCACGCTAAGACCGCGGTGGGCCCACCAGCCCCCGCCGGACACAATGACGACGGCAAGGGCCAGCAGGCACCCTAGCGCGATGCGGGGTGGTTTCTTACTCGGCAACAGCTACCGATCCAAATCGCTTGCTTGAACGTGTCTTCCTTGATCGGGGCTTTCGTACAGGCGCCCCTACCAGCTGTGGCTGCATAGCTCGTGCCCGGCTAGGACTCGACGATGTGGACAATGCTGATCTCGGAGAAGGTCATGTCATGACACTTGCTTACCGGCGGATATTTCTTGTGAGTCGAACATTTTGTGCAAGTCGCACGGACTGTGTGCCGGTCGCACATTTTGCTCGACTCGCACGTCGATTTACAGGAGAGTGCCCCGGCGGTGGCTCCGCTCCCGACACCGACCGCCAGCGCACCCCCCAACGCTGTCGCGATTACGGCGGATATTGCATACTTTCTCATCATTTCCGATCCTCCTGTAGGAAGATGCCACCCGGAATGCGGGAGACCTGTCTACGGAACCTGTTTATATCCCGGCGATCAATCACCACCCCGGCGACACGGCAAGTCTTATAGAACGATCACTGAACCTTTTTTTACCCTCCACTCGGGTCGGTGTAATAGACCACAAGTAGAGGCGTATCCCCAGGTCAGAGCAAGGCAGCGAACCTGTAGGAATTCACTCACCAACCCGTTTGCCGACGTTGATTCCCGGCACGATTTCTCGACGCTCACCACCTGCGACCTCCTGATATCCCGGAGGAGTGTCGACAGACGAGGAGGTCCCGGTAGTAATGGCTGCGAATCCAACAATGTTGCTGCTGATCTGCAGAAAACACTAGGGAAGCACGATTACGGATGGCGGGCCAAGCTCCGTCTGTGTAGGTCAGACCCATTATCCGTTGGTTTTTCCGAGGCGCAGACCGCTGCGGACAGGGAGAAGATCCGCAAGCACCCGAAGCTGGCCAAGGCCTCCTCGAAGGTCAGGTCATCGCCGCGTCCAAGGGCAACCACGGCGGGCGGCCGAAGGTCATCGACGACGACATGCTGACCTTCGCCGTCGCGCTGAAGGACAAGGGCGTACCCGTCCCCGAGATCGCGAAGAAGCTCGCCATCAAGGTCGGGAAGGACGCGGGCAAGTCCCCATCGGTCGCCTCGCACCGGGCACTCCCGGAAGCCGAGGCCGCCTCGGTGGACGACGGCCTGCCGCTCAGGCCCAATCTCGCCCGTATCCGCCGGCTCGAGGACCCGCTCACCGCCGAGGAGATCGACCTCCGCGAACGGCTCCAGGCCCAGGACTACCGGGACCCCCTTACTCCCGCAACCGCTCGACCAGATCACGAGTCTGCGCCTCGCGCTCCTCCAGCCGATCCAGAAGGCTCCTTACCCGGTCACGACCCCGGCCTCCCAGTTCATTGCCACCGTAGAAGCCCCGACCAGCACAGGCCATAGCAAGCAGCCATAAACCACCGAAAGGTCTCTCAGTGGGAGCTACACCCATCGCACATTGACTAGGAAAGCGCGCTCGTGAGCAGTGCCTTGGCCGCCTCGTCCGGGCGGGTGAGCATCCATTCATGACCGCCCGGCACCAGCACCGACACCCAGGGCGGCTAATCGCAGGCCATCGTCGTCACCGAGGACTTCGTCCTCCGCGTGCCGTGGATTCGAGAAGGCCGCGCCGCTGCTGTGCGCCGCTGCGCCGCTGGCAGGCGGGGCCGGGCAAGAAGGTCGCCATCGTCGGCCTCGGCGGTCTCGGTCACATGGGTGTGAAGATCGCGGCGGCCCTCGGTGCCGATGTCACCGTGCTCTCGCAGACGACCTCCAAGAAGGAGGATTCCCTGCGCTTCGGCGCGACGGCTCACTACGCGACGACAGACCCGGAGACCTTCACCCAGCTCGCGAACTCCTTCGACCTCATCATCAACACCGTCTCGGCGAAGATCGACATGGACCCTACCTCGGCCTCCTCAAGGTCGACGAGACCCTGGTGAACGTGGGAGCCCCGGCGGAGTCCCTCGAGGTCCCGGCCTTCGCTCTCATCCCCTCTCGCCGCAGCTGGGCTGGATCGTCGATCGGGGGCATCTGTGAGACCCAGGAGGTGCTCGACTTCTGCGCCGAGCACGGAATCGTGCCCGAGACCGAGCTCATCAGCGCCGACGACATCAACGACGCCTACGAGCGGGCACTGAAGTCCGACGTCCGCTACCGGTTCGTCATCGACGCGGCCACCTTCGCATAACGACACCGCCAGATGACGAAGCGCCACCATGATCGGCGAATCGCGGCCGACTCCCACCAGGCGCGGCGTATGGCCGCGCCTGGTGGACGAGAGCGGCTTTGGGGGTACCGGTAGTCCTGGCGGAAAAACCAACGGATATGATCCCGCGTCCTGGACGGTGTCCGTAAGACGTTCCGCTAACGGACACCGTGATCAGCAGTCCTTGTCCTCCTCGTCAGCTGACGCCGGATCGCGCAGCGGGTGGGCGCGCAGCTGCGTGACAGCGGCGTCCAGGTAGCGGGTGGTCCACGGCACGACCGCGTTGAGCACCAGGCCCAGGGAGCTGAGTTGGTCTTCCTGCCCTTCGCGGCCAAACATGCGCAGCAGGTCGTAGGCGCGAACTTGGTTGGTGACGAGTGATCCGGCCACGCGCAGGGCGGGCAGGGATTCGGTGTGAGCGGCCAGCAGCCGGTCGATGACGGCGTCGCGGCTGGTCAGGTGGCCGCGTAGCTGTTCGCGGCGAGCGTTGCGGGCAGCGGTGATCTCTTTGAGGCTGACGGTGGCGCCCGACAGTTCGGGGCAGATCGCCCGGCACAGGAATTCCTCGGCGCCATCGGACAGGCGGAGGTAGACGCGGATCTCGGTGATGTCGCGGGGGTCGTAGCGGATGGTGGCCTGCTCCCGGATGTAGAAGGCCAGGACGGGGTCGAGGTAGCGCAGGGACGGGAAGTGGATCCCGTCGGTGTGGATGACGCGGGGCTTGGCGACGGTGAGCAGCAGGTCGAGTTGTTCGAGCGAGTCGGGCATGCGCGGGATGAACCCGCCGGCCTCCCACCGGGCCCGCGGGAGCGTCTTAGTCTCGCTGTGGGTGCGCAGGTTGTAGACCTCGCGGATGAACCTGCCGACCGCGGCATCCAGCTCGGCCAGGGTCAGCTTGGCCTGGCTGGCGCGGTCGGGGTGCCGCGGGGCGCGTAGCCGGGCAGGTGAGTCAGGCACATCTGGTTGACTGTCTCAATCAGCCGTTCGATGTTCCCGTGGCCGTGCGGCTGGTCCTTGAGCGAGAAGACGGGCTGGACCCCCAGATCGGCCATGACCTGTTCCAGATGCGCCGAGGTGAAGTCGGATCCGTGGTCGAGGTGGAAGACGGGATGCCGCATACGTGCCAGTCCGGTTCGCCTTTGCGCCAGATCGCGTGCCGGAAGGCCAGCGCGGTGATCAACGCCGAGGGCGCGGCCAGGTTGACGGCGTATCCGGCGATGGCGCTGGAGTGGTAGTCCTCGATGGCGGTCAGCCACGGCCGGGCCGGTCGGCCCTTGTCGTCGAACGCCCAGATGTCCAGCTCGGTGTGGTCGGCCTGCCAGATCTCGTCGGACCCTTGGCTTCGCGCCGGTACACCAGGTCGTAGATCTCCCGGTACTTCTTGGTGCCCTCAAGGCCGAGGGTGACCAGCGCGGGGTCCAGGTCCGCGACGATACGGGCCACGGTCCGGTAGGGGGCAACGGCCAACCGCGCGCCTCGGCGATGCTTTCGGCCTTCCGGTGGATGGCGGCCGCGCTGGGGGCGCGGCCCGCGCGGGGCCAGCCCCTCGATGAACGCCACGAGCTCGTCGGGGAACCGACGCAGAGTAGCCACCGCTGCAGCGTGCGGCAGCAGATGCCGTCCTCGCTCTGGGCAGCGGCCACTTGCCTGCGTGTGTCGATCGCTCGCAGTGCTCACTCTGTTATCGTCCGTCCCCCGCAATGGCCGCCCACCACACCCGCGCGGGCCATGGCAAGCCCATGCAATCTGGGCTCTGTCGTGGTGCGGACGATCGATATCGGCCCCTCCTCCGAAGTGCGGACACCGTGTGGACGCCACATGGGGGGCGGTGCCTCCGCCAGCGGAGATTGGTTCTCTATCAAGGGGTGGGTCTGGAATAGGGCAAGTGCTGTATGGCTCCCGGTTCTTTGGGGCAGATCGCGGATGTGATGGTAATGATTATCGGTGCGGGGATCGGCGGGCTCACTGCGGCGTTGAGTTTGCACGCCGCCGGCATCGACTGCACGGTGATAGAAGCGGTTGCCGAGCTGAAGCCGCTTGGGGTGGGAATCAACCTGCAGCCGCATGCCGTACGCGAACTGGTGGAGCTCGGCCTGGGCGAGGAACTCGCGCAGACCGGGATCGCCACCAGCGCACTGCGATATGCCACCTGCCGCGGCGACGTCGTCTTGACCGTGCCGCGCGGGCGTGCCGCGGGTTACCTCTGGCCGCAGGTGTCCATCCACCGCGACCACTTGCAGATGCTCCTGCTTGCTGCGGTCGTCGACCGGCTGGGGCCGGACGCCGTGCGTACCGGCCTGTCCTTCGACGGCTTCGCTCCGGGCGCTGTGGAGGGCACGGGCTCGGTGGGCGTGCGACTGCGTGAGAGTGCCACGGGCCGGCTGGTCAAGGACGGCGCAGACGTCGTGGTCGGTGCGGACGGGCTGCATTCGACTGTTCGGGCCCTGGTGCATCCGCGCGAGGACGAGTTGCGCTGGAGTGGGATCACTATGTGGCGGGGCGTCACTGAAAGCGATCCCTTCTTCGACGGTGCCACGATGGTGGTTGCGGGCACGCAATTCGGTGCCAAGATCGTTGCGTATCCGATCTGCCCGAAGGCCAGGGCCCGCGGGAAGGCGCTGGTGAACTGGGTGGCCGAGGTGCGTACCGCCCCGGCCGGCACCCCGGCGGCCGAGGCGGACTGGTGGCGTTCGGGACGCCTGGCCGACGTGCAGCCGCACTACGCCGACTGGGTGCTTCCCTACCTGGACGTGCCGGAACTCATCGCCCAGGCGGATCGGATCCTGGAGTACCCGATGGTGGACAAGGCGCCCCTGCAGCGCTGGGGTACCGGCCGGGTCACGCTGGTGGGCGACGCTGCGCACCCGATGTACCCGGTCGGCTCCAACGGCGGCTCCCAGGCGGTGTTGGACGCCCGCTACCTCGCCCTGGCCCTGGCTGCCGAACCGGAGCCGGCGGCAGCGCTGGCCAGGTACGAGCACGAGCGGCGCCGGCAGACCGACAGCCTCGTCACCTCTGGTCACCGCTTCGAAGTCGACGACCTGGTCCGGCTCGCCGAGCAACGCGCTCCTGGCGGCTTCACCGACATCACCGCGGTGCTCACAGCTCAGGAGCTGTCGCACGCGGCTGACGCCCACCGGCGTGTTGCCGACATGGACGTTCAGTCGCTCAATGAACGCCCTTCCTGGACCGTCTCCCGCTGACGCTGACCGCGCGCGTACCATTCTGGTTACAACCGAGACGGCCAGTGGCGTCAGAAGGGGCAGCCCTCTTCGGTACCACAACTGGCAGAAACGGGTCGCGGCGTGTGCGGCCAGGGCAGGTCGGTGCGGACGGAGACGGGATCTCCCGCGACGGGATGCACCGGTCAGGTGAGCAGGGTGTGGGCCAGGCCAATGGCGGCGCCGGAGGCGGTGAGGTAGGCGTTGTTGAGCCGGGTCTTCCACAGCAGCCCGAGCGTGACCAGCACGATGACTGCGGTGAGCGGGTCGATGATCGCGGTTCTGCCGAGCTGGAACGACACCCCGGCCATGAGGGCGAGCGCGGCGGCGTTCACGCCGTCCAGCATCGCGGAGGCCCACGCGCGGGAGCGCAGCCAGTCGGTGAGCCTGGTGAGCAGGCCGACGAAGACGAACGAGGGCAGGAAGATGGCGACGGTCGCCAGAAACGCGCCGATGGGGCTGGCGATGTGTTAGCCGAGACAGGGTGAACACCGGGCCGGGAGTGACCTGGCCGATGGAGACGGCGTCGATGAGCTGCTGTTGGGCGATCCAGCCGAGCCGGTCGACGAAGTCGCCGCGCAGAAAGGCCAGCAGGACGTACCCGCTGCCGTACAGCACGGAACCGATCTTCAGCATGGTGGCGAGCAGCTGGGCGAGCTGGCCGCCGGTCGGGTCGCCGAAGAGGGGGATCCGCCGAGGGTGAGCAGCCGGACGGCGGCGGCCAGCGCCGCTCCGGCCGCCAGGATCAGCAGTTCGTTGACGCCGAGCAGGTAGGCGGCCAGGCGGCGATCGCGAGCGCGCCGAGCCACATGGTTTGATGACGGTGCGGAGCAGGCCGAACAGGGCGTGGGTGATGATGGCGATCACCACGGGGACGATGCCGTACAGCAGGCCCTCGACGGCGGTGGTGCCGTAGGTGACGTATGCCCAGGCCAGCGCGGTGACGATGAGTGCGGCCGGGAGGATGAAGCAGACTCCGGCGGCGATCTGCACACCCCCGGACACGACGCAGAGCTGGTGGGCGGCACCAGATCCTCCAGGGGATTGGACGCGTCCTTCTGATCGGCGCCTGCGAGAAGGGCGAGCCGATCAGAGTCGAGCACTGACGGCGGGGCACCTCAGGACGCCGCGAGTCGCGTATCCGGCGTGCGCTGAGCGACCAGTTCCGCGGGCGGGACGAACTCGCCGTCGACGGTGACGAAACCGAGCCGGACCACCATGCCCGTCTCCTCGCCGGTGAAGCACGGAGAAGTGCCGTCCGGGCGCGGGCGATGGATGCGTCCCCAATCCGCGAGAGCCCCGATGACAAGCGTGAGCGCACGGCCGGACTCGGTGAGCACATACTCGTCGCGCGAACGCGAACCCGGCTCCTGGTACGTTCGCCGCTCCATCAGACCGTCCTCGACGATCTTCTCCAACCGCTTGGACAAGATGTTGGGCGCGACACCGAGGGCCTCACGGAACTCCCGGAAGCGTGTGGCTCCGGTGAGCATCGCCTCGCGGATGATGAGCAGGGTCCACGTGTCGCCCACCGCCTCAAGGCTGCGCGCGATCGAGCAGGTCGACTCCTTGCCGAGCGTCTTGGCCATGCACTCAGCATAGATTTCTGACTTGCATATCGCTACTCAGATGCCTAGATTGCTGTTCACAACTCAGCTGGGCTGAAGGAGAACAGTCATGAGCATCGTCGATGGAGTCGCCGCGGTCGAGAACTTCTGGGCGCGGGTCTGGCAAGCACGTGCCCCCGAAGCGGTGGACGAACTCGTCCACGAGGACTTTGTGATCGTCAACGCCGGCTCCGAGATCCGCGGCCGAGCCGCGTTCAAGACCTGGGTGGAGGGCTTTCTGGACGCGGTCCACGACTTGGAATTCACCGTCGTCGAGACGTTCCAGAACTCCGATGGAACCCGGGTCTGCTCGCTGTGGGAGTTGACCGGGCGCAACAACGGCATCGTCGGCCTCGAGCCCGATGGCCGACCGGTGCACCTCACCGGCACAGCCGTGTGGGATGTCCACCCTGACGGCACGCTACTGCGCAACCGCGTCGAGCGTAATGCCTTCGAGCTGCACCAACGACTCACCAACTCCTGAGGTACAGGAATGGCGACCATGGCGCTGCGACCGTGTACGCCGTCCGCCTTGACGGCGGGTCGTCACGCGGCGACGACCCGCCGTCCCGCGGCGTCAGGCTCTGGCGGTTCGCTTGGGCAGCCTCCAGCCGGGCCGGGGGAAGTGGCATGTGTAGCCGTTCGGGAACTTCTGCAGGTAGTCCTGGTGCTCCGGCTCGGCTTCCCAGAAGTCGCCGGCGGCGGTCACCTCGGTGACGACCTTGCCCGGCCACAGGCCGGAGGCGTCGACGTCGGCGATGGTGTCCTCAGCGACCTTCCGCTGCTCGTCCGAGGTGTAGAAAATCGCGGAGCGGTAGCTCGTGCCGATGTCGTTGCCCTGCCGGTTCACGGTCGTGGGGTCGTGGATCTGGAAGAAGAATTCGAGCAGCGCCCGGAAGTCGGTCTCGGCGGGGTCGTAGACGACCTCGATGGTCTCGGCGTGGGAGCCGTGGTTGCGGTAGGTGGCGTTGGGCACGTCGCCGCCGCTGTAGCCGACCCGCGTGCGGACCACTCCGGGCTGTCGGCGGAACAGCTCTTCCATCCCCCAGAAGCAGCCACCCGCGAGCAGTGCCCTCTCGGTTGCCATGTTCTCCCCCTCGTGTCTTTACCGGTCCTTACAGCGGGCATCGCGTCAGCGTTATTCCGTCACGATCACGTACTGCCGAACGACCCCGATCCTATTTCCGCGGGATGGTCCGTGGGCCGTTGGCCCGGGTCATGCCCGCTGTGCGGCTTAACTGGTGTTACCTCCGGGAATGCCTGTTATGTGAACTCGTCCGTGTGCTGACACGGCCCCGAGGTGAGCGTCCGATTCCGCTCGTGGGCCGCCGCGCCGAGCGCGAACCGCTCGACCGCCTGGTCGAGGATATTCGCGCGGGTGAGAGCCGGGAGCTGGTCCTGCACGGCTTGGCGGGCACCGGGAAGACCGCGCTGCTGGCGTACACGGCCGGGCGGGCATCGGGTGCCGCGTCGTCCGGGTGTCCAGCGTCCAGTCAGGCTTGGGGCTGGCCTTCGCGGGCCTGCACCAGTTGTGCGCGCCGATGACCGATCACCTCGAAGGTCTTCCGGCGCCCCAGCAGGACGCCCTGCGCACCGTGTCGGCACTGGTCGCAGCCGGCCGCGCAGCGGCAGGCCGTGCACGGCGGCTTCGCCGAGGTCACCGACCCTCGGCGTGACGGCGAACGCCGCGCCAGGCATCGGGCCCGGGCCGCCACCGGCCCGGACGAGGACGTCGCCGGCGAGCTGGAGCGTTCCGCCACGCGGGCGCGTGCCCGGGCCGGGCTCGCTGCGGCGGCGGCGTTCCTCGAACGCGCGGCGACGCTCACCCGACCCGGTCCGCCGGACGGCGCGCTCGCCAAGTTCCCGGCCAGCGCGATCGAAGTGGCGCAGCAGCTGCTGACCGTGGCCGAGGCCGGGCCGCTGGAGGAGCACCTGCTCGCCCGCGTCGATCTGCTCCGCGCCCACCTCACCTTCGTCACCAGCCGGGGCGGCGACGCTCCGCTGCTGCTGGTCCGAGCCGCCGGACAGCTGGCGTCGACCGATCCGGGACTTGCCCGCGAGACCTATCTGGACGCGCTTTCGGCCACGGTGTTCGCAGGCCACCTGGCGAGCCCTGGCGGCGGCGCCCTCGACGTGGCCCGCGCCGCCTCGACGGCGCCGCAGCCCCTGGACGTCCCGCGCTCGCCCGATCTCCTGCTCTCCGGCCTAGCGGCGAACTTCACCGACGGATACGCGGCTGAAGTGCCGCCCCTCCGGCAGGCGCTGGCGTCCTTCGGCGAGGGCATGTCCGCGGATGAGGAGCTGCGCTGGCTGTGGCTGATCACTGAAGCCGTCCTCCACCTGTGGGACGACGGACGCTGGGAGACCCTGTCCGCCCGGTACGTCCACCTCGCCCGTACGGCGGGCGCGCTGAGCGAGCTTCCACTCGCGCTCAGCACACGCGCCTACATGCTGCTGTTCACCGGCGATCTGGCCACCGCAACGTCGCTGACCGATGAGAGACGGGCGGTGGCGGATGCGACGGGCGGGAACATCGCGCCTTACAGCGCCATGGCCCTCGCCGCGTTCCGGGGCAGCCGGGCCGAAGCCCTCGCGTTGATCGAGTCCACGGGCAAGGACGTCACCCTGCGCGGCGAAAGCATCGGGGCGGCCGTCGCCACGTGGGCGAACGCGGTCCTCCACAACGGACTCGGCGAATATCCCGAGGCGATGGCGGCGGCCCATGCGGCCCTTCGTTAGCAGTACCCGAGCATGCGGTACCCGGGCGTGGCGAACTGGGCGGCGGCCGAGCTCATCGAAGCGGCCGTACGCAGTAACGAGAACGACACCGCGGCCGACATCTGCCGCTGGCTCACCGAGATGACCGGCGCCAGCGGCACCAGCTCGCTCGACTGTCGGCAGCGTGCACACCGACGGCACTCATTCCTCACCGAGGGCGATCTCCTGTTGTGTCGGCGTCCGGCGGGTTCGGCCCCGTTAGGAACGCCGTGGCCAGGGCATCGGCCTCGCGCGCTGTTGTGTGCGCACACCGCGACCCGCACCTGCGGCTGATATGCCCTAACGCCGATACCGATGGACCAGCCCGCAGCCAGGGACCTTTGCGCTCCAGCGTGACGAAGCGGACGATGTCCGCGCGCAGGGCACTCCCTCGAATGATCATCGAGGACGCTCCCGACGGATAAGATCGCCGTGATCGGCACCTCAACCCTCGTTTGGCCGGCGTTCCATCCGATGGGCGCGCCGACCTCAGCCAGGCGCCGGAGTCGGATGTGTCTTTTCCGAGCCAGCGCGCCGCGACCAGGACCATCGTTCCCGCACCAGCTCGGAGAAGAACAGCAACCCCGTTCCCCTCTTCAAGGAGATGCACGTGCTGCAGCAGCGTCCACGCTTCGCCTCGTCCTCGCTCATGCGCCGATTAGCCGCCCTCGGCCTGACCGCAATCGTGACGACCGGCCTGCTGGCCGCTCCCTCCCAAGCCGCCCCGGACTCCCCCGTGGCCTCGGCCGCGGAAACCACGACCGACCTCGGCGTGGCCGTGGGCCTGTCCTCCGTCGCCGACCTGGCGGTCGGCGCTGGCCGGGTGTTCGTTTCCGCCGGCGACCGGATCGTCGTCACCGACGCGGCCGGTGGCGTCACCGGCGCCATCACCGGACTGTCCCAGGTGCACGGGCTGGCTCTGACCCCGGACGGCACCCGCCTGTATGCGGCCCTGTACGGGTCGGACGAGGTGGCAGAGATCGACACCGCCGACCTGACGATCCTCCGGCGGATCGGGCTGGCCGCGCACCCGTGCCCGTCCACCCTCGCGCTGACCGGCGACCGGCTGTGGATCGGCCGCGGCTGCGGCCAGAACTGGCAGGCCGGCGTCATCGGCCTCGACGTGACGCAGGCGGCACCGGTGCCGATCGTGCTCGCCTCCCGCCTCTATAGCGCCCCGGCCATCGCGGCCGCCGGCGGCACGCTCGTGGCCGGCGAGACCTACTCCAGCCCTGCCACTTTGTGGGTCTACGACATCGGCCAGGCGGCACCGGCGCTGCGCGGCACGATCTCCGGTTTCACTTACCGCACGGCCGGCATCCGGGAGGTCGCGCTGACCTCTGACGGCTCCGCCGCGGTCACGGCGGCCGGCGACCCCACCCGCTTCACCCGCTATGACATCACCGCCCTGTCCCGGACCGGCTCCTACGGCGGCTACTCCGCGAGCCCGGTCAGTGTCGCGATCAGCGCCGACGACGCCACCATCGCCGGCGGCCGCAGGTCCGGCACCGACCTCACCCTCTACGACGCCGCGACGGGAGCCGAACTGCTGCAGACTGACAACCCGGCCGGCAACCTGGTCGCCGGCAGCATCGCCTTCTCCGGCGCCGACGTCTACGCCCTGCTGCGCGCCCCGGGCGACCGGCTACACCTGTGGCGGCTGCCCGGCGTCGCCCTTCCGCCGTCGCTGCTGACGCTGACGACGTCGCCGCGGGTGCTGACCGGCATGGAGGTCCTCACCACCGGGCAGCTCACCCGAGCCGACGGCTCGCCTGTGGGCGCACAGCCGCTCACGGTGACCCGCCGCCTGCCCGACGGAACCGACGAGCCGCTCGACGGCGTGACCACGGCGACCGACGGCACCTTCACCATCTCCGACACCCCACCCGGTGTCGGCGAAGTGATCTACACCGTGGCCTGGGCCGGTGACGACGCCTCCCGCGCCGGCCGCGCGGAGGCTGCTGTGATCGTCCAGCACCGTTCCTCACTCACCATGACCGGACCAGCCCTGGGCGCCACCGGCACACCGTTGCACGTCAGCGGCGTCCTGAAAACAGGCGGCAACCCTCCCCCGCCAGGCTCCACCCTCACGCTGCAGCGCACCGTGCAAGACGACGATTCCCCGAGCACCACGCTGCCCACGGTCCCCGTCAACGACGACGGCACCTTCACCTTCACCTATACACCCGCCACCAGCGGCCGCCACATCTACCACGCGCAGTGGTCCGGAAACGACCTGTCTGAACCGGCAGAGAGCCTGTACCGGGTCACCGTCAACGACGGCTGACTCCGACCCCGGGAGGGCGTCCGAATTTCGGCGGACGCCCTCCCGGCACTCACTTCCACCGGCGCGTGCGCAGCGCCACCGTGGGGCCGGACGCCCGAGACCATCACCCTGCTGACCGTGATCGAAGTCGCGCAGCGGCTCGCGACTTCACCCTGGATGAGGTCGCCGAGCTGATCGACACCGGCCGGCGCGGGCACCCCACCTCGGACCTGCGCGCCCGCGCCCAGGCCAAGATCGCCGAAGTGGAGGCGACGATCGCGGACCTGACCACCATCCGCTCCGCGCGGACCGCTGTGATCTAGGCGGGCTGCGACAGCTTGACCCACTGCACCTGCCCCGACTGCCCTTTGCCGTTCGCCGACCTGGCCACGAGCCGTGCCCCGAGGAGAACTGACCTCCGTGAGCGCCCACCATGACCATCGTGCCCCCGTAGGGCCAGTCTCCGTGACCCTGTCGGCTTCCGGCCGGCGACTGGGAGAGCCGGGCGAGTCCGGTATCGACGGCGGCAGACCACCGCTGCGCAGCAAGGTGGCCTCCGGGGAGGATCGGACCGGATTTTGGGCGCCAGAGAGTCGATCTTGACGACGATTCGGTGACGGCTGTTTGCCCTGGTCGAGCGCCCTAGCGTTCCTGCTCATGCCTGTGGATTTCCTCTTGGATGAGCAAGTAGCCCGCCGCCACGACCGGCCGGTACCGGCCGGTCGTGGCGGTTGTGCATCTGCTGGCCACCGCTATCGAGGAGGGCCGGGGCTTGTCCTCGATGAGCGGCGTGCTGGCCGGCGCCGCCTACCGCTTGCTGCTGGCCTGGCGGCGGGCCCTTGCCTGCGGCTAGCGCAGATGCCGGGCGAAGAACCCGGCCGCATCCTCCCCTGCGAACTGCGGGACACCGGTGTGCCCGCCCATGTTGGCGTGCAGCGTTTTCTCCTTGGAGCCGAAGGCGTCGAACAGGTCCAGGGCCGCCTGCCTGTCGTTCCCTTCGTCATCCCACTGCAGCAGGACATGCAGCGGAATGGTGACCTGTCGGGCTTCCTCGAACATGGTGCGAGGCACGAAACTCCCGGCGAAGAAGCCGGCGGCCACGATGCGCGGCTCGACCACCGCAAGCCGGACGCCGATGGAGATCACTCCCCCCGAGTACCCGACCGGGCCGCCGATCTCGGGCAGCGACAGGAGGGCGTCCAAGGTGGCCTGCCATTCCGGGACCGCCTTGTCGACCAGCGGGAGGATGAGGGCGTCGATGATCTCGTCGCCGACCGGCTCGCCGGCCTCCATAGCCCGGCGCAGGTCGGCGCCGGCCTGCTCGGCGCCGGCCGAACGGGGCCGGTCACCGCTCCCGGGGAGCTCGATGGTGGCGGCGGCGAAGCCATCCGCCGCGGCGTGCCGGGCCCGCGCCACCAGCCGGGGGTACATCTTGCGCAGCCCGAGCGGGGGGTGGCCGAGCAGGATCAGCGGGACCGGTGCGGACGCGGATGAGGGCGTCCACAGGATGCCGGGGATCTCACCGAGGGTGAATTCGCGTTCGACGACGCCGTCGTCGAGGCGCTGTTCAGAAGTGAATCGCAAGGTCGTGCCTTTCGGGAGTGCGCTTGAACGGCGCTCCCGGACGACCTATCGCCCGACCGTGGCCCCAGAGGGGAGCACCCATGTCGATACTGCGTTCACGGGTACCACCTCCTCGTTCTCTCGCACGGCCTCCAGAAAGGTAGCAGTGGTCGCCATGGTCCGCCAACGGGTTTTCGCGAAGGCTCCGTGGCCGGATACCACGGAGCCACTCGCCTAAGGCAAGGCCGTGTAGTAAAGGCCTTCGCGGTGACATGATCGCAGCGTGACGAAATCGGAACACTGCGCAGAGCTACTTAGGAGAAGCCGACGAGGCCCCGATCTGGAATGAGAGCCCACGGTCTCGGTCAGCCACTGGTCGTCACCGACTTCACCGCACCGCTGTAGGTTCCGGATAGACCTCTCGGTGTCCGAGTGTGTTGTCGTGCATAAGGCGATCAGAACACCATCGTGAGCAGGTCGGCGAACAGCTCCTGTTCGTCGATCTCGAGCCCGCGGTTCGTGAACCAGGTGGCCATGTTGTGGCAGTCGCGCATCAGGAAGTCCATGCCCTTCGGGTTGCCGACGATGTCGACGACCTGGGGCAGGTCGATCATCACGATCCGCTCGTCCTGCGCGAGGACGTTGTACGGCGAAAGGTCGCCGTGCGCGAGTCCCGCGCGGGCCAGTTCATGCATGCCGTTGCGGAGCTGCTCGAAATACACACCGAGCAGCTCCTTCGACGGCCGGACCTGGGCGAGCCGGGGCGCGGCACCGCCCTCGCCGTCGTCGATGAACTCCATCAGCAACTCGGTGCCGTCCACCTGCACGGGATACGGCACCGGGACGCCGGCCTTCCACAACCGGTTGAGGGCGTCCCATTCGGCGTAGGCCCACTGACCGGCCGCGACACTGCGGCCGTGCGAGCTCTTCTTCGCCATCGCCCGGCTGTCGCGGCTGTTGCGGGTATGGCGGCCTTCGACGTACGACGTGCTGCGGTGGAAGGACCGGTGCTCCTCGGTGCGGTACCGTTTCGCGGCCAGCAGCGAGGACTTCGCAGGGTTGTCGCCGATGGCTTCGACGGCCCGTTCGAGCAGGAAGACGTCGGCTTCCTTGCCGGTTTTGAGGACGCCGAGCTCGGTGTCGATCGCAGCCTGTTCCGTCACAACCCACGAGGGGCGGGGTTCCGGGCCGCGAGAACCGCGCTCGACCTCCAGCCAGGTGGACCACCGCTGATCTGGGCCCAGCTCCTCGTCGACCGAATGGAACTCGAAGACGAAGGCTGCGGCCGGATCTGGCTGGGACTCGTCACGGGTGAATTCGGACCGGGGGAAGCGGAGGTCGGAGTAGCTATCAGCGGGTTCGTACTCGGAAGACAACGGGTGTGCTCCTGAACAAAGAGGTGGGACTGATGCGGACATGCCGCAGCGCAGTGATGGCCATCCGTCAGCCCTCCTTAGTCCAGGCAGCGCTCTCCGCCGCTCGATCGACCCAGCATGCCCCGCCCGTTTTGGATCCCGCAACGTATTTACCGGCGCTGGGACCGTGCTCCTGCCATGATCCCGATGCCTACGGTGGGGTGTTCGTCGCCGGATCGCTGGCGTGGGGCATGGTCATCGACGGATTCCGGCCCGATCGCTGGGATGTCACACGCCGGCACCGCCGGGCTGCTGCCACGGTTGCTCAGAGGCCGTACCCACGGGCCCGTCTTCGTCACCCACCGCCGCCCCGGTCCCGGCAAAGTGCTCAGCAGCCGGGACGTGTGCCCGGACACCGGGCTGGCCCGGCTGTCGTACGGTCAGGCCCGCGCGCTGCTGGACGAGCACACTGCCGCCCACGGCCCGGGTACAAGCTGGGATCTGCACGAGTCCGCCACTCGGACTCACCCATCTCGGCGAGCACGGCGCCAGCCTTCCGATGCTGATGGCGAAGTCGAGGTACAAGAAGGCGGAAAACGTCCGGCGGTACTTCAAGCCGTCCGCCGAGGTGACGAGTCCGCTCGCGCCCGGATACAGCCGCCGCTGAACCCGGTCTGGGCGATCGCTCGGAGGCTCGCGGCCCCGAGGCAGGCTGAACTACAGCGGCCGGCCGGCCGGGTGAGCGCGGCCCGGATCGCCGGCCACGCCGGACGGATGCCTGGATGGCTGCGGAGCCTTTCGCGCGCCGCAGCGCCGGTGGAGCTCGCCCCAGCGGTCATCTACGAACGAAGGGAAGATCAACACGCCACACCGTCAGACGCCTGACCAATCACGTCAGATCAGTCCGTCGCTTCGCGGACGTCCTTTCTCTGCTCAGCGAACGCCTTGAAGTCCTGCATGTGCTGTTGCGACTGCTTGCGGAAGGCGCCGGGCATCAGAAGTCCCACCAGCTTCATCAGAAAGCCGCTGAACCGGTAGTCGTTCTCGCTCTCCCAGAGCGTCGTTTCCGGGCTGGCTTCGGTCAGCCGGTCGCGCACGGCGCTCCACATGCCCTCGCCGACGATCTCACGATCGAAGTGAACGACGCTCGTTTTCAAGATCTCGCGCAGGTCTGCAGGTTCCCGGCGTGTGATGGTCTCGGTGCACTCGATCTTCCGCTGGCCCATTTGCATCACGACCCGCGACTTGGTGCCGAGCTGCCCGCCTCCCGGCTAACCACGCCAACGGACGAGACACACCGTAGCGAGGCGAACCAGTCCCCGACAGACGAAGAAGATCAACCAGCCCGCTCATCCAGTCATGATCATCCCGATGTGGGGTTTGGGCTTATGTGGGCTGACTCCCGAGAAGCTGTGATCAGCTCCGTCACGCCCCCGGCCACCGGCGGTCTCCTCAGCGCGCTCACTTGACCAGGGTTCCCCATGCCCCCCGCCGTACTCAGCCGCCTCCCAGGCCGGCTGCGGCCAAACGATCAAGACGGGTACGGGCCCCACGCGACCCGGCCCGAACTGGACGGCTTGCGACCGAGTTTGCCGGAGCGCACCTGTACGGCGAGGCTGTCGAGGATGACCCGGCTGCTCATCAGGCAGGTCATCTCGGCCCAGTCGTAGGGCGGCGAGCACTCCACGATCTCGATACCGGCCAGGCCTGGTTCGGAGACCAGCCGGACCAGGTTGAGTGCTTCCCGGGGCAGCAGGCCGCCGGGTTCCGGCCAGCCGGTGCCGGGCACGAACCCGGCGTCGATCACGTCGATGTCGAAGGAGAGGTAGACCGCCTTTGCGTCCTTCCAGGCCACCTCCAGCGCCACCTCGGCGACTTTCTCCACGCCGACGCGTTCGACGTCGCCCACCGTGATGATCGTGGTGCCCCGCTCGCGGCCCACCTTGACGCCGGCGCGCGGTGACTGCCAGCCGCCGATCCCGATCTGGACGAGGTTGGTGGCCGGGGCGTTCCTGATGTTGGTGGCGTGAAACCAAGGCGTGGTGTGCATGCGCTCGTCGAGATCGCTCTCCTGGGTGTCCACGTGCCGGTCGAAGTGGATGATGCCGACGTTGCCGTCCACGTGAGGAGTCAGCCCGCGGACCGTGGGGAAGCCGATCGAGTGGTCGCCGCCCAGGACGATGCGAGAGCTGGAAGGCGAAAGTGTGGCGGGCGTTTCGGGCTCGTCGCGCGGACCCGAGTGGAGGGCCTCCGGCTTCGTGAAGTGTGCCGGTGGAGATTCTCCGGCGAATGCGCTCGGACCGGGTGCTGCGCCGCCCCGCACCTTCGCGTGAGAAGTTTTTCCTTCCCAACCCTGACGGGGGTCGACGCGCAGGTCACGCACTCCGATCGTTCCGGCTGAACAGCCTGTCCAGATGCAGATCGATCGCTGCGAGCGCGTCCTGAGGCTCGATCACGTCGAGTTCGATCAGGGGGGTGAAGCCGGTGAGGGCGAGGAGCAGGTTGGTCTCGGTCGCCGGGTCGCGGTCGGAGTCGATGTGCCCGTCGGCGATCGCATGGCGGACCAACTGCTCGACGAGGGCCCGACCTTGGACGAGGCCGCGGCGCGCCTGCTCGTGGACGGCCTCGTCGTGCAGCGCCTCCAGGACGTAGGCGGCGCTCATCCGGCTGGTCGCGCGGGCGTCGGCATGCAGGGGGAGCATTTCCGCGAGCGTCAGTCGCAGCACGTCACGAGGGTGCGGACGGTCACCGAGCTTCGCAAGGCCCTGTTCGACGCGCAGCGAGGTCTGCTCGGACGCGAAGTCCATGGCGAAGGAGAGCATGGCGGCCCGGGAGGCGAAATAGTGCTGCAGCTGCCCGAGGGAGATGCCCGCCTCCTGCGCCACCACGCGCATCGTCAGATGCGCGACGCCGCGCTGCTCCACCACCCGCCACAGCGCGCGGGCGATCGCTTCGCGGCGTCCGCGATGATCCACCTGTTTCGGCATCGCCGACCTCTCCCTCGTACTCCGGACTCTTTCCCATACGGTTGACATAATACACTTGACCTACAATTCTGGGGTCCACTCCAGGAAGGAAGCGTCATGCCTGAACGACTGCCTGAACAGCCAAAGGTGCGGACCACGGAAGGAGTGGTGCAGGGGCGCCGGCGGCGGGGGCACGCGGTGTTCCGCGGCATCCCCTACGCCCAGCCCCCCGTGGGAGCGCTCCGCTTCGCCGCGCCCGCGCCGCCGCACCACTGGGAGGGGACGAGGCCGGCGGCGGAGTTCGGCCCCGTGGTACCGCTGTCCCTGCCGATCGACGTGGGCCCGCCGCAGGGCACGGACTGGCTGACGCTCAACGTCGGCACTCCGGATCCGGGCGCGGCAGGACTGCCGGTGCTGGTGTGGATCCCCGTGGGCGGCTACCTCTCGGCGGCGTCGAGCGACCCGATGTACGACCCGGCAGCGCTGGCCGAGGCGGGACTCGTCGTGGTGACCATCAACTGCCGCGTGGGTGCGGAGGGTTTCGCGTTCCTCGACGACGCGCCGCCCAACCGCGGATTCCTCGACCAGATCGCGGCACTGGAGTGGGTGCAGCGGAACATCGCCGCCTTCGGCGGCGACCCCGGCCAGGTCACCGTGGGCGGAGTGTCCGCCGGGGCGGGGTCGGTCGCCGCCCTCCTGACGATGAAGCCGGCGCGCGGCCTGTTCCGGCGAGCCATCGCCCACTCGGTGCCGGGTCTGCACAGCACCCCCGCGCTGGCACGGCAGGTCACCGCCGCGCTAGCGGACCGGCTCGGCGCGGCGGTCCCCACCGCCGCGGCCTTGCGCGACATCGAACCCTGGCACCTGGCCGCCGAGCTCACCTCCTTCAACGCCGGCCTCCACGCACACCGGGAGAGCTGGGGACGCCTCACGGAGACCGGCACCGCCCTGTGCCCCGTCGTCGACGGCGACGTCCTCCCCGAAACGCCCTGGCCCGCGCTGACCGGTGCGCGCGCGAGCGGGACCGAGCTCCTCGTCGGCCACACCCGCGACGAGTTCCGGTTCTTCAGCGTCATGAGTGGACGGCGGGGCACCTTCACCGAGCAGGACGCCCGTGCGGCTTTGGAACTGCTCGCCCCGCAGCCGCACGGCCCGGAGGCCTACCGTGCCGCGTTTCCGCAGGCCGGCCCGGAGGAGCTGGTGGAGACGGTGTACTCCGACGCCCTCTTCCGCATGCCGTCACAGAAGCTGGCCGAGGCGAACGCCGCAGCCGGCGGCACCTCGTACCTGTTCGAACTGCGCTGGACCACCCCGGTGCTCGGCGGCGCCCTGGGCGCCTGCCACAGCCTTGACATCCCGCTGGCGTTCGGCACGCTGGACAGCCCCGTCGGCACGCAGCTCATCGGCGACGAACCCACCCCCGAGGCCATCACCCTCTCCCACGAACTCAAACAGGCATGGACCCGCTTCGTCACCACCGGCGACGCGGGATGGGCCGCTTACCAACCCGACCAGCAGCTCACCCGCGTCCTGGACGCCGAGTCGGAGACTCTGCCCTACCCCGAACAGGCCTCCCGCCGGATCTGGGAAGGCCACTCCCCCGCCCCCTTCGATCTCTCGTAGGGTGCGGAGACACTACAGGTCAGAATGGGCACAAGATCACAAGCTTGGGAACAGGCGCGTTTCCTGTCGACCTCGTACGAGCTGCTGGTCAACAGTTGCCAGAACGGCGCGTCATTCGTCCGGTAGCAGAGGCATCTCCAGGACCGTCTTCACACTCGCCACCACGTCCGCCGCGTAACACTCCGCATGATCCACGATCAGGTGCATTTGCGTACGGAGGGTGAGCCGCTCCGGGCCTGATGAAAGCTCGATTCCTTGAGAGGATCGAGTCATGGCACGTCCGTCCCCCTACCCTCCCGAACTTCGTGAGCGTGCGGTGCGCATGGTCGCGGAGATCCGGCCGAACTACCCGACCGAGTGGGCCGCGATGAACGCGGTCGCGGCAAAGCTCGGCATCGGAACGGCGGAGACGTGCGCAGCTGGGTGCGCCGGGCGGAGATCGATGCACGACAGCGGCCCGGGACCACGTCGGCCGAGGCCGAGGAGATCAAGCGGCTGAAGGCGGAGAACGCCGAACTGAGGCGGGCCAACGAGATCTTGAGAGCGGCGTCGGCTTTCTTCGCGGCCGAGCTCGACCGGCCACACAAGCGCTCGTAGCGTTCATGGACGCTCATCGCCAGGTGTTCGGGGTCGAGCCGATCTGCCGTGGGCTGACCGCGCACGGGTTGGAGATCGCAACGAGCACCTGCTACGCCGCCAAGAAGCGCACGCCAAGCGTCCGCGCTATACGTGACGCCGAGCTCAAGCGGCACATCAGCCTTTACTGAACCTGTCAACCTGTTCCGCTGCTACCAGGGATCCCCGTTCGGGAGTCGTGAGAGGCAGCTTGAAGAGGTAGCGGCGGGCGTTGACGGTCCGCTGCACGCGCCTGGACCGCGGGCGGGTGCTGTCCCTCTCTCTTAGAGAGCGTCTGTGAACTGGGTCAGTGGGCCAGGCGGTTGCTGAGTTGCCACGTGGCTGCGGTCCAGATCATGGCTTCGTGGGCGACACGACGTGAGGAATCGGCGAAGCGCGCCGCGGAGGTGTTCGGGGCACGGCGATGGTTCGATGACCCCCACGCGCTCATCGCCGACCCCGACATCGACCTCGCCACGGTCGCGGTGAAAGTGCCGGCCCACCGAGACCTCGTGGTGGCGGCGCTAGCCGCGGGCAAGGCCGTCTACTCGGAATCCCCCCTGGGCGCGAACCTCGGTGAAACGGAGGAGATGGCCGCGGCCGTAGGGTCTCAGCACACGGCAATCGGTCTGCAGGGCAGCCTGAACCCTTCGGTGCGACGCGCGGCGGAGATCATCGCGAAGGGGGCCATCGGGCGTGTTCTCTCGGCCCGCGTTCACGCCACGACCTTCGGCTACGGCCCGGAGTCCATCTCGGCCTACGACTACTTCAACAAGCAGGAGGCCGGGGCCAGTTTCCTCACGATCACGACCGCGCATGTCCTGGACGTCATCGAGACCGCCCTCGGACAGATCGCCGAGGTGGATGCGCGGACCGAGAGGCTCTGACCGCAGGTGGTGCTCACCGACTCAGGGGAGACGTCGGAACGTGAAATCGACGATCACATCGACCTGATTGCCAAGACGAGTTCGGGCGCTCCCGTGTCGGTGCAGGTCCTCGCGGGTGTGGCTATTAGGGAGTCGCGATTCACACTGGAGGTGCGTGGTGCAGAAGGTTGGGTGAAGCTCGACGGCAACCATCCTGGCGGTGTTCAGGTCGGCGATCTCACCCTTTCGGCAAGCGTTTAGTTCGACGCACCCGATGCGCCGGTCTCGTCCGGCGTCGGACCCACCGCTGTGGAGTTCTGGGCGGGAGCCTCGATCAACGTGGGAGAGGTGTACGCGAGTCTCGCGCGAGACATCGACGAGAACACCTTTGCGACGCCGGGCTTCGCTCACGCGCTGCACAACAGTCAGCTCGTCGCGCGAGTGGAGGAAGCCGCCCGCAGCGGGCAGCGACAGTAGAACTCCTCAGCAGGGTGCGGGCGGCCACGGCGGCGGCCCGCACCCTGCTGTCGAGCGGACTCGGCGGTGACGCCTAAGGCATCGATGAAGACGATCGCAGAGTTCGCTGTCTCAGCCGTGGGACCAGGACACCGCGTTCATCGCCACATCAGCAACCCGGCGCAGTTCCGCCTCGCTCTTGCCCGTCGCCGCCTGAACGGCGATGCCGTACGCGACCGTCGTGATGTAGGCCGCCAGCGTGCGCGGATCCTCGGTCTCCGGCAGATCACCCTCGGCCCGCGCACGCAGAAATCGGGACTCGAGGCGCGCAGCGCCATCCTGGCGCCAGTCGACGAGGACCTTCTGGGCAGTGAGCCCGTTGTCGCCGGCGGACAGTGCAGCCTGGACGCCAAGGCATCCGTGGGGTGCCTCGCGACTCGTGCTGGCAGCGGCTGCGCCGCGAAGAATGGACTCGGCCACTTCGCGTGCGGTCGGCTCGGACAGTGCACGGATTCCGTAGGAGGCTGGGCCTTCCGTGTACCGCTCGACCGCTCGGCGGAACAGCTCGTCCTTGTTCCCGAACGCCGCATACATGCTGCTGCGAGTGATGCCCATCGCCTCGGTCAGGTCCGTCAGGCTCGCCCCTTCGTATCCTTTGGCCCAGAACACTCTCATGGCTTGTTCGAGGGCGTAGTCGGGGTCGAACTCGCGGGGTCGCCCCAGCTTGGTCTGCGATACGGGCATGGCAGTCATTATGCCCCCTTACGGACCAGGCAGTCCAGATAACGCGAAGGATCAGGCGTTCAAGCCGCCGTCGATGGTGAGCACAGCTCCGGTGATGAACGCCGCCGAGGTGCCCGCGACGAAAGCGACTGGGACGCCTGTGCAACCCCGCGCAGCGCGATGTCATGACGCGGGCGATCGAGCTCGCGCGGGCCGAGGACGGCGCGAACACCCAGGCCTGACGCCCCGGGCCGTGACGCCTGCCCGCACGGTTGAGGGCTTGCGAATAAATCTCTGCCCGTCTACGTTACTTGTGGAACGATCAGTCCTGAATTAACGTACTGGACCTCCGGACGTGACCTCGCTACCGGGCCTCCGTGAGCGAGCACGCCGAAGCACGCCGCAGCGGAAGTGCCGCCGGCTCGATATGAGAAGGAGAAGGATCATCATGAAAGCCGCCGTCATCACCTCGTTCGGCGAACCCTCCGTGTTGCGGGTTGCGGAGGCTCCGCGACCGGTGCCGGGTCCGGGTCAGGTACTGGCGCGGGTTCACGCCGCCGGGGTGAACCCGGCGGAGATCCTCGCACGCGCCGGAGCGTTCCGCCTGCGTGCTCCCGCCATCATCGGATTCGAGTTCGCCGGCGTCGTCGAGGCGGTCGGCCCGGGCGTCGACGAGGGCGTGGTCGGCGACCGCGTCGCCGGGTGGCCGGACTCCGCCACCCAGGGCTCCTACGCCGAGTACACGGTCAGCAGCAACTTCGCGACGATCCCCGACGGCGTTTCCTTCGAGGAGGCCGCGGCCACCGTCATCGGCGCCGACAACGCGGCGAGGGCGCTCGGGCTTCTGAACCTTCGCCCGGGTGACACGCTCGTGGTCACCGGCGCGAGCGGTGCATTGGGCGGCGCCGCCGTGCAGTTCGCGCGACAGCGCGGTGTGACGGTGATCGGCGTCGCCGGGACTGCCAACGCCGACTTCGTCAGGAGTCTCGGTGCGATCCCTGTCGCCCACGGCCCGGGCCTGGTCGAGCGCATCCGCGAAGCCGCTCCCGACGGTATCGATGCCGCGCTCGACACCGCCGGCAAGGGGCTCCTTCCCGCCCTCGTCGATCTCCTCGGCGGCCCGGACCGGATCGTGACGCTCGCCGACCGCGATGCCGCACGATACGGCGTCGCATTCAGCCCGGGAGGCAGCGGGAATCGCGACCGCGGCCCTGTCCAGGAAGCCCTGAATCTGATCGCCGCCGGCGCATGGACCGCACGCATCGGCCGGAGCTTCCCACTCGACGAGGCCGCGGACGCCCATCGCCTCGTCGCCACGGGCCACACCCACGGCAAAGTCATCCTTCTTCCCTGACTCGGCCGACCGGCCATTCCACCACGACAACAATCAATTGGAGAATCCGAAATGCCTGCAGTCCTCGTCCATGGTGTACCTGATACCCACCGGCTTTGGGACACCGTCCGTTCCTATCTTCAGCGCGAAGATATTGTGACGATCGATCTCCCCGGGTTTGGCGTACCCCTACCAGCGGGATTCACGTCGACGAAAGAAGAGTATCTCGATTGGCTTATTAAGAAGATCGAAGAAATCGGCGAACCCGTCGACCTGGTCGGTCATGATTGGGGGTCTCTGCTGACGGGCCGTCTCGCGTCTATCCGACCAGATCTGGTGCGGACATGGACAGGCATCAGCGGGCCAATCGATCCGGAGTATCCGTGGCACTATCTTGCCAAGATCTGGCAAACGCCAGGCGAGGGCGAGCAATGGATGGCGGACCTCGACCTCGAGGCGTTTGCAGCAAGCCTCAATGAGGCGCAGATGCCGCGCGACGCGGCAAACGAATCGGTTCGGCATCTCGATGCCACTATGAGGGCAAGCATTCTCGCCCTTTACCGTTCGGCGATCGAGGTCGGGGCGGAGTGGAAGCCAGGTTTGAGCAACGTGACCGCACCAGCGCTAGTGATCTGGGGCCTGGACGATCCGTTTCTTCCTCACCGCTTCGCCGACGAGCTCGGTAATGCCACACGCGCACGTGCCGTCTTCAAGCTGCGCAGCTCGCATTGGCCGATGATAGAGCGTCCGGCCGATGTCGCGCGCGAACTCGAGGCCCACTGGGCTCACACGTAAAACCTGCGCTTGGGTCACTCGGGCTCGAACCCCGCGGCCGCTACGCGAACGGCAATAATTGCTCGCTCGCCATGGTGAGCCCGAGTGCCCACGCATTTGTCCGGAAACGAATCATCGTGACGCAGCCCGGAGAGCGTTGCCGGGGCTGCACAAGGCAGGAGCATCGTAATGACGAATTCAGCAAATACCCGGATCGGCGTCGGCCTTATCGGGGCTAGTGCCGATCGGGGTTGGGGCGGAATTGCTCACGTCCCGGCGCTGCAGGCGCTCGACGCGTTCCAGATCCGCGCCGTCAGTACGACTCGTATGGAGAGCGCGAACGCGACCGCTCGTCGGCTGGGCGCCGATCTCGCCTTCGACACACATGAGGCTCTGGTCGTGCGACCGGAGGTCGACCTGGTGGTGGTTGCGGTCAAGGTGCCGGAGCACAAGCAGATTGTTTCCGACGCGCTGGCCGCGGGCAAGATGGTTTATTGCGAATGGCCGCTCGCAAGAAACCTATCGGAGGCCGAAGCGCTGGAGGGGTTTGCCCGCGAGCGGCGGCTGCGGACGGTTGTCGGGTTGCAGGGCGGCCTGCACCCGCCGATCCTCTTCCTTCGCGACCTCATCGCGCAAGGCGTGATTGGCAAGCCGCTCAGCACGAGCATCCGAGCGCATTTGACCGACGACATGTGGGTCGGCCGATATGACCCGCCGGTCGAGTACATGGCTCACGCAAAGCATGGCGCCACGCTTCTGAGCATCATGCTCGGCCACGGGCTCGAACCGCTTGCGCGCGTGCTCGGCACGTTCGAGAGTCTGTCCGCCGTCGTCGCCAATCAGCGCGGTGACGGCGTCCGCCTCTCCGATGGCGCGTCGCTGCCGAAGGACGCGCCGGATGAGATCGTCGTCGCCGGCGTTCTCGAAGGCGGGATCGTCACTTCGCTGCACTACAGTGCCGGGCAGTCTGCCGGCTCGGCGATGGTATGGGAGATCCAGGGCACCGAGGGCAGTGTGCGTGTGGAGTCGGCGTCGGGCTACATCCATTTCACCGATTTCACCATCACGCTGCGCCGCGGCAGCGAGCCTGTCCAAGTGCTACAGGTCCCCCCCGCTTATGCGGCTCCCGACCTGCAACTCGACGCACCCGCAGCGGGGGTCGCCCGCCTCTACGCCCAGTTCGCCGCCGACCTCCGCGACGGAACCGCCGATGCGCCGGATTTCGCGGTCGCACTCGATCGCCACCGGGTACTCGAGGCGATCACACGGGCCGCTGAAACAGGTCATCGGCAGCATCTGTCCCGCCCCGACCGAATGAACTCCAATCTTTGAACCCGGGAGAGGCACTGCCGCAGGACCCGAGGAGATGGCGATCCGCGAGCTAACCCTGACTTGATCACACAGAGCTGACCCGCACCGTGTCGAAGAACTCTGCCGACCAGCGGGACCTCGCCCTCCATCCCTCTTCTTCAATGCGGCGCCGACTGCGTCGCTCGCCCACCGCTTCCCCCGCGCCGTGCAGCGCTCATCCGCATCGCCGAATCGTGCCCATGTGTGCCCCACGACGCGGGCTGCTCAGGTGGCATTCGACACCAGCTGGCAGGCGTGGCGTGGCCATACCTGTGCGTCTTCGGTCGGGATGATCCTCGAAGAGCCCGACGATCAGGACAACGACCGAGCGCAGCGCGATTCGGGACATTTATCCGCGGAATCGCACACGCGGTTCAGGGACATTTAGGGTCGGTCACCCCCCACTGCCGGGACATCTGTCCGCGGAATTTGCAGTGTGACGGGCGCCAGCCGAACTTCGAGGAGTCGATCCAGGGGATCCAGGTGCCGGGAAGTTGGCCGCCGCAGAACGCCCGGACGCGATCTTCGGCTACTCCGACCTGCAATCGCGCGATACGGGTCCGTGGCCTGATCCGAGCCGGGCTGACTACCCGGCTGACGAAGATGGTCCTGGACGCGGAGCAGCAGTGCGCCCTCGATCAGATCCCCGAGTGCCCCATCGATCTGGCCAAGGAGCTTGCCGACGAGCTGACGGCCATCAACGACAGGCTCCAGGAACTCACCCGGAGCCGTGACACCCTCAGCGACTATCTGGAACGCACACGCCACGGGGCGCTGCTGCCGGGCGCGACAGCCCGCTGAGACTCGGCTGGTGGCGGGAGCTCGGGTGGCCGCGCCTCGACCTGCTCGATTTCCCTCATGGCTCCAGCGCCAGGGACGACCTGGTGTCCGCGCAGACTGCTGCGGACACCAGGTCTTGTTCCTGCCGGCACACCTACTCTCGGACGCCGGTTCGTGCGGCTCGCTCGACCCGGGCGACCAGGCGGCTGTTGTGAGCGGCGTGCGCGAACCCAGGGGTGTGGTGGGTGCCGTCGGCGATGTCGCGCGCGAGGCTCGCGTAGACCTCGCCCACGTTGAGGGCGGCACCGGTCCAGATCTCAGCGGCGGCCGGACCGGTTCCCGTGGCGACGGGGCTGTCGGGCGCTTCGAAGTCGACGTTCGAGGTCAGCGTGAGGTCGCCGACCTGGACGCCGGCGGGGTGGTTGCCGGTCAGCCTGAGCCAGCCGTCGGCGCCACGGACCTCGAGGCTGAACCGGGCGTCGGGCACGGGCACGCCCGCCAGAACCTGTACTCCCACCGGGGCGCCGGAGGTGGTCTTGAGGATCGCGTCGAGGTGGTCCGGGACCTCACGGGTGGTGGTCGTGCCGGTGTCGGTCAGCTTCACCTCGGGCCAGAGCAGCTCCGTGCGTGCGTCGATCTCGGTGATGTCGCCGAGGACCGTCTCGATCACGTCCAGTACGTGGCCCACCGCGATCGTCATGAAGCCGGCGCCGGCGTCCGCCTTGTCGAAGTACTCGTAGGCGCTCACCGACTCCGGGCCGTTCCCGAAGGTCGTCGCGGTCACTCGGTGTAAGTTCCGGCGGTAAATGGCCGGGATCTCCAGCGCTATTTGGCCGGACGTGATCACGTGGCGGTACGAGTACGGCCCCGCCGTGGCGGGGCCGGGGTTGTCGATGTGGTGGGTCGCGAGTTCGAGGCGGGAGCCTCACATGACGCCGATGATCAGGTTCTCGCGGGCGGCTTCGACGACTTCCTTGGTCACGGTGCTCAGCTGGTTAATCTCCAGGACGCGTTCGATCTGGTCGACGAGGCGGGTGATGAGGCGGAAATTTCCGCTGGTGATGCGGGTGATGGCGGCGATGGCCTCGGTCGTGGCGAAATCGTCGCTCGCGCCCAGGCCCAGGTGGGGCCATTTGCGGTCCAGGACGTGCGCCTGTTCGTCGATGGACAGGGGCTTGTAGTGGTGGATGAAGCCGACCCGGGAGTAGAGCTGGGGGTAGCGGGCGAGGCGCTTTTCGATGCCGGGCATGCCGATGAGGATCACGCCGATGCCGGTGCGGTCGTGGTGATCGCGGAGTTGTTCGAGCCCGGCTGTTTTGAGCCGGTCGGCCTCGTCCACGATCAGGAGTTCGGCACCGGTGGAGCTGGTCTGAGGTGAAGAGTTGTCGCCGTTGCCTCGGCCGGTCTGCAGCATGAGGTCGACGGTGCGGCCGAGCCGGTCGCACAGCAGGGAGATCTCCTTGTCGAGCTTGTCCGGGGTGCTGTGGACCTTGGGGGTGTACATGACGGCACGGACGGCCAGCACGTCGTCGGCCTCGGGCGCGGCGGCCGATCCCTGCCCGTTGAGGTGCGGGGCGAGCTGGTCCCAGCGGGTGTAGGCGCGAGCGGATTCGGTCTTGCCGACGCCCGGGCCGCCGTAGCACAGGCCGATGTAGCGCTTGCGGCGGACGGCTTCGGCGAACTCGCCGAACCTGCGGTGCTCCTTGGTCACCATGAGCGGCGCGGGCGCTGGCTCGGATCGGTTCGCGGGAGCGGGGCCGGGCTCGAGCGCAGGGCGGTCGGTGGTGTACGCGCGCGCCGTGGAGCTGGCAGCGCTGGGCGGGGTCGGGGCTGGGTGGGGTTCGGAGGTGTTCTCACCTGGGGCATCGGGCTCATCCACGCCGGGGATCTTTCCGGGCGGAGCGCCGATCACTCATTCCAGTAGCGTTTGAGTCGCGGAGCATCGCCAGGGGTAGAGGTGTCGCCCGCGTCGCCTGCGCTGTCTGCACTGTCTGCAGGGGAGGCAGTGTCCGGGGTCGTCCATCGGCGCAGCCCAGTCGTGGCCGGATAGGCGGCGGGCAGCGGTTCGTCGTGCAGGGCCAGCAGGGTGTCGACCACGGTGGCGCGGGTGGCGAGCCGGCCGCGCAGCTGTTTGCGGCGGGCGTTGCGCGCGGCGGTGATCTCTTTGAGGCTGATGGTCTGGCCGGACAGGTGCGGGCAGATCGCCCGGCACAGGAAGGTGTCGTCGGTGCCATCGGGGCGGCGCAGGTAGACGCGGATCTCGGTGATGTCGCGGGGGTCGTAGCGGATGGTGACCTGTTCGCCGACGTAGTCGGCCAGGACCGGGTCGATGTAGCGCAGGGCCAGGAACTGGATGCCGTCGGTGTGGACCTTGCGCGGTTTGGCGACGGTGCACAGCAGCAGGTCCAGCTGCTCCAGACAGTCGGGCATGCGCGGGATGAACGCGCCGGCCTCCCACCTCGCCTGCGGCGGGAGGCGGGTTTCCGAGTGCGGGCGCAGGTTGTAGACCTCGCGGATGAACCTGCCGATCGCGGCGTCGAGCTCGGGAAGGGTGAGGGTGGCTTGGGCGGCGCGGCCGGTGCTGCCCTTGGGGGCGTAGCCGGGCAGGTGGGCCAGGCACATCTGGTTCATGGTCTCCATGAACCGTTCGATCTTGCCGTGGCCGTGCGGCTGGCCCTTCTTGCTGAACACCGGCCGCACGCGCAGGTCGGCCATCACCTGTTCCAGATGGGCGGAGGTGAAGTCCGGGCCGTGGTCGAGGTGGAAGATCTCGGGGATGCCGCACACGTGCCAGCCCGGTTCGGCCTTGCGCCAGATCGCCTGCCGGAAGGCCAGCGCGGTGGACAGCGCCGAGGGCGCCTCCAGGTTGACCGCGTACCCGGCGATCGCGCGGGAGTGGTCGTCCTCGATGGCGGTCAGCCACGGCCGGGCCGGTTGCCCCTTGGGGTCTATGACCCACAGGTCCAGCTCGGTGTGGTCGGCCTGCCAGATCTGGTTCGGCTGGGACGCTTCCCTGCGATGCACCAGCTCATACACCTCCCGGTAGCGTTTGCTGCCCTCCACTCCGAGCGCCACCAGCGCCGGGTCGAGGTTGCGGACGATCTCGTGCACGGTGGAGTAGCCGGGGACCGGCCAGCCCTGCGCGGTGGCGACGCTGGCGGCCTGCCGGTGGATCACCGCGATACTTCTGCGGGGCGGCCGCAGCGCCAGGCCCTCGATCAGCAGCCGCAACGGCTCGGGCATCCGCACCCGGCCGCGGTCCGAACGTGACCGGCGCACCAGAGCGGCCAGGCCGCCGGCCTGGTAGGCGGCGCGCCATCGGCGCAGCGTCCGCTCGGGGATCCCGCAGGAGGCGGCGATGCGGGCCAGCGGGACATCGTCTTGGAGGTGGGGCCGCAGCAGCCGCCAGCGCTCGAGCGCCTGCAGGCGTTGCGCGTCGCTGAAGCCCGTCAACGGGGGGTCGCCGTCCGGTGCGGCTGCTTGCATGAACCGTCCCTCCCTGACCGCCTCACTGAGCTGGCCTCCTTCGGAGTGTGCCCGCTGCGCTCACGAAACTTGCCGACAGAGTGGCGGATGGCGCATGCGCGGTCGCCGACGGCGCCGCCGTACCGGCGACCATCGTCATGTGGTGTCGGTTTGTGGGGGGATCGGCGGGAAGGGCGGCGCCGCAGGCGTTCGGCGGCCTAAGATCAGGTTTCTGGCCGGGTCCCTGGTGCGGTGGGAGGGCGTGTGGCAGAGCTTGGGCTGCCGGAGGCGATCGAGCAGATCCGTCAGGAGCTGCGGGAGGCGATCGCCGCGGGCGCTGATGCGGAGATCCAGTTCCCCGTCGGGGAGGTGACGCTGGAGTTCCAGGTCGGGGTGACCAAGACCGGTGAGGGCAGCGGCAAGGTCAAGGTGTGGGTGCTAGAGGCCGGCGCCGGCGGCAAGGTCGAGCACGAGCGGGTGCAGAAGGTGACCGTCGTCCTGCAGCCGCCCGTCGATGCGCACGGTGACCCGGTCAAGGTGGCCCGCCGTTCGTCCGCCAAGCCGGGTTAGCCAAGGGGGGCAGCGGTGCTGGTGGCGATCCAGGACCGGTTTGTCGAGGTGATCGCCCAGATCACCGTTGGCCGCGGCTCTCGGGCCCGGACGGAGTGGCAGGTCGCCTCGGGTTTCATGATCGAAGGTCGGCACGTTTTGACCTCGTTGCACGCTGTCGCCGACGGCGACATCGAAGTCCGGCGGGCCATCCCCTGGCCCGATGGCCCGAAGAGGAGCTGGCGGGCGCGGGTGCTGCTGCGCGGAGATGTCGGGCACGCGGATCTGGCCGTGCTGGAGCTCACCGAGGACGCGCCGGCGGAGATCGGGCTGCTGCCGTTGATCGGGTTCGCCCGCGTCGCCGAGCGTACGGAGCGGTTGGAGGTGGTCGAGGACTGCGGCGCGGTGGGGTTCCCGCGGTTCCTGGAACGCGGCCACGGTGCGACGGCGGTCCGGCAGGCCGCCCAGGTCAGCGGCCGGATCCCCATCTCGCAGCGGCCGGGGCCGGGCCTGCTGACCCTGCAGACCGGGCATCGTCCCGAGGGGCCGCCGCTGCCGTCGGCCGGCACGGCGCTGGCCGGGTCGGCCTGGTCGGGCATGTCCGGGGCGGCGGTGCTGGCCGGTGGCCTTGTCGTTGGGGTGGTGTCGGAACACGCGCCGCGTCAGGGCGCCTCGGACCTCACCATCGTGCCGATCACCCTGCTCGACACCCTCCCCAACCGTGACGCGTGGTGGGCGCTGCTCGGCACCAGCGTTAGCCGACTGCGCACGCTGCCCGAGGCGGGCGGCGGCGTGGTGTGGGCCGACGGCTGCCCGTATCAGGGACTGGCGCCGTTCGGCCCGGAGCAGGCGGTCCTGTTCCACGGGCGGGGCCAGGCCACCGCCCGGCTGCAGGCGATGGTCACCGCCGAGCGCGCGGAGGGCGGGCTGGTCATGGTGACCGGCGCCTCCGGGGCGGGCAAGTCGTCGCTGCTGCACGCCGGGCTGCTGCCCGCCCTGGACGCCGCGCCTGATGACCCCAGCGGATGCTCATCGTGGCCGCAGATATGCTTCACCCCCGCCGAGCGGCCGCTGCAGGAGCTGGCGGTGCAGTTGGCGGTGCGGTGCGGCGCCGACCCTGATGTCGTGGCGGGTGAACTGCGTGCCGATCCTGCCCGGGCCAGGGTGCGGGCCGGGCAAGTGCTGGCGGCCGAGGCGATCCGCCGCCGCCAGCTGGGTGGGTCAGGCCAGACTCCGCGCCGGCTGATCATGGTGGTGGACCAGTTCGAGGAACTGTTCACCTCCTCCGTGCGCGGGCACGCCGGAGAGGTGGCCGCGTTCGTGGCCGCGCTGGAGGCGATCGCCACCCCTGCTGCCCCACCAGCGGCTGGCCCGCAGGATCCCGGTCGGGAGGCGGCCGACCGGCAGGGCGCAGACTGGCACGATCGGGAGCCGGCCGGGATTGTGGTGCTGGCGGTGCGCGGCGACTTCATCGACCGGTGCGCCGTCCACCCGGCGCTGGCGCGGGCGCTGGAGGGGCGGGCGTTCGTGCTGGGCCCGATGAGCGAGCCGGAGCTGCGCAGGGCGATCACCGGGCCGGCCGCGGCGGCCGGGCTGCGGGTGCAGGACGGCCTGGCCGAGCAGGTGGTGCGTGACCTCATCGCCCACACCCGGGGTGCTGCGGCGGATGGGGCGCCGGGTGGCGGCTCGGTGGTGGGGGCGCTGCCGCTGCTGTCGATGGCGATGGTGCGCACCTGGCACCACCGCCACGACGGGCAGCTGACCCTGCACGGCTACGACCGCTCCGGCGGCGTCGCCTCCGCCGTTGAGGATGCCGCCGAGGACGCCTACCGCGACCTGCCCCCGCGCCAGCAGCAGGCCGCCCAAGGGGTCTTACTCGCGCTGACCCTCATCGGCACCGACGGGCAGCCCGTCCGGCAGCGGGCGAGCGTCGGTGAGCTGGCCGCCCGCTGCGAGCCGGCCGAGCCCGAGGTGGCCCGCCACGTCGTGACGGCCTTCACCCGCGCCCGGCTGATGGTGACCGGTTCCGTGCCACCCGCCCCCGTACCCGCGCCCCTGGGCGCATCCGGCCCGACCGCGACGGGCGACAGCGCTTCCTCCACGGCGACCGTGGATCCTCTCGCGGACCCGGCGGCCGGCACCGTCGAACTCGCCCACGACGTCCTGCTCACCGCCTGGCCACGTCTGTGCTCCTGGCTGGCCGAAGAACTAGCCGATCGCCGACTGCACGGCGAGATCTGCCAGGACGCCACCCAATGGGAGCAGACCGGCCGTGATGCGTCGTTCCTGTATCGCGGCATCCGGCTGGAAACGGCCCAGCGCGCCGCGGCGAGTTGGCACGCCGACCCCGGCCGCCACCTCAGGCTGCCCGAGCTCGCCACCGCCTTCCTGCACGCCGGCACCCGGGCCGCCACTCGCACCCGGCGCCGCCGACAGGCCCTGTTCGCCACCCCGGCCGGACTCCTGGTCATCGCCATCATCACCGCGATAATTGCGGCGCGCTCCGCCCAGGACGCCGAACAGGGACGCCTCGTGGCACTGTCCAGCCGACTAGCCGCCGACAGCCAATCCTTGCCCAACGACCCGGTGACGGCGGCGCGTCTGGCAGCAGCGGCCTGGGCGATTGCCCCGACCAGTGGCGCCCAGGCAAGTATGTATGCGGTGGTCAGCCGGCCCGCACGAGGCGTCCTTAAGGGCCACACCGGTCTGGTGTACTCGGTGGCGTCCAGCCCGGACGGCACCCGCCTGGCCAGCGCCGGCCACGACGGGACGGTGCGGGTGTGGGACGTGGCCACCGGCCACCCGATCCGCACCCTGACCGGCCACAAAGGCGCGGTGAAGTCGGTGGCGTTCAGCGCGGACGGTAAGCGCCTGGCCAGCGCCAGCCTCGACGGGACGGTGCGGGTGTGGGATGCGGCCACCGGCCGCCAGATCCGCACCCTCGCCGGCCACACCGGCCCGGTGACCTCGGTGACGTTCAACCGGGACGGTAAGCGCCTGGCCAGCGCCGGCTACGACCAGACGGTGCGGATATGGGATGCGGCCACCGGCCGCCAGATCCGCACCCTCGCCGGCCACACCGGCCCGGTGACCTCGGTGACGTTCAACCGGGACGGTAAGCGCCTGGCC
>NZ_JBITLM010000016.1:0-132471 GCF_044465295.1 Nonomuraea sp. NPDC049714 | reverse complement strand
GCTACGACCAGACGGTGCGGATATGGGATGCGGCCACCGGCCGCCAGATCCGCACCCTCGCCGGCCACACCGGCCCGGTGACCTCGGTGACGTTCAGCCCGGACGGCAAGCGCCTGGCCAGCGCCAGCGTAGACGGGACGGTGCGGGTGTGGAATGCGGCCACCGGCCGCCAGACCAGCGAACTCGCCGGCCACACCAGCGCGGTGACCTCAGTGACGTTCAGCCCGGACGGCACCCGCCTGGCCAGCGCCGGCTACGACCAGACGGTGCGGATATGGGATGCGGCCACCGGCCGCCAGATCGGCGCCCCCCTGACCGGCCACACCAGCGCGGTGTACTCGGTGACGTTCAGCCGGGACGGCAAGTACCTAGCCAGCGCCGGCTACGACCAGACGGTGCAGATATGGGATGCGGCCACCGGCCGCCAGATCCGCACCCTCGCCGGCCACACCGGCCCGGTGACCTCGGTGACGTTCAGCCCGGATGGCAGGCGCCTGGCCAGCGCCGGCGACGACCAGACGGTGCTGGTGTGGGATCTGGACACCGGCCGCCCAATCCGCACCCTCGCCGGCCACACCGGCCCGGTGGCCTCAGTGGCATTCAGCCCGGATGGCAAGCGCCTGGCCAGCGCCGGCGACGACCAGACGGTGCTGGTGTGGGATGCGGACACCGGCCGCCAGATCGGCGCCCCCCTGACCGGCCACACCGGCCCGGTGACCTCAATGGCGTTCAGCCCGGACGGCAGGCGCCTGGCCAGCACCGGCGACGACCAGACGGTGCTGGTGTGGGATGCGGACACCGGCCGCCAGATCGGCGCCCCCCTGACCGGCCACACCGGCCCGGTGGCCTCAATGGCGTTCAGCCCGGACGGCAGGCGCCTGGCCAGCGCCGGCGACGACGGGACGGTGCGGATATGGGACGTCGCCTTGCCGCCTGATCTTCTTCGAGCGGTCTGTAGCATCGCGGTTCAGCCGTTCACGCCTCAGGAATGGCAGCAGTACATCCCCGGTGAGCAATACCGGCATAGCTGTCCCGCTTCCTGATAGGAACGCACCGTGCATGGCCAACTGCAACCGTCTCGGCTGACACAGAATTCGCATTACCTGTCACAGATGCCGTGTCAGCCCGACGTTCACGCAGCTCGGCACTCACCCAGGCAGGGCCGACTCGGTAGTGTTATCTGTCACATCACCCACGGAGGCCCGTCATGGCGGTCGTCGCCTTCCCCGGCACGCCCGGCGCGGACGAACCCGCCGTGCTCCCCAGCGGCCCCGCCGGTGACCGCTCGACCGTGGCCGGCGCCGCCACCCGCTTCCTCGACGCGCTCCAGGTGGCCACCACCCGCCGCAGCTACGCCCGCACCCTGGCCCGCCTGGCCACCGTCACCGGCCCGCAGCACCCAGTCGCCGACCTCGATCCCGACCACTACGCCGCCGTCATGGCCACCTGGGACGATGCGGCCGCCGCCACCTGGAACCGGCACCTGTCCGCGCTGGACTCCTTCACCACCTGGGCCCAGCGCCAAGACCTCCTCGCCACCAACCCCGCCCGCCGCCTGACCCGGCGCACCACCGCCCGCCGCGACGACCGCGCCATCCCACAGACGCGGCTGGAGAAACTGTTCACCAACGACCAGCACCCGTTGCGGGAACGAGTGCTGTGGCGGCTCCTCTACGAAACAGCGGTTCGGGCGGAAGAGATCCTCTCGCTCAACGTCGAAGACCTCGACCTTGAGTTCCGCCGCGCCCGCGTGATCTCCAAGGGCGGCGCGATCGAATACGTGCACTGGGCCACCGCCACCGCCCGCCTGCTACCCCGCCTGCTCGGCGGCCGCGAGGCCGGCCCCGTCTGCCTGGCCGACCGCCGCGCCCCCACCTCCGGACCCCGAACCCCCGCAGCCGCCGACATCTGTCCCATCACCGGCCGGGGGCGCCTGTCTTACCCACGCGCCGAGTACCTGTTCAAGACCGCCTCCGCCGAGCTCGACCCGCACGGCGAGGGATGGACGCTGCATCAGCTGCGCCACAGCGCGCTGACCCACCTGGCCGCCGCCGGCCGGACCGCGCCGGAGCTGCAGGCCAAGTCCCGTCACCAGCACCTGTCCAGCCTCGGCCGGTACGTGCGCCTGGGTGAGGAGACCTCCGCCCGCATCACCGCCGAACACGACCCCGCCGCCCGACGCCGCAAGCGCTGACGTCAGGCGAGACGCCTGCACCACGGCAGTGCGTTTCTGCCAGTGCCGCACCAGCTCGGCCAGATAACGCCGGAACTTACTGGCCATTAATCACTGGAACTCACACACTCGGGCTGACAGCAGCCGCCCGAGCCGGCCCTGCGCGATGACCTCGGCGGCCCGGCGCACCGACGGGTTGAGGCTCCCCTGCAGCCCGATCGCCGTGTGCAGGGTGCCGGCCGCCGCGGCCATCTCCTCCGTCTGGGCAACGCCCGCGCCCAGCGGGGACTCCGAGTAGACGGCCTTGCCCGCCGCGAGGGCCGCGAGCACGAGCTCGCGGTGTGCCGGGACCTTGACGGCGACGGTGACGAGGTCGATCGACGGGTCGCTGATGAGCTCGTACGGGTCGGCGTACCAGCGCTCGGCGCCGAACAGCTCGGCGGCCTCTCGTGCGCTCTCCGCGCGTCGGGTCGCCACCGCCGCCAGCACGAGCTGCGGCTGGGCCGCCAAGGCGGGGATGTGCGATGCCCCGGCCCAGCTCGCCTTCGTATCCGCGCCGATGATCCCGACACGAATCACACTGCTTGCCATGATCTGCTGCTCCATTCGGTCTGCTGCTCGGTCTTCTGCGGTTGAGACACGGTCGTCTCGTGCGGTTCGGCTCGGTCGCCGAGCCGCCTTCACTGGTCGATGGCGGCCATGCCGTTCCGGTCATGGCGGTCGCCGGACGCGGGGGTCAGGTTGTTCAGCCGGCCGAGCTGGTCCGGGGTGAGTCGGATCCCGTCGGCGGCGATGTTCTCCTCAAGTCGCTCGACGCGCCGGGTACCGGGAATGGGGTTGATGTCCTCGCCCTGGGCCAGGAGCCAGGCCAGGGCGATCTGGGCGGGAGTGGCTCCGGTCTCGGCCGCCACGGCCCGGACCTCGTCGACGATGCGCAGGTTGCGTTCGAGGTTGCCGCCGGTGAAGCGCGGGTTGGTACGACGCCAGTCGTCGGCGTCCAGACCGTCCAGGGAACGGATGCTCCCGGTCAGGAAGCCGTGACCCAGCGGGGAATACGGCACCAGACCGATCCCCAGCTCGCGCAGCACCGGCAGCACCTCCGTCTCGGGGCCCGCGTCCACAGCGAGTACTCGCTCTGGACCGCGGCCACCGGGTGGACCCCGTGCGCACGGCGGATGGTGGCGGGGCCGGCCTCGGACAGGCCGATGTAGCGGACCTTGCCCTGAGTGACCAGGTCGGCCAGGGCGTCGACGGTGTCCTCGATCGGGGTGTGGGGGTCGACCCGGTGCTGGTAGTACAGGTCGATGTGGTCGGTGCCCAGGCGCCGCAACGACCCCTCCAGAGCGCGTCGCACGTTCGCCGGCGTGCTGTCCGCTCCGGGCCGGCCGTGTGAGACACCAGGCCGAACTTGGTGGCGAGCACCACCTCGTCCCGACGGTGCCTGACCGCCCGGCCCAACAGGGCTTCGTTGGCGCCGTCCCCGTACACCTCGGCGGTATCCAGGTGGGTGACACCGAGGTCCAGAGCGCGATGGATGGTGCGGACGGAGTCCTCCTCGGACTCGTCCTTGCCTGTGTAGAAGGCGGACATGCCCATGACTCCTAGACCAAGGCGCGAGACCTCAAGCCCGCCGAGTGACGTGGTCTGCATCGAGTGTTCCTCTTCTGGATCGGTGCGCCAGGCCCACAGCCGGTACGTCGACCGGGCAGAAACTTGACCCATCAAGATGAACTTGATGCGTCAAGTTCTACTGTCTCGAACTTGATGCGTCAATAACTGCCGTCATAGGCTGGCCGCATGGCCAAGACAGCGGGTGCTCAGCGGCAAGGCAAGAGGGCCGGGCAGGACGGCTCCGCATCCCGCGTGACAACGCCGGCAGCCACAGAAGAGCCTCGCGGCACAGCGGCCGGTACGGAGTCGCTCGTCGGGTCGGACGACGAGCCGCGATGGTTGAACAGCGAAGAACTGGCAGCGTGGCTGGCCAACTCCGCGATCATGATCAGCCTGCCTGCCGCCCTGGACACGCGGATGCAGCGCGAGTCCCAGATGACCTTCTTCGAGTACATGGTGCTGTCGGTCCTCTCCGAGGAGCCGGACCGGACCATGCAGATGAGCGCGCTGGCCGTGCGCACGTCGGCGTCGCTGTCACGTTTGTCCCACGTCGTCGGACGATTGGAGAAGCGAGGGCTGCTGGCCAGGTCCCGGATACCCGGTGCGGGTCGCCGCACCAACACCACCCTCACCGAGGCTGGATACGACGTCGTGGTCGCGGCTGCGCCCGGACATGTCGCGGCAGTCCGCGAATATCTGATCGACTCGCTCGAACCGCGCGACCTGATGGCCTTGAAGCGCATCGGCGCAGCAGTGGCCGCCGCGATCAATAAGGGACGAACCACGCCCGCAGGTGCGACGACGGCTCACACCGACGTTCCCGAGTCGTAGCCGCCCTGGGCACACCTCGGCCCTGACGAGACCTGTACACCGCCGCAGGCAATGCGCCCGGTCCAGTGGCACCAGCGACGTGTCCGCCACGTTCCACGAAGTCGTAGAGCCCCAGCGCCAACGACTGGGCGCTCCTGACGATCTACGCGGGGGTCAGAGAGATTTGGAACGGAATCCGGCGTTAACGGGGTTCCCGCAGGTCAGCGAGCCGAGCCTGTCCCTGCCTCCGAACGCGGTCCGCGCCGGATTCCGTTCGGTTGCACACCGCGCTGTTGATCTCGGAGTCTGTGCCTGCCTGCTTCGTTGGCCGGGACTCCCTCTGACTTCCCGGTAAGCCGCCACTCAGTGATCAGTGGGTACGGCGGCGGGGTGCCAGGACCTCGGTGACCTTGGCGATGGCCTCGGCTCCGGGTTTGATGTAGCGTATGGCGGTGCGGGGGTTCTTGTGTCGAGTCTTGCCCATGATGAGCTGCAGCGGGACTTCGGCCTCGCCGAGGTGGGTGGCGGCGCTGTGGCGTAGCTGGTGCAGGTCAAGACCGGCGTACTTGTCCAGCAGGACGCGGGCGCGGTCGTAGCCGAGGCGGGCGCGGCCGGTGTGCGGGCAGATGTCGGCGGCGGCCGGACGGCGGGCGGGGACCGGGCGGCGCTCGGACAGGAACAGCGGACCGTGGGTGCGGGTGCTGCCGTCCGGGAGCCGGAGTAGCCGGGGCAGCAGGTGGGCGGTGCCGCGCTCCCAGTACACCCACTCGATCGCGCCACCCTTGGACCGGACGGGCGCGCGGCGGTGCTCCAGGTCCAAGTCCTCGACGTTGAGCGCCAGGACCTCCGAGGCTCTGGCCGCCGTTTCATAGAGCATTCGCCACAGCGTCTTCTCGCGCAGCGGGATGTCCCGGCGGAACAGCAGCCGGTGGATGGTGGTCTTGGCGACCGCGCGGGTCTCGTTGTCGCTCTCCTTGCGGCGTTCGGCCTCAGCCGGGAGTGATGGGGCGGCCCAGTGCTTCTTGGTCTGGCACCAGGTCAGCCAGGAGGTGATGGCGGCGCGGTTACGGTTCCAGGTCGCCGGCGCGCTCGTCCCCCACAGTTCGGCGAGCGCGGCGCCGATCTCGGTGTCGGTGACGTCGGCGAGCGAACGGTCCCGGCCCAGCAGTGCGGCGACGCGGTCGATGGCCGAGGCGTAGGCACGGTGGGTGTTCGGGTTGGCCGTACGCGCGGTGGCGAGGAAGGCGTCGGCGGCCGCGGCGAGCGTGACGTGCTCGCCGCGCAGAGCGGTGATCTTCGGTGCGGCGCTCATGCCGGCCGCCGGGCGATGCTCGCTGAGCCGGTCCGGGTGATGTCCCGGATAACGTGCCGGAGTCGCGCACCGCCCCGGCGAGGTGTTCTCCTGGTCGCCGTGCCGCCGTGATCGCTCATGTACGTGATAATGGACCATTATCACGTACATGAGTATGACCGGGTAGGCCCGGCGTCGATGACGAAGGTGTCCCAGGCCTGCCCGATCAGCACGATGCGCCGGCCGGGGGCGAGCATGCGCTGTGCCTCGCCGGCCACGCGAGTGGGTCGTCCAGGACGTGGTTTACTTGTCCGCCTGCTTGAGTCCACCGAGACGGAGTGCGTCCCTGATCTCGCTGAGTTTCGCGGTCGTTGCTGGGGTCCACTCCTTCGCCTGCTCTCCGAGGCGGAGGGCATCCTCGATCTCGCTGAGTTTCGCGGAGGACAGGACGCCCGCTTGCTCGATCAGGTCGTCCCGGGACACCGTGGTCAGCCACGTGCAAGGAGTCATGCCTGGACGAGGGAACGCTATCCGCAGCACGCCTTCAAAGGGCAATCCTTCTCCGGTTCCTACTGCCACTTCGACGCCCAGACCGCTGAGGTCGACGCCTGCCGGAGCGACGACCTGCATCGCCCGGATCCCGGACGCGTCGTCTCCCGACAGCAGGACGACCGGCCGCCGCTCGTCGAACGCGACCCACCAGACTTCGCCACGTTGCACATGTCCTCCTGACACTGGGTGGCAGACCCGGACGGTGGTCAGGGCGTGCCTCTTGGGTGACATCGCCGCGCATCGGCGAGGCGGTGCCGTGTTCGGTCGATTCTCGTGAGAGTGATCTTTTCAGGCATGTAAGGCATGTTGACTGGCCCCTCACACCTTGGTGCGAGGAGCCAGACGCTCCCGTGGGCATGTGGCGATCTCGGGCGCATTGACCCCTTTTCGGAAGGGATCGACTGAGTCGCGTCAGCCGTTCGACGGCGCGCTCTTCAGCCAGCAGCGCTGCGTCGTGGTCATCCCTGGCTACCTTCACCGCAGCCGCCCGGTCATGTCGCCGACCAGGGCGCACAGAAGCTCATCGAGCACGCCCTGCCCTGTCGCTGCCCTTCGGCGAGTGCGCCCACCCGCAGGAGCGGATCGCGGCCCGCATCCCGCCCGGATGACGGGCCGGTCAGCCGGTGAAGGGTTCCAGTGCGAAGCGGCCGATCGCCACGAAGGCGGCCAGGGCAAGGTAGCTCCCGTCCACCAGCGCGGCTTTGGTCTCGCCACGGCGGATCCGCATGATCACGGCGCCGGTCATGAGCAGCGTCAGGCCGCTAGCCGCCAGCGGTACCAGTACCGGCGCGATGCCGAGCAAGGCGGGCAGGATCAGGCCCACGGCGCCGAGGACCTCGAGCGCTCCGATGGCCTTAAGGGTGCCGGGCTTGAAGTCGAGGACCCAGCGCGCGGCGTTGGCCATCTGGGCCATCTTCTCCCGTGGCACGAACAGCTTCCCGAAGCCGGAGAACAGGTAGAGGGCGGTCAGCAGGCCGGTGATGATCCACAGTGCGATGTTCATGAGTCTTCTCTTTGGCAGAGTGTCTGGGGGTGGCGGCCGCGGGGCGGACCCGGGGTCCCGGGTCCGCCTGAGAGCCTGAGGGGGAATGTCCGCGTCAGATGAACTGCTGTCCGGGCTGGTAGTCGCCGCCGGGCGTCCGGGTGATCACGTTCAGCCGGTTGAAGGCGTTGATCGTGCAGATCAGGGCCACCAGAGCCATCATCTGATCCTCGTCGAAGTGCTTGGCCGCGTTCGCCCACGCCTCATCGGTGATGCCGCTGGAGTCGGCGAGGCGGGTGCCCTGATCGGTGAGTTCCAGCGCCGCCCGCTCCGCCTCGGTGTAGACGGTCGTCTCCCGCCATGCCCCGACCAAGTTGATCCGCACCATGCTCTCGCCTGCGGCCGCGGCGTCCTTGGTGTGCATGTCGAGGCAGCCGCCGCAGCCGTTGATCTGGCTGGCGCGGATCTTCACCAGCTCCTGCACCGCCTTCGGCAGCGCCGAGTCGGCGATGACCTTGTTCGACGAGATGATGTACTTGGCCCACTTCGACCCGACCTCGGTGCCCATCCAGTTGATCCGGGTGTCCATCTCAATCTCCTTCGTCTTCGGATGCGTGCACCACTACGACGAAGCCCTCCGCCAAGACGTAACAACCCCATGCGACGGACGTGCGCTACTCGGGTCGCGCGGGCAGATTCATGGTGTCGAGGCGCTTGCGGTCGCTCACGGTCAGGAGCTCGACGATCCGGCTGTCGACCACGGTGCACCCCACCACGCCGAGCACCTTGCCGTTCGCACCCCAGGCCACGAACCCGGGCTCGCCGTTGACCAGGACCGCCAGCGCCGAGGTCATCGACCGGATGCCGCGCAGGACCGGGCCGGCCACCTCGGCCGCCCCGACCGTGGTCAGCACGCCCTGCGGGTGGTACGTGCGCCAGGTCACCTGCGGATCAAGCAGCTGTACGAGCCCTTCGAAGTCCCCGTTGCGCGCCGCGGCAAGAAATGCGTCGACCACGGCTCGCTGCCGCCGCGGCTCCTCCTCCGGCCGCGACGTGCCCTGCACCTTCCGGCGGGCGCGGCTGGTGAGCATCTTGGTCGCGTCGGCGGACCGGCCGATGATCTCCCCGATCTCGGCGAAGGGCACCGCGAACATGTCATGCAGGACGAGCGCCAGCCGTTCGGTAGGCGTGAGGGTGTCGAGCACCACCAGCAGTGCCAGCCCGACCGACTCGGCGAGCACCGCGTCCTCCTCGGGCGCCGCCCCGCCGTCCACCGTCACCACCAGCTCGGGCAGCCAGTCTTCGTACGACAGCTCGGCCCGGTTCTTACGCGAGCGCAGCACGTCGAGGCAGACCCGGCCGACCACCGTGGTCAACCAGGCCGCCAGGTTGTCGATCGCGGCCGCGTCCTGCCGCGCCAGCCGGATCCACGCCTCCTGCACCGCGTCCTCGGCGTCCACCCGCGACCCGAGCATCCGGTAGGCGACCGCCACCAGGCGCTCGCGCTGCTGTTCGAAGGCTCCCGCCAGTGCTTCGTGAGGACCTGATCCGGTCATGTCGTTACCTTCCTTGCGCGAACTTCGTCATGGTCATGACGCGACCGAAGGCGCCGAGGTAACCGTTCGGCGTGCGTCTGATGGGAGACCGCAAATGTCACAGGGATCGGGTCGCCGGCGCCTCATGGTCGTCAGGACACCGCGCAAACGATCCACGCGCCTTGTGGAACTTACCGCTGACCTCGAATCCACCGGACGGCTGGTCGAGTGACGCGATCGTCACCGACCGGCCGCCCGCTCGAAGAAACCAAGAAGCTAGAGGAGATCCTCACCATGATCCTGGTAACCGGTGGCACCGGAAACGTCGGTTCCCACGTCGTCCGCCAACTCCTGAAGGCGGGTGAGAAGGTCCGCGTCATGACCCGCAACCCCAGCGGCCATGCTTTCCCTGACCAGGTCCAGGTCGTGACCGGCGACCTGACCCAGCCGGAGACCCTGCCGGAGGCACTGTCCGGCATCGAGCGGGCCTTCCTGTTCCCCGTTTTCCAGGGGGTCGACGGATTCCTCGACGTGGCCAAGCGAGCCGGCCTGCGGCATGTCGTGATGCTGTCCTCGGTATCCGTCACGTGGCCCGAGCCCGGCTGGGTCGGCGAGATGCACCTGCGGCTCGAACGATCCGTCGAAGCGTCCGGATTGGCGTGGACCTTCGTGCGGCCCGACGGGCTCACGACCAACGACCTGGTCTGGGCGCCCCAGATCATCGCCGGCGATGTCGTACGCGGACGCTACGGCGAGGCCGCGACGGCCCCGATCGACCCGCGCGACATCGCCGCGGTCGCCGTCCGCAGCCTCCTCGACGGGCATGCCGGCGAGGGGTACTCGGTGACCGGACCGCAGTCGCTGACCCAGATCGACCGCGTACGCGTCATCGCGGAGACCATCGGGCGGCCGTTGCGGTGGGAGGAGCAGTCCGAGGACTGGTTCCGGGACCAGATGGCCCGCGCCGGCATGCCCGCTCCGGGGATCGACGATTACGTCAACTTGCTCACCGCGAGAGTCGGCAAGCCCACGGAGGTCCTGCCGACGGTCGAACAGGTCACCGGCCGACCGCCCTTCACCTACGCACAGTGGGTCGCCGACCACGCCGTCGCCTTCGGCGCGGCGTCGGCCTGACGGAATGGCGGCACCTGCCGGCCTTCGCGCATGTCCCGAGGGCGAGCCCGGCGGCACCGGCTGACTGTCAACCGAAGCCGTCTCTCATCGACAAAGTCAGGGCTGGGTATGTCGCCGCGGTGCGCGGTATTTCCGCTGGTCGCACGCGTTATGATCATCCTTTGACCGTGGCGGGAACGCCATTGACATCCTCCGCGCGCGAAAGAGCGTCCCGTGTCGGCGAGGCGCTCTTTCTGCTGTTGTTCTGTGATGCGATCTATACGGGGCTCCCTCGTTCTGCTCGACGACGGCGAAGCGCTTCTCGCGCAATCCGCTGATGATCGGCCGTCCTCCAGCGCGCGGGGTCAGCTGGAGGCGGCGGGGCTGGGTGCACTTGCACTCGACTGCCCAGACGCTGACCGGCCCGGCGCCTCTTGGTCTCACTGTCTGTCTGGCGTGGACCGCTGAGAGGTGAGTCCGGGTCGTCGTCTTCCTCAATATCGCCGATCACCAGAGTGAGAATCTTGGTGAGGTCCGCCAGGTACGCCACGGTCTTGTCCAGGTCCGCGATCGTCGACTCGTAGCGCTGCGCGCCCGCGTCTTCCAGCTCGCACTGGGCGAAAGGCGCAGCCCAAAGGGTCGAGGGAGCCGACCGCCTGATCGTCGGCACCCGATGATGCCCGCCACCTCGCCCTCGGGCAGACCGTTGGCTTCTTCCGCCCGTCAATCCTCATCGTCGGCATCGTCGGCGTCAGGATCACGCAGGGTCCGCCGGCCGCCGCCCAACTGCGGCCGCTGAAACGAATACCTTCCGTGCACATTAATGTGTTTCCGGATGAAGGGACTGAGCCGGGCCACGTCGTCATCCAGCACCGGATAGCCCTGCTCCCGTAGCAGGCGCAAAGCATCGTCGACGTAGACGGTGTTCCACAGCACCAGGCAGTTCAAAACAATGCCCAATGCTCCTAACTGGTCCTCCATTCCCTCGTAGTACCGCTGGAACACCTGGCTTTTGCGGCCGTGGAACACTTTCTGCGCCAGATCGTGGCGGCCTTCCTGAAGGTTGCGGATGCCCTTGATGCCGCGCCGCATCCCCTCGTCATCGATCAGCGCCAGCACATGCAAACTCCTGAAAATCCGGCCGTAGGTGTTGATCGCCTCGCCCATCGCGGTCGGCCGGCCATCACGTTGCAGCATCCGCACCACGTCGTAGGGGTTGACGGCGCTGGTGTAGATGGAGCCGACCAGGCGCAGGATGTCCGGCCACCACCGGGTCACCTTGCCCAGGTCCAGCCGCCCGCGCGCCAGCGCGTTCAGCGCCCCGTAGTCAGCGTCGGCCTGCACCCGCCACAGCTTCTGGTCCGGCAGATCGGCCAGGGCGGGCCGGTACTCCTTGTCGAGTAAATGTGCGAGCCCGAATACCAGATCGCTGTAAGATCCGGTATCGGTGACAATCACATCGGCTCGGCGACCCTCGCCCGATCCGAAAATGACATCCAGCGCGTGCAAGCAATCCCGGTCGGTGCCGGACACAATTTTCGACGCGATCCCGAACGCCTGGTCATTGATCATATTCAGCCAGGTTATTCCGCGCTTCGGCCCAAATACTTTTTATTCGGCCGGGCGTACGCCGACGGCACCGGGACGATGAACCGCATGCCGTCGATGGCCGCGACCAGGCCGCCGCCCAGGGCCTGGGCGAAGCCGATCCCGGCCTGCTTGGCGATCAGGTGCGGGTTGGCCGCGGCGTAGTTGTCGGCGCGCAGGTAGGTGTGGTCGACGTAGCCGAGCCGGTGCCGTTCCAGCGCGGGCACGCCCTTGACCGCGATCGGCCCGTAGGTGATGTTCAGCGCCTGGGCGGTCAGGCACGCGGCCACCGAGATGTCCAGGTTGTCCAGGTGCGGGCCGGTGCCGGCGATCGAGGTGAAGGCCTCCATGAACTTCGGGCACCAGCCCAGCACCTCCACGACCGCCTCGGAGATGTCCACCCGCGGCATCATCGCCTCTACCCGCTTGCGCAGGTCGATCAGGGACGGTGGCTCGTCGATCGCCTTGACGCTGGCCACGTGGATCTTGCCGTCGTCGTCGATGGTGACGGAGGTGTTGGCGGCCAGCCCGGCGCGCACCACCCGGTAGGCGCGATCCAGCCGTTCGGCGTGCTCGGCCAGCAGCTCCGCGGGGTCTTCGGGCAGGCCCAGGTCGGTCAGCACGCTGTCCTTGACCGCCGCCCAGGCCGCGCCCTTGAGCAGCTGGGCGTCCGGGTCGCGCCAGCGGCTGGAGGCGGGCGCGTGGATCTCGCGGCGTTTGAGGTGGCGGTGGAACTGCTCCAGCACGCAGAAGACGTACGCGTTGCGGTCGACCAGCTTGTCGGTGCGGGCCGGATGGCCGAACACCAGCCGCTTCCACGGTCCACTCACCACCAGTGGGTCGATCAGCCGCAGCGGCAGTACCGTGACCGGATGGTGGCGCGAGCGGTAGGCCAGCGCGTCCGGCAGGGCCTTCATCGCGGCCAGTACCCGCGTGCCCTCGGCGTTGGCCTCGAAGGCGATCACCGGGGTCAGCAGCTTCACGAACCCGGACACGGTGGCGTACTTGCCTGCCATCGCCGCCCGCCAGCCGCCGTCGTCCTCGGCGTCCGGCGGCGGCACCAGCCCGGTCACGGTGGCCACCGCGGCGCGCAGCTGGGCGCGGGGCACGACCGCGTCGATCATCTCCCACACCTCGAACAGCCGCACGTCCTCGGTCCACCCCTCGGCCTCCAGCAGCACCTCCACCGCTTGGGCCAGCCAGGCCGAGGCCTTGGCCAGCCGCGGATGCTTGACGACCTTCTGCTTGTCGGCCTCCCGCTGCGCCTTGCCGAGCAGTTCGGTCACCATGAGCAGGTCCAGCAGTTCCAGGGTGTCGTCGATGGTCTTGGTCTCCAGCCGCTGCGCGGTGGCCAGCAGAGTGGCCAGCCGCCGCGAGGCGGGATGCTTCTTCAGTTGCGCCGAGTGGGCGGTCAGGCCGTAGCGGGCCAGCTCGTCCAGCCGCCGCTGCGGCACCGCGGCGTCCAGCTCCAGCCGGCCGAGCTCGGTGCCGCCGATCTCGGCCACCAGATCCAGCGACTTGACGATCTGTGGCCCGGACGCCTTCGACGGGCCGGTCCGCCAGCGCTCCAGATCGGAGACCTTCTTGCCTGGCGGCACCTCCAGCAGCAGGTCCAGCACCGCCCGCTGCTGCGCGCTGGGCAGCGCGGCCAGGGTGTCGTGCAACTCCCGCGTGGCCCGTTCCCGCTCGCGTGCCACCAGTCGGGTCAGCGTGCTGATCCCGGGCAGCAGCACGTCGTTCTGCCGCAGCCAGCGCACCGCGTACTGGAAGCACGCGGTCGGACCGTCGCCGGTGTTCCACGCGTGCGCCCGCACCTTGCCCGCCAGCTCGGTCTCGGCCGCGGCGAAGTCCTTCAGCCCGAACGCCTTGGCGATCTCCCAGGTGTGCTCCAGCCGTGTCTTGTCCCGCTCGGTGTAGCGCTTCACGCAGGAGGGATCCTCGATGCCCAGCTGGGCGGCAATGACGTCCAGGACCTCGTTCGGCACCTCCAGCGGGTCAGCCAGGAAGCACCCGAGGTAGCGAACGGTCACGAGCTGAAGGGCGAAGCCGCACCGGATGTGCCGGCCGCGATGCCCCTTGATGAGGGCCATGTCCTCGTTGTCGAGGAAGAAGATCTTCTCCATCTCGGCCCGGGAGGGCGGACCGTCGTAACGGCCGTACTTCGACGCTTCTGAGTCGCTCAGGAAGTCGACAGGCATGCACGCAACGTATGACCCATCAGACACAGCGTCATCAGAGCGATACAACCGTTACCAAGTGCTACTTCTTGTGACGGTAGGTAGATCAATGTCACATTGTGAAACCGAACGGAATCCGGCGCGGGCCGCGTTCGGAAGCAGGGACAGGGTCGGCTCGCTGACCTGCGGGAACCCCGTTAACGCCGGATTCCGTTCCAAATCTCTCTGACCCCCGTCGCGGCGGCGCCTCGGCTGCACGAAGGTACCCGCGGCCCGATAACTCCGCAAGCTCTCGGCCATCTCGCCAAAACCGACAACCATTGGCGACCCGACTGCCGCGCCTCAGATCAGGGGTAGAGCGTGTAGGTCTTGGTGTTGTTGCACACGATCGTGCCCGGGAGGCAGCGCTTCGCCCTGATCGTGATTCGGTCGAGGTTGGTGCGGGTCGTGGACCACTTGAAGCTCTTGTGGCCCTTTTTCCGGCCGGCCTCCTTGTACCCACCGTAAATTTCGTTGCCGTTGCTCTTCTTGAAGGAGACCTCCACCACGGTCGTCCAGACGTCGCTCTTGGTGTCCGTCACGCTGCCGCGCGCCTCGCCGTAGCCGTTGCTGCAGAGCTTCAGGACGTAGCTGACGAAGCCGTCCTTCGTGTTCAGCTTGCTCCACTTGTCCTTGCAGCCGGCCGAAGAGACGCTCGAGGAGGCGGTGGTGGTGGTGGAGGCCGTGGCGGTCGTGGCCGGCGTCAGTACGGCGAAGGCCGCAGAGACCCCGACAACAGTGGCGAGCATCTTCGAGGTGGAGAGCTTCCGCATGAAATTCGATCCTTGTCCGTCAGAGAACTTCGCGGTGCTCCGCCTGTGATCAGAGCACCGCGAAGAATGCTAAACGCCGGCGGTATAGCGGTGGTATGTCCACAGCAAGCCGTGGGTCGGACCCCCTGCCCTGGTGGAGGGGCCAGATATCTCTGAAGGCTCGCGTTGCGGATCTCCCAGGCTTCGGCCCACATACGCCCAAACCCACATTCAAAGGATCTTGTGCCGTGTTTTCCTGGTCATGGCTAGAGGCCGCGATTCATGACCGGCAGCCTTCGCGTGCACTGCTGGAATCCTGCCGCGTGTTCACCACGGCGATGGACGGGCTCCTTCTCGGCTGGCTCACCGACCGCAATGACGAGGTGGCCGAAGCTACCTCGCCAGGCCACGAGCGACGCATTGGCGCCGCGTCCGGCGGCACGGTCCACGCCGTGCCGCCGGATGACCATGATCACGCAGGGGCGGGCTCGAGCACGACCACCGGGATCTGCCGTTCGGTGTAGGTCGCGTAGGCCGCGTACGGTTTGTACATCACCTCCGGTCGCCTCCACAGCGCCGCCCGCTCGTCGCCTTCGGCGAGGCGTGGACGGACCCGGCTGCGTTCGCCGCTGGGCAGTTCAACCTCGGTGGTCGCCATCGCCATCAAGTTGTGGAACCACGCCGGGTGGGCATCTACGCCGCCCTTCGACGCGACGATGACCAGCCGGGGTGTGTCGTCGAGATAGGGCACCGGGGCCTGTCCGGACTTGCGGCCGACATGGTTGAGCAGCAGCACGGGCGGATTCAGAAAGATGCCTCCCAGCTTGCCGCGCGTCGCGCGTCGCGCGGAACAAGAACTTGTGCAGGCGTGCCATCTGACGCTGGAGTTTCCAGTAAGGGAGGTGGGTGGAGGAGGTTTCGGCATCCGCATCATGCTGGCAGGCGCTGACATGTGCCGTAAGCTGAAAAGAGGCAGAGGATGACACTTGGCGCACAGTGTCGAGAAGGCGTAGGCTGGCGCCGTGGAGAAGCCAGGCCTGCGTGAGCGGAAGAAACAACGGACACGCGAGGCGCTGACCGACGCCGCCTACTCGATGTTCTGCGCCAACGGCTTCGACGCCACCACCGTCGACCAGATCGCCGAGGCGGTCGAGGTCTCGCCGCGGACCTTCTTCCGGTACTTCACCTCGAAGGAGGATGTCGCGCTCTCACTCGCGGACGAGCAGATCACGACGATGCTGGAGGGATTCGCCGCACAACCGGCCGACCTGCCGGTGCTGACCGCGATGCGGCGCGCCGCGGTCGAGGTCGTACGGGCCTACGAGAGCGAGACGACCGACTCGGACCGGGTCCGCTACCTGCGTATGCAGGACCTGATCTCGGCCAGCCCGGCCCTGATGGCCGCGTGCGTCGAGCGGGCCGCTGCCCGGCTCGACGAGGTCGCGCGGCTGATCGGCGTCCGGATGGGCGTCGACGTGGCCGCTGATCCGCGGCCGTATCTGGTGGCTTCGGTGGTGCTGTGCGCGGTGCCGACGGCGGTCAACGCGTGGCGCGCCACCGGCCGGGACGCGCCGGACTCCGAGCTGATCGGGCAGGCGTTCGACCTGCTGTCCGCCGGCTTTGACGATCCGGCCGCCCCCGACCTTGCCTGATCGGACGCCGTTGGCCGACGAACTCGCGGCCGGCACCATCGACCGGGCGATGGCCAAGAGCGACCTGGAGCTCGGCGGCATCGACGCCGTGCTGCGAGGCCTCGGCCCATGCTGACCCGGAGGCCTTGGCGTAGTTTCCGGTCCATCACCCTCAGAGCCCCGTCTCCTCGCCTACGAACAGGTGATCTGCTGCGCCCTCCCGCACGGCGAGGCCGCCTTCGGGTTCTTGGACATCACCTCGGCACCCGTCTACAGGTCGCCGGCCCACCTGCACCCGAACCTGCCGCCGCGGCGGTCAATCGTGCCTGCTTCCCGCTGCGGACGAGCCGGCGGGCGGCGCGGGGGCGGGTGCCGTCGGCCCGGCTCGATCAGATGTGCCCCAGGACGACCACGGGGATCTGCCTGCGGCTCCTGGCCTCGTAGGTCCGGTAGACCGGCGCGAGTTCGGTCATCATGCGCCAGAGCCGCTCCCGTTCCGGCCCTTCGGCGGTACGCGCGCGGGCGGTGAACCGCTCACCGAGGATCTGCACATCGACCTCCGGGTCGGCCACTATGTTGAGGTACCACGCGGGGTGCGTGTGAGTAAACGGCTGAGCCGGACGCGATCAGGACGTAGCGGCCGTCGTCCTCGCCGAAGAACAGCCCCGTGCGCAGCCACCGGCCCGACTTCCTGCCCTTGACGGTGAGGACGAGGTTGGTCACCCCTCCTTGACCGTCCCGAACCCCGCCCGCGGTCCCGCGATTTGGCGGGCGTCACCGTGCGAGAACGCAAGGTGCTGACCCTGACCGGGCGCGGCCTGTCCAACGCCGAGATCGCCTCCCACCTGCACATCAGCCCCGGCACCGCCAAAGCCCACATCGCCAGCCTGCTCACCGAACTCGGCGCCCGCGACCGCGTCCAGCTCGTCATCGCCGCCTACGACGCCGGCCTGGTATCCCCGCTCCATGACGATCGCTGACGAGAAGCGCGCCAACCCAGCCCCGCTGACCACTGTCTGACGACTTGACGACCACCCCGGCAACGGCGCCTCTCAGGCGGCAAGGGCCGGCCCTGCTCATCGATGACCAGGTCAGCGTTGTCGGGATAGCCCGCGTCCACGGCCGTGCGCACGGGTGTCCTGGGATCTCTGCGGTCTGTGAACATCCGGTGTACCCATAGTCCTGTGCGCAACGGTGCCTGGTGGACGAGTCGATGTCGGCGCGGTCGTGCAGGCCGGGAGCGGCAGGAACACCGGGAGGCCGCCGCCGAGGCGCTACTGAAGGGTCGGCAGCAGCCGGACCGCCGGTGGAAGCGGTGCGGGGACGGGGTCGGCACGGAACGACTGGATCATCAGGGCTGCGAAACGGCGCGACGCCGCCGCTCGCTGCTCGGGTGACTCGGCGCGGATGCCCTCGTTCGCCATCATCGCCAAGATGAAGTCCTCCAGGACGAAGTCCGCCCGCAGGCTTCCGGTCTCCTTCGCACGCCGGATGAGGTGGAGCAGCAGCCGGATCGTACGGTCGCGGTCTGCGGTGAAGTACGGCAGTCGTGAGGTGAAGGCGCTGGACAGACCCCGGTCGAGGGCGTGCACCTCCATCAGCCTCTCGATCACCAAGCAGAAGCCGCGCCACGGGTCGGCCTCGGCCAGCCCCTCCTCGACGACCGCCGAGCACAGGGCCATCGGCTCGGCGATGACCTCGCTGAGCAGCGCTTCCTTGGTAGGGAAGTGCCGATAGACGGTGGCCGCGCCGACCTGCGCCCGCCGGGCGATCTCCCTGATCGGCACATCGAGGCCCTCGGCGGCGAAGGCCGCGCGGGCGACCGCGAGGATGCGCGCGCGGTTGTCGCGGGCGTCCGAGCGCAGTTTCTGACTCACTTCGGCCGTCACCGCTCTCACTTTAATCAAACGGGCGGGGTGTTCCGTTACGTTGCGGCGCATGAGAGCTGTTCAGTTTTCCGAGTACGGCCCGGCCGGCGTGGTGCATGTCGCCGAGGTCGAGGAGCCGCATGCCGGGCCGGGGACGATCCGCATCGCCGTACGGGCGTCCGGATTGTCGGCGGGAGAGACGTACATCCGCTCCGGGAAGATGCGTGATGTGGTGCCGGTGACGTTCCCGTACCGGACCGGGTTCGACGCCGCAGGCGTGGTGGACGAGGTCGGCGACGGCGTCACGGGTGTCGGGGTCGGCGACGAGGTGTTCGGCATGACCGCGACGACCGCGCGTGGCGCGAACGCCGATCACGCGGTCCTGGTCGACTGGGCGCCGAAACCGGCCGCGTGGAGCTGGGAGGAGGCCGGTGGTGCCGCGGGCAGCGTCGAGACGGCCACCCGGGTGCTCGACCGGCTCGCGGTCGGTGCCGGACACACCCTGCTGGTGCAGGGCGCGGCCGGCGGGGTGGGCACGGTCGCGGTGCAGCTCGCGATCGCCCGTGGCGCCACCGTCATCGGTACGGCCGGGGAGCACAACCACGACTTCCTGCGCTCGCTCGGCGGGCAGCCGACGACGTACGGGGCGGGCCTGGTCGAACGGGTCCGCGCGCTGGCACCGGATGGGGTGGACGCGGTGTTCGACTGCGCAGGAGGTGCGCTGCCCGACCTGATCGCCATCGCCGGGGATCCGGCACGCGTGGTGACGATCGCTGCCGACCTCACCGCGGCGGCCCTCGGCGTGCACCTGTCGCACGGCGCGCCGACCGGCGACAGGGCGACGGCCGTTGGAGCCGCCGACCCGCTGGCGGTGCACGGACTCGGCATCGCGGTCGAGCTCGCCGAGCAGGGCCGGCTGCGGGTGCCGGTCGCGGCGGCGTTCCCGCTCACCGAGGCCGCCGCCGCGCACGAGCTGAGCGAGAGCCGGCACGCCCGCGGGAAGATCGTGCTGGTGAACTGACCAGCTCCACCAACCCGTCCACACGCGGCACACGGCGTGCAGACCACTTCGGACAGTCGCCGACTGCCGCGAGATCGTCGAGGAGACCATCTCTACCCGCCGCAAGGACTGCCCCAAGGTCACCATCACCTTGGGCATGAAGGCGGGCGACACGCCGGTCATCACCAAGCCCGACCGTGTCGCCCGCAGCATGAAGGAGCTGCTGGTCTTCCTCGACGAGCTCGCGCCGCGCGGCATCAACCTGCACATCCTGACCGGCATCTGCGCCGACACTCACAACCCACCGGGCAGACCATCGCCGACAAAATACTGTGCGATGGAGCGCGACCTCATCAGCGAGCGCACCCACGAGGGCTTGGACACCGGCCGCGCCGCCGGCCGCCGCCGCAACACCGCGATGGGCGATCTGTGAAAGCGCGTTTGCGGGCGCGCGATAAGTTGCCCGCCATGACTGAACTAGGGTCCGTCACCTGGCCACCTGCCCCGATCAAGACCGAGCGGCTCGTGCTCCGTGAGTCCGAGGCACGGGACCGTTCGGCGTTCATCGAGCTGCTGGCGTCGCCAGAGGTGCACACCTACCTCGGCGGCCCCCGCCCGCGTGACGCGCTTGAGCGCGAGATGCCCGGGGTGCCCGAGCGGTGGCCCGGGAGATTCGTCGTTGATCTCGACGGGGCGATGATCGGCCAGATCCTGCTCAGGAGAGCAACGGGGCACCGTCGACCGGCTGCTGCGGGGAAGGCGGATCTCGGTTACCTGTTCCTGCCGCGAGCGTGGGGATTCGGGTACGCCGCCGAGGCGTGCGCGGCGGCACTCGGCTGGTTCGACGGCGTCCTTCCCGGCGAGCCGGTGGTGCTCACCACCCAGACCGCCAACGTCGGCTCGATGCGCCTCGCGGCAAAGCTGGGGTTCACCGAGGTAGAGCGGTTCCAGGCCTGGGACGCCGAGCAGTGGCTCGGCCTGCGGTCCCCGGTCGCGCCGCCCACTCGGGCTCGGCCGTTTCTTTGAGCGATTGTCAATACCTGTGGATCGGGTGGGTGGTCAGTCTCGGTAGCGGGGGTATCCCCCGTGGTCGGGAAGTTCGTCTTCGTAGTCGCAGGCAGCGACTGCGTCATGACCGGCCTGCCAGGCATGGGTGAGGATCTTGGACACCGTCTCGATGACCTGGTGGCTGGGAGCGTTTCCTCTTTCGATCTCCATCTTGATCGGCCAGGTGGGGAAGTCGGCCCCATCGTGCGTGCAGTTGTCATTGCGCCGGATCTCGATCTCTATGGTGCCGACGCGCAGCAGGCGGCCATCACGTATCGCGCCGATGGCGCGGGCGGTCAGCTCAATCGCAGCCTCTTGGCTTGCGCCGCGTAGGTAGAGCCCGCAGTAGTCGTAGCGGTCGGAGCTGGTCATGCGGCGTCTTTCCCCGCGTGACGTTCCGGCAGAACACCGCGTTCGAAGCAGGCGCCCGCACGGACGAGGGCGACCAGGTGAGGGGCATTCACGGCACGCCATCGGGCCTGGGCGGACCTCGATCAGCTTGAAGGCGTAGGCGGCCTGGAAGTCATTGACCGCGGCTTGGGCGTGCTCCCTGTTCTCGGCGTTCCAGATCTCGGCCAGGTGCTTCTTGGCCGCAGCGTGAGCGGACATCGGCAGCGTCCCCAGGACGTTAGCGATTTGGTGAAACCAGCACCTTTGCGCTTTGACCTGCGCCAGCAGGCACAGCTTGTGCTCCTCCAGCCGGATGTTGACGTGGATGCCGTCCACCCACAGATGGACGTAGTCGACGCCGGACAGGTCACGGGCGGCAAAAGCACGCTGCTCCCCCTTCCACTGCTCGGTGAGCCGAGTGATTACCGCCGCCGACAGGCCCGTCGTCGAGCCGAGGAACTGGCCCAGCGCGGGGACGAAGTCCCCACTGGACAGCCTGTGCACGTAGAGCAGTGGCAGCACCGCGGTGATCTGCGGTGTCTTGCCAGCCCACGCCGGCAGGATCGCCGAGGAGAACCGTCGGTGCTCACCACTCTCCTCGTCGATGCGCTTGTCGTTGACTCTTGGGGCCTTGACCTCGACCGCACCAGCCGCGGTGAGAATCTCACGCGAGGCGTGGTAGCCGTTACCGATCTGATCGATCAGCGAAGCCGACGCGGGCATCGGGCTGTCGTCGGCGGGCGGCTCGGGGACTACGGTAAGCGGCACGGATGTGCCTTCCCGACCGACGCTGCAGCGTCGGCCTTATCTCGAAACCATCATCGGATGATCCGGGAAGGTACACCTCTTCCCGGCAGGTCCACAGGTTTCGATCATTACTCGTTTCTTTCAGGTCACCCGTCATCTGGTCAGCGAGATGATCCGAAGCCCAGCTCCTGCGGCAGGTGCTCTCAGGCAATGCCGCTGTGCAGCACGAACAAGATTCCCTGCGAAGCCAGCCGCTTACGTCCTGGATGCCGGAATCGACGCTTCCGCTCGGGCAGCAGCGACCTGATCACCGCCCAGAGTCGTTACTGACCTCCACGGCTTCAGCCGCGCCATGACCGCCCCTCTCGCCGGCGGATAATGCTAGTTATCCGCTGCGAATTCGAGGGCATTCAGCTAGCCGGATTTCCCCGCACACTCCGATCTGGTTCTCCAGTCCGCGTGCTTAACGGCCTGTATAGGCTTCTCCGAACTATGGAGCCGTTCCGTCTCAAAGCCTCTGATCTGAAGCTCTCATTAGTGATGCCAGAGAATGACAGCGAGATGGTCCGGAGAGCGAGAGCCGCTCCGCCTGCCGCCCCAGTACTGTGACTTCGCATGACCGACACTGAGATAGAGATCACCACGGACCTGGTCCGCGACTTGCTGCAGGAGCAACATCCAGACCTTGCAGGGCTGGCCATCCGCGAGGTGGTGGGCGGTTGGGGCAACCAAATGTGGCGCCTCGGGGACGAGTTGGCCGTGCGCATGCAGCGCATGGACCCCACCCCGGAGCTCCAACTCAAGGAGCGGCGGTGGCTACCTGTGCTGGCCCCGCGCCTGCCGCTCCCGGTACCGACCCCGGTGCGGTTCGGCGAACCGTCCGAGCGCTTCCCCAAGCACTGGACCGTGATGACGTGGGTTCCCGGCGAGCCACTGGACCACGGCTCGATCAGCCGCGGCGCCCACGCGGCCGACACGCTGGCGGGTTTCCTCCGGGCGCTCCATGTGGAGGCACCCGCCGAGGCGCCGATCGCTACGGACCGCGGTGCCCATCCCAGGAACTGCACGGTCGGCTTCGAGAACTTCTTCCAGGCCGTTGCCCCCGACGACATCGCTGCCGACGTCCGGGACGTCTGGGCCGATGCCGTCGCGGCCCCCGCGTGGGAGGGCCCGCCGGTGTGGGTGCACGGCGACCTCCATCCCGCGAACGTCGTCGTCTCGGACGGAACGCTCTCGGGCATCATCGACTTCGGTGACATGTTCGCCGGCGATCCAGCGTGGGACCTCGCCGCCGCATGGGTGCTGCTACCCGCGGGCACGGCCTCACGGTTCTTCGACATGTACGCGCATGCAGACGAGGCGGCGATCCGGCGCGCCCGCGGGCTGGCCGCTATGAAGAGCCTCTTCCTGATGCTCATGGGGCAGAACGGAGATCGGGGCCTTCCCGGCGGCAAGCCGCACTGGGGACCTGCGGGCCGGGCGACACTTGATCGTGTTCTGAAGGGTGTTTGACGCACGCTTCTTGAACGTGTTCTCGATCTTGGTTAAGGGCGATGCGGCAGCCCACCTTCCTGGGGTTCATCGATCACCGCGCGTGGTGGGGATGCCGAGGTCCACGGGCCGTATGCTGCCCGTGGCCCCGATCGAGCCGGCAGGGCTTCTCCTCGGCGCCAGCCAGGCTGACCTGGAGTCCTTCAACCTCGCCGAGCCAGTTAGCCGGGGTTGTCGGGCACGTTAGTTACCTGCGGAAATCCCTTCCCACGGATCTCCGTCACGCCGCCTTAGGCACCGCATCGATCGCCCCAGCTCGTGCCGAAGCCCTGTGGCGGGTCGGTGAGAACGCGTGGGGTTGTCATCGACGACCGGCACATGCGCGCCACACGGGTGGGCGGAACCATGATCACGCTCGGCGAGACCAAAGAGCGCTGGACGACATCGTGGCCCGGCTGGCCGCGTACCAAAGGCTGGCAGAAGCTGCGCAGGACCGTCTCACTGTGGGCGACGGTCGACGGGCCAGGATCTTCCGTACAAGGACCACGACGTGCTTATGTGATCGTCTCGTCCAGGGTCTGGTGGCGGCCGGCGGTGTATTCAGTGGTGAAGACCTCTTCGCCCAGGATCCGGCGACAGATTGCGGCGATTCTGTCGACGTCGGCACGTTCCGCCGGGGACTGCGGGAGGGCGGTGGCCTCGCGGGACGCAGCCGCCGCACCGAGGAGCCGGGCGGCGTGGGCGTGGGCGCCCGCGAGGGCCACGGCCCCGGCCAGGCCCTCCGCGGCGGCGACCGCGCTGTGCGGGGCGTCGAGCTTGCGTGCCGCACTGTACGCCTCCAGGTGCAGGGCGCGGGCGGCCTCGGCGTCGCCGCGTTCCTCGGCGGTGAAGCCCAGTTCGACCAGGACCATCGAGAGGTACAGGGGCTCGGCGCCGCCTCCTGACTTCGCCCGGCGTACCAGGTTGCCGAGGTGTTTCTCGGCGAGATCGAACTCGCCCTGCCTGCGGGCGGCGGAGCCGAGGCCGATCTCGGCGAGGATCTCGCCGCCCGCGTAGTCCTGTTCCGTGGCGAGGCGGAGGGCGCGCTCGCACAGCTTCCAGGCCTTCGCGTAGTCGCCCAGTTGCACGTGGGTCCAGCCGAGCCAGGCGAGCTGACCGCTGACCTCCGGCCACAGGCCCAGCGCCTCCGCCATGCGCACACTTTCCTCGTGCAGCCTGGCGGCGCGGTCGTTGTCGCCGGTCAGTTCTGCCAGGCCGCCCAGCCAGGCCGATGCCTGCAGTTGACCCCATCGGTCGCCGAGTTCGGCGAACAGCTCCCCGCTTCTGGTCGCCGCCTGCTCGAGTACGGGCAGGTTGCCGCGTACGTGCGCGAACTGGGCGCGAGTGCTCAGCGCCGCCGCCTCGCCCCACCGGTCGCCTGCGGCGCGCAGGGCCTCCAGAGCCCTGTCGAGCAGGTCTTCACCGGCTTCCATCTCACCCAGGTTCACCAGCGCGAAGGCCAGGAACCACGCGGCCCTGGCCCGCTCACCCAGCTCTCCGGCGAACACCTCCGCTGCCTGATCCCGGCGTACCATCCACTCGGGACTCCCGCCCTTCAGAACGGAGATGCCCAAAAGCCACGCCATCGCCACAGACCGCACCCCGCCACCCGCTGCGGTGAGGGCGGTTTCGAGTGAACGACCGGCTTCGGTCAGGCGGCCGCGGAGGTACCAGTACCAGGTGAGGGCATTGGCGAGACGGAGGGTCAGCTCCGGGTGAGCGCCGTCCACGACGGCGCGGAGGTTGGCGGCCTCCGCGTCGAGCCGGCCGAGCCACTGGCGCTGGTCGGGGCCGTAGAGGTGGGGGGCGGCTCGTTCAGCGAGATCGGTGTAATAGGCATGGTGGCGGTGCCGTACCTCATTCAGGTCGCCCGCCTCTCGCATGCGTTCCACGCAATAGGCGGCGACGGACTCCAGCAGGCGGAAGCGGTTTCCCGCCCTGGCCACCAGCGACCTGTCGACGAGGCGGGCGAGCAGGTCGAGGACGTCATCGGCGGCCACGCCGTCGCCGGGGCACACGGCCTCGGCCGCCTCCAAGATGCACCCGTCGGCATGTACGGCCAGGCGGCGCAGCACGAGCCGCTCCTGCTCGGTCAGCAGCTCCCAGCTCCAGTCGATCATGGCGGTCAGCGTCTTCTGGCGGGGAGGCGCACCCCGATGCCCGGTCGCCAGCAGCCTGAAGCGGTCATCCAGCCGGTCCACCAGGCCGTCCACGCCCAGCGCCCGCACCCTGGTGGCGGCCAGCTCCAGCGCCAGCGGGATCCCGTCCAGCCGCCTGCACAGCAACGAGACGGCGGAGATGGTCGAGTCGTCGAGCCGGAAATCGCTGTGCGCGGCCGCCGCCCTGGCCGCGAACAACCGGACCGCGCTGTCCTGCTCCAACGGCGGCACGTCCCACACCACCTCGCCGGCCAGCGCCAGCGGCTCCCTGCTCGTCGCCAGGATTCGGAGTTCCGGCGCGGCCCGCAGCAACGTCTCCGCCAGGTCCGCCACCTGTTCCACGACGTGCTCGCAGTTGTCCAGCACCAGCAGCACCCGCCGGTTGCGCAGCGCACGCGCCAGCCGGTCGCGTGCCGAGAGCGGCTCGCCGCCCGGGTCGCGGATCTCCATGACCGCCATCACGAGCTCGGCCACCTCACCGGACCGGGGCATGGAGGCCAACTCGACCAGCCAGACACCGTCGGCGTAGGCGGAGACCAGCCGGCCCGCCGTCTCCACGGCCAGCCGAGTCTTGCCCACCCCGCCGGACCCGCAGAGCGTCACCAGCCGACTCGCCCCGAGCTGTGCGGATACCGCGGCCAAGGACTCGTCCCGTCCGATCAGCTCGGTGAGCGGAGTGGGCAGGTTGGTGGCATGCCGTACCACTGGAGCGAGGTCAGGGTCCTGGGCGAGGATGGCCCGCTGTAACTCGGCCAGCTCGGGGCTGGGTTCCAGGCCGAGCTCCTCGCCGAGCCGTTCGCGCAGGTCGGCGTAGCTGTCCAGCGCCTCGCTCTGCCGTCCGGCCCGATACAGGGCCTTCAGGTGTACGGCACGCAGCCGCTCACGCAGCGGATGCCGCGCCACCAGGTCGGCCAGCTCCCCGGCGAGCAAGGCGTGTTCTCCCAGCCGCAGCCGGGCCTCGGCGTGCGCTTCCACGGCGGTCAGGCGCTGCTCCTCCAGCCGGGCGATCGCCGCCCTGGCGAACTCCTCGTCGGCGAAATCGGCGAACGCCGGGCCCCGCCACAGGGCCAGCGCGTCGGCCAGCAGCGCGGCCCGCGTTCCCGGGTCTTTCGCCGCTTGGGCCTGCTTGGTGAGCTCGGTGAACCGGCGCGCGTCCACGGCGTCCGCCTCCACCTGCAGCAGGTAGCCCGCAGGCCGGTGCGCCACCAGGTTCCGATCGCCCAGCGCCTTGCGCAGCTGCGAGACCCTGACCTGCAGCGTGGCCGATGGATTGGCAGGGGCGTCGTCTCCCCACAGGTCGTCGACCAGCCGGTCGGCCGACACCGGGCGGCCCTCGTGCAGGAGCAGGTCGGCCAGGAGCGCGCGGACCTTCAGCCCACGGATCGTGACGGGCGCGCCGTCCGCGTCCCACACCATCAGCGGGCCAAGCACCCCAAACCGCATGACCGTCACCCTATGCCGGAGCGGTAAGCGCGGTGGAAGGAAACGGTAAGGGCCGCCCAGCACAGTAGTCACATGGCAAGCGACGAACGGCTGCGGGTGGCGGTGATCATCGGTAGCACCAGAAGCGGCAGGTTCGGCCCGACGGTGGCCGAGTGGTTCGCCGCCCAGGCCCGCAGGCGAAGGGAGCTGGAGGTCGACGTCGTCGACCTGGCCGAGGCACGGCTGCCCGAGGTCCTCACCGACGAGGACGAGGAGCTGCCTGCCGAGGTGCGGACGCTGGCTCCGCGACTGGCCGCGGCGGACGGCTTCGTGGTGGTGACCCCCGAGTACAACCACAGCTTCCCCGCACCGCTCAAGACCGCCATCGACTGGTACTACGCGGAGTGGCAGGCCAAACCGGTCGCCTTCGTGTCGTACGGCAGAGAGTCGGGCGGCCTGCACGCGGTCGCCCAGCTCCGTGAGATCTTCGCCGTACTGGGGGCGGTGGCCGTCACCGAGTCGGTCAGCCTGCCCTGCTACTGGGACCTCTTCGACGCCGACGGCTCCTGGCCCAAACGGGGCGCGAGCTGCCATGCGGCGGCCGGAATCACGCTTGACCAGCTGTCATGGTGGGCCCGTACGCTGCGGGACGCCAGAAACGATCACCAATGGAGAGAACAATGAGGAAAGTCATCGCTTCGACCTACACCACGCTCGACGGCTACATCGACGAGCCGCAGAACTGGTCGTTCGACTACCGGACGGACGATGCCACCCAGTACGCCCTGGACCTGATGCGCAGGTCGGATGCCCTGCTGGCGGGGCGGGTCACCTACGAGGGGTTCGCGTCGGTCTGGCCGACCAGGCCCAGCGACGAGTTCTCCGACCGGATCAATGGCATGCACCATTACGTGGTCAGCGACACCCTGGAGAAGGCCGACATCTGGGGCACCTCCACCATCATCAGGAGCGAGAACCTCGTCGAGGAGGTCACCAAGCTCAAGCAGCAGCCGGGCCGCGACATCATCATCTACGGCAACGGGCAACTGACCGACGCGATGTCGCAGGCCGGGCTGCTCGACGAGTACCACCTGTGGGTGCACCCCCTCATCATCGGTGAGGGTGAGCCGCTGTTCAGGCGTGAGTCGAAGGCGAAGCTGAAGCTGCTGGAGAACAAGACGTTCAGCTCCGGTCTGGTCATCCTGGTCTACCAGCCCGAGCAGTAGACCAGGATGACCGCACGCACGACGGATCCTCGACGCCCAGTTGCCCGGCCACGAAGTCGATGACCACCGTCGGCACGTCCAGGGGATCCTCCAAGAACATCCCCACCCACCGAGCAGTGACGAGTAGGAGGCCGAAGCCCAGCTTTCATGTCAAGGGCCGACTGAGCGCAACAGCGCGGCGGCGAGGGTCTCGCCAATGCCCGAAGCTCCCCTGCCCAGCGCCTGCCCGGTATGCGCAGGCCCGATCCGGGCCTCGCCGCGAGGCCCGGATGCCGGTCTACTGCGGCAAGCCCTGCCGCCGACCAGCGCACCGCGCCCGCGACCAAGCCGCCCGCCGTCTCCCCACCCCCGCCGAGCGCGCCTTGTCACAGATCCGGGTGCTGTCCTGTCTCAGCTGATGCACGGCCGGACCGACCGGCCACCGTCTACCTGTGTGAGGCATAACACCCATGACCTACACGGAGAACCGGCAAGGCGTCGCCGCCCGTGGGCCGGCGCGGATCGACACGCTCGACAGCCTTCGTGAGCACCTGCAGTGGGCGATCGAGTTGGAGCACGCGACGCTGCCGCCGTACCTGTGCGCCCTGTACTCGCTGGACCCGGAGCGCAACCCGGACGCCGTGGAGGTGCTGGGTGGCGTCTTCGTCGAGGAGATGCTGCACCTGGCGCTGGCCGCGAACCTGCTCAACGCGGTCGGCGGCCGCCCGCGACTCGACATGCCGGGGATGGTGCCGCCGCACCCCCGGCCGTTGCCCCACAGCGACATCGAGTTGTCGCTGCTGCCGTTCGGCCCCGAAGCGCTGGAGATGTTCCTGCGGATCGAGCGGCCCGCGCCGCCCGGGGCGCCGCCGGAGGGCGACGGCTACGAGACGATCGGCCAGTTCTACGACGCGATCGAGCAGGGCCTGCGTGACCTGTGCGAACGGCTCGGTGAGCAGGCGGTCTTCCGCGGTGACCCTGCCCGCCAGCTGAGCGGCGCGCATTTCCGGCACACGGCCGGGAACCTGTTCGCGGTCAAGGACCTGGAGTCGGCGCTCGGAGCGCTGGAGGAGATCGTCGAGCAGGGCGAGGGCACCGCCCGCGGCGAGGTCTGGGACGGCGACCAGGACATCTTCCACCCCGATCGGGATGAGGTCGCCCACTACTACCGGTTCCAGGAGCTCAAGGTCGGCCGGCGCTACCAGCGGGGCGACACCCCGCAGTCGGGCCCCACCGGCGAGCCGGTCACGGTGAACCTGGCCGCCGCCCGCTCGATGCGGCCCGACCCGCGCCTGTCCGACCACGCCCAAGGCGATCCGATCCGGGCGGCGCAGGAGCAGTTCAATGCCGCCTACTGCACGCTCCTGAACCAGCTCGAACAGGCCTTCAACGGCGACCCGACGATGCTCGGCGTCGCCACCGGCACCATGTACGCGATCAAGGCCCGGGCGGCCGCCCTGATGGAGCTGCCCGACGGGAACAGCACCGTGGCCGGCCCCACCTTCGAGTACGTGCCGCCCGAGCAGCGCTCCGGCCTCGGTGGATAGGCCCCTCGCCACCAGCTCTTCAATCCTCCCGAGCGGGCCTGGTACCGCATGGGAGGTACGTTCGTTGTCGGCCGCGGGCCCGGCCGCTGCACCAGCTCCGGCATAGTGCACTCCAGCATCGTGCCCAAGCCGGCCTCACCGCGCCGGATCTGCCCACTGTGCCGGGCCGGTGTGCCCGCCGAAACCGGCAGCGAGGCCCCGTAAACGAGAGTCTTCACTCGACTGACAGCGAATCTCTCGCCGATCCTCGCCTCTTACGATCAAGCACCGTCAGTATGGGCACCGGAGTCGTGGATCTGCGGGCGGCGGGAGGCTGCCCGCTGGCGGGAGAGCCGGATGTCTCGTGGGGCGTGTGCTGGACGAGGATTCCCGCACCGGTCGGTTGTCGCGGCGTGCGCGGCGTCGAACGAACCGCGCACCGCCTCGGCCACCGCCAGGCGCGCCGGCCCGTGACTGTGCCGCCCCGTTGGCAGCGCCAGCAGATCATCGGCCGGATACCGGTTGCGCCGGCGAGCTCGACTACCTCTCCGTCGGGCCGCTGCATCAGCAGATCAAAGACGCCTGGGAAGCACTCCTCCGGACTGGTGGTGGATCTGGGCGGCGTGACGTTCAGCAGAGCACCTCTCAACCACCGTCCGGACGACCAGCCGCGCTCCGCGTAGCAGTCCCGGCCAACGTCCGGACTGCCGGTGGCTCCGGAGAAAGGAGACAACCATGATCACCCCTTGCGCCGGCGATATGCACAGAGCGCGGTCAGGAGGTTCAGCCCCGAGGTCCAGACCCGCAGCCGGGTGCCGCTGGCGAAGTTGACGCCGGTCGCTCTCAACCCGGGGTGGGCGCCCTTGATCACGGTTCGGTGTCGTGCGATCGGCTGATCTTGACGTGGGAGCACCCATAAGACGTTATTAGAACATCTGTTCACATTTGTGCAGGAGGTCCTCGTGCGCCACCCACTGGTTCGCCGATTAGCCGCGCACTGCGGCGCCGCCGGCCTGATCATCGGCCTGCTCACCGTCGCGGCCCCCGCCGCCTCTGCGGCCGACACCACGACCGACCTCGGGGTGACCTTCGACTCCTACACCGCCGACCTGGCCGTCGGCGGCGGCCGGGTGTTCGTCGCCGCCGACGACCGGATCATCGTGGCCGACGTCGGCGGAAACCTCACCGGTGGCGTCGTCACCGGCCTGTCGGGCGTCCGCGAGCTGGCCATGAACGCGGACGACACCCGCCTGTACGCGACGCTCACCGGCTCGAACGAGGTGGCCGAGATCGACACCGCGAGCCTCGCCGTCACCCGGCGGATCGACCTGTCTGCCCACCCGTGCCCGTCCACCCTGGCATTGCTGGGCGAGCGGCTGTGGGTGGGGCACGGGTGCGACAACGGCCCTGGCGGCGTCGTCGGCCTGGATCTGAGCGCGGCCACACCGGCGCCGGTGGCGGTCGGGGGCGAGCATCTGCGCGCTCCCGTGCTCGCGGCCGCCGGCGACACGCTCGTGGTCGGAAGGACCAGCCTGCACCACGCCGACATGCTGGTCTACGACATCGGCGGCGGCACCCCGGAGCCGCGCGGCACGATCGACGGTGAGGAGTGGCGCATGGACTACCTGCGCGACCTCGCCCTGACCTCCGACGGCACCAACCTGTTCGCCGCGGCCGACACCCCCGGTCACTTCACCAGGTACGACACCAGGACCCTGGCGGCGACCGGCACCTACGGCGACGGCTGGGACGGGTATCCGTCGGCCGTGGCGCTCGGCTCGGGCGGCGCCTACGTCGCCGCGGGACGCCAGTGGGGCAGCACCGACCTCACGCTCTACGACACCGCGACCGGCGCGGCGATGTTCACGGCCGACCAGCCGGACGCCGAACTGCTCCCGGACGGCGTCGCGTTCTCCGGCCCGGACGTCTTCGTGCTACTGCGGAGCTCCGCGAACCGGCTGCTGCTGTGGCGGGTGACGGGCGTCGCGCTGCCGGCATCCAATCTGACGGTGACGGCCCCGGCGCGCCCGTATGTCGGCTCGCCGGTCACCGTCGAGGGGCGGCTCACCCGCACCGACGGCAAGACGCTCGGGCTCAAGCCGCTCGCGGTGACCCGGCGCCTGGTCCACGGGACGAAAGAGCCGATCGCCGGCGTGACGACGCAGAAGAACGGCACGTTCACTTTCGAGGACACACCGCCGGACGCCGGTGAGGTGACCTATCTGGTGTTCTGGGACGGCGACGACCACTACCGCCGGAGCAGCGCCTCCGTCACCGTGACGGTCAGGCACAGATCCGCCCTCACCATGACCGGGCCGCAGTCAGGCGTCGTCGGCACGCCCATGGAGCTGACCGGCGTGCTGACGACGGGCGGCGAGCCGCCCTCGCCGGGGGCCACGCTCACCGTGCAGCGCAGCGTGCAGGTCGACAACGTCAGCACCGGAAGCGTCAAGCTCCCGCCGGTGACCGTGAACGCCGACGGCACGTACACGTTCACCGACACGCCCGCCATCGCCGGCAGGTACAGCTACCTCGCGCTGTGGTCAGGAGAGGTCACGGCCGGGCCGGCCAAGGCCACTTATCGGATCGTGGTCGAGTGACCTGACGGCCGTGCCCGGCCATCGGGCCGGGCACGGCCGTCAGCCCTCAACGCTCCATCAGCTGCGCCACAGCGCGCTGACCCACTTGTCAACGGCGACCACGTTCGCGCCGTCCGCGGCGAGCCGTCGGCAGTACGCGTACCCGATGCCCCCGAGCCGCCCCGGTCACTAGCGCCGTCTTTCCGTCAAGCGCCACGGGTGAACTCCAGACCCACCTGGGTGGCGATCGCGAAGTAGTCCTCCAGGTGCCAGGTCCGCACGATGCGCCCGTCGACCACCTGGTGGAAGTCGGCCGCCCGGAACTCGACCTCGCGGCCGGGTTCGCATCTTGCTGTGGACAGGTCAGTCTCCGAAGGCCGCCTGGTGGGCAGCGGCGCAGGTGTGCGGGAGGTCGACCGGCACCACGACGCTGCCGGTGATCGTGGTCTGCGGTGCGAACGGGATCGCCCGCACCCGGGTGGAGCGGATCTCCGCGACCTGGTCGCCTGGCAGCACGGTCCAGCTACGCGGATTGAAACCGACCTCGACGATCGTGTCCTGGACGGTCCCGGCAAGGCGGCCGACCCGGGCTCCGGCCCCGGCCTTCCGTATCGCGGCTGTCAAAGCCTCCGGCAGGAACAGGGCGTGGTCCCGCGACGGGATCCGCAGTTCGCCGACGGCGAGATCGGCCAGGTCGACTGTCGAGCGACCGGCGGCGAGGTGCTGCACGGACACGATCGCGAACAGCTGCTCCGTCCACGTCGGCAGCACCCTCAGCCCGGGTGCCGAACGCACCCCCCGAGCCAGTGCCAGATCGATCTCCCCCCGTCGCACGTCGTCCAGCCGAGCCTCCAGCGGAAGGTCGACCAGCACGACGTCGACGCCGAGCGCCGAGGGGTGCTCACGCAGCGCGTCGATCCCGCGCTCCAGGCGAGCGGTGAACCCGGCGGCGGTACCGATGCGCATGGTGCCCGCCGGCGCACCGGCGGCGGCCTGGACCCGATCCGCGGCCGCGAGCGCATCACGCGCCGCGGCGAGCACCCGGTGCCCCGCGGCAGTGAGCCGAACCCGGCGCGGTGAACGGTCCAGCAGCCGGACTCCCAGCTCCCGTTCCAGTTGAGCGATCCGCCTGCTGACCGCGGGCTGGGCGATGTGCAGCCGCTCGGCGGCCCGCCCGAAGTGCAGTTCGTCGGCGACCGCAACGAAGTAACGCAGTGCGCGCAGTTCCACCGAACGGCCCCCTGTTCTGCGACGATGCCCCCAGGTTATCGAGCGCGGCGGAACTGGTTCTGGTTTCCGATGCGGCGTGGTGCTGGGATCGGATCATGGATATCGACCTGGGACTGCTCGGCGCCCACCTACGCGAGCACGAGGTGAGCCCGGAAAGCGCGGTGGAGGTGGAGCGGGCCGGCTACGGCACGCTGTGGCTGGACGCATCGCCACCGGCCGACCTCGCCTTCGCGGAGAAACTGCTCGACGCCACCACCCGGCTGGTGGTCGGCACGAGCGTGGTCAACGTGTGGACCGCCGACGCCGAGACCGTCGCCGCCTCCTACCACCGAATCGCCGCCCGCCACCCCAGCCGGTTCCTGCTCGGCGTCGGGATCGGGCACCGCGAGGTCCACACCGAGTGGGCGTCGCCGTACGACACCCTGGTGTCCTACCTGGACCAACTGGCGCTGGCCGGCGTCCCGGCCGAGCGGACGGTGCTGGCCGCCCTCGGTCCGAGAATGCTGCGGTTGGCCCGCGACCGCACGGCGGGCACCATCCCCTGCCTGGTCACGCCCGAGCACACCCGGCGGGCGAGGGAGGTCCTCGGGGCGGGCAAGCTGGTACTCCCCGGCCACTTCGCGCTGCCGGAGCCCGACGTCGAGCGGGCCCGCGCCGTCTCCCGGGCCGCACCGCCAGGGAACGCGCTGCAGGTCACCAACTACGCGAGCAACCTCCGGCGGCTGGGCTTCACCGACGAGGACCTCTCCGGCACCGGTAGCGACCGCCTCATCGACGCACTGGTCGCCCACGGCGACCCGGCCGGGCTCGCGCGCGGCCTGACCGCGCACCTCGATGCCGGCGCGGACCAGGTTGGCGTCTACCCCCTCGGCGACGACCCCATCGCCACCCTCCGAGCGGCCGCCGACGCCGTGCTGGCCATCAGGTCCGAGTGACCCGGGCGGGAACGCGTCGGCGTCCACGTTGGCGAGCACCACGACCTCCGGTGCGGGCCCGTGCCCGCCTGCGTCCAAGTAGTCTCCACGCGGGGTCTGCGTCAACATCGCCCACGCCATGACGGAGCTGGAGGAGCTGCTGCTGACCTTCGGCGGCTGGGAAGAGGACGGCGGGGTGGACGCCGGCGAGCAACCTGCCCGCTGGCCGGTGGCGCCCCCTGAGCGGGGCATGCCGGATCACGGGCTGGACGAGAACGGGCCGTCGTATGGCCTGACCTTCGCGGGAATGCGGTAGAAGGTGCGGGTCGCCGTCCACCTTCCCGGTCGGTGAAACGGCCGGTGATGCGGCCCGTCAGGCAGAAATAGCTGTGCAGATCCTCGTCGTACGTGTCGTGTCCGCCGAGTTCCAGTCCTTCCGTCAGAGGCGGGTATTCGGGGAGGTCCACGGGTTCGCCCGGCTCCTGTGGCGGAGTGACGTCGCCGAGCATCTCACCGTCGTAGTGGAGGTGCGGCGGCGAAAGCCCTGGACCCACTTCCCCCGTGTAGTCGATGTCGAATACCCGCCGCTTTCCCATGCAACCCCGTGTGGACCACGGTGTTCCGCTGAAGATCGCGCACCTGCGGGAGACAGGCTAGCGGTCTGGCGGGTACAGCTCCTCCGCCAGGATGCTGATGTCGATCGGGTTCTCGGCGGCGATGCGCCGGGCGACACCCGTCAGGATGTCCCGCAGGTACAGGCTCGTTTGCGGGAACTCGTTCAGGTCATCGACGATCTTCTGCGCCCGGTTCTGCCTGATGGCGGGGTCCGGCTCCTTCGCAAGATCGAGGAACGCCATGCGGACATCGGGCAGCACGCCCGATGTGTAGAGAATCTTGCAGTCCCACAGATATTCGAGGAAGAGCAGGAAATGCTGGGCCTCGGCGTCCACCCCGCCGAGCACCTTGGCCTTCGTCACGACCTTCTTGAGGGTCACGGTGTCCAGGCTGGCGGCGAGCACGGGGTCCAGTCCCAGTTCCTTGACGTAGGGGTCGAAGGCCACTCGCGTCGGCGCCCCCCTCGGCGGGGCCTTCGCGTCGGACCGGGCCATCCGCCGCCGCACCTTTTCGATATTGTCGAGCTCGGTGTCCTTCAGGATCTTGCCCAGCTTGACGAACTTCACGGTGTTCTTGAGGAAGGGCCAGTTCTCCTCGTGGAGGATCTCACGCATCTCGGCAAGGGTGATCACCTCGTAGAACAGGTCCTTCCGCGATACCTCGCCCGCACGTTTGGTCATGCCGGCGTTGATGAGCTTGCTCTTGAAGGTCTTGTAGTCGGCGACGTCGTCGAGGTTGATCCCGTCCAGGCAGTAGTAGACCGGTTCGCCCTTCTGCCGGGCCCACCACAGGCCGGCCTTGCAGGCCAGCGCGCCCATCATCTTCGCGGAGTCCTTGCCGGTCAGGTCGGCGGTGAGGAGCTTGGCCTCGGGGCCCTGCTTCGACAGGAAGGTCAGGAAGTCCGTGGCCTGCTCCCGGAACGCCTCTATGTACGCCGTCCGGTCCTCCAGCATCAGCGCGTAGTTCACCTCCGAGCTGGGGTTCGGCTTGCCCGCCGCCAGCATGTCGAACGCCATCTCCGCCTTGGCGATGCCGCCCTCCACGCACTTGGGGATGGTCTCCGTGGGGTTCCGGAGCAGGGCCCGGTAGTTGTCGGCCGTGATGATGTCCTGCACCGCCGCCCAGAGGTCCATCATCCGGAGTGGGCGCATGCCGCCCGGCTTCGTCCGCGCGGCCTCGACGTAGGGCAGCCGGACGTCTTCGAATCCCCAGAACGTGCCCGGCTGGGCCTCGAACGCCACCAGCAGCTCTGAGCTCATCACCTTCTGGTAGGTGGTCAGGATGCCCGGGGACTCGCTGGTGGACATCGCCTCCAGAACCTGCTTCGCCCCCCTGACCTTCGCCTCGTTCTCGTGCTTGCCGAGGGTGCCCTGCTCGTAGTCGTGGACCCGCTTCAGGTAGGTGCTGAGCAGGTGGTCCAGCGGCTGGACGTAGCCGCTCCACACCCCTTCCTCGGTGGTGCTCCCCCGGCCGGTGTTCATGGGCAGGATGCATGCCAGCGCGGTGCTTACGTCCATGGCGATGAGATCGCAGATCTTGTTGTAGTCTCCCCCGTTCCACAAGGAGTTGTAGACCCTCGCGGCGAGACCGGTGCTCTTGTCGTTCCAGTCCTCCTCGACGGAGAGCACGCCCGGCTGCCACATGTAGTCGTACAGGGTCGCACCGATCTTGTCCGCCGCTCTCGGCGGCGCGGCGTCGCCGACGGACGAGGGGGTGTCATCCCGCTTCTTCCGGCAGTGCAGGATCAGAAGGTTCTCCACGACCGCTCGCGTGCTTCCGCTCAGCTCGGCGAGCGCGCCGCTGACGTCGATCCTGACCTGGTCGGCGGCGAAGAGATAGGTCACGACGATCTTGGGTTCGCTGTCCACGAACCCGGCGAGCAGACCCTTCTCCGTAACGATGGACTTCAGCAGCTCGTGGAGCAGTCGGTGGCGTTCCACGGAGACGACCTCGGAGGCGCCCTGCAGATCCGCGAGTGCCCTCGACAACTCCTCCGGCTTCCTCTCGGCGACCAGGTTCGCGACGAATTCCGGGGCGAGGATCTCCGCTTCGCGCAGTTCCCGGTCGTCCAGCGCGGTGCTTTTGAACATCTGGATGTGTTCGGTGTGCGCCCCCCCGCTCACCAGGGTCTTGGCAACCCACTTCTTGGCGCCCTTGGTCTTCGCCAGCGCCTCCGCCGGCTGTGGCGTCCGGAACGGTGTCGCCTTCCCCTGCGCCGGCGGCACCGGCACCCTGCCGCTGCCCGATCCCGACTTCTTCAGATTCTTCACGGTGATGCCTCCGTCGTCAGGTCAGCGGGCGCGGTAGAAAAGGACGAGGCCGACGTTGATCAGGGCCTCCCGTTCGCCGTCCACGGTCAGCGTCCACTCCTGGGCTCGCAGGCCAGGTAGGTGGATCGCCTTCCCGTCGTCGATGAGCTGCCCGTTCAGGCGCAGCCGGGCCGATCCCCAGTCGGCCACCTCGTACCGGGCGTACATGCCGGTGATCTGGACCCCGAGCATGTCGGGGAAACTCTCCGGCCCGATCGGCAGCACCAGGTCGCCGCCGTCGAGGAACTCCCGCCACTGCTCGGGGAACTCGCCTGCCACGTCGACGTACCGCGCCGCCGGGTACGGCCGCCGCATGCCGCGCACCGCGTTGGCGAACACCTCCCCGCCCTGCTCGGCGGTGTACTTGACCAGCAAGGTCACGTCGGACAGGTCGTACGGACGCCGGCCGGTGATCTCCATGCGCCAGGTCGACACCGCTCCCGTGCCCTCGAAAGGCAGGTAACGCTCGTCGTCGAAGCGCAGCTCGAACAGGCCGTTGTTGTCGCGGTGCTGCTCGGTGTCCGACAGCGCGATCTGCTGGCTGGGCCGCCAGTCCGACCGGACGGACGCGGGGGCGTCCCCCTTGGCGTCCAGCAGGTAGCGCACCGCCTTGGGGTCGAGGCTGAGCACCGTCCTGTGCCCGGTCTGCGTGAGCACGGCGTTGACCTCGATCGGACCTTCCGGCCCGTCGAACACGACCGAGACGGTCTTGACCCGCCGCCGGTAGTGCCCGGGGAAGTCCCGGTCGAACAGCTCCTCGGTCAGCGCGAACTCGCACCGGCCGTCGTTCTTCAGCGCGAGCACCGCGAGCGGGTCGAGCCGCAGCAGGGAGATCCGCTTGGTGATCTCCAGGCCGCGGTTGTCGGAGGAGGTGTACGCGTGCCCCAGGCGTTCGACGTCGACCGCCAGGGCCTCTCCCGCCAGCAGGCCGTTGCGGCGGCTCTCCCAGTAGACCGGCTGGATGTACGACTCCGACGCGCCCCTTTCGTACTGGTAGGCGCGTTCGGCGGCCTTGGCGATCTCGTGGGCCAGGCCGTAGGAGGCGAAGTACATCGTCGCCAGGCGCCCGGCCTTCCACCGGTAGAGCTCGGCGTTGGTGAACTTGCCGGTGAGGAAGGTCGCCACGGCCTCCAGGTCGGCGATCTCCTGGTCGGTGATCTCCAGCTCCCGTTGCGCGGCGGCGAGGCCGGCCTTGGCGGCGGTGATCTGGTGGCCCAGCTCGCGCTGGTCGGCCCTGGCCAGCATGGCCTGGAAGTGCCAGTCGCCCTCCTGGCGCTCCTGCTCGACGCGGACGCCGTACAGCTCGCCGAGGACGGAGAAGGCCTCGCCCAGGGTCTGGGCGATCTCGGAGCCGACGTCCAGGACCCTGCCGACCTGTTCGCCGCCGATCATGGTGCCGAAGATGAACGGACCGGCCAGGACCTGCGGGGCGCCGTAGGCGATGGCGGCGCCGATCTTCAGCCCTGCGGAGGCGAAGTGCGAGTTGACGCCGTCCGTCATGGCCTGGATCTGGGACTGCTGGAGTGGGGTGAGGCCGGCCTCGATGAGGTTGTCGTAGTACTCCTGCCGGGCCTCGGCGGCCTGGCGGGAGGCCTCGGCCTGGGCGAGGTACTCGGTGGCCGACTCCACCTGGGCCTCGCGTACGGCTCGCATCATCTGCCGGATGTTGCCCTCCTGCCGGGCCTGCAGCAGGGTCAGCTCCTCGGCGTCGCGGCGTTCGAGCACTCCCAGGAGCTCGCCGCCGAAGCCGCGCAGCCGGTCGACCAGGTCCTGCGCCCTGCGGTACAGGAAGCCGAACCGGTAGTGCGGAACCGGCGCCGAGAGCCCGGCCGTGACCTGGTCGGGAGTGAGCCCGGCCGCGGTGCCCCGGACCAGGGCCAGCACGTCGGCGGGCGGCTCGAACAGGGGCAGCGGACGGCTGAGGCCCATGAAGTCGAGGGAGGCCCTGATCTTGCGGAGCCGGTCCTCCACCCGGTCCCAGTAGTCGCCCAGCACCGAGTTGCCGGGGATGAAGAAGTAGGGGTCGGCCACCCCGCGGTGGACGGCCCCCATGCCGTCGAGCAGGGTGCCGCCGGCGGTCACGGTCTCGGCGTACGGGTCGGCGACCTCGGCCGGGTCGAGCTCGTCGTAGGTCCTCGCCGGGGGCAGGTGGCGCGGGCCGACGCTCTGCGGGCGCTCGCCGAGCAGGTCGTAGGCCAGGATGTAGAGCATCCTGGCCTCGTCGACGCTCTCCATCGTGTGCTGGCGGAACAGCAGGTCTCCCCAGTCGAGCACGTTGTCGACGTAGGCCATCACGACGGCCCGGCGGTAGGCGGCCGGGCGCAGCTCCGCGATGGCGTGCGGGTCGAGCGGGTCGTCCCGGTAGGCCTTCAGGAGGGCGCCGTGGTCGCCCATCAGGTCGTACTGGCGGCGCAGCCCGGCGATCATGCCGATCTTCTCGCGCAGCCGGTCCTCGCTCTCGAACGGGCGGACCCGGGCGGCCAGGCCGTCGAGCAGCTCCAGGTCGGCGGCGGTGCACGGGCGGGCGTGCTCGAACAGCGGAGCCAGCGACTCGACGTCGGCCAGGATCGGGCGCAGCCGCTGGCCGACACTCGGGGGCAGGTTCGCCAGGTCCGCCCGGCAGCCGGCGGCCAGCGCCCGCACGTCGATCGCGAGGAAGGGCAGGAATCGCCAGTAGCGGTCCTGCTCGGTGGGGTCGAAGACGTACTCGTACCAGGTCTTGGCGTCGGCGAAGCGCTGGGCGGCGTTGAGCGCCTGGGCGATGAGCAGCGGCGCGTGGAAGAAGATCTCCCAGTAGTAGCGGCCGTTGGCGCTCTGGAAGTCCAGGTGGCCGCTGACCGGCGCGCCGGCGACCTCGGTGCGCACCTGGATCGTGGTGGAGCCCGTCCTCTCGGTGCTGAAGGCGGGCAGTTCGTCGATCTCCTGGGTCTCCGGGGCCAGCAGTCCGGCCACGCCGCCGACCAGGAGCCTGCGGTTGAGCTCGAACGCCGTGCTGGAGGTGAGCCGGACGATCTCGTGCGGCAGGGCGGCGTGCTCGTAGGGGCGCTGCACGACGCCGGTCCTGGGGTGGACGGCGTACTGGCTGCCGACGAACAGGTACAGGTCCGACGGGGTGTCCAGGGCGCCGGTGTAGCGGGTGGCGAAGTCGGGCGGCAGCGAGCCCCAGTTGCCGTCGATCGGCGTGAAGGCGCCCAGCGTCGCGGGCTCCTGACCTGCGGGGATGACGGCGTACTCCGCGCCGCTGAAGATGTAGCGCTGGTCGCCGCGCTGGAAGGTCGCGTGGACGGGCCGCGGCAGCGCCTTCGGGTAGCCGGGGTCGGCGAGCTGCGGGATGTCGGCGCCGTTGAGCGTGTAGCGGTAGTACTCCCGCCCGCTGGCCAGGAACAGGTGGTCGCCGGACACGTAGGCCGCGTCGACCGTCCCGGTCGTGTTGAGCACCGTGGCGATCTTCCCGAGCGAGCGGGTCTGGTGCTGGGTGGTGTCGGCGCCCACGGTGAAGGTCTCGTCGCCGAAGAAGTACGGCGTGCCGTGCACGTCGGCCGCCGCCCGGATCTTCGGGGGCAGCCCGTCGGGGTTGTCCCTGAGTCTGCGCACGCCGCCGTCCGGGCGACCGTCCTCGATCTTCAGGTATGTGTCCCCGAGGATCAGGAACAGTGTGGCGTCTTTGACGAGCGCGGCTCGCACGCGGGCCCGGTCCGGAACCGGCCACCGGTCGCGGACCCTGCCGGACCGGCTGAAAGCGCCGCTCGTCACGTCACGCTGGACGTAGCTGTCGTCCTTGATGAAGTACTCGGCGCCGTCCCAGGTGAACGCCGCGTCGATCGACGCCCAGGGCGGCAGGTCCTCGGCGTTGCCGTCGAGCCGTCTGGGATACCCGAGGTCCATCTCCCGGTCCACCAGGCGGCCCCGGTAGCGGTAGTACTCGTGGCCGCTGAACACGTAGGTGAACTCGCCGCGCACCAGCACCGCGTCGACCCGGCCGGTGCCGGCCAGCTCCCCGCCGGCCACGTTGCCCCAGCGGCTCGCGGTGGACTCGCCGGTCGTCCGCAGCGGGCCGAACGGCTTGGTGACCAGGAACTCCTTGGTCAGGTTGGAGAAGAACCAGCGGGTGTCGCCGCGTTCGAAGGCGGCGTCGATGCGCTCCCAGCTGGGCAGCCGGTGGCCGTTGCCCTTGAGCTCCAGCACCGGCGGGTCCTCACCGGGGTCGGCGATGACCGGGCGCACCAGGAAGCTGCCGCCCTTGTGGTCGACGCTGAACCAGGGCCCGTCGGGCGACTCGACCGGCATGTTGAACCGGACCGCGCCGCCGACCGGCTCGGCGAAGACCTTGCCGACGTCCACCAGCTTGGCGGGCAGGGCGGGCGTGCCGATCGGGACGGCGTACAGCTCGGGGGTGAGCGCGTACGACACGGCGTGCTGCTTGCCGCCGGCCGCGTACGAGCAGGACGCCACGATGGAGTCGTGCGCGCCCGCGCCCGGGACGGTGGCCGAGGCCCGCACGAACAGGCTCTCACCGGTGATCGGGCCGTCGTGCAGCGGGCCGGGCGGCAGCGCCTGCGGGGCGACCCATTCGCGGTTGAGGTTCTGGAAGGAGTAGAAGATCCGCACCCGGTGCTCGGGCGGCGGCGTGGACACGTTCTGCTTGTCGCCCTCCGTCTTGGTGGTGATGACGGTCTTGCCGGTGTCCTCGGGGACGACCGCCTCCACGACGCTCCAGAAGACGAAGATCCGGCCGAAGGCGTGCACGGGGTCGACCCGCCCGGCGTCGATCTGCACGCCGACCTGGTCCCACGGCTCCCAGCTCGCCGACAGGCGGTCGCCGTCGCGGAACTCGGCCTCCCGGACGTACCAGCGGCGCGGATCGGTACGGGTGTGGCCGAACAGGACGAGCTGCCGGGTGCCGTCGGCGTCGTCGTCGGCCCGGTACACGTACGCCCCGGCGATGGCCAGCCGGCTGACCTCGGTGTACTCGTCGAGGTAGCGCTTGTAGGCGCGCTCGACCGTGTCGGCGGTGATCTCGCCCTGCAGGAGGTCGTCCTCCAGCTCCCTGAACGCGGGGGTCCTGGTGTCGCGCAGCTCGGGGCGGAGGTAGTTCTCCGGGTAGAGGAAGACCTTCCGGTTCGCCTCCCAGATCCGGTAGTTGCGGAGCCACTGCCACCAGGTGCGCAGCTTCGGCTTGACGTCCTCCCCCGCGGCCGGCTCCTCCAGGTCCAGGAGGTAGCGGTGCAGGTAGAGCTGGGCGGCCGCGATGGCCTCCCGCACCCGCGAGGTGACGCCCTCGCGGCCCATCTCGACGTCGATCAGGGCGTGCTCGTAGATCTCGGCGGCGGTGGCGAGCTCGCGGTGCAGGTGCAGCACCGCCGGGACCAGCGCGTCGCGCCTGAGCACGTTGAGGTCGCCCCGCGCGAGCGGGATCGCCGCCTCGGGCAGCAGCGCCTCAAGGGTGTCGGCGGTGGCGCCGTACAACGCTGACGGGCCGGCGCCCATGCCGGCCGCGACCGTGAACAGCCGGCTGAGCTTGAGCAGGAACTCGATCTCGAACCGGTCCTCCTCGGCGGGGAACTCGGTGATCCGGCCCGCGTTGCGCTTGACCCAGCGCAGCTCGTCGGGGTCCCACGGGAACAGCTCGCACAAGCGGTCGTACGGCTCGTCCGAGCCCTTGGCCAGCAGCGCTGCCAGGCCGGGGTGGCGGCGGCTGAGGTCGGCGAAGGAGACGATGGTGTGCATGTCGGTCAGGCGGTAGTCGGCACCGTCACGCCAGCGGTGCCGGAAGAGCTGCGGGAAGGTGCGGTCGATCACGTCCAGGCGGCCGGAGTAACGGACGTACCGGTCGTCCTTGACCAGGTAGGCGGCCTCGCCCAGGGTGAAGGCACCGGTGACGCCCGCCTCGAAGGAGGGGGGCAGGTCGCCCCAGTCGTCCTTGATCGTGCGGGGGTAGCCCTGCTCGGCGTGGTCGAGCTCACCCGGCGCGTAGCGGACATACTGCCCGTCGGCGAAGGCGTACAGCTCGCCCTGCCTGCCGACGAACGCGGCGTCGATCACCGGAGCGGTCGCGAACGCGTTGCGGATGCGGCCGAACCGGGCGGCGACCGCGTCGACCACACCGTCGACGGTGCAGCGGTCGCCCTTGAAGAAGCAGACCTTGCCGTCCCTCAGGAAGGCGGCGTCCACGCCGTCCTCGAACTCGGCCGGCAGGGGCCCCCAGTCACCCTCGATCGTGCGGGGGTAGCCCTCGTCGACGTAGAGGTAGTCGGTGCCGGTGTAGCGGACGTACTGGTCACCGGAGAACAGGAAGGTGTGCCGGTCGCGGACCAGCGCGGCGTCGACCTTCTTCCGGTCGGCGATCGCGTTGCGCACCTGGCCCAGCAGGCCGATCGGGTACGTCGCGGCCCGCGACGTGGAGACGGCGTGCACGAGGTGGCCGGTGACCAGGTGCGCGGTGCGGCCGTTGGCCACCGCCGCGTTGACGCCGTGCAGGGCCGCCGCGTCGTCGAAAGACTCGGGCAGCCCGCCGAAGGCCGCCTCCCTGCGCAGCTCACGCACGATGGGCTTGGGGTAGCCGGGGTCGGCGTACCGGTAGCTCGGGCCGGTGTAGCGGACGTACTGGCCGCCGCCGAAGAGGTAGGTGTGGCCGCCGAAGACCACCGCCGCGTCCACCACCGAGCCGAACGGGTTGACCGCACGGCCCCAGCGGTCGCGGATCCGGACGGGCGCGGTGAACGCGCGACCGGTGTAGGTGGTGAAGGTCTCGGTGAAGAAGAAGTGGGTCTCTCCGTCGGTCCCGGTGAAGGCGGTCCTCAGCCGGTCGCCGGGACCGACGGTGAAGCCGCGCCACAGGCGCTGGATCGGCCGCGGGTACGACCACAGGCCGGTGGCCTCGTTGAACTGCACGCAGCGGTCGCCGCTGAGCAGCACCATCGTCTGCTCCTCGAACAGCACCGCGTCAGGCATGGGGAACCCGTCAGGCGCCTTCCAGAACGTCTCGTCGGCGAGCGCCGGATAGCCGGGGTCGGGCCGCTCGTAGGCTCCCTCGTCGCCGGTGTAGACCAGGTGGCGGGTCATGCCGTCGGGCCCTGGGCGCTCGAACAGGTGCGTCGTGTCGTCGCGGTGGTAGGCCAGGGCGACGCTGGTCAGCCCGCCCCAGTGCTCGGCGATGGACTTCGGCCCGCCGTCGATGACGTCGGCCGAGTCACCGTAGACGACGAACTGGTCCCCGCTGAACAGGTACGTCCTCCCGTCCCGCCCAACGAACGCCGCATCCACCACGTTGTCCTGATAAATCGTGTTACGTGGGCGGCCCCACTCCTCGTCGAGCGGGTAATCCTTCCCGCTGGCCGTGTTAAGGCACATCGACCCCTTGAACAGGTACGTGTTCCCGTCGACCCCCGTCAGCACGGCGTCGAGCCCGTCGCGGTAGCCGGCCGGGACCGTACGCAGCGCCGGCGGACGGACCGGCTCGCTCTTCTCCGGGCCCTCCAGGGCATGCTGCCGGCGCCAGCCCTGATCCGTCCGCACCATGATCGAGCCATGGTCGACGTAGGCGGCCGAAATCCCGGGCAGCTCGTAGGACCGGTAGAGGCCGTCGGACACGGCGTGCCACTGGCCGCCCCGGAACAGATAGACCGTCCGCCGGTCGGCGAACGCCGCGTCCACCCCGTCGAGGGTGACCTCCAGCGCCCCCAGCCTGGGCTCCCCGGCCAGCTCCGACAGGGCCCGCGGGTAGCCGTCCTCGATCACCCGGTAGTCGTGGTCACGGTAGCGGACGTACTGGTCGCCGGAGAACAGGTACGTGTACGTGTGGACGTCCCCGGTCGGCTCGGTCACGTCCATGACCAAGGTGGCGTCCACCCGGCCGGTGCGCTGGATCGTGTTGACGACGTTGCCCCAGAAGTTCGCGGTGGTCGCCGGATAACGGTCGTCGATCTCGGTGTAGTCCGCGGTGGAATAACGGACGTACCGGTCGTCGGAGAAGACGTACGTCCTGCCGTCCTTGCCGACGAACGCGGCGTCGATGTGGTCGAACGGGATGCTGTCCCACCGTTCGCGCAGACTCCTGGGCTCCGACCACCAGCGGTGCCGACTGTCGAACACGACGAAGCGGTCGCCGCTGAACAGGCAGGTCTGGTTGTCGCCACCGGCGAAGACCGCGTCGAGCCGGGCGAACGTCTCGGGCAGGTTCAGCCAGTTCTCCGCCAGCGGCCTGGGGAAGCCGTCGTCCGGTTCGGTGTAGTCGCGGGTGGAGTAGCGCACGTAGAAGGGGGTGTCGTCGCCGTGGACCCGGATACGGTCACCGGTCCGGCGGATGGTCAGCTCGATGCCGCCCTCGGCGGTCACCCGCCACTCGGGCGAGGCCCCGGTCACGGGCGTGGCCGGCCCGACGACCACGCCGTGCTCCTGCAGACGGCGGCGCAGCGCGGGCGAGCAGGTGCCCTCGGCCAGTTCGGCCGCGTAGTCGGCGGGCAGATCGAGAATCAGCCCGACCGGCCCGAACAGGTGAGCCGAGCCGTCCATCACGAACGCGGCGTCGACCCGATCGAGCCCACCCCAGTCACCGGCGACGGCACGCGGGTAGCCGAGGTCGACGACGGAGTAGTCCGCGCCGGAGTAGCGGATGTAGCGATCGCCGCTGAACAGATAGGTCTTGCCGTCCAGCCCGACGAACGCGGCGTCGACCCGGCCACCGGGCAGCACGTCGGCCATCAGGCCCCACGTCGCGACGGTCGGCTCCACACCGCTGGAGGCGCCGAGGGCAGCGGTCTTGCCGTCCTTGAACAGGTGCACGATGCCGGAGCCGTTCTCGAAGGCCGCCTCGACGGCGCCCTCGAACTCGACCGGCACCTCCGGCCGCCACGTCTCGATCCGCCGAGGGTAGCCCTCGGCCACCCGGACGCCGTCGTTCTCCGGGCTGTCGGTGTAGCGCACCACCTGGTCACCCGAGAACAGCAGATAGCCGTCGGCGTCGGCATAGGCGGCGTCCATCCGCTCGGCGCCGTCGAAGGCGTTCCGCAACCGCCCCCACCGTTCGGTCAGCGGCTGCTCGGTCACCCCGTCGAAGGACCGCTCACCTGACAGGACGTACGTGCGGCCGTCGTGACCGTGGATCACGGCGTCCACCGCGGCACGAAAGGCCTCGGGAAGCGGGGTGTCGCCCTCCCACCACTCGGTGATCGGCCTCGGGTAGCCCTCGTCGGCATAGGTGTGGTCGTCGCCGGAGTACCGCAGATACTGGTCGCCGGCGAACAGGTGGATGCGGCCCTCCAGATCGACGTAGGCGCCGTCGATCTTCTCCGGGTCGGTGAAGTTGTTGCGTACCTTGCCCCAGACCTGCTCCTTCGGCGCCCAGCGAGTGCCGCCGGGCTCGCGGGTGAAGCACGAAGAGACGTTGCTCGGGCCCCGGCCGACGATCCACTCAGTGCCGTCGGGCAGGGTGAAGGCCGCATCGATCGCGGACAGGCCGGCGAAGCGGGGCGACAGCTCGGTCAGCGGCTTCTGCCGGGAGTCGGTCAGGGCCAATGTCCGAGCGGAGTAGGTCCAGTAGACGCTGCCGTGGAACATGTAGATCAGGCCGTCGTGACCGGTCAGCAGCGCATCGAAGCGATCGTGACCGGGCGGCATGGCGAGCGGCTCGGGGAACTTGCCGGTCAGGTCCTGATCGTGGAAGGCCACAGTGACCTCGTCGCCGTCCAGCCCGAGCTTGGCGGCCAGCCGGGCGAAGCCGCGAAGCCGCCGGTAGACCCGCGCGAACTCCGGTCCCGCCATGCCGCCGCCGAGCGCGGGTGCCACCAGCACGTCGAGGCCGCCCGGTGCCACGGCCGCGCCGATCGCCTCGATGGCGGGGCCTGGCACGCCGAGCACGTCCTGGAGCAGGCTGAGCAGGGCGCCGTGCTGGCGCGCGGCCAGCTCGCCGAGGGCGCCGGTCAGCTCGGCCACGGCGTCCGCCTGCTCCTTGGCCACCGCGTGCAGCAGGAAGAAGACGTCCTTGGCGTAGTCGTCGACGCCGGGCAGGCTGAAGTCGAGCGCGCTGGTGACGGTGCGGAAGTAGGCCAGCCGTCGACCGGGCACACTGAGCGTCTCGGTCAGGTGCCCGGCGTCGATGAGCATGGCGACCAGCCGGGAGCACTCGTCGTCGTCGAAGCCGAGCTCGGTGAGGGCGTCCAGGTCGAGGCGGTAGGGCGTCAGCGCCCGCGTGATGTCCGCGATGCGCTCGGAGACCAGCGTCCCGTCCTCACCGGTGAAGCCCTCACCCGGATCGAAGACACCGTTACGGGCCTCCTCGCCGGCGCGGCCCTCGTCGAGGACCTCCCGCTCCAGGCGCCTGACCACCCGGGCGGCCATGACGTCATCGGCCAGGTCCGCGAAGTCGGCAGGGGTGATCAGGTGCATCATGGCCTTCGCCGCCGCGAGCTGGGCCTTCATCGCCGCCAGCACCGCGCGCCGGACCGGGTAGAACTCCAGGGCGATCCCGAGGTCGGCGACATCGAGCGCGGCCAGGGCGGCCTTGTCACGATAGACGCCATCGGCGTCGACGACGCCGTTGAAGCGCAGGCTCTCGGCGAGCGCGGCGAACTGCTCGGCGGTCAGCCTCAGCTCGCCGAAGACGTCCGGGTCGAGCGGGATCCTGGCCGCCCGGTAGGCTTCGACCCGCTCCTTGAGCACGGCGAGCACGGCCGGCGCGACGTCGTCGAGCGACACATTGACACGAAAGTCGGCGGCCCGCGCGGGATCGGCGAACACCTCCGGGTCGAGGACGTCACCCTCCTCGGTGAGGTAGCCGTTGTGCACCAGGTTGTCGTACAGCTCGGCGCGGTCGGCCTCGGTGAGCTGCGGCAGGGCGGCGGCCAGGTCCGAGGGGTAAAAGGCGTCCTGCAGCCCCGCGACGACGCCGAACAGGGTCTCCCGGTAAGCGGAGAAATCCCCGGCCAAGGTGAGCCCGGCAGGCAGGTCCTCGGAGGCGAGCAGCCCGCCGGCCTCGATGACATCCCGGAGAACGAGGTTGGTGAAGATCTTGGCGGTCAGCCGGTTCCCCAGACCGAGCCCCAGGAAGTCGCCCTTGGTGAGCACGGCGAGACGGCCGACGGCATCGTGGGCGGCGGTGGCCACGACGGCCGGGTCGATCCGCAGCAGGCGCGGGTCGTGCGGGGACACCACACCGTCGGTGTACGTGGTCACCCCCTCGTACAGGACCCGCGCTGCCCGCTCGTCGAACCGGTCGGAGACGAAGGTCCGGGGGGTCAGCGCCATGTCCGCGAACCGTTCGGCGATCTGGGCGATGACCTGGGCCTGCTCCTCCCGCGACTCCGATGTGGCCGGCCCGCCGAGGACGGCGCCGAGGTCCTCCCCGGCGAAGCCCCACGTACGCATCCAGGCCACGACCTCGAACACCGTCTGGATCAGCCAGAGCGAGGCGGCCGGGTCCTCGTCGCGTTCGAGCATGCGGTAGATGTCGCCCGACCCGCCGTCGAGCACCGGCAGCACCGGGAAGGTCGAATGGCGTTCGATGGCCGGGTCGGCCTCCAGCGCGTCCAGCACGGCGAACAGTTCCTCGACGGACATGCCCAACGCGCCGGTCAGGCGGGCCACCCGGTTGAGCACGACCAGGCCCGGACGGCCGATCCCCCGGTCGAACGGGCTCTCCTCGAGCGGACCCGCGTAGCGCGCACGAAGCCGGCGGACCACCTCCATGATCTCTGTCTCCGCCAGGTCGATGGAACGTGCCAAAAGACGACGATACGACCGGTTCTGCGGCGCGAGGATGTCGCCGGCCGGAAACGGGCCGTCCTTGATCCCATCGGGCAGCGTCCGGGTGATGAACGCCTCGACGAGATCGAACGGCACGTCGTGCGTACGGTGCAGGTGGACCGCAGCGGCCAGCGCGCGCAGCGCGACCGGCTCCAGCCCGTTGGAGATCCCGGCGGTCACCCGGTCGAGGTCGGTGAACGACAGCCCCGACCTGCGGGCCAGCCGGATGAAGCGATGGGCGCGGTCGAACCACTCGTGCGGCGGCTCCCCACCGGAGCGCAGCACGAGCGTGCGATCGTCGGGACCGACCTCGACGACCGCACCCTGGTGCACCCAGAACCCGCTCCGGGAACGTTCCATCTCGGGATCCTGGTAAAGCAGATCGCGCAGTTCCTCACCGGTCAGCGAGGTCGCGGACAGGAACCGGTCGATGTCGCACAACGCGTTGACCTGCTCCTCCGAGCCCAGCCCATAAGCCTCGGCCAGGGAGGCGGCGTCGGAGCGCTGGACGGAGATGAGATCGACGTCCTCCAGGCTCAGCCCGAGCTGGTCGCGGGTCACCCGATCGGGATCCACCCTGGCGGCGAACAGCCGGTAGAACTCGACCGGATCGACCCCCAGATACTTCAGGTACGTGCCGAATCGCGCGGTGTCCAGCGAGAAGGGCAGGTGGAGCGGGTGCTTGAGCGTCTTCAGCCGGTCGTAGGGCCGCTCGCCCACCAGGGCTTCGAGCACCTCGTTGACGACGTCCAGGTAGGGCAGCTCGGTGAAGGTGCCGTCCGCGTCGAGCTCGACCTTCCCGATGTCCGGCCGCCGCCGCAGCAGGGAGACATCGGAGAAGGTCTCCTGAAGGAAGGTGAGCAGGTCGGTCAGATAGGCCGCCGGCGAGTAGACGGACCGGGCCTCATCTCCCGCCCGCAGATCGAGGTGCCCGAAAAGACGTTCATAGCTCGGTAACGAGGCATCGTTGCGCACGCGGAGGTCTCCCCGTCGGTAATCCCGCTGACTTGGCCGCCTCATGATCGCCCATCCAGCGGAGGAGCGACCTAACCAAATGGTGACATCCTTGCGAGATCCGGGTCCGCTGTCCGGTGAAGGCAATGCCGAGTACGGGACCGCGCCGGTACCCGCGGACGTCAGCCCGCCAGTGCCCGTCCCAGGAGATTGCCCGCCTCCGGCGAAACCGGCTGCCTCAGCAGCACCGGCCCCTGCGCCATGAACCGGGGCCCCGCCCCCCGGTGCTCGTCGGCGGCGTGCACGGTGAACGGGTGCACCAGGAACACATCGCCCGGCTCGCCCGTGGCGTACGCCAGCGGAAAGCCCCGCGAGGCCTCGTCGACCACCGGCCCGGCCTTCATCGGGTCCAGCACCTGCCCCGCCAGCGCCGCACCCGCCGCCCGGTGCGAACCCACCCGGATCCGCGTCGGCGCGTCATCCGGGCCCACCCGCGACAGCAACGTCAGCACCAGCATCATCTCCGGCCGCCCGCTGACCGCGTACGTCCCGTCGGGCAGCCCCACATTCGCATCGATGTGCCAGCCTCGATCGTCGACCGCCGCCTTGCCGGGAAACCGTACCGGGATCATGCCCAGCGCGCCCCGCGGCGCCCAGCCGTCCGCCCCGCACACCTCATCCAGCGCCCGCGCCACCCGGGCGCTGCGCGCCATCTCGCCCAGCGGCCCCTGACCGATCAGGTCCGACGCCCACATCACCGGCTCGTCCCAGCCGGACGGATCGCCGGGGGAACGGCCGCCCAGCTGCGCCCACACCTGCGCCAGCGCCGCCTCGGCCAGCTCCGGCGCCACCGTCGCGGCCACCTTCACGAACCCGTCGCGGACGAACGCCTCACCATCGATCTCTGACATGACAACCACCCTAATTACGGGCGCAACCCGATTTGCGGACGGCGGCGCCGCGCGGAGGAGTACCGGATGTACATGCTCTCACCGCCCTCCGACAACGTCCCGGCACGGCGTCGTGTCCTGGCCTGGAAATGTGCGGCGGCGCAACCGCGCAAGACCTGCTCGGCAGGCCCGTGCGCTACCAGGCGCTCACCGCAGAGGACGAATGGCGGGCTTGCCGAACCAGCGGGAGAGGTGGTCGTCCAGGTCGCGCTGATAGAGCTCCGCCGGGCAAAGGCGGGGACGAGGCCGATACCCAGCCCCGCGCCGATCAGAGCCGATCGAGCGGCCCTGCGTTGCCAGTGTCCCTTGCGGGCGCTGACGAAGGGCCGGCCGGCGTACCGCCCTTCGCCGGCTACCGGGTCACCGCGTTCACCCAACGAGGAGGAGAACGCGGTCGGGCTCGGCCAGAAGGCCCGCTGACTACTGGAGGACGAGCTCATCGGCCTGGGCGTCGACTTCACCAAGGGGGAGATGTGGAAGCCGTACACGCCGATGGGCAGTGAGGCGGATGTGTCGCTCCTCGTCCGGATCACGACCGCGACCCGGCTCCGGGCGACCCCGACGCGCGCCGCCCGCTGGGCGGCGCGCGATCTTCTCGTGCTGGTCTGCTCGGCGGGGCGTTCTAGCGCGTACGAGGGCCGAGGCGGACTGGAACCTGGTCGCTGGCGATCCCCCAGTTCGGGCATTTCTTCAAGCGACCCTGATGGCGCCTGGACCGTCGCAGGCGACGCCATCGCGTGCTTCCTCCCGATCAGCGAGAGCTTGGGGATTCACGTCGTCGGCAGGTTTGTTGAGTGTGGGGTGGACCTTGAAAAAGGAGCGCCCCTTTACAATGTAGATTTATACGCGCCGTTCGATTGCCACCACGTGTTTCCTGTCTGCGGCACCAGTGCAGGATCGCGGGAACCGGCACCTTGTACCGCTCCCCTACCCGCCCTGCGGTCGGCGCCGATGACCGCAGGGCGGCCGGCGGCGGGAGGCTCGGAAGACCGGGGACCTCGCTGCGGCCCCCTCCGCGCCAAGCTCAGGCGAGCCGGCGGGCCATGCAGACGGCCATGGGATGGCCGGCGTAGGGACCGTACCCCTCGGTTCGTTCGTAGCCCTCACGCTCGTAGAATCGGATCGCGTCGGGCTGCTTGTCGCCGGTCGTCAGTTGCACAGTGTCGAGCCCACGTCGGCGAGCGTGCTCCTCCAGGTTACGCAGGATGCTCCTGGCCACGTCTGTGCCGCGAGCCTGGGGCGTGACGTACATCCGCTTGATCTCGGCCGTGCCGTCGGGCAGCAGGCGCAGCGCGCCGCAGCCGGTCGCGTTGCCGGCGCTGTCGCGGGCGATGAGGTACACGTCGACGTTCTCCGCAGTGGGCTTATCGGTCTCCTGGTCCGGGATGCCGTAGCGGGCAGCCAGTTCCGCTTCCATCGCGCTACGCAAACGGTCTCCGTCGACACTGTCCCAAGGTTCCTCCGAGATAGTCAGCGTCATGACACTCCAATCACATCATCGTGGGAAAAGCGATCTCATGATCCTTCCTCGAATCTATCCGCCGGATCACCGCGTCGTGCTCCTCCGACGTCGGAGACGGGATCCCGCCGCGCCCGGCAGGCGCGGCGGGATCCCTGGATTCACTTGATCTCGTAGGCCCTGATGACGGTCTCGGTGAAGGAGTTGCCGCCGGTGTCGGCCGCCTTGACGCGCAAAGAGGCGAACTTGCCGTGCGTGCCGGACGGATGCCGGGTCTCGGCGGCCCAGGCGCCCTTGCCGGAGCGGTGCACCAGCGTGGGCAGCCAGGTGCCGCCGTCGTCGTAGGAGATCTCCACGGTGAGCTTGCTGACCCTCAGGTCAGGTGAGCCCTCCTGGCGCTGGACCCGCAGCGGGATGCGCATACGGCCCACCTCCGCACGGTTGTGGGCGTCCAGATCCGGGTTGATCTTGACGGCCATCAACGGCAGCACCTGCCGCTTGCCCGCCTCGGGGGTCTTCGACCGGAACCGCCATTCGGCGCTGACCCGGGTGGACAGCTTCGTCGCGGCCGGGTCGCGGTCAGCGGTCATGGTGAGCCGGTAGTCGGCCGCCTTCCGGTCCACCGGCATCTCGAGGGTGGTGGACAGGTGATCGGCAGTGAAGATCTCCTTGCCGTCACGGTAGAGCTTGGCCTGCGGGTTGCTGTAGTCGACGAAGGAGTGCCGGTCGGGGTTGCCGTCCCCGAACAGCTCGGCGCTCACCTGCAGCCAGTTCTCATCACGCCAGGAGTAGTCGCCGCCCGGGGTCAGCGAGGCCGCGAAGACACCGGTGTTCCAGCGATCGGAGGTCTTCTGTCCAGCGCGGTAGGTGATCGTCTTGTCGGCCCTGTGGAAGAAGAACTGGTCCAGGTCGTCGAACCCGATCGGCGGCACCTGGTACTGGACGAAGGACGGGTACCAGCTGGTGTCGCCGGGCGTGTAGTACTCGGTCCTGGTGAAGGGGAGCGAGAACCGGGACACCTCACCGTAGGGCGTCCATGCCAGCTCCTTCCCGTACAGCACGGGCAGGGCGAAGTGCTCGCCCTGCTTCCCGTCCTGCTGCGTACCGTACGTGGAGGCGACCTTCGCGAGATCGCGGTGGCGCGGGCGGTAGCCGGGGTCGGCGGGAATGCGCGGCTCGGCCTTCATCAGGTGGTAGAAGTACGGGCTGTCGTCGTAGCCGCCATCACCCTTCGGCTTGGCCCACTGCGTCCACCTGTAGTAGGCGAACTGCTTGCTCACCGTACGGGTCGTGGGGATGGCCTTGATGCCTTCGACGCGGTCGGCGCCCCGCATGCCGCTCAGGTCGACGTCCACGCCGAGCGGTTGCATACCGTCGACGAGCTGGAGCATGCCGAGCATGCCGAGCGCCAGCCGTGCCGTCGGCTCCTCCGTCCGTACGTCCACCTGTCCGGCCTCACGGGCGTCAGCGGTGAAGGTACGGTCGGCGTCGAGCGTGAACTCCGGGTCCGCGGCCATCACCACGGCGCCGTCCTGGTCGGCCATGAGGGTGACGACCGTGTAGCGGTGGCCCTTCAGCAACCTGAGATCCAGCGCACCGCTGGAGATGTCGTAGTTGCGCTGTTCCTTGGCGTCGAGGTCGATGACCCCGGCGAAGGCCACCTGAGCGGGCTTACCGTCCGAACCGATGAAGCTCAGCTTGAGCGCGTGCTTCTCCGGCTCCACCCGCATGCCGATGCCGGTGCGCACGGAGACCTCGGCGTTGCCGGCGATGACCGTACCGCTGTACGTGCCGAGCGCGGTGGCCTCGGCGGTCACCTTGACCTGCGCGGTGCCGTGGGCGGGCACCTCCACCGTGGTGGCGCTGAGCTTGAACGGCGTCACCGGCTCACCCTGGCCGTCCTTGGCCGTCACTCTCAGGTCCAGCCGGACGGCGGTGTCGCCGTCGTTGCGGTAGGTGAGCGTACGCTCGCTGGGCGAGGGAACGGGCAGCTCGATGTCCCCCATGTTCAGCGAGGTGGGCTCGGCCGTGACCTGCTGGGTGATGGCGCGGGCGACGTCCACGCGGCCGGAGCCCTGGACGTAGGCGCCGAGCTCGTCGCCGGGCGCGGTGGAGGCCATCAGCGCCGCCTTGATCTGGCCGGCCTTCCAGTCGGGGTGCCGGCCGGCGACGATCGCCGCCGCTCCCGCCACGTGCGGGGTGGCCATGGACGTACCGCTCATGCGCGTGTGGAAGTCGTCCACCGGGGCGCCGGCGGAGGTGCCCGCGGCCCTGGCCGCGACGATGTCCACGCCGGGCGCGATCAGGTCGGGCTTGACCGCGGCGTCGCCGGCGCGCGGGCCGGTGCTGCTGAACCCGGCGACCGTGTCGGCCTCGTGCTGGGAGGCGCCGACCGACAGCGCGTGGTCCGCGCTGCTCGGCGAGCCGAGCGCTTGGGGGCCGTCGTTGCCCGACGCGATGACGAACAGCGTGCCGTACTGCTCCGACAGCGTGTTGACGGCCTGCTCCAGAGGGTCGATGCCGGGAGTGTCGAGGCTGCCGAGGCTGAGGTTCGCGACGCGGGCGCCGTTCTGCGCCGCCCAGGTCATGCCCTCGATGATGGCCGAGTCCGGGCAGTTTCCGCTCTGCTCGCAGATCTTGCCGATCAGCAGCCTCGCGTCGGGAGCGACGCCCTTGTGCTTGCCGCCCGAGGCGGCGCCGGATCCGGCGATCGTGGTGGCGACATGAGTGCCGTGGCCGTTGAGGTCGCGGACGTCGGGCTCGAACGTGAAGTTCTCCGTCTTGGTGACCAGGCCCTGTAGGTCGGGGTGGCCGGGGTCGTAGCCGGTGTCGAGCACCGCGACGGTGACGTCCTTGCCGGTGTGGCCCGCCGCCCATGCCTGGGGCGCGCCGATGCGCGGGACGCTGACGTCGAGAGAGATCTTGGCCTTGCCGTCCAGCCAGATCTTCTCAGGCGCGGACGTCGATCTGGCCTGCGCGGTCAGGGATTTCCAGAGTGTGCCCGCGGCGGCGCGCGGCTCGCTCTGCGCCGTACCGTTGACCGCGGGCAGCGGGCGCCCGCCCGCGACGCGCAGCGCGGCGGTGCCTGCGGGGTACGTCACGATCAGCGGGAGCGCCGGCGTGGCGGCGTCGTCGTAGCCGAGCGAGGCAAGCTGGGTGACGTTGAACAGCCGGGGGTCCAGCCGGCCCGCGGCCAGAAGGGGCATCGCATCGACGGGAACGATGCTGAGCCCTTCCTCGCCCCGGCGGTGGACGAAGTTGATCTTCTCCCTGCTGGGGCCCGGCTCGACGTCGAGCCGGGTCTGCTCGCCGGGGATCGGGCGGAGGGTGACCTTGTCCCCGGTGATGAGGGTGATCGTCTTAGGGGGGCCGGCAACCCCGGTGACCTGCCCTGTCGGGAAGGAGGCCGAGGGGGTGGGGGTGGGGGTGGGTGTCGCTTGGGCCGGTGTGGCGGCGGCCACCAGGGCCGCTATCACGACGCCGGTAAGACCAGTTCTCTGAAGCACATCCCGAGTTCTAATGGCTTGTTAATTTTGGTGACAAGGAGGTTCATGTGGCCTATTGCGGCAACTGCCGGAAGTGGCCAAGATCGTAGGCATGCTTGATGAGGGCCCGGCGCTGGCGGTGGTGGGGGTCAGCGCGTTCGACGAGCGGATCTACCGCGAGGTGCTGGCCTGCCCCGGTATCACCGTGCAGGAGCTCGTCATGCGGAGCGGGGAGAACCCGGGGCGCATCCAGACGTCACTGAGCAGACTGCGCGCCAGGGGCCTGGTCAGCCGCCTGTGGGGGCGGTCACCCCGCTGGACGGCGACGAACCCGGGGACCGCCATCCGCTCGCTGGTGCGCGGCCTGCAGAGCGACCTGGACCGGCTCACCGACACGGCCGACCAGTTGGAGGCGGCCTTCCGCACCGCCGGGCAGGATCTTGAGGAGGGTGGCCAGTTCGAGGTCCTGGCGGGGCCCGAGGAGCAGGCCCGCTGGTACGTCCGGCTGCAGCAGGAGGCCAAGGAGGAGGTGCTGACCTTCGACCGGCCTCCGTACGTGCTGGACTATCACAATCCGCTCCAGACCGCCCTGCTCCGCAAAGGCGTCCGTTATCGGACCATCTACGTGCCGGAGGCGTTCGATCACGCGGGAGCGCTGCAGGAGCTGGGCAGCCTGGTCAAGGCGGGCGAGGAGGCGCGGGTCCTGCCCGAACTGCCGTTCAAGATGGCGCTCGTCGACCGCTGGCGAGCGGTCATGCCGCTGCACATGGATCCACCGTTGACGCGCGGCGTGCTGATCAAGGGGTCCACCATGGTGGTGGCCCTGGTCGAGCTGTTCGAGCACCTGTGGAAGCAGGCGCTGCCGATGGGCTCTCAATCCACGCTCCCTGACGACGCGCCGGAGCCGGCCTCCGAACCCGGCCGCGGCGAGGAGTGGGCGGAGCTCACCCAGGAGGATCGCCAGCTCCTGACACTGCTCTCGGCCGGACTCAAGGACGACGCCATCGCCCGCCAACTCGGCACCAGCCCGAGGAGCCTCCGCCGCCGCCTGCGTCACCTCCTGGACGAACTGGACGCCGAGACCCGCTTTCAGGCAGGCGCCCAGGCCAGCCGCCGCGGCCTCATCTGACCTCCCCGCGAGCCAGCGGCACCTTGTCCCGCCTCGTCGGCGCACCCGCCACCGAACCGATCGCCCGCCGCGCTGAACTTCACTGCCTGATGAACTCGAGCAGGTCGGCGTTGATCGTCTCGGCGTGGGTGGTCGGCATGCCATGGGGGAAGCCTGTGTACGTCTTCAGCGTGCCGTTCCGCAGAAGCTCGGCCGACAGCGGAGCCGAGTTCTCGTAGGGAACGATCTGGTCGTCATCACCGTGCATGACCAGCGTCGGCACGGTGATCTTCTTGAGGTCCTCGGTGAAGTCGGTCTGCGAAAACGCCACGATACCGTCGTAATGGGCCTTCGCACTGCCCATCATGCCCTGCCGCCACCAGTTCTGGACGAGCGCCTCCGACAGCTCCGCACCCGGCCGGTTGAAACCGTAGAACGGGCCGGACGGGAGCGCCCGGTAGAACTCCGAGCGGTTGGCCGCGAGCTGGTTCTGCAGGTCGTCGAAGACACTCTTGGGCAGGCCACCGGGGTACGCGTCGGTCCGCACCATCAACGGCGGGACCGCGGCGAGGAGCGCCGCCTTGGCGACGCGCGACTCGCCGTGGCGGGCGAGGTAGCGCACGACCTCCCCGCCGCCGGTGGAGTGTCCGATGTGAACGGCGTCACTCAGATCAAGGTGCGCGGTGACGGCGGCCAGGTCGTCGGCGTAGTGGTCCATGTCGTGACCCTCGCTGACTTGAGCCGACCGGCCGTGACCGCGGCGATCGTGGGCGATGACGCGGTAGCCGTTCCGCAGGAAGAACAGCATCTGGCTGTCCCAGTCGTCCGACGACAGAGGCCAGCCGTGGCTGAAGACGATCGGCTGCCCGCTCCCCCAGTCCTTGTAGAAGATCTCGGTACCGTCTTCGGTCGTGATCGTGGGCATGTGGGACTCCGTCCAGGTACGCGAGGCAGTGCCCCGCCTGAGCTGCGACGGCTCCCGGAGGCAGGCCGGGACCGTCTTGGCTGACGACACCATCCTGATCGGACCGTCACCGGGGCAGGTGCCGTCACATGACTGTCCCGCCATTGAAAGCCACATCCAGTCACTCCGAATCAAGCCACGCCGAACAGCAGAACAACGTGAACCGATCTTCCTGAGCAACCCCGCCACGCAATCGGCCGCTCGACTGCGGCGCTGACGGGCCGGCCGACCGGCATGTAGGGCTGAACGCGGTCACGCGCTCGTGATCGTCCATTGGTTGTTGGTGCTGCTGTTCGGCGTCCACAAGGCGACGGCGGAGCCGGCGGTGCTGTTGCCCATGCCGTCCAGGGCGGTGCCGGTGCCTCGGTTGATGATCTGGTGGCGGCCGTTGCCCGTACTGTTGAGTCGCCACTGCTGGTCGGCGCCGCCGTTCCAGGCCGACTGCCGGGCATTGGCGCCGTTGGCGGTGTTGCCCCAGCTGTCGATGACCATGGCGTTGGCGCGGTTGACGATGCGGTACCAGCCGTCGCCCAGGTCCACGAGCTGCCACTGCAGGTTGGTGCTGCCGTCCCAGTTCCACTGCTTGAGGTTCGACCCGGCGACGACGTTCCCACCGCTGTCCAGTACCAGGCCGGTGGTCGCATTGGTGATCCGCACGTAGCTCACCGGCGCAGGGCCGGACCCGGTCATGCGGTACGTATGACCGGCCTGGCCGGTCAGTCCGATGACGTCGTTCTCGGGTTCGGCGACGGTGACGGTATCGCCGGTCGTGGCGTCGACCACCTCGTAGGTTCCGGCGAAGATCCGGCTGCGCACGTTGACCGTCCCGTCACGGTCGAACCTGATGAGGATCTCGGTGGCCCCGCCGGAGCTCCATGTCGCGTCCACGGTGTGGCCGCCGCGTCCCCGAAGGCCCTGCACCTTGCCGTTCGGCCAGGCCGGCGGCAGTGCCGGCAGCACGTGCAGCTCGCCGTTGTGGCTGTGCAGCAACATCTCGGCGATGCCGGACGTGGCGCCGAAGTTGCCGTCGATCTGGAACGGCGGGTGCAGGTCGAACATGTTCGGCGCCAGCCGGTCCGTCGTCACCAGGCGACGGAGCAGCGCGTGCGCCCGGCTGCCTTCCTCCATCCGCGCCCAATAGTTGATCTTCCAGGCGAGTGACCAGCCGGTCCCGTCGTCCCCGCGTAGTTCGAGGGTGCGCCGCGCGGCGGTGTAGAGACCCGGAGTGCCGCGCTTGGTGATCTGGTTGCTGGGATGCAGGCCGTACAGGTGGGAGATGTGCCGATGGGCGGGCTCGGTCTCGACCCAGTCGTACAGCCACTCCTGGATGTTGCCGCGCGAGCCGATCTTCATCGGCGGGAGCCGGTCCCGGGCGGCCAGGACCCGCGCCCGGAAGTCGGCGTCGACACCGAGCGCCTGGGCGGCCTCGGCGCAGTCGTTGAACAGATCTCGCAGGATCTGGTTGTCCATGGTGGGGCCGGCGCAGACGCTGGCGCCCGCGTGGTGGGCGAGTTCCGGAGAGTTCGACGGGTTGGTGACCAGATACCCGAGATTCGGCTCCTGCACGAGGGTCTCGAGGAAGAACTGCGCGGCGCCTCTCATCGCGGGGTAGTACCGCCGGAGGAACTCCAGGTCGCCGGTGAAGCTGTAGTGGTCCCAGACGAGGGTGGCCAGCCAGGCGCCGCCGGTCTGCCACATGCCCCAGAACGCGCCGTCCACGACCGACGTCCCCCGCCACGCGTCGGTGTTGTGATGGGTCACCCAACCGCCGGCGTTGTACTGGACGCGGGCCGTTCGGGCGCCGCTGACCGCGAGTTCGTCCATCATGGCGAACACCGGCTCGTAGCACTCGGACAGGTTCGTTGTGTCGGCCGGCCAATAGTTCATCGGCAGATTCGCGTTGATGGTGTATTTCGAGTCCCAGGCCGGCGTGAGCGAATCGTTCCAGATGCCCTGCAGGTTGGCCGGTTGCGTGCCCGGCCGCGAGGAGGAGATCAGCAGGTATCGGCCGTACTGGAACAGCAGCGCGGAGAACTGCGGGTCGTCGGTGTTCGCGTGCTGCGCGATCCGCACGTCGGTCGGCTGGTCGGCTGCCGCCGTCCGGCCGAGGTCAAGCGTCGTGCGCCCGAACAACCGCTGGTAATCGGCGACGTGCCGGCCGCGCAGGTCGTCGTAGGTCCTGCCGGTGGCCGCGTCGAGATGGCGCCGCGCGATGCCCTGGTAGTCACCGCCGACGTCGCGGAAGTCGCGGTAACTGGAGCCGATGGACACCAGCACCAGCACGCTGTTGGCGGACGTGACCTGCAGCGTGCCGCCGGAACTTCTGACGCTGCCGCCTTCGGCGACGGCCCGCGCCAGCGCCAGGTACCGGACCGAGCCGGCCACTCCCTCCATGTCTCCCGAGATGCCGTCGAGCGCGACCGTGGTCCCGTCCGGGCTGGAGCGCGTCGCTCGTTGCGGGCTGCCGAACGTCGCGGAGAACGTGATCGAGCCCGGCCTGTCGGCGGTCAGACGGATGGCGATCACCTGATCGGGCGCGCTCGCGAGTACCTCGCGCCGGTACCGGACGCCGTTCTGCAGATAGGACACGGCCGTGGTGGCCGTGGTGAGGTCCAGATAACGGTTGTACTCCGCGACCCCGGCGGCGCTGCCGAAGCCGAGCCGCAGATCACCGACGGTCTGGTAGGCCAACTGTCCCGCCGGGTTTCCCCGCATGTTCTGGTCGATCATCGTCTGGGCCTGGCTCCACTGGTTCTGGAAGACCAGTTGCCGGATCTGCCCCAGCGCCGCCGCCCCTCGGGGATTGCTCTGGTCGTACGGTCCGCCGGCCCAGACGGTGTCCTCGTTGAGCTGCAACCGCTCGGTGTCGGCGTTGCCGAACACCATGGCGCCCAGACGGCCGTTGCCGATCGGGAGCGCGCGCAGCCAGTCCGCGCCGGCGCTCTCGTCGTACCACAGGGCCAGCTCGTTTGCGGCGCTCACCTGGGGAGGGGGCGCCGAGGCGGCCCGAGCGGCGGCCGTCCACCCCAGCGGCAACATCGCTGCTCCAGATCCTGCCGCGCCTAATTTCAGCACTTGCCTTCGCGATAGATCAGACATCTCGAATCTCGCTCCCTACGGAGGCGTCGCATGGGAATCAGACGCGGGTCCACTTCTGGTTGTTCTGGCCGTCGCACGCCCAGATCTGCACCTTGGTGCCGTTGGCGGTGCCGGCGCCGCTGACGTTCAGGCACTTGTTCGCTCCGACGGCCGTGATGTCGCCGTCGGCGTCGAGGCGCCATTTCTGGTTGTTCTGGCCGCTGCAGTCCCAGATGATCACCGCGGTGCCGTCCGCCGTCCCGGCCCCGTTCACGTCCAGGCACTTGTTGCCGTACACCCGGAGCTCACCCGAACCGGTCGACGTCCACTGCTGGTTGGGCTGCCCATTGCAGTCCCAGATCTGCACCTGCGCGCCGTTCGTCTGCGTGGCTCCGTTGAGGTCCAAGCACCGGTTCGACCCCACACCCCGCAGCGCGCTCGTGCTGCCCGGAGGTGAGCCGTCCCCCTGCCCGACGCCCTTGCCGTTGAAGGAGATGGAGTCCACGTCGAACGAGTTCGCGGACGGCGCCTTGAACACGATGTGGACATTGCGGGTACCGCCGGGGTCGGTGACCTGCACCGCGGGCAGCGACACGTAGGTGTTCCATCCCCCGGTCGCCGGCACGGGGCGGGAGGCGAGGAGGGCCCCGGTCGGCGAGTCGGCGTGCAGTTCGATGGACGCCCCGGTGTTGGACGGCGCCGAGACGCGGAAGGACACCGTGTCGATCCCGGACAGGTTGATCGGGCTGAAGGAGATCCAGTCATTGTTGGAGATGTCACCGATGCGCCTGCCGCCTTCGGCTCCGGACTCGTCGATGACGCGGATTCCGGACGAGCCGGTGAAGTGCTCGGCCTGCTTGTGTTTCGGCTGCAGGGTGAGGCCGGCGGAGCCCTTCAGGCCGCCCCTGTCGGTGTAGTCGGCGGACAGGACGTAGTAGACGTTGGCGGCCTCGTCATGGCCGGAGGCGGTGGTCGTGACCGTCCCGGAGCAACCGGTGTACTGGCCGGTGTCGTGGGCGTGCTGGTCATGGCCGAGCGCGGTGATCACGTTGACCTTGGTGCAGTCGGCGGCGCCGTCCTCGGCGTCGGTGACGTTCACCGTGTAGTCCACCTCGTCGCCGAAGTCGATGAACCCGCCGTCGGGTGGAGCCGAGAAGGCCACCTTGGGACGGGTGTTGCCGACGACGATGGGCAAGGTGACGCTGCCCGTCTTCCCGCCGGAGTCCCGTACGGTCAGCTTGGCCGTGTAGGTGCCGTTGGTGTTGTAGGTGTGGGAGGGGTCGGCGCTGGTGGAGGCCCCGCCGTCGCCGAAGTCCCACGCGTAGGTGATCGCATCGCCGTCGGGGTCGGTCGAGCCGGCCGAGGAGAACGCCACCGCCAGCGGTGCCGCGCCCGAGTCGGGGTCGGCGCTCGCCTTGGCCAGGGGCGCGCGGTTTCCGGCCACGTAGTCGACACGGTAAATGCTGTCATCGGTGTTCGCGTGACCGAAGCCGTTGCCCCAGTCGGCCATGTACAGCGCTCCGTCCGGGCCGAACTTCATGTCGATCGGCGCACGCGGGGCGAGCTGTGCCACAAAGGGGTTGATCTTCAGGAGGTTGCCCGAGGTGTCCAGGCGGAACTCCTTGACGAAGTTGCGGCTCCATTCATAGAAGAACGGCGTGCCGTCGAAGTACTCGGGGAACTTTCGGTCTGAGCCGCCGGCCGGGTCGTAGCGGTAGAACGGGCCGCCCATCGGGGCGGCGCCGCCGCAGCAGTCGATTTCGGGGAACTCGGCCGAGGCGTGGTAGTCGTACCACACGGTAGCGGGCTTGGCCGCAGGCAGGTTGGTCAGGCCGGTGTTGTTGGGCGAGTTGTTGACCGGCGCTGAGCAGGTGAACTTCCCGCCGGAGGTGCTGGTGGCGAAGTTGTAGTCGTTGAACGGGAGGTTGTTGCCGACGCAGTACGGCCAGCCGTAGAAGCCGGGCTGCTTGATCAGGTTCCACTCGACGGTGCCCTCGGGACCGCGGCTGGGGTTCGCGGCGCCCGCATCCGGACCGTAGTCGCCCACCGAGATCCAGCCCGTCACCTTGTCGACCGAGAAGCGGAACGGGTTGCGGAAGCCCATCGCGTAGATCTCCGGCCGGGTCTTGGCGGTGCCCGCCGCGAACAGGTTGCCGGACGGGATCGTGTAGGTGCCGTCGGGCTCGGGGTGGATGCGCAGGATCTTGCCGCGCAGGTCGTTGGTGTTGGCCGAGGACCGCTGAGCATCGTAGTGCTCCCGGCCCGGCCGCTCGTCGATCGGGGCGTACCCGCTGGACCCGTTGGGATTGGTGTCGTCACCCGGACCGATGTACAGGTTCCCGGCCGGCCCGAACGCGAGGTAGCCGCCGGTGTGGCCGGGCTCGTCGACGTTGCGGTACGCGGGAACCTCGATGATCTTCTTCTCGCTCGCCAGGTCGAGGCTGGTCCCGTTGAACGTGAACCTTGATACCCGGTTCACCTCACCGCTGTTGGACGGCGAGTAGTTGACGTAGATCCAGCCGTTGGTGGCGAAGCTCGGGTCCAGCGCCAGCCCGATGCCGCCGTCCTCGCCGCCGTCGTACACCGACAGGGTGCCGATGACGCGCGTGCCCCCGCCATTGGCGGGGATCATGTTCACCTTGCCGGAGCGCGAGATGTAGAAGACCCGGCCGTCGGCGGCCACGTCCAGCTCCATCGGCTGGTCCGGTGCGCCGTCGAGGGTCACCTTCTGGAACCGGGCCGCGACCGTGCCGCCGCAGTCACCCGGCGCCGCGCCCGCCGCCCACTGCACCGCACCCAGCAGGTGCTGTTCGAACAGGGGCTCCGCATAGGAGGACGCCTGGTGGCCCATCGCGGTGGCCCACACCCGGCCGCCCTCCGGGTTGTGACACCAGGAGATCGGGTGGTCGGCGCCCATCTTGTTCGGCCCCGCGTCATACGTGGTCTCGTCCGCGGTCACCAGCACGTGCACCGAGCCCCGCATGTTCTTGTCGAAGTTGTACCACTCTTCCGGACGCACCCACCGATCCGGCAGCCCTTTCGTGGAGGGGTGAGCCTTGTCGGCCACCTTGGCGGTGCCCTGCAGGATCGACGAATGCGCGGTCATGTGGGCACCGGCCAGGACGACCTGGTCCCACCAGGGAAACTGCGCTTCGATGTTCATGTCGGTGGCGTTGTGGATCGCGACGACGCCGTGACCACCGCGCACATAGGCCTGGAAGGCCTGACGCTGAGCATCGTTGTCCCACACCATGCCGTTGGTCTGGAACATGATCACCGCGTCGTAGGCGGCCAGGGTCGCGGTCGTGAAGACGGCGGAGTCCTCGCTGTGGTCGAGCTGGAAATTGTTGTCGGTCGCCAGCCGCTGGAACATCGCGACACCTGCGGGGATGGAGTCATGCCGGAAGGCGCCGCTCGCCGTCTCGGTGAACAACAGCACCCTGAACTGCGGTGCGGCCGCATGCGCCACTTGTGGCGACAAGGACATCAACAGCCCTGACAAGGCTGCGACCAGGGCGGAGAACAGGCGTGATCTTCGCATGAAGGATCTCCTGAGGGGGTTGCCGGCAACGGTCGGGGTCGGAGGTGACGAGGGGAGGCTCGCGCGGCCCCTCGACGGGGGCCGCGCGCCGGCGTGTGACCGAGGGCCTCAGCGGGTCCAGCGTTGGTTGGTTGCTCCGGTGCAGGTCCAGATGCGCGCCTTGGTGCCGTTGCCGGTGCCGTTGACGTCCAGGCACTTGTTCGCGCCGATGGCGGTGATGCTGCCGTCGGTGTTGAGGCGCCACTTTTGGTTGTTCTGGCCGTTGCAGGTCCAGATGATCACCGCGGTGCCGTCCGCGGTCCCGGCCGCGTTCACGTCCAGGCACTTGCCGCCGTAGACCCGCAGCTCACCGGCGCTGGTCGAGGTCCACTGCTGGTTGGGCTGCCCGTTGCAGTCCCAGATCTGCGCCTGCGCGCCGTTGGCCTGCGACGCGCCGCTGACGTCCAGGCACCGGTTCGACCCCACACCCCGCAGCGCGCTCGTACTGCCCGGGGTGCTGGACAGTTCCTTGATACGGATGTTGCGGAAGGACACCACGTCGCCGGACCCGTGGTTCTGGATGCCGATGTGGCCCTGCTGGAGCGAGCGGACCGGATCTGTGTTGGTGAAGTCGTTGATTCTGGTGCCGTTCAGGAACACCTGCAGCCGCTCACCCTCCACCAGCAGCTCATAGGTGTTCCACTGCCCCGGCGGGTTCAGCGCCGCGTCCCGGGCGGTGATGTCGGCGGCCTTGAACCCGTAGATCGCCCCGGTCGTCTTGTCCGGTGTGTCGGTTGCATCGATCTGCACCTCGTATCCGGTGTTGAGCGCCGCGTTGGGGTCAGTGGTGGCCGGGAACCCGACGATCACGCCGGAGTTGGAGTCGCCGGTCAGCTTCCAGTCGAGCTTGAGGGAGTAGGAACGGAACTCCTTGGCGTTGTGCCACAACATCCCCATGCCGCCCTGGGAGGTCAGCGTGGCGTCGCTGTTGGCGAACGACCCCGGCCCCGCTTGCGACCAGCCCGTCGTCGAGCCGTTGTACAACGTCGTGTACCCGGTCTCTGGACGGCAGTCGGCGTTGATGGCCTTGGCCGCGTACCGGATCCCGCCGAGCAGCAGCGTGCGGAAGTTCGGATCGGCGTAAGACTCGCGGGTGTGCCCCAGACCGGTGTAGAACGCGCGGCCGGAGGACTGGGGGTGGCACCAGGTGATCGGGTGATCGCCCATGCCGCCGCCGCTGTAGCTGCCCTCGTCCAGACTCTGCAGTACCCGGACGTTCGGGCGGGGGTTGGCGCGGTAGTTGTACCATTCGTCGGTGCGTGACCAGGTCGTCCCGAGGTGAGCGGTCGCGGCGTGCGCCCGGTCCTCGTTCCGTACGGTGGCCTGCTGGATCGCCGGGTGGTTGGTGAACCAGGCCCCCATCAGTTGTCCGTAGTACGGCCAGTCGTACTCGGTGTCCGCGGCCGAATGCACTCCTACGTAACCGCCTCCGCCGTCCACGTACGCCTGGAAGGCGGCCTGCTGGTCGTCGTTGAGCACATCACCGGTCGTGTTGAGGAACACCACCGCCTTGTACTGGGCCAGGTTGGCCGCGACGAAGGCGTTCGAGTCCTCGGTCGCGTCGACGGCGAAGTCGTTGGCGGCCCCCAGCTCGCGGATGGCCTGGATCCCGGTGGAGATCGAGTCGTGCCGGAACCCGGCCGTCTCGGAGAACACCAGCACATTGAAGGCCGCGGCCTGGGCGGGGATGGCGGGGATCACCGTCGTGGCGACGGTGATCGCCACCACCGCCATTGACAGGCGTCGCAGCACAGAGGTCTTTCGGTCGCTCCCGGCGGTGCGCCCGAGGGCGGCGGGGGTCGGATGTCGCAGCATGAGTGTCCCTTTCAGACGCGGGTCCAGCGCTGGTTGGTTCCTCCGGTGCAGGTCCAGATGCGCGCCTTGGTGCCGTTGGCGGTGCCGTTGACGTCCAGGCACTTGTTCGCGCCGATGGCGGTGATGCTGCCGTCGGCGTTGAGGCGCCACTTCTGGTTGTTCTGGCCGTTGCAGTCCCAGATGATCACCGCGGTGCCGTCCGCGGTCCCGGCCGCGTTCACGTCCAGGCACTTGCCGCCGTAGACCCGCAGCTCACCGACGCTGGTGGCGGTCCACTGCTGGTTGGGCTGCCCGTTGCAGTCCCAGATCTGCGCCTGCGCGCCGTTGGCCTGCGAGGCGCCGTTGACGTCCAGGCATCGCCCCGATCCCACACCCGTGAACGCACTCGTGCTCCCCGAGGGCGGGGTGCCGGTGTCGAAGGTGAAGGCGTCCAGGTCGAACAGGTGACCTTGTCCGGTCGGGCCGCGGAAGACCAGATACAGCGTCGTCGTGCCGGCCGGGGCGCCGCTGAGGTTGGCCGAGACGTCGGTGAAGGTGTCCCAGCCGCCGGTGCTCGCCACGTTCGCCGTTCCCAGCAGTGTGCCTGTCGCCGAGCCCGCCCGCACCTCGATCCTGCCGCCCGCGCCGTCCGAGGACACCCGGGCGGTGATCCTCGTCGCGTCGCCCAGGTGGTACGGCTGGAAGGAGATCCAATCGCCGTCATCGGTGAAGCCGACCGTCTTGCCGCCTTCCGCGGTGGCGTGGTCGGCACTCTGGATGCCCTGCTGGGCACCGAAGTGCTCCGCCTGCCGGTGCCGCGGCTGGAGCGTACGGGCGCTGGTGGAGGTCAGACCGCCCTGGTCGGTGTAGGAGGCCTCGAAGACGCCGTAGATGTTGGCCGCGGCGTCGTGCTCACCGTCGACCGGCACCGAGATGGAGCCCGAGCAGCCGGTCTTGGAGGTGATCTGGTGGCGGTGGCTGTCGTGGCCGAGGAAGTAGGCGACGGTGACCTCGTCGCAGTCGACCGTGCCGTCCTCCGGGTCGCTGACGGTGACCTGGAAGGGCACGGTGTCGCCGAAGGAGAACGGTTGCCCGTCGGCAGGGGTGGTGAGGCTGACCGTCGGTGCGGTGTTGCCGACGGTCACGATCACGCTCGCCGTGCCGGTGAGACCCTGCGGATCCCGGACCGTGAGCGTCACCGTGTAGGCGCCGTTCGTGGTGTAGGTCTTGCTCGGATTCGCTGCCGTGGAGGTGGTGCCGTCGCCGAAGTTCCACGCGTAGGTCAGCGCGCCGCCCTCCGGATCCGAGCTGCCCGCCGAGGAGAAGTTCACCGCCAGCGGAGCCGGTCCCGACGTCTTGTCGGCGGACGCCTGGGCGATCGGATTGCGGTTGGCGTCGCCGATGTACTCGATGCGATACAGCGCCTGGTTGTTGTTCCCGGTGCCGTAGTCGAGGACGTACAGGGCCCCGTCAGGACCGAAGGCCATGTCCATCACCTGCGTCCCCGACCAGGGGAACGCCGAGATCTCCCCGTGGGCGCCGTCCGGCTTGACCTCGATCGCCTTGATCCAGCGCCGGCCGTATTCACCGGCGAAGTATCGCCCGTCGAGCGCCTGGGGGAACTTGACGGCCGAGTTCAGGCCGGGATCGTAACGGTAGACGGGGCCGCCCATCGGCGACTCCGACCCGGAGCCGAACTCCGGTGGGCTTCCGGCGTCCCCCGCGTACCGGATCCACGCCGGCTTCGCCGGAGGCAGCGTGGTCAGGCCGGTGTTACGGAAGGAGTTGTTGGCCGGGCCGCCCGCGCAGTCGTACTTCGGACCGGTGCTGTTGGTGGCGAAGTTCCATTCGTTGTAGGTCTCGCCGGTGGTGTTCGTGCCCGTGCAGTACGGCCATCCGTAGTTGCCCGGACCGGTGATGCGGTCGAACTCCACCTGCCCGCTCGGCCCGCGGCTGGAGCTGGTCACACCCGCGTCCGGCCCGTAGTCGCCGAGGTAGACGATGCCGGTCGCCTTGTCCACGCTCATCCGGAACGGGTTGCGGAGGCCCATCGCGTAGATCTCCGGCCGGGTCTTCGCCGTCCCTGGCGGGAACAGGTTGCCGCCGGGGATCGTGTAGGTGCCGTCAGGCTGCGGTTTGATGCGCAGGAGCTTGCCACGCAGGTCGTTGGTGTTGGCGGCCGAGCGCTGGGCGTCGAACTGTGGGTTGCGGTTGGTCCGCTCGTCCAGCGGGGAGTATCCGCTCGACTCGAACGGGTTGGTGTCGTCGCCGGTGGTCAGATATAAGTTGCCGGCGGCGTCGAAGTCGATGTCCCCGCCCACGTGACAGCACTGGCCGCGGTCGTTCTGGACCCGGAGGACCACCTTCTCGCTGGTCATGTCGAGAGTGTCGTCCGCCTTGAGGGTGAACCGGGACAGGTACAGCTCGCCCTTCCACTGGTCGAACTGGGCCTGCGTGCCGGTGCTGGGCGCATCACCGTTCGGCGTGCTCAGCCGCGGGGAGTAGTAGATCCAGAGGTACCGGTTCGACGCGAAGCCGGGGTCGACCGCCACTCCCTGCAGGCCCTCCTCGTCGTGGGTGTAGACGTTGAGCCTGCCGGCCACCTTCGTGTTGCCGTTGGCATCGGTGACACGCAGCGTGCCGTCGCGCGCCGTGTGCACCACCGACCGGTCCGGCATCACGGCCAGCGACATCGCCTCACCCAGTTCAGCGCCACCCGACGCGAGAGACACCTGCTGGTAGTCGGACGGCGGGATGTCGAGGGCGTTCGCCGGGGAGGCGGCGAGCGTGAGTGCTCCGGAAGTGATGAGCGCCATCGTGGTCAGCAAGGTGAGCCACGGACGTCGGGACATGAGTGTTCCCTCCTGCAAAGGAAGACCGGTCAGGGCAGGGCGCCAGGGATGCTGCCTCGTGGCCAGAGGAGTGCCGCCTCTGGCCACGGTGGGAGAGGGGGCCCGTCATCAGGCGGACAGTGTCAGGCGCGGGTCCACTTCTGGTTGGCGCCGCCGTGGCAGGTCCAGATGTGCACTTTGGTGCCGTTGGCGGTGCCGGTGCCGTTGACGTCCAGGCACTTGTTCGCACCGATGGCGGTGATGCTGCCGTCGGCGTTGAGGCGCCACTTCTGGTTGTTCTGGCCGTTGCAGTCCCAGATGATCACCGCGGTGCCGTCCGCGGTCCCGGCCGCGTTCACGTCCAGGCACTTGCCGCCGTAGACCCGCAGCTCACCGGCGCTGGTGGCGGTCCACCGCTGGTTGGGCTGCCCGTTGCAGTCCCAGACCTGCGCCTGCGCGCCGTTGGCCTGCGAGGCGCCGCTGACGTCCAGGCACCGTCCCGACCCCACACCCCGCAGCGCGCTCGTGCTCCCTGGAGGCCGGCCCTGGGGCCCGGCGGCCGCGATCACGGCCTGGGCGCCGGCCGGCCAGGCGCCGTTGGTGACGGTGACGTTGTTGTTCACCACGTTGCCGCGGTCGCCGTTGGTAATGTTGGTGCTGCCGTTGGTCGACCAGTTGCCGGTGACGGTGAAGTCGCCCATGTTCTCGCCGTACCAGTAGTTGGCGGTGGCCCAGGTGCCGGTGTTCGACAGCACGTTGTTCCTGACGGTGTAGTGCCGCGAGCCCTCGTCGAAGTAGATGCCGAACCAGCCGTTGGTGCGCAGGCAGTGGTTGTCGTTGATCACCGCGCCCGGGTTCCACGACAGCGTGTAGATGCAGCCGCCGTCGGTCATCTGCTGCATGACGTCGTGCACGTAGTTGCCGATGAGCCGGTTGCCGGAGGCGGTGGTGGGCGTGGTGTAGCGCGGCTGGAAGTCGTACAGGCCGCGGTCGGCGTAGTGGGTGCTGCCGCCCGGCTCGTTGGCGCCCCAGCCGTATCCGATCGACATGCCGGTGTAGGGCATGTTGTAGACCTCGTTGTGGGACACGTCGGTGTTGGTGACGTAGGTGGTCAGGACCGAGACGACGCCTCGGTGGTTCAGGCCGAGGTCGTGGATGCGGTTGTCGCTGACGATGATGTTCCGGTTGACCATCCGCTGGTCACTCGGGTGGTGTGCGTCCGCGCGCACGCCGCCGACCACGATGCCGCCGGCCGAGCTGTGGGCGATCTCCGACCGGGTGACCGTGATGTCGGCGGCGCCCAGGCCGACACCGCCGGCGTGCGCGTTGGCGTCGTTGCCGATGCCGATGGCCGTCTGTCCCAGGTTGACGAAGCGCGAGTCGGTGAAGGTGATGGTGTTCGCCGCGGAGACCTGCACGGCGGCCGGCATCTGGTACCAGTTCGGCCGGGTCGCCTCGAACTGCCGGCAGCCCTGGTGACACGAAGTGAAGGCGGGCCAGCTCCAGTTGCCCGCTATGTAGGCGCCGGTCTGCTGGTCCACGTAGCCCTGGTCGCCGCTGGGGCCGAGCCAGCTCGTGCCGGTGAAGGTGATCCCGCTGAACGTGATGTGGTGCGCGGGCGCGTCATAGGTTCCCCCCACGTGCACCAGCGACTGGAGCACCGGCAGCTCCACGCTGACGTTGCCCATGTTCTGCCCGGTGAGCGGGATGTAGGACAGCGCGCCCGCCGCGGGGTCGAGGTACCACTCCCCCGGCGAGTCGAGAAACTCGTAGGCGTTGACCAGGTGGAGCGGCCCCGCCCGGTGCGGGCTGGTGAAGGTGTCGTACCCGAAGTTGTTGTTGTTCCAGGCGGGCTGCCGCATCGTGATGAGGTTTCCGCTGATGCTCTGCACCGGCGCGTACCGGTCCGTGAAGGAGCCGACGCTCTCCATCTCCACCCGGTCCTGGTCAGCGAGGTTGTTCAGATAGCTCAGCGCGCCGCTGGTGAATCTCATCCCGGTGCTGCTCGCGGTGAAGTCGGACCGGTTGACGGCGGTGCGCGCCCGGGTGGCGAGCGCACCGTCGACGTACAACTGCCGGGTGTCGATCCCGGCCCCGACGTTGGCGCGCCAGATGTTCTTTCCCGAGTCGGCCACGGTCCATCCGGTGATCGCCCTGGCTCCGCTGATGACCGGGACGGCCCCTGCCGCGGCCTGCCATCTGACGGAGTAGCCGTTGTTCCCGGAGTCGGCGGCGGTCAGCCGGAGCGGCGAGGACAGCCGGTACACCCCGCCGGCCAACTCCACGACGATGTCACCGGACATCCCGGCGTTCAGCGAACGTACCGCCGTCTGCGCCGCGGCCGGCGAGCACGGCTGGGTGGAGGTGCAGGCGGTGCCGGTGCCGGCGGGTGACGCGTACAGGGTCGTGGTGGCCGCGAGGGCCGGGGTGGCGGGGGCGACGAGGGCGAACGCCGCGGCCAGCGCGGCGGTGACGATGCCGATCAGGATCGGTCTCAGCATCGTGACGGGCGGAGGTAAGGGCACAGTCGTTCCTTCGGGGGGGTAGGCGTATGGCCAGGTCACGCCGTGATCCTCAGGCAGGTGACGCCTTGGCGGGGTGGAGCGGTCGGGGATCGCCGGACTCGCTACCCATTACCTTCGGAGCAGGGAAAGCCGTCAAGCCTTTAAGCCTGCTTATTTTGCGATTCGCGCACCGAGAGTACGGCCATGGCCAGCTGATTTATGCCTTCACCAGCAACAATATCGATGACCGCGCACGTCCGCGCCGACAGCCTCGAATGAACCGTTCATATGTATCGTACTCATCGGACGGCACTGTGGCGGGGAGGGTTAGCCCATCAGTCATACTCTTGCAGGGAACGGTGAGGAGGAAGCACGGTGACTGAGGCCTCCCGCGAGAGCGGATACCGGCCGGGCTACGAGGTAGCCGCCGAGCAGGTGCTGGAATTGATCCTCAGGCTCGGCCTGCGTCCAGGTGACCGCATGCCGACCGAGAACGAGCTGGCCCAGCAACTGGGCACCAGCCGCACCGTGGTGCGCGAGGCGGTGAAGATCCTCTCCGCGCTCGGCCGGGTACGCGCCCAGAAGGGCCGCGGCTTGTACGTGGCCGACGACGAGGGGATGCTCGGCACCGGGCGCTGGGGGTCCTTCTTCCTCCCGACCGACCTCGACCACGTCTACATGCTGTTCGAGTTCCGCCGGGCGCAGGAGATGGAGACCAGCCGCCTGGCCGCCCGGCGTGCCACCCCTGCCGAGCTGAGGGCGATCGAAGAAGCGGCCGGCCTGTGCCGCCACGGCTTCGAGACCGGACGCGAGGAACTGTTCAACGAGGGCGACGACGCCTTTCACACCGCGATCGCCGTCGCCTCGCACAACATGTTCCTCCAGGTCGCCGTGCGGGAGGCCCGTAGGCTGCAGGCGCAGTCGAGCCTCATCGGCCTGCGCGGCTCGGTGGGCGAGCACGCCGCCAAGGCGGTGGAGGAGCACGACGCCATCTACCAGGCCATCCGCGCCGGCGACCCCGAAGCGGCCGCCCAAGCCGCGGCCACGCACATCGACAACACCCTCGACGACTACCGCAGGGAGATCCAGCAGCGCCTCTTCTTCTCGTCCCACTGATCCGGGCACGGGCGACGGCGGGCGTCAGCCGCGTAAGGCTTCGGCTCATCCCGGAGACCGCGTTGCGGAGGAGCAGTTGGCGACCGCCAACAGCCGTCGTCCGGCGTGCTCCGGCCGGATGTGGGGGCCCTCGGCCGTCCTGGCGTCCGGCCGGCGGACGAACGCGTGGATCGCCTGCTCATCGACCGTGATGCCCAGCCCTGGCGAGTCGCCGAGGATGAACGCGCCGTCCTCGACGTACAGGTCGAGCGACAGTCCGAGCGGCGGGCGCAGATCCTGCAACTCGCTGGCCATGTGGTTCGGCACCGACGTCGCGGCGTGCAGCAGCGCGACGGGCGTGGCGCCGATCGGGCTGACCGGCAGGTCATGGGCGTGCGCCAGCGCGGACACCCGGAGGAAGTGGGACACCCCCCAGACGACAGCCGTCTGGACGATGTCCACGGCCTCCGCGGCCAGCAGCGGACGGAACTGCTCGAGCCCGGTGAGGTTCTCCCCCGTGGCGACGGAGGCGCGGATCCCGCGACCGACCGCGGCCAGGCCATCGGCGTCCCACCGCCGTACCGGCTCCTCGATCCACGTGAGATCCAGCGTGCGTTCGAGCTCGCAGACGTGCCGAACCGCCTGCTTGCGGGTCCAGGCCTCGTTCACGTCGAGCATCAGGCCCGGCCGCGCTCCGCGCCCTGCCTCGGTCAGGACCTCCCGTACCAGCGTGAGGCGGTGCCGGTCGCGTTCGATGTCGAGGCCGCCCTTGATCTTGGCCGCACGCAGACCGTGCCGGGCGTAGACCTGGTAGATCGAGACGAGTTCGTCGTCAGTCAGGCCGATGTCGAGGCCGGAGGCGTAGGCGGGCACCCCCCGGTCGCGCCCGCCGAGCAGGCGCCAGAGCGGCTCACCGACCGCCTGCGCCTTGATGTCCCACAGGGCGGTGTCGAGTGCGCCGATCGTGCCGAACACGGCGCCGGCGTGGCCCGCCTTGAAGGTCCGCCGCAGCATGCGGTCGTAGAGCGCCGTCACGCCGCGCGGATCCTCGCCCTCGATAGCGGCGAAGATCGTCTCGATCTCCACGTGCGGCCCGAGGCCGATGCCGGTGATCCCCTCGTCGGTGTCCACCATGACGAGCGGCACCGGGACGACTCCGTCGGCGATGACACCGTTGACGTCACCGACGGGACGGCCCCATTCCTGGACCGTCGTCATGGTGCGATAACCAGTGATCCGCATGTCAACCCTTCGTGGAACCGGCGGTGACGCCGTCGGTGATCTGGCGCTGGAGGAACAGATAGATCATCAGCACGGGCACCGCGGCGATCAGGACCCCCGAGGCGAAGATGGGGATGTCGTCGGAATACTGCCCGCGCAGCGCGTTGACCCCGATCATGAGGGTGCGATGCTCCGGCGACGGCATCATGAGCAGGGCGATGAGCACGTCGTTCCAGCAGAACAGGGTGTCGAGAATGCCGACCGACAGCAGCGCCGGAACGCCCAGCGGGAGCATGATCCGCCGGTACACGCCGTACACCGTGTTGCCGTCGATCCTGGCCGCGTCGACGATCTCCGCCGGAATGGTCCTGTAGTGACTTGTCATCAGGAAGACGGTGAACGGGAGGAACTGAGCGACGTAGGCCAGGATCAGTCCCGGATAGGTGTCGATGAGCCCGCTGTCGGCCATGACCCTGGCGAGCGGGACCATGATCACCTGGAACGGGATGAACAGCCCCGCGAGACAACCCAGGAAGATCACCGAGGAACCGCGGAACCGCAGCTGAGCCAGCGCGAAGCCCGCCATCGACCCCAACAGCAGCAGCAGGGCCACGGCGCACGCAACCACGATGAACGAGTTGACGAAGTACCGCGCCATTCCGGCGCCGGCCCACGCCTCGGCGAGGTTGTCCCACCGCAGAGAACCCGCCGGAGAGAACCGGTCGAGGATGTAGTCCCGACGGGTCTTCATCGCGACGTTGGCGGTGAACCCGAGAGGATAGATCGTCGCCAGCGCGAGACCGGCCATCGGAACGGCGGCCACCCACCTGGCCAGACGCGCCCCGGGCATCAGTCCTGCCTCCCGGCGCGACGGAGCAGGGTGATCTGCAGGAGCCCCACCACGAGCATGACGACGAAGAGAACCGTCGAGGCCGCCGAGGCGAGCGCCGGCCGGTTCATCTGTCCCTGCTGGTGCCAGATGTAATACTCCGGCAGGTAGGTGGACCCCTCTGGGCCCCCGCTGGTCATGACGAAGAGCAGGCCGAACATGGATGTCAGCATTCCGATCATCGTCGTCACGAAGACGAACTGAATGGTACGGGTCAGGCTCGGGATGATCACGTGCCAGATGATCTGGCGGAGTGACGCACCGTCCACGCGGGCGGCGTCCAGCAGCGAGGCGTCCAGGGTGCTGAACCCCGCGAGGAACACCACCAGGGCCATCCCGAACGTCGCCCATATGTGCACGCCGACCACCGTGAACATGGCGATGCCCGGATCGCCCAGCCAGTCGACGGGGCCGGCGCCGATCGCCGCGAGGACGGAGTTCAACGGGCCGTCGTACCCGAGCATGAGGTTGAAGATCGCGCCGACGATCACCGGTGAGAGCACGGCCGGGAAGAAATAGACGCTGCGGTAGACCCGGTGACCCGGCACACGCAGATAGATGAAGGTCGCGAGCAGACCCGGAATCGCCACCGCCAGGGGAAGCAGCAGCACGAGCAGCCCGACGTTGCGCAGCGAGGTGTGGAACAACGGGTCGCCGGCCAGCTCCAGGTAGTTGCTCGTCCCGACGAAGGTTCCGTTGAACTCGCCATCACCCGTGAAGGAGAAGTTGATCCCCAAGGCCAGCGGCCACAGTCGCAGCGCGACGATGATCAGTACGGCCGGGGCCACCAGGACGTAAGGCGCGATGCGCTCGGCGCGCACCGCGCGGGGGGACGGCCGGGCTGCCGTACGGGCTTGTTGCTTCACGCTCACTCCGCCGGCCCGCCCTGAGCCGGTCGGCCGGGCCAACGGCGAGGGGCCTCCGATCGGCACGCGGTCAGCCCACCCGGTCGGAGGCGGCCAGTTGCTCCACGGCTTCGTCCACCGTGACCGACCCGCTCAGGAGCTGCTGGGACAGCCTTCCCATCACGTCCAGAGTCTTGGAGGACAGCGCCACGTGCAGGGCGGGCCTGCCGGTCTTGATCTCGGAGGTGATCGTGGTGGCGGCCGGGCCGGCCTGCGAGACATCGATCGTCGTGTCGGACGCGATCGCGCCGGCCTCGGCGTAGAACGCCGTCAAGGCGTCGGTCGAGGTCAGGGCTCGCACCAGATCGGCGGCCAGTCCGGGGGCCTTCGTCCCCTTCGCGACCGCGTAGCCGATGCCGCCGTCATACGGAAGGCTCGGGGTGGCTCCGTCGGTGACGACCGGGGCCCGCATGACGCCGATCTTTTCGGGCGGCAGGAACTCTCCGAAGTCTTTCCAGTGCCCGATGTCCGATATCAGCCCGATGATGTGAGCGGCCTTACCGGTCTCGAAGACTCTGAAGATGTCGGTGAACATCGCGGTGGAGTTGGCACCGTCGTTGTTCAGCCCTTGGTCGCCGGCGTCCTTCCACAGCTCGAAGATCCGCCGCACGTGAGGAGAGGTCCAGTCGCGTTTTCCGGCGATCCAGTCGTCGTACTCCCGAGGTGTGAGGACTCCTGATCCGAGGCCCGACAGGAAGAACTGGATTCCGATGCCTTCCTTGTTTCCGAGCGCGAAGCAGGTGGCCCCGGTCGCCTTCTTGATGGCGGCGCAGCCGCTGACGAACTCGTTCCAGGTCTTGGGTGGGTCAGCCGGGTCGAGGCCGGCCGCTTCGTAGAGCGTCTTGTTGTAGTAGATCGGGTGCCCCTGCAAGGTCACCGGTGCGGCGTAGACCTTGCCGTCCTTGCTGAACGCGTCCCAGCCCGCCAGCCGGCTCCTGTCCTCGGCCACGTACCGGTCCAGTGGAAGGAGCGCGTCGGCTCGGTCACGGATCTGCCCACCCCCGTTGAAGAGCATGACGTCGGGCGCCTTGTTCGACTGGATCGCCGTGCCGAGCAGGGTGTAGTACTGGTCGAACGGCTGGGCGACGAACTCGACGGTGACCCCCGGATGCCGCTTCGCGAAGTCCGCCTTCGCCTTCTCGACGTAGGCCGCGGCGGCCGGTTCACCGGACTTCCAGTCCCAGACCACGAGCTTCTGCTGTGAGTCTCCGGACGGGGAGCCCGTCCGGGTCGCGCTTCCACAGCCGGCCACGGCCAGTACCGCGGCCATCAAGGCCGACCATAACGCTCGATGCTTCATCGCTGCCCGCTTTCCGGGGGCGGCCGCCGGATCCGGCCGTCTGCGACCAAACGTAATTCGTATGACGTCTGACGACAAGGGGTCTCGCGTATACTGGCGCGGTGACGCTGTCACTTGCCAGGCCACCGGAGGCGACATGACGGCATCGCAGGAAACGGCCGGCAGTGGCCCGGTGCCACCGGTCTGGGTACGCCGCCCGGCAAGTCTCGCCAGAGCGGTGACCGCCGAGTTGGTGGAGCGCATCGTGCGCGGTGTGCACCCGCCGGGGACACCGTTGCCCCCTGAGCCCGCGCTGTGCGAGGCCTTCTCCGTGAGCCGCACCGTCGTGCGGGAGGCAGTGAAGATCCTGCAGGAGAAAGGGCTGGTACAGGTCCGCCAGGGCTCCGGCACCATGGTCACCCCACCGGCGACGTGGGACATGCTCGACGAGCTCGTCCTCACCGCGACCATCGCCGAGGACGAGAGCCTGGCGATCCTCGACGACCTCGTCGTCACGCGGCGCGTGCTGGAGTCCGACATGGCCAACGTCGCCGCCCGCCTGGCCGGGACGGACACCATGGATCAGCTACGCGCACTGGTGGATCAGATGGACGAGCTCGTGGACGACCCGGTCACGTACGCCGAGAGCGACCGCGCCTTCCACGACACCATCATGCGGGCGTCGGGCAACCGCATCGCTCGTGGCGTCGTACGGTCACTGGAAGGCCAGGTCGTCAACACCGCCCGGTATCTGGGCCGGACCGAGCGGGCCCTGTGCGTGGCGTCGAACCTCGGCCACCGCCGCATCTACGAACGCATCGCCGCGCGCGATCCCGACGGCGCCGCCGAGGCGATGTTCCAGCACATCACCGAGGCCTGGATCGTCCGCCGCAGCGGAACGGCCGATCCCGTACGGCTGCAGCGCTAACACGGAGACCGCGCTGCTGGACGAGAAGCACACGGGCGAGACGTACTCGCTCTCCGGTCCGCAAACCCTCACCCTGGCCGAGGTCGCGGCCGAGCTCTCCGCCGCGACCGGCCGGCAGATCCGGTATGTCGCTCTCGAACCCGAGGAGCATGTCGCCGAGATGGTCGGGTACGGCGCATCCCAAGCCGAGGCCGGGGCCCTCCGCGACCTGTTCGCGGTGACCCGCAACCATCGCTCCGAGTACGTCTCCGACGGCGTGCGGGAGGTGCTCGGCCGGAAACCGCGCGACTTCACCGGCTGGGCGCGAAGCACCGTGCGAACCGGGGTGTGGTCGGCATGACCCTCACCAGGATCCTCACCCTTGCGGCGCTCACCGGCTCCGCACTGATGGGCGGTGTGTTCTTCGCCTACGGAAATTCGGTGATGGGCTCGTTGGAGCGCATGCCGGCCGGTCAGGGCGCCGCCACGATGAACGTGGTCAACGTCGAGATCTACAACCCGCCCTTCATGCTGATCTTCATGGGCACCGGCCTGGTCTGCCTGGCGCTCGCGGTGCTCGGCCTGGTCCGGGACGGCCCGGGCAGGTGGTGGTCGCTGAACGGTTCCGTGCTCTACCTCGTGGGCGCGATGATCACCATCGCCGTCAACGTCCCGCAGAACGACCGGCTCGCGGCGGTCGATCCCACCACGCCCGAGGGCGCGGCCGAGTGGTCGATGTTCGTGGCCTCCTGGACTCCGGCGAACAATCTTCGAGCGATCGCCTGCACGCTGGGCGTTGTCGCCTTCGGCATCGCGCTGACCAGCACCGACAGGCCGGAATCGGCGAACCAGGTCCAGCAGAACGCAGGCCCGCGGCACGACGGACCGCCGCACCCCGGACCACCGCACGGCGGACCCCAGCACCAGGGACCCGCACCCAGAAGAGACCAGAGGTAGAGGTGACAGCAGCACCCGATCGGGCGGGCGAACTGGCGACGCAGCACCGCGACAGCCAAACCTGGAAGACCAGGTCAGACCCTCTGCAACAATTCTGGCACCGGACAGGCGCCCGCCGGCTGGCGGGACCGGCGCCATTCGCGACCAGGGCGCTACAGGTCGGCGTTGAAGATCTCCAGAGCGATCTCGATCGGATCGCCGCACGGTTCGGCCGGGTAGTCGGCGTGCTGGTCAGCCCACTGCTGACCGTAGGCGTTCCAGTCCATCGCGCCTTCCTCGAAGAAGGTCTTCCAGCGTGCCCGGTAGTAGCCGTTCATCAGGCCCGCCCAGTTGCGGTTGGCGTACTCGGCGAGAATGGCCGAGTCCGGCCCGCCCCATACGGTGACGAGCCGCTTGGCCGCGCGTTCCAGCTGACGGCTCTGCGCCTCGTCGGCGCCCCAGCGGCGGGCGTCGCGCAGCCAGCGGCCGAGGAGGTACTCCGGGCGGGTGGCGAGCAGCCGGTCCTGGATGTCGATCAGGCGGAGGAACCGCCGCTGGGCGTCTGCCCCGGCGAGGTGGGGCGCCAGGGCGCGGCCGCGGTCGTCGAGGATCTGGCGGGTGACGTCGACCAGGTCGTGCAGGTAGGTGTCGGAGTCGCGCAGGCGCGGCGCCGCTTCGAGCAGCAGCCGCCAGGCGGCCTCCACCTGGGCCGGGTCGTAGTGGAGCCGGTGCGGGCCGACGGCGGAGGCCTGGTCGGCGGTGAGCGAGGGGGTGGCGGCGAACACGCTGTCGGTGCAGGCGTAGACCTTGAAGTCGCTCAGCTTCTCGATGAACTCCTCCTCCCCCTCCTGCATGGACGCCGTCTCACCCCAGGTCGCGTAGGCCGACGAACGCAGCAGTCGCCACGCGTCCAGCGCGTCGGGGTCGGCGGAGCCGTACCGGGCGTGCACCCAGTCCTCCAGCCAGGCGTCGAGGTCGACGGGCTCGCGGGTCCACGCGAGGTCGGCGAACAGATCCCAGACCACCGGGTTGGTGTGCACGCCCTCGGCCATATTGGTCAGCGCGACGAGCTCTCCCGAGGCGAGCGGACCGGCCAGTTCGCCGGGCGCCGCGGCGATGTCGGGCAGCGAGCCGTACAAACCGTGGCGGCCGCCGTAGTTGGGCAGGATCCCGAATCCCCACGGCGCGCCCCAGAACCCGCCCTCGCGCCGCCAGGCGTCACCGGTCAAGTCGAGCACCAGCATCCGGTCCTGGTCGCAGGCCTCGAACAGATCCTTGCGGGGGTTGCCCGCCCATGCCTGCACTACCCACAGGTAGTCGGGGTCGGCCACGCGCATCGCCCGTTCGACGCCTGAGGCCGCGTCCGCGAGTGGGGTGTCTCCGATTCTGCCGCCCTCGTGGAGCAGGTCGACCGCCCAGGTGCCGCTCCGGCCGAAGCGCTCGTGCTGGTGGCGGTAGAAGGCCTCGGCGACATGCGCGTAATGCGGCGTGGAGGTGTCGAGCCAGTCGGGGCGGGGCGGGCCGGCCACGTCCATGAACCACAGGCCCTGCCGGATGACGGTGGCACCGGGGTTTCGGTCGGCGAACCTACCGGGGACGGTGCCGGAAAAGCCGGGCAGGATCGGCCTGATGCCGAGCTCGCGCATGCGCGCCAGCACGCGCAGGGCCAGCTCGGCGCGGCGTTCGACCAACTCGCGTGTGGTACCGCCGCCGAAGCTGTGCATGTTGTTCAGCCACTGCCACGGCTGGTGCGACGGTGGCACGATCCAGGCCAGCAGCTCACTTTCGGTGTAGCCGAATTCGCCGAACGCCTCCAGCCACACCGCCTCCTGCCCGAGCGTGAGGTGGGCGGCGTTGACCCCGGAGGCGGCGAGCAGGTCCAGCTCTCGCTGCCACTGGTCCCAGTCATAGAACGGCGTCGTGTACCCGGCGACGGTGATGTTGTAGGCGACCCGATACCGGTACGGCGAGGTCGCCGAGAGCGGTTCGCCGGGCGGCGGCGCGCTCGCCGGGAGGTGATCCCCCCAGCGGGATACCTCCCCGCGAGCCACATGCCGCAGGTAATGGGCGAACCCACTGGCCACGGCCACCGGCCCGGTACCCGCGAGCACCGTCCGGCCCTCCTGCGCGTAGATCTCGAAGCGGTCGTCCTCTCCGGGAAGGGCGCGGACGTCGAAGGCGTCGGCAAGCGGTCCGGCGAGCCTGCGCAGCGACTCCTGGGCCGCGGGAATCCATTCGGGCATGAACATCTCCATGATCTAAGTGGCTCAATGAGACAATTTATAGCGCCTAAAAAATTTCTCGCCAAGCCTACTGTCGCAGTGAGACACTTTGCTCTACGGTATGCGCATGAGCAGCGGTGAGGCACCAACGGGACTACGAGAGCGCAAGAAGGCCGGCACGCGCCGTGCCCTCATCGAGGCCGCCCTGACTCTGTTCGAGCGGCATGGCTTCGAGGGCACGACGGTCCAGCAGATCGCCGACGAGGTAGAGGTGGCGCGGCGGACCTTCAACCGCTATTTCACCTCAAAGGAGGACGTCGTCCTCGCCCACGAGGACCAGGTCATGGAGGACTTGCTGGCCGCGATCGATGGCCGCCCGCGGAGCGAGTCACCGGTCACCGCACTGCGCGCGGTGTTCCACGCCTTCCTCACCGATCCGGCCTGGTGCCAGAACGAGCTGCCCCGGATGCAGCGCGTTCAGCTCCTGCTGGACGACAATCCCGCGCTCATGGGCGAGAACATGAGGCGCTTCGCCCTGCGCGAGGAGCTGCTCGCCCGGCATCTGGCCGAGCGCGCCGGCGCAGGTCACGGTTTCCACGCCCGCCTGCTGGCCTCGACCGCGTTCGCAGCCCTGCGCATCGCGTTCGTGGAGTGGGCCAGGCGACCCGACGCCGACCCCGGCTCCTGCGCCCGCCTGGTCGACGAAGCCCTGCAGCGGCTGGACCTCGGGCTGGACCTTCCCCCTCTCATGGAGTAGGCATGACCATCACCTCGAGCCGGGGCGCCGGCTTTCACACCGGCCGCCGCCTCGGCGCGCTCTTGGGCGCGATGTTCCTGTTCAACCTCGCCGGCTACGCCGCCATCGGCGCGGCACTGCAGATCCTGCTTCCCGCCCAGGTGGCGGCGGCCGATTCGGCGGGCAAGCTCTCGGCGTTCGGACTGGTGACCGGGGTCAGCGCGATCGCGTCGGTATGCGTGCCGCCGATCGTGGGCGCCCTTTCCGATCGCACGCGCGGGCGGTGGGGACGGCGCTCTCCGTGGATCCTGTACGGCGGGCTCGCGACGCTCGCCGCGCTCGTCCTCCTCGGTTGGATGTCGACGGTCGCCGGGCTGCTGATCGGCTGGTTCCTCGTGCAGGGCACGGTCAACATCGGGCTGAACATCATGATCGCCGTGGTGGCCGACCAGGTCCCTGAGCATCGGCGCGGACTGGCCTCCACGGTCGGCGGCCTCGGGGTGCCGGTGGGCTCCCTGGCAGGCACGGCAGTCGGCGCCCTCCTCATCGACTCGGCGCTGCTCGCCTATACCCTGCTCGGGCTGGTGTTCCTCGCGACGTCCGCGCTGCTCGCGCTGGTCAGCCGCGAGCACCTTCCTGGCGGCGAGTCGCCGGAGCGCGCATCGCTGCGCACCCAGTTCATGTCCGCGCTGGCCGGCCTTCGCTCGCGGGACTACGCGTGGGCGTTCAGCTCGCGGGCGGTGATGTTCCTCGGCTACTTCGCCGTCTCCTCCTTCGGCCTCTACATCCTCACCGACTACATCCGGCTGCCCGCCGGGCTGACCGCGCCCAACGCGTTGACCCTGCAGGCCACGATCCAGACGGTCTGCCTCGTCCTCGGCACACTCGTCGCGGGCCCGCTGGCGGACCGGCTGAACCGGCACAAGCTGTTCGTGCTCATCTCATCGCTGATGGTCAGCGTGTCGGTCGCGCTGCCGCTGCTTTCACCGACCTGGACCGTCCAGCTGGCCGGCGCCGCCATCGGCGGGGTGGGCTTCGGCGCCTATCTTTCAGTCGACCAGGCGCTGGTCACCCTGGTCCTGCCCGCGGCCGAGCACAGTGGGCGCGACCTCGGGGTATTCCATATCGCGTTGAACGCGCCCCAGGTCGTGGCCCCGTTCGCGGGCTCGCTGATCGTCGCCAACCTCGGCGGCTATCCCGCCCTGTTCGTCGCCGGCGGCCTGCTCTCGCTCATCGGAGCCCTCATGATCCTGCAGGTGAAAAGCGTCCGGTAGAAGGGTCCGCCCTGGCTCGTCCGATTGCCGCCTACGCGGGCGAACTTCGCCGGGCCGAATGCGTGAGCCGGCCGGCGAGTGCCACGACGAGGTCACGGAGCTCGTCCGGTCGTTCGATGACGAACGGCAGGTCCAGCGAGGCGAGCACGGCGGGCAACCAGTCGAGCCGTTCCGCCCGCAGTTCGACGCGGGACCAGTGCATGGGGTCCGACTCTGCGCTGCTCACCGACGGTGACTCCGCCACGGTCGCGATGCCGGCGGGAAGCCGGGTGCGGATCTGCTCGGCCGTCCCCTGGACCCGCAGAGTCACCTCGTACCGGTACGGAGTGGTGGCGAGCCCCGTCAGGACCCGCTCCGCCGCGTCGAATCCGTCGGGCGGCTCGAACGAGCCGGGCAGGGTCCTCGCACTGGCGATGCGATCCAGCCGGAACGTCCGGTCTTCGCCGATCGCGGGATCGGCACCCGTCACGTACCACCTGCCCGAGTGGGCGACGAGCCCGTACGGGTGCAACGTGCGTTCGCTGTGCCGGCCGTCGGCGGCGGTGTACCGGATCGAGACCGGCCGGTGGTGGCTCACCGCGTCGGCGATCGAGAGCAGGACTGCGGTCTCCGGGGCGGTCGGCTCACCGGCTGGAGCTGTGAAGGCGATGGAGCCGAGCACGGCGTCGAGTCTGCGGCCGAGCCGCTCGGGCAGCACCCGCCGGATCTTCGCCGCTGCCGTCTCACTCGCCGTGCCCGCGGCCGTCATCAAGCCGGCTCGGCGCCCTGCGACCAGGCCGAGCAGCACGGCAAGCGCTTCGTCGTCGCTCAGCATGAGCGGAGGCATGCGGTAACCGGAGGCGAGCCGGTAGCCGCCGTAGCGGCCGCGCACCGACTCGACGGGCACGTCGAGGTCGATGAGGTGGTCGACGTACCGCCGCACCGTGCGCTCGTCCACGCCGAGCCGGTCGGCGAGCTCGGCCACGGTCCGAATGCCTCCCGACTGCAGGAGCTCCAGCAGGGTGAGCACGCGAGCAATGGGGCGCGACATACCCAGAAGTCTCCCGCAGATACCGGGCGGATTCTGCCCGGTATACGGCGTAGCGTGCGGTCACAAGCACCGACCGACCAGGAGAGAACCCATGGAATTCGTCTCGATCCGCATCATCACCAGCGACGTCGCCCGCCTCGTCGACTTCTACGAGCGCGCCACCGCAGTGCGGGCGAGCTGGGCCAACGAGGACTTCGCCGAGATCAGGACCGCCTCGGCCACCCTCGCGATCGCCGGCACCCGCACCGTCCCTCTGTTCGCGCCCGGCTCCGCTCACCCGGCCGACAACCGCAGCGTCATCATCGAGTTCCTGGTCGACGACGTGGACAGCGTGCACCAGAACCTGACCGGCTTCGTGGAGGACTTCGTCAACGAACCCACCACGATGCCCTGGGGCAACCGCGCGCTCCTGTTCCGCGACCCCGACGGCAACCTCGTCAACTTCTTCACCCCCGTCACCCCAGCCGCCATCGAGAAGTTCGCCCGCTGACAAGCCCTCGGCAGGGGGCCGTGAGCAGCTCGCCGAACGTGAGGTGCTCGCGAGTCCTCCTCGAGGACGGCCGGGTAAAACCCTGGAGAACGACTATGTGAAGCTCATCGAGAATCACCTCGACGGCCTCCACGATGACGATGACTTCGACGAGGACGAGCTGATCGATCAGGGCTATATCCCTTACGGATTCACCGACTTCGAGGCTTGAGCCACGTCCTCTGGGGCTCCGTACAGGATCGACTGCAGCAGCCTGTGGAAGACGGTCCGGTCGCTCACCCGTCGATCACCGGTGTGCGAGCCAGCCCAGGCTAGGTTAAAGATTATTGACATCATGTCGGGACTGTTTTACCTTCGGCATGTCTAGTTTTTCGTACATGGGAGCGGGACATGTCCTCCGAGGAGAAGCGCACCTGGATCTCCGCCCTGGTCGGCGTCGTCGTCCCGGTCGCCTACCTGGCGACCATCCTGTCCGAGGCGCCGGGTGCGGACGTGGCGAGGATCGCCTACGTAGGGCCGATGCTCACCTCGATCGGCGTCGGGATCGGCGCGGGCATCGTCCTGGCCATCGCGGCCGCCATGGCCTCGCCCAAGGACGCGGACAGAACAGACGAGCGCGATCGGGAGATCAACCGGCGGGGTGAGTACGTCGGGTTCTACGTCATGAGCATCGCCGCGATCGTGCCGCTGGTCCTGACGATGGCGAAGGTCGAGCACTTCTGGATCGCTCATGCGCTCTACCTGGCGTTCGTCCTGGCCGCACTGGCCTCGTCGGTGGTGAAAATCGTCGGGTACCGGCGGGGCTGGTAGCCACGGGCAAGCCGGCCAGGGTCACCCGTCTCACTTCACCAGGCGAACTACGTCAGGTCAGCATCCGCGTCCTCCATCGCCGGCGTCAGCCGCGTACGTGCAGCCCGAAACCCGTGCGGCCCGCGGGCTCCAGCCCTTCCTTCAGGTGCAGCGAGGGGATCTCGTAGTCACCGAAGTTCTGCCGCCGGAACGCGATCGGCTCAGTCGACTCCAGGGTGAGCAGGCGCTGCTCCCACGCCTTGGCGACGTCCGGGTAGTCCGCACCGGTCATCCGGTCGGTGCCGTACAGCACGAACGGCGGCAGCACCTCGATGCCCGGGTAATAGAGGATGCCGTGGTGAATCGGGAACAGCAGATCGTCGATGGGACCGTTGATCCCGCGAGCGGCGTAATGCGACTCCGGGCCGCCGGCGGTCACCGACAGCAGGGCCTTCCTGCCCGCGAGGGTGCCTTCGCCGAAGCGCTCGCCGTACTTGGTGTCGCTGTGCTCGCCGACGCCGTACGCGAAGTGGTAGGTGAACACCCGGTCCACCCAGCCTTTGAGGATCGCGGGCATCGCGTACCACCACAGCGGGAACTGCAAGATGATCGTGTCGGCCCACAGCAGCTTCTCCTGCTCGGCGAGAACGTCCGGGGTGAGCGTCCCGGCGTCGAAGGCCCGGCCCGAGTCCAGGGCGACCTTCAGCGGACTTGAGGCGTCGGGGCCGTAGTCGGCTGCGTCCACGACCGCCTTCCAGTTCATCGCGTACAGATCGCTCACCCGTACCTCGTGCCCGGCGGTCTCCAATGTGGACACCGCCAGGTCCTTCAGCGAGCTGTTGAGGGACTTCGGCTCCGGGTGGGCGTAGACGATCAGCGTCTTCATGGGACTCCTTCGCATCGGGTGCCCTCGATTCTGGGCGCCGCGGCGCCCGGCGTTCAGGGGCGCCTCTTCCATCGGACGGGACTTCCTGGTAACGGCAGGACCACCTTCACAGGCACCACCGAGGCCATACTGAGGGCATGGACGATCTCGCGGGCTTCCTGCGGACCCGGCGTTCCCGGGTCGACCCGGCGGCCGTCGGCATCCCTACCGACAGCCGCCGCCGGGTCGAAGGGCTGCGCCGCGAAGAGATCGCGCACCTGTCCGGCGTCAGCGTCGACTACTACGTACGCCTGGAGCAGGGCCGCGCGACCCAGCCCTCCGAGCAGGTCCTCGACGCGCTCGCCCGCGTCCTCGGCCTCGACGAGACCGAACGCGGGCACCTCTACCGGCTCGCCCGGCAGCGCCGCCGCCGCGCGAAGGCGCCGGGCGGGCGGGTCCGGCCTGAGCTGCTGCGTGTCCTCGACCTGGTCACCGACGCACCCGCGTTGATCGTGGATCACCGCCTGGACGTGCTCGCCGGGAACCACATCGCCGGGCTCCTCTACGGGCGGCCGATGCCTGGCCTGAACACCGCCCGGCACATCTTCCTTGAGGAGGCCGAGCGCGGCCTTTACGCGGACTGGGAGAAATGCACCCTCGACGTGGTCGGGCACCTGCGCCTGGCCGCCGGCAAATACCCCGACGACCCCCGCCTGGCCTCGCTCATCGGTGAGCTGGCGATGGGCAGCGAGCGCTTCCGCCGCCTCTGGGCCCGCGCGGACGTGCGCGCCCGCACCCATGGACGCAAGGCGTACCGGCATCCGCTGGTCGGACTGCTGGAACTGCACCAGGAGAACTTCGCACTGCCGGAGGAATCAGGCATGGAGCTGCTGGTGCTGTCCGCGGCCCCCGGCAGCCCCGCCGAGGACGGGCTGCGCCTGCTCGCGGGCCTGGGCGCGGACAGTGGCGACGCGCATCCCACCGTGAACGCTCAGGTCCACGAGTAATCCAACGGCCCCATCCACCGCCGGGAACGTCTCAATACTGATGGCTTTCCGGTGGGTAGCGGTTCTACCCGTCAGTCGGATTCTCCGAAGTGCCATGCCCTTTACAATGTAGATTTATAGTCGACGCTCCACTCGATCATCACATCATTGATCGCGTGCCCATTTCGTGCCGCATCAGTGCAGAATCCGCGCGGGCCAGCCCCTTGCACCGCTCCCCCGCCTGACCGGCGCGCAGCAGCATGACGGACCTACTCCCCCGCGTCCGCGCCTGTCGCCGTCGGAAGGCGATCGAGGACTGACGCGGACACCCACGTCCGGCCGCCCCACCCCCCTCAGCTATTCAGTGTTGCTATGTACCAGTAGTCGGTGTTACTTTGTACCAGTAGTAAGCAACGCTAGGTACCTGAAGAGGGGGTGTTCCATGGGCAAGCAGTTGACGGAGATGCTCAAGGGAACGCTGGAGGGCATCGTCCTGGCGATCCTGGCCGGCCGGCCCGCGTACGGCTACGAGATCACGGCGTGGCTGCGGGATCAGGGCTTTCCCGACATCGCCGAAGGCACCGTCTACGCGCTGCTGGTCAGGATCGAGCGGCGCGACCTCGTCGCCGTACAGAAGGTCCCGTCGGAGAAGGGCCCGCCGCGCAAGGTGTACTCCCTCAACGCTCACGGACGGGAGTACCTCGACGAGTTCTGGAGGACCTGGAGCTTCCTCGCAGAACGTCTCGAACAGCTCCGCGAAGGAGGCAGGTAGGCATGGACGCAGGGTCGAACGAGCCGAAGAGAGGCTTGCTGCAGTACCTCGAGGTGGTCACCGGGTCGTTGGAGGGCAAGAAGCGCTGGCGGCAGTACAAGGCGCGCGTCAAAGCGCTTCCCGAGGACTATCGCACAGCAGCCGAAGCGCTGGAGCGGTACCTGATGCACTTCGGGCCCGGGGACGGCGCCGACGCGGCGTCGATGTTCGACGACCTCGCCGACCTGTTCGAGCGGAGCGCCGCGGACGGCACCCCGATCCGCGAGATCTTCGGGCAGGACCCCGTGGCGTTCGTCGAGGCGTTCCTGCAGAACTACTCCGCCGGGAGCTACATCCGCCGCGAGCGCGAGCGCTTCACCAGCGCCATCGCCCGCGCCGCCGGCGAAGACACCGGCCAAGGCGCCGGCGAAGACACCGGGAAAGACGAGAGGACCCTTTGATGACAACTTTGATGACAACGCAGGACGTGATCCAGGTGCAAGGCCTGGAGAAGTCGTACAAGGACCTGCGGGTGCTGCGCGGCGTGGACTTCACCGTGGCGCGGGGCAGCATCTTCGCCCTGCTCGGCTCGAACGGGGCGGGCAAGACCACGGTGGTGAAGATCCTGTCCACGCTGCTCAAGGCCGACACCGGGACCGCCCGCGTCCACGGCTTCGACGTCGCCACGCAGGCCGCGGACGTACGCGAGTCCATCAGCCTCACCGGGCAGTTCGCCGCTGTCGATGAGATCCTCACCGGGCGGGAGAACCTGGTGCTGGTCGCCCGGCTACGGCACCTCAAGAATCCGGGCAAGATCGCCGATGACCTGCTGGAGCGGTTCTCGCTGACCGACGCGGGCGCGCGAAAGGCGTCGACGTACTCGGGCGGCATGCGACGCCGCCTGGACATCGCGATGAGCCTCATCGGCAGCCCACCGGTCATCTTCCTGGACGAGCCGACGACCGGGCTCGACCCCCAGGCCCGCATCGAGGTGTGGCAGGCCGTCAGAGAGCTCGCCGACCACGGCACGACAGTGCTGCTCACCACGCAGTACCTGGACGAGGCCGAACAGCTGGCCGACCGGATCGCGATCCTCCACCAGGGCCGGATCATCGTCAACGGCACCCTGGCCGAACTCAAGCGACTGCTGCCGCCCGCCAAGGTCGAATACATCGAGAAGCAGCCGACCCTCGAAGACGTCTTCCTCGCCCTCGTCAGCGCTGACGGCAAGGACGGCGACGCAGGCAAGCACCACATCTCAGTGAGCAAGTGAGGGGCCACGATGAGCAAGCATTTCCTCGGTGACACCACCGTCCTGCTGGGACGATCCCTGCGCCACATCGCGCGCAGCCCGGACACCATCATCACGACCGCGGTCATGCCGGTCGCCATGATGCTGATGTTCGTCTACGTGTTCGGCGGCGCGATCAACACCGGCTCGGACTCCTACGTGAACTACCAGCTGCCCGGCATCCTGCTCATCACGGTCGCCTCGGGCATCGCCTACACCGCGTTCCGGCTGTTCATGGACATGAAGGGCGGCATCTTCGAACGCTTCCAATCCATGCCGACCGCCCGCTCGTCGGTGCTGTGGGCGCACGTGCTGACCTCGCTGGTCGCCAATTCGATCTCGCTCGTCGTGGTCGTGCTCGTCGCTCTGCTGATGGGTTTCCGCTCGTCGGCGGCACCGCAGGCGTGGCTCGCGATCGCCGGCATCCTGATCCTGTTCACCCTGGCGCTGACCTGGATCGCCGTCATCCCCGGCCTGACCGCCAAGACGATGGAAGGCGCGAGCGCGTTCTCCTACCCGCTCATGTTCCTGCCCTTCCTCAGCTCGGCATTCGTGCCCACCGACACCATGCCCGGCCCCCTGCGCGCCTTCGCCGAACACCAGCCGGTGACCTCCATCGTCAACACCATCCGTGCCCTGTTCACCCAGCAACCGGTCGGCACCGACCTCTGGATCGCCCTCGGCTGGTGCGCCGGCATCCTCATCGTGGCCTACGCCTTCGCCATGAGCACCTACCGCCGCAAAATCTCCTGACCTGCCGCTGGACAAGCCCGTCCTGGCCCGGATCAACGCGGCGGACAGGCTCATCGCGGCTGCAGGAGAACACACCACAGCGAAACGAGGAACAGTCATGAATGAATCCCTCCACACCCTCGAGACGATGCCGACCGCGCGTCAGTCCGGCTGTCCCTTCGACCCGCCGGCGGAGCTGGTCGAGGCCCGTGAGCACGGCCCGATCAGCCGCTTCCCCTTCCCGGACGGGCACCAGGGCTGGCTGGTCACCGGCTACGACCTGGTCCGGTCGGTCCTGGCCGACCCGCGGTTCAGCTCCCGCAGGGAGTTCATGAGCCATCACCCGACCATCGACATGGGCGACTTCCAGGTCCCGCCGGCGCCGCCCGGTGAGTTCCTGCTGATGGACGAGCCGCAGCACAGCCGCTACCGCAAACCGCTGGTGGGCAAGTTCACCGTACGGCGGATGCGGCTGCTGACCGAGCGCGTCGAGCAGGTCACCGCCGAGCACCTGGACGCCATGGAGAAGGCCGGGCCGTCGGCCGACCTGGTGACCGCGTTCGCCAAGCCCATCCCCGCCATCGTCATCTGCGAGCTGCTGGGCGTGCCGTACGAGGACCGAGGCCGCTTCCAGGACAACATCGACAAGTTCCTCGGCGGAGAGGTCAGCGACGAGGACCTGCTCGTGGCCTACACCGCCACTCAGCAGTACCTCGCCGAGCTGGTGGCCGCCAAGCGCGCCCATCCCACCGACGACGTGCTCAGCGACCTGCTCGACAGCGACCTCACCGACGAGGAACTGCAGGGGATGGCCCTGATCCTGCTGTCGGCCGGGTTCGACACCACCGCGAACATGCTCGCGCTGGGCACCTTCGCCCTGCTGCAGAACCCGGAGCAGCTGGCCGCGCTGCGCGCCGACCCCACGCTCACCGACGGGGCCGTGGAGGAGCTGATACGGTACCTGACCGTCGCCAAACAGTTCATGAGGGTCGCGCTGGAGGACATCGAACTGGGCGGCCACACCATCAAGGCCGGCACGACGATCATCCTGTCGCTGAGCACCGCCAACCGCGACCCTGAGCGCTTCACCGACCCCCACACGCTCAACGTGCGCAGGCAGGACGGCGGCCACCTGGCCTTCAGCCACGGCATCCACCAGTGCCTGGGCCAGCAGCTGGCCCGCGTCGAAATGCGCGTCGCACTCCCCGCGCTGCTCAACCGCTTCCCCACCCTGCGCCTGGCCGTACCCGCCGAAGAGGTCGCCCTGCGCCCGGAGACCGCCGACATCTACGGGGTCAAGAGCCTCCCGGTCACCTGGGACGCGTGAGCTTCGGGAGTTCCGTGACGTCGCCGAGGGTTCAATCCCCCGCTCCAAACACGTACTATCGCGAACGAGGAACGGCGGTGAATGTCGCGACGCGATCTCCATGCTCACCGCCTCCACGACACCCTGCCGTTTTCACCTCGCCCTGGGCGCTACCCTCTGACCGGACGACAGCCGTCCCTACGGCCCAAGCACTGACCACCACATATCTGAGGACGAAGATGAGCGACTCCCGACCGCACACCATGCGCATCGTCGACAACGCCGATGCCAACAGGTATGAGGCATACGTCGACGATAAGCTGGCCGGCTTCGCGGAGTACATCCGCACCAAGAACCTCATCGCCTTCGTCCACACCGAGGTGGAGGAGGCCCATGAGGGTCAAGGCATCGGGGGAGCTCTCGTGCGTACGTCACTCGACGCTGCCCGTGCCGCCGGGGCTCCGGTCCTTGCCGTCTGCCCCTTCTACACCGCCTGGATCGCCCGGCACCCCGAGTACGGGGAGCTGGTGTACACCAATAGGAGCCGCGTGCGTGACTGATGACCGTACAGTTCCTCTCGCGGGAATCGCGGCGCGGACAGGTGCCGGTGACGGGTCGGCCGTACGCACGGACCCGCCCGGTCACCGGCGCTCCGATCACCCGCCACAGCAGGTCCGGCCAGTGCGTGGCCAGGCGGCCGACTTGGTCTGATCGTCACAGGCCAGAGCCGGGCACGGTTCGTTCGAGCTCCACCAGGACGATCGGAGGGCCCTCGCCGAAGTCGTGGTCGTGTCGCCTGCCGGTCTCGCCGAAGCCGTTCTTGGCGTAGAAACGGCGTGCCTGGGCTGAATCCCGAAGCGTCCACAGATGCACGCGGTCATAGCCGGCCTCCCGCAGCCGGTCCAAGGTGGCGGCCAGCAAGGCCGCCGCGAGGCCGCGGCCCCAGACCTCCGGGTGGGCGAAGAAGGTGTGGATCTCCGCGAGGCCGGGGCGGGGGGAGGCGGCCCCGAAGCGGGCGAAGGCTCCTGGGAGATCGTCCAGGAGCGCGAGCAGGATCGTGTCCTGGCCTTCGGCCAGGATGGCGTCCCACTTGGTGCGCCGCTCCTGGATACCGGCGGCAGCGACCTTCGGCGTGCACAACGGGCCGTGCGAAATGCCCCAGGAGATCGCGTGGATCTCGCCGAGGACGTCCCCGTCGCCGGGTCCCGCCTCGCGGATAGTGATCATGCCCTGCATGGAGGAGACTCTACGCGGTGGCGTCGCGGGGGTGAGCCTCGCGGTCGCGCAACTCGCCCCTTCCGGTGCTTTCCGTCGTGGCGGAGTGCTCCTGGTGAGGGCCGCCTAGGACCTCACCGGCCTCCCGACGACGTGAACGGCCCCTGACGACGCTCCGGCCGTAGTGCGCCACCAGCGGCGCGACGCCAGCGCGGCCAGCCCGGCGCCGGCGGTGTTGAGCAGTACGTCGTCCACGGAGGACACCCGATCCAGCCGCAGAGCGTACTGTGCGGACTCGAGCAGGACCGAGCAACCCGCCGCGAGCGCCAGGATCCGCAGGACCGACGTCAACGCCACGAACCGCAGGGGGGCGAGGAACCCCAGTGCCGCGAACACCAGCAGGTTGCCGACGATCTGGCCCGTCGCCCCGTCGGCGAGGATCGCGTACAGGTCCCGCAGCGGTACCAGGCTCACCCGACCGGGGACTTCGCCGGCCTGGCCGCCCGGCAACATGATCACCCATACCCACGGCACCGTCCCGTAGACAATGCCGACCTCGGCCAGCGACGTGCGCCACGCCGGCGCGGCGCCGGTGACACGCCGACGGCGTGCCCGAGCCCACACCGCCAGTGCGGCCAACGGCAGTACGGCCACCGTGATGACTGCCACGCCGGTGAACGTACCGACCCAGCCGTGCCACCCGTTGATCACGCTTCCTCCACTTCCACCCGAGCCGCGAAGTCTCCCCGCAGGTCAGAACTATTTCTTCGATGTCGCGAGGGGATATGGGGCGTCCGGTTCGCCCTTACCACGCGACCGATACGAGCCGGCGGCTCCCGTGCCGCCCGTGCGGTCCCGGCGATCAGGTGGCCTTGCCGCGGGCGAGGTAGAGGTTCATGCCGGTGAAGTCGAGGGTGATGTTGTTGGGCTTGTGGAAGCTGTGGAAGAAGGCGGCCGGCACGTCGAACCCGTTGGGGGCCAGCGGTGAGCTCGGGTTCGTGTAGCAGTAGACCTCCTCGGCGACGGCGTCGCCCAGGCGGATCTCCTTCGGGTAGCAGGGGTAGGTGACGACTGGGTGGCTGTGGGCGAAAGTCTCGACCGGGCGGTCGTGGTCGATGCGGATCCGCAACTGCTTGGCCGCTTCCCCGTTCACGACCGCGGCGACCTCGCTGTGTCCGCCGAAGAGCACGGCCACCACCCGTGCGCCCGAGTCGGCGACGCCGGCGATGCTGCCCCTGCTGTGGAGCGCGTGCTCACGGGCCAGCCACATCGGCAGGCGCTCGGCACCCGCCCGTTTCGCGGCGGCGCGTGCCTTGTCAGCCGCTTCGGGGGTGTTGCGCCGCAGGATCAGCTGCCGGCCCGCGTAGTCGAAGGTGGTCAGCAAGTGGTAGAAGACCCACATGCCGATCATGCCGTCGTGGTCGGTGTCGACGTCTCCGCCCGACTCCCACTCCGACCAGCCCACGGGGATGTTGCGCAGCTCGATGCCACCCAGGTCGAAGGACTCCAGCACCCCGAAGTACTGCCAAATGGTGCCGTCCAGGAACTCGATCTTCTGCTTGGTCACGGGGCTCAGCCCGGCCTCCTTGGCCACCGTCGCGGACAGGCTCAGCCACGGGGCGCCGGTGTAGAAGGTGAAGCGCTTCGGCGGTCCGCCGTTGACCGAGGCCTCCACCAACGGCATCGGGTCCATCTGCTGCCATGGCAGCCGCGCGGTGTCGCCGTGGATCTGATACGGCTCGCCGCGGACTGCCGCGAACCATTGGGCGTAGGTTTCCTCGCCGGCTGCTTGCCAGTGTGGTGCGGAGAGGGAGAGTTCGTCCTGCCGGATGTAGCAGTCACCCAGGAATCGGTTGGTGTCCTTGTCGTCGGGCGCCAGCTGGATGGCCATCTTGAGGTATTTCTCGGCGTCGGGGAACTGGTTGGCCAGCAGTCCGACATGGCCTCGCCGGCGGGCCGCGTGCAGGTTCGTGGGGTTCTTCTTCAGGATCTCCTCGTAGGCGCGGCCGGCCTGCTCGAACTTCCCGGCCTTGAACAGCGCGTCCGCGTCACCGCTGCGGGCTCGCGCCGTGGCCGCCCCGCCTGACAGCGGCGCGGTCACGGCCGCACCGGCCAGCACGGCGGCGCCCCGCAGCAGCGAACGCCGGTCCCAGTCTCCGTCATCAGCCATGTCCGTCTCCTTTTTCGTGATCACCTTCGCCGTGACTTCCTGTCCGGCGATCGGCCGCCGCAGCTCCGCCCGGCTTCGACCGATCGACCGGTACGGTCACCGTGCCGCAGGCCGCCTCCGGCTCGTCCGGACACACCTCCGGCTTGTCCCGACACCCCGCCGGGTTCGCCGCACGCTCGGTGACTCGCCCGCCGACCTCGTCCACTGTCGGCCAGCCGTATCCTCGCCTCGTCCGCGCCGTGTCATGGTCGTGTCACACCCGCGACCGGCGGTGGCAGCCGTCGAGATCTATCCGGCCGAACAGGCAGAGGATGATTCAGCTGAGATCTCCGACCAATCGCTTGACGTTCCACCAGGTGGAAGGTGCAGATTCAAGCCATGAACGACGTGACGGGTCTTTACACGATCGGGCAGCTGGCGCAGCGTACGGGGCTACAGGCGCGCACGATCCGCTTCTGGTCCGACAGCGGCGTTGTCCCGCCGGTCCAGAGGTCGGAGGGCGGATACAGGCTCTATGACGCGGAGGCGGTCGCGCGGCTGGACCTGGTCCGGACACTTCGCGATCTGGTGACAGCTCTACCGAGGAGATCGCCTTGATCAACGCGCTGGCCCGACTCTCGGCACCGGAACGGCGGCAGATCATCGACGACTTCGTCGACCGCGCGTTCGCCGACGTCATCGACGAGGACGCCACGCTCGTCGCAGGATGGATGCGTGACCTGCCGTCCGATCTCCCGGAAGACCCGACCTCAGAACAGATCAACGCGTGGGTGGAGCTGGCCGAGCTGGCGGGCGACGAGAGCTTCCAGCGAACGATCCGGCGGATGGTCCTCAGCGGCGAGGAGAACAACCGCTTGGAGTACGGCCTCGAGCTCCGGCCTCTGGTCCTGGAGCACGCAGGCGCCGCTCTGTCGCGCGGGATCGCGCCGGAGTCGGCGGGGGCGAGCCTGATCCTGAAGCGGATCATCCCCGACGACCTGTCCGGTGAGGAGACCGCCGCCCTGATCACCTGGCTGGACATGGTCGCCGAGCCCCGAGTGGAGCGGTACTGGCAGCTCCTGAGCCTCCTCAAGGGCCAGAAACCATCCCCACCGGCGGTCCCGTCCTTCGCCTGGCTGCTGGCCGCACTGCGCGCACACCACTCGCGGCGGCGAACGGCCGGCCCATGACGGGGCTGGGTGACGGCATGCCGGCCGTTCTCCCGACCAGGAGCGCCGCTGGTTTGACCTTGACGCTGCGTCAACTTCTAGCATCGGGGCCATGTCGATCACAGTTCTTGACACCTACTCCGCCATGCGGCGGATCCTGCTGGCCCCGGTCGCGGACCGCGTTGACCTGCTGCGTTCGATGCTGGAGGCCAACAGGGGCATGTACCGATACCAGCCCGGCGAGGTCGACCTGGTGGCCGTACACCGCGAAACGTCCGGGTTCCCCATCGACCGCGACGAGGAGCGTTGCCTCGACGCGCTCGAAACCCTGGCGGCGGCCGGGGCGTGGAAGCGGATGCAACGCGCGCTCGACGACGCTCTCGCCGTACTGCTGGAGGCGACGCCAGGGCTGGAGGCCCCGGACATCACCGTGCTGTTCGTCCTCGGCGATCCGGGTGACGAGCACTTCATGGGTCCTTGCAAAGGATTGACCGGGTTCGGTGGCATCTCGGGCCACATCGCCATCACGTTCTGGCCCTTCCCCGAGAACGTGGAGCGGCTGGAGGCCACCGCCGTGCACGAACTGCACCACAACCTGCGGTGGTGCCCGGGCGGGGTTGTGTGGGACCCGATGACCGTCACGGTCGGCGAGCACATCGTCGGCGAGGGCCTGGCCGACGCCTTCGCCCGGCAGCTCTACGGCGACGAGCTCGGCCCCGCCCGCATCGGCGTGCCACACCGGCACGACGACGAGGTCTTCAGCAAGGTGCTCACCGGCCTCGACGTGACAGGCATGGAGAACTTCACCGCCTGGGTGCACGGCGACCCCAGCGCCGAGCGCTTCGGCCTCACCCCGGTGGGACTGCCGATGGGCGCCGGATACGCCGCCGGCAACCGGCTGGTCGACGCCTACCTGGCGGCGACCGGGCAGACGGCGGCGCAGGCCCTGCACGCCGAAAGCTCGGAGATCATCGCGACCACGCTTCGCCGCGGGTAACACTGGAACGATGGAGTGGACGATCCAAGAGCTCGCGACGAGGGCCGGCATCACCAGCCGCACCCTGCGGCACTACGACCGCGTCGGGCTCCTGGCCCCGTCCCGGGTCGGCGCGAACGGCTACCGCTACTACGACGCCACCGCGGTCGCCCGGCTCCAGCGGATCCTGCTCATGCGCCGGCTCGGCATGGGCTTGCCGGCCATCGCCAAGGTCCTGGCGGACGAGGTGGACGCGTACAACGGGCTGCGCGTCCACATCGCCGCGCTGGAGGAGGAACGGGACCGCCTCGACCGGCAGATCCGCTCGGTGCGGCACACCCTCGAGGCCCTGCAGTCGGGGGCGGAACCGCGGATGGACGTCATGCTGGCGGGGTTCAACGACCTTTACAAGGACGAGGTGATCTCACGCTGGGGCGAGCGCGCGTTCCAGGTGAGCAACGACTGGTGGCACGGCAAGACCCTTGACCAGCAGTTGGCCTGGAAGCAGGACACCGAGGACCTCGTCGCCGCTTGGGTCGCCGCGGCGAGGGCCGGGATCTCTCCGGCCTCGGCGCGTGCCCAGGCGCTGGCGGCCCGGCACATCCGGTGGCTGACCCAGATCCCCGGCACGCCCACGGCGGACGGCGATCGGGAGCTGTCGATCGCGATGGTGCAGGGCCTCGGGGACATGTACGTCGACGATCCCCGCTTCACCGGCATGTACGACGACGCCGCGGGGGCGACGTTCGTCCGCGACGCACTGCACACGTACGCGCGGACTCAGATGTAGCTCGCAGCCCGCGCAGAGTGGTCCTGCCCGCCGCTCGACAGCCGGTCACGGTGTGGCCGTGCCCCCGTCCACGCCGATCGCCGGGAGCGGCCGCGCCGCCCTGGTCGCCGCTCCCGCGTCAGGCCCGCACGCAGCCTCCAGCAGGTGGTTCCCGATCGCGAAGTCGATGGCGTGCGGGACGGGACTGCCGTTCTCGTCGAGCTCCTGGTAGTTCCTCAGGTTGGTGCCGAAGGCGAACTGGTGGTCGCCTTCGGCGCTGGAGAACGCGAAGGTCTGCATGCCGGGGATGCTCCCGTCGTGCCCCCAGAACCTGCCGCACGGCAGTTCGATGGGGTAGATCCCGAGACCGTAGTCGAGCACGACGCCCGAGAACGACCGGATGGGCACGGTCTTCTGCATCTCGGCGAGCAGAGTCGCGTCGAGCAGTTCGCCGCGCAGCAGCAGCCGGAAGAAGCGGTTGAGGTCCTCCATCGTCGAGGCGACCGCACCCGACGTCCAGGCCCAGGACATGTTGTAGACGCTGTAGTCCTTGGGCGGGTCGAAGAGCCCGAACAACGCCTCGTACGCCTTGGAGTTCGGCCCAGGGAGGTACGGCGTACGCGGGAACGACGTGTGCCGCAGCCCGGCCTTCCGGAAGACGTGGTCGGTGATGTATCGCTCGGCGCTCGTGCCCGTCACCTTCTCCAGCAGCAGGCCGGCGATGACGAAGTTCGTGTTCGAGTACGCCCCGGGTGTCACCCCCGGCTGCCCGGTCGCGGGGGCGTCGATCCCCGCCCGCGCCAGTTCCTCCGGCGGGAAGGCGCGGAAGCGGTTGGCGTCCAGGCTCTCGATCGTCGGGAAGATCGCCTCGGTGTGGTTGGCGATGTGGCTGGTGTGGTCGAGCAGCATGCGTACGGTGATCTGCTGCCCGCGCTCACCCGGGATCAGATCAGGCAGGTAGCGGCCGATGGGGGCGTCGAGCTCGATCGTGCCCTTGCCGACCTGCTGTAACACGGCCACGGCGACGAACGACTTGGTGATGCTCCCGGCCCGGTGCACCATCTCGGGACGCATCGGGCGGCGGGTCTCGACGTCGGCGACGCCTGCGGCGCCCTTCCAGCTCCGCCGGCCGTCCACGACGTTCGCATAGATGCCGTACATGCCTGCCTCGTGCACGGCGTCCAGCGTCTGGCGCAGCCGCTGCCGGTCGAGGCCGCTGTCCTCGGCGGCGGCCACGGGTCCCGCCGCGAGCAGCGCGGCGGTCAGGGTCGCGGCTCCCAGCCGCGAGGCGAACGTGCTGAATCGACGAATGGTCATGCCGCCCAGCATGAGCCTTCCGCTCGGCGGAGGTCAGTGCGCAGTGTCACAGATCCCGTATGACAGAAGTCAGCGCCCGGGCCGGCCGAGGCGGCCTCAGCATCGCACGTACGCCGAGCTACCGCCCGAGGCCGACCGCACGACACCCTGTCAGTTGCTCGCCTCAGACGTCTGGGCGGCCATTTCGGGCGGCCATTTCGGGCGGTACGTCGTCGACGGGAGTGGGCGTGACGCCGGTCTCGGCGTGAGAACGGCGGGTCAGGGTGCGGACGCCGGTGCGGGCATGGGCCGCCCGTTCGGCCCGGGTAAGTGGTGCAGGCCGTCGGCGAAGCGGCGCGGTGACCGCAGCTGATGGTCACGACGCTGATCAGCACCGCGAAGCGGTCCACCGGCAAGCAGCGCCAGTCCACGCGGCCTCAGGCGGAGAGGGCATCGCGGCTGTTCTCGCGTGGCGGGCGGACCTCAACTCTTGACGGCCTCCGCGATCCGCAGGACGGCCTGGGCGGGCGAGAGGTGCGTGGTGTCGACGACCTCGGCGTCGTCGTGCAGCCACTCTCGCGCCAGTACTGCTCGACCAGGACGGTCATGGCATCACCAGGATGCCGCCGGTGCAGTCGAGGACGCGGCGGGCGGTCTCGACGACCAGCTGCCGCCACGCCGGCCAGTGCTGGAAGTTGTCCGTTCCCGGCAAGCCCAGCGGTTCCCGCCAGAGCCTTCCGAGTCGAGAGGCTGACCGTGTCGGTGGCGGGGGCCGGGACTTCGGGGGCCGGTCAGCGCCAGGGCTCTTCGGAGGTGCCGGTTCGCCGGTTGTGGTGATCCTGCAGCTTGGCCAGCATCTCGGTCAGCACCTGCCGTTCCTCGGGTGACAGCGGAGCCAGCAGTTCGTCCTGGCACTCCGCCAGCCGCTTCTCCAGCCGCCGCAGTTGCCGCTTGCCCGCTGAGGTCAGCGAGACGATGTTGCGTCGCCGGTCGGAGGGGTCCGGGGCGCGCTCGACCAATCCCCGCTCGGCGAGTTCGTTGATCGTGGCGACCATGTCGCTGAGGTGGATGCCACTACGGCGGCCCAGCGCGGCCTGGCTGGCCGGGCCGGAATCCTCCAGCGTCGCCAGCAGGCGGTAGTGGTAGCCGCGGGCACCGACGGCCGCGAACCCGTCCCCCAGCAGGCGGTGCGCATGGCCGGCGGCCTGGCCGAGCAACCAGCTCGGCAGCCCCTCCCACCGGGCGGGCGTCTCCTCGGTCTCCATACGACAAGTCTAACGAGTCGTTTGGCGCACTAATGATGTATCGTTAGCGTCATAAACGTTCGACTTCCAAACGTTTACAAGACCAATGATCCTGCCTGGAGTGAGACCATGATCAAGCCGTTCCGCATCGACATCCCCCAAGCCGACCTCGACGACCTGGCCGACCGGCTCGCCCGCACCCGCTGGCCCAACGAGGTCGCCGACGCCGGGTGGGACTACGGCTTCCCGCTGGCGCGGCTCAAGGAACTGGCCGAACACTGGCGCACCGGCTACGACTGGCGCGAGCACGAAGCCGAACTCAACGAGCTTCCGCACTTCACCACCGAGATCGACGGCCAGAACATCCACTTCGTCCATGTCCGGTCGTCGAAACCGGACGCGCTCGCGCTGATCCTCACCCACGGCTGGCCCGGTTCGTTCCTGGAGTTCCTCGACGTGATCGAGCCGCTGTCGCGCGACTTCCATCTGGTGATTCCGTCCATCCCGGGTTTCGGCTTCTCCGGGCCGACCCACGAGCGCGGCTGGGACATCGTCCGGATCGCGCGGGCCTGGGCCGAGCTGATGCGCCGTCTCGGGTACGAGCGTTACGGCGCGCAGGGTGGCGACTTCGGCTCGGGCATCTCAACGACACTCGGCGCGGTGGCACCCGAGCAGGTCGTCGGAGTGCACGTCAACTACCTGCCGACCCGGCCGGTCCCGGACGCCGACATCGAACTGTCCGAAACGGATGAAGCTCGGCTGGACAAGGTGCGGCAGCTGATGGCCAATCGTCCGCCGTACCAGGCTCTGCAGGCCACCACCCCGCAGACCATCGGCTACGCGCTGACCGACTCGCCGGTCGGCCAGCTGGCCTGGATCGCCGAGCGCTTCGCCCAGTGGACGGACCCACGCTCGCAGATCAGTGACGAGCGGATGCTCACCGACATCTCGCTGTACTGGCTGACCGCCACCGCGGCTTCCTCGGCGCGGCTGCACCGCGACGCTTCGCGGCGGAATGACCCGTGCCCGGTACCGGTGGGCGTGGCGGTGTTCGCGCACGACATCACGCAGTCGGTGCGACCGCTGGCCGAGCGGCTCTACGACATCAGACACTGGTCGGAGTTCGGGCGCGGCGGCCACTTCGCCGCGATGGAAGTGCCGGAACTGCTCGCCGAGGACGTCCGGGACTTCTTCCTCACCCGTATCAAGGACGACCACCGGGTCGCCACCCGCTAGAAGCCACAGCCTCCTTGCCCGGGCCCGCGGTCAGACGGTCTCACCGAGCTGTTCGGCCAGCCGCTCCAGGCCACCCTTGATGAGCCGCCCGTACTCGTCGTCGCCAAGTGCGCCGATCCCGGCCCGCGCCTGCTGGAAGTGTTCACGGGCGCGGCCGAGATCGTCCAGCTTGCGATAGCACTCACTCAGGTTCAGGTGCAGCGACGGATACAGGCCGGCCACCGAAAGCGGCACACCGGCTTGGGCCACCCGTTCATCAGTGATCAGTTCGACGGCGGCAAGCGCTCGCAGATCCCACATCAGCTCCTGGTGCACGTCGTCCTGCACATCGGCCATCGAGTGGGCAAGGACGCACACATGCAGCGGGTCGCCTTGCTCGCCGCCGATGTCGTCCCAGATCTGCGCGAACAACTCGCGCGCGGCGTCACGCTGACCTTGGTGGTGATGCAACTCCACCCCCTGGCCGATCCGGGCCATCGTCGGGTCGGCGGTCATCAGCGGCTCCTCCACCGTCGCAGGCGATCGCGGTCAGTCTACTCGGCTTACGCGGCTCGACGATCTTCAACCGGCTGACCGGCAGGTGCGCTTGACGACCCGGATGACGGCCGGGGCGGGTGCAGGCGTCGGCTGGGTCCTCGGCCTTGGGGACCATCCCTACAGCCGTGGAGCGCCAAGCGGAGCGTTGTCACCGGAGCATGAAGGGCAGTGCGGCGAACACGCGCGCGGCGTCGACGAGCTCGCTGACGCTGATCCGTTCGTCGGTCTGATGCATCAGCCCGACGTCACCCGGCCCGAATATGACCGTCGGGACGCCGGTCGGCGGCTGCAGCACCGAGGCGTCGGTGAAGAAGCTGACGCCGCCGATCTCCGGGCGGTGTCCCAGCACCGCCTCCGCCGCGCCTTGAACCGCGGTGACCAGCGCGTCATCGGGTGACGTGGCGACGGGAGCCCGGTCGTAGGTCAGCTCGACCGTGGCCTCGAAGGCCGGGTCGCGGCGGGCAGCGTCCGCCAGTACGGCCTCGAAGCGCGCGGCTATCTCGCGATGATCCTGCCCGGGAACCGTTCTGATGTCGAAGTCCACGGTGCAGGCGTCGGGCACCACGTTCACCGCGGTGCCGCCGCTGATCACGGTGGCCGCGGACGTGGAGCCGGTGAGCAGCGGATGCGGCGGCCCGGAGACGTCGACCGCGGCCAGTTCGGGCAGCACCCGCGCCATGTTCATGATCGCGTTGACGCCGAGGTCGGGACGCGAGGCGTGCGCGCCGGTGCCGTGGACGGCCACCCGCAGCCGGGCACAGCCCTTGTGCGCGACGACGACCCGCAGCCCGGTGGGCTCCCCCACGACCATCCAGGTGGCCTCCGCCATGCCACCGGCGGCCAGCAGGTGACGCGCCCCCGCGCAGTCGACCTCCTCACCGACCAGCGCGCACAGTACGACATCGCCGGGCGGCCGAACGCCGGACCGGTGTATCGCGATCAATCCGGACAGCATCGCCGCGAGGCCGCCCTTCATGTCCACCGAGCCGCGCCCCCACAGCAGCCCGTCGGCCACCTCCGCGCCGAACGGGTCCCGTGTCCAGGGCGCCGACCCGACCGCGACCGTGTCCAGATGTCCGCAGTACAGGAAGGTGCGTGTGTCGGCCCCGGATCCCGGCAGGCGGACGGTGACGTTGGTCCGCCCGGCCGCCACCTCATCCGTCGTCACCCGCAGGCCCGCGCCGCCGGCCGCCTCCGCCAGCACCCGCGCGACCTGCGCCTCGTTCCCGGGCGGATTGCACGACTCGACCTGGACCAGCCGCTGGGCGAGGAGCACCACCTCGTCACCGTCGACAGCCGTCGCAGGGCCGTCACCGGCAGGGGCGGTGCGACCGGACCGCGCGTCCGGAGAATCAGGGACGGCCACAGCGGCGATCATACCGGCCTGCCCGTCGCCACCGTAGCTGGCGATCCTCGTGTCCTCAGGGATTTCGCGGCCCGCCACGAGCCCACAACTGGCGCCGCAGTCACCGTAGTGATTGTTTTTGTCCGTCCAGAAGAGATTCGTTCTCACCTGGCGGGCACCCTCGGTGTGCAGGCATGCACACCGAGAGTGTTGGAGCTGTCGGTTTAGGTGATGGTCCCGTCGCCGACATTGCATCTGCAGTCGGCTGCGGACGCCGGTTGTGTGAGAACGACGTTCGCAGTCGCGGCGCTAAGAGGTTGCGCAGATAGGCGCGGTTGGATATCCGGCGGCAGCGCGGGGTGATCACGGAGTTGCGGCGCTCTGTGATCATCCGGGGGACCTGTGCCTGCAGCGCCATCATGGCTGACCGAGCCACTGTGGGATCAATCTGCTGCTCTGCTGCCCTATCGCTAGGAGTTCGACCCGTCCCACCCGCTGGGCTGCCACCGCCGACGGGTCAGCGACCGGACCGTCTTCCACAAGCTGCAGTCGATCCTGTACGGGAGTCCCAGAGGACGTGGCTCAAGCCTCGAAGTCGGTGAAACCGTAAGGGATATAGCCCTGATCGATCAGCTCGTCCTCGTCGAAGTCGTCCTCGTCGAAGTCATCGTCATCATGGAGGCCGTCGAGGGGATTCTCAATGAGCTTCACATAGTCGTTCTCCACCGCGATCTCGCCGACCAGCGACGGGACGTCGACGCCGTCCCAATCAACGGTGACCTTGATCGCATTGTCGAGTTCCCCGGAGAACATTCCGTCAGAGAGCGTCATCTCCACGTTGTCCCGGTCGTCCGTGTCGGCGTTGTATCCGGTCGGCTTGCCTGAGTCAAGGAAGGTGATGTCCGGATAGCCGTCGACCGAGACCGTGATGAACGGATGGATGTCGATCGAGTGCACCCGTTCGCCCTGCTCGTACACATGCAGCGCCAGCTCCGCTCCGTACCAGCACAGCAGGTACACGTTGATGCTCTCGGAGAGCTCATATGCCAGATCGGCCTTGATCTCGTCGAGGCTGCCCCTGACGTAGTGGGCGTCCTTACGGGCCCCTCCTGGGCACACCCCGAAGGCCAGGTCGTAGAAGCTCTTGGGCGGCATGGCGGCCACCCTATAGCGGATGCCAACCGCGAACATCCGGCCTCTGAGCCGCAGTTATACGACGGCGTGGCCCCCAGCCTCAGAACTTGAGGAGGCTTGGAGGTGCGCAGACAGGTGGTGGGTCATGGTCGGCGTCGGGGACGCGTGTTCCAGCGGTGGGTGATCCATGCTCGGCGGATCAGGCTACGGACGGTGATGATCGTAGCGGTGAGGTCGAAGAAGACGTCTATGACAGTGGCTCGACGTTCGTAGCAACAGGCGAGCCGATGGAAAGGCGTTCTGCCAGGCATGGGTGCGTTCGACGTGCCAGCGCTGGCCTGCCTGGATGGGTGCTTTTCGCCCTTGTGCGCGATGCGGCCGCGCAGACCGCGTTCGCCGAGCAGGGCGCGGGTGGTGGCCGAGTCGTAGCCGGCGTCCAAGTGCACGGTGATGTCGTCGGGTAGTGGGCCCAGATCGTCCAGCCGGTCCAGGGTCGGGCCGAGCAACGGAGAGTCGTGGCGGTTCGCTTCGGCCAGGACACGCCCCAAGGGAATGCCGAATCCGTCTGTCATGCCCGAGCGGTTCAGCCGGGAAGACCACGACGCCTGGCCGGTGCGACGCGGACGGCTCGGTGCGCTCGTCAGCGCAGGTATCGGTGCGCTCGTCAGGGCAGGTAGACGTTGGGCTTGGGTGGTGTGCTCATACCGTTGCCGATGAAGAAGCTCGGGTGCGGCGGCTGGTTGTAGGCGGTGTTCTGCCACGCGAGGGCCACGCGGTACTGCGGGTCGTGCAGCAGGGTGTGGATCTTGGTGGTGGTCGCGTGGGGGGTGGCGTAGATGCGCAGGGCGCGGTTGTCGGTGGTGGGCCAGATGACCTCCTCCCGCCAGTCGCCCAGGATGTCGCCCGACAGGGACGGGGTGGCCTTGGTGCCGTTGTTGCTGTGGACGCCGGAGGCGGTCAGCAGACGGGTCTCACCGCTGGTGCCGTACTTGTCGATCCGGGTCTGGTCCAGCAGTTCGCGCACCGGGTCGCCGTCCCACCAGGACAGGAAGTTGGCCGAGGACGGCTGGCGGCCGACGACCGTCCCGGAGGTGTCGCGCAGGCCGTTCTGCCCGGCGCCGGCGGCCCAGGACTCGGCGCCGGGGCTGCCGGCGTGGATGTCGGCGGACACACCGCGGGCCGGGCCCTCGCCGTCGGAGCCCGAACCGGCGCCGGTCTGCCACAGCACCTGGCCGGTGCGGGCATCGACCATGTACAGGCCGGGCCGGTTGGCCGACTCGGAGATCTTCACGTACTCCTGGCCCGCCCTGCTGGGGTTGAGGTCGCTCAGGTGGGCGGCGTCGCCGTGGCCCCAGCCGACGTTCCACAGACGGCCGCCGTTGTCGTCGATGGCGGCGGCGCCGTAAAGGATCTCGTCGCGGCCGTCGGCGTCCACGTCGCCCACGCTGAGCGAGTGGTTGCCCTGGCCGGCGTAGGAGCCGTTGCCGGAGGCGTTGGTGTCGAAGGTCCAGCGCTTGACGAGCCGGCCGTCGCGGAAGTCCCAGGCGGCGATCACGGCGCGGGTGTAGTAGCCACGGGCCATGATGAGGCTCGGTCGCCGGCCGTCCAGGTAGGCGGTGCCGGCCAGGAAGCGGTCCACGCGATTGCCGTAGCTGTCGCCCCAGGCGGATACGTTGCCGCGGGGCGGGTCGTAGTTCACCGTGGACATCGCGGCGCCGGTCTGGCCGTTGAACATGGTCAGGTACTCGGGGCCGGTCAGGATGTAGCCGCCGGAGTTGCGGTGGTCGGCGCTCGCGTTCCCGATCGCGGTGCCGCGGCCGTCGATGGTGCCGTCGGCGGTTTTCACGGCGACCTCGGCCGTGCCGTCGCCGTCGTAGTCGTAGACCTGGAATTGCGTGTAGTGGGCGCCGGCGCGGATGTTGCGGCCCAGGTTGACGCGCCACAGGCGAGTGCCGTCCAGCTTGATGCCGTCGAGGTAGACCACGTCGGTGGTGCCGGACTGGGAGTTGTCCTTGGCGTTGTCGGCCTCCCATTTCAGCACCAGGTCCAGGCGGCCGTCGCCGTCCAGGTCGCCGATGGCGGCGTCGTTGGCGTGGTGGCCGGAGGACGGCGGCGTGATCGGCACGTCGAGGTAGCCGCCGCCGAAGCGCAGCGAGGTCGCCGAGGCGGGGCCCTCGGTGCCGCCGATGACTGGGCTGACCGTGTAGACGGCATCCGACGCCGCCCCGGCGTCCAGGTAATTGGTGGAGGTGGTGACGGTCGCGATGCGCGTGCCGCCCCGGTAGACGTTGAAAGGCGTCTCTCGGGGCTCGGTGCCCAGGAGCCGCCAGGAGACCAGGTTGCCGCTGCCGGAGCGGACGCTGATCAGGCCGCGGTCGAGGTCTTCGGCCTGCTTGGCCCCCGTGGGGTCGGGCGTGGGAGTGACCGTCGGGGTCACCGTGGGGGTCGGCTCGCCGGAGCCGCCGGTGCAGGGGACGTCGTTGAGCGTGAAGGAGGCGGGGGCGGGGTTGGTGGCACCGTTCCAGGAGGCGTTGAAGCCGAACGCGGTGCTGCCGCCCTGCGGGATCGCAGCGTTGTAACCCGCGTCCTCGGCCCTGACCGCCGCGCCGGTCTGCGTGGTGGTGGCGTTCCACGTCTGGGTGATCCGCTGACCGGCGGCGAAGGACCAGTCCACGCGCCAGCCGTTGATCGCTTCGCCTACGTTCCTGATGGTCACGTGGCCGGTGAATCCGCCGGACCACTCGGTGGCGACGGCGTACTCGACCTCGCAGGCCACCGCCGCGACGGCGGGCTTCTGGAGGCCGACGGCACCGGCCACCACCAGGCACACGGTGCTGCCCAACGCCGTGCAGAGCAGCGTCGAACGGGATAAACGTTTCATTGAACGTCCAATCCGAGAGCGGTTCTCGAGGGGTGTCGTGCGCCCATACGGTAAGAAGCCGCTGATCAGAGTGTCAATCATGCGCCAAGGCGCATCCAGGCCGTGGTTGTTACCTTTCAGGTCAGCGGCTCGTCAGGCGCCGGTCACCGCTGAAACTTTCGGAGTCGTACGCCATCTGATCCCTCAACGGCAAGGCGGGGCCGTCGACTCGCGAACGACGAGCCGCGGCCGGTAGACCAGCTTCTGGTGCCGGTGACCCGGCCGGGCCTCGTCCAGCAGAAGCTCCGCCGCGACCCGGCCCAGCTCGCGCTTCGGCTGCCACACGGTGGTCAGCGGCGGGGAGAGCTGCGCGGCGAACGCCACGTCGTCGTACCCGACCACGGACACATCTCCCGGTACCGCGATCCCCCGCTCGCGCAGGCCTCCGATCACCCCGAGCGCGGCGGTGTCGTTGAGGCAGAGGATCGCGGTGGGCGGGTCGCTCGCCCCCAGCATCTCTTCCAAGGCCGCCGCGGCGGTCATCGTAATGTCGGGCGAGGGCACCCGGACGTCCAGTACCCCCGTGGCGGGGTCCAGGCCCGCGTTCAGGAACGCCCTGCGCACCCCGGCGTGGCGTTCGCCGGTCTGCTGCACCTCGATGGCGGCGCTGAGCAGTGCGATCCGCTGATGCCCCAGCGCGATCAGATGCGCCGCGACCTGCTCACCGCCCCATTGGTTGTCGATCGACACCGAGCACAGCCGGCCGTCGGATCGGTGATCCAGGAGCACCACCGGGACACCACGCCCGGCCAGGGCGACCAGCGGCTCCAGGTCGCTCTCGACCGGTGTGATGAGCACGCCCCGCACGCTCTGCTTCTCCAGCTCCTGCAGGTAATGCCGCTCCCGCCCCGGCTGCAGGTCGGTGCTGCAGGTCATGAGCATGCAACCGTCCTGGAGCAACCGGTCCTCCACCCCCCGGCACACCTCGGTGAAGAACGGGCTGGCGATGTCCAGCGTCACCGCGCCGACCAGCGGGCTGGGCAATCCCCGTAGCCGTCTGGCGGCGCTGTTGGGCAGGTATCCCACGCGCTCCATCGCCGCATGCACCCGCCGGCGCGTCCCCTCGGCGACCAGCTCGGGATTGTTGAGGACGTTGCTCACCGTCGTCGGCGAGACACCGGCTTCTTTCGCCACATCCCGCATACCGGAGCGGCGCGGCGTGGAACCGGTCGAAGCGTCCCCATTCACCGCAGCACCATATCGGCCCGACGCCCGGATCTGGCAGCCTTGGGCAACGGCGAGCCGCCTGAGGCGGAGGACAGGTCGCTACCGTTCCGCCGGGCAGTTCCGGGGGCCGACGTCCTGCCCAGCGCCGACGACGGTGACCTGGGCCTGGCGTCCCGGCGCCGTGGCGGCGGCCGTGCACACGATCTGCTGGACGGCCAGGGGTGACAGGTCGCCGGGCGGAGTGGACACGGTCACCACCAGGTGGCCGGCCGGCTCGGCGGTCATCGAGAACGGTCCGGCTTCGGGCGGGACGTCGGTGGTGAGTCCGTCCGCCTCCTCCTTCGGGGTGGGTCCGGCCGCCAGCAGCGCCAGCGTGTCCGCTGCGAAGCGTGGACGGCCCATGGGCCGGGGCCGCGTCACCGCCCTGAGCCGGCCGTTCCGCACCAGGTAGAGGGTGATCGTCGTGGCCGGTGCGACGGCCCCGCTCGGCGGGTCGCCGGCCGGGATGACGTCGCTGGGCCGCACGCCGCAGCCGGCCACGGTGACGAGCGATACGAGACCCGCGGCAAGCACGCGGCGGGCGAGCCCGGTCCTCACTGGGGGCCTCCCCTGTCGATCTGCCCGTCCGGATCGTGTGCCCGGGGTGGCAGGCGCAGCGTGAAGACGGCGCCGCCGTCCGGGGCGTTGGTGACCGTGAGGTCGCCTCGGTGCAGGCGCGCGTTCTCCAGCGCGATGGCGAGGCCGAGACCGCTGCCCTCGGACCTGGCCCTGGCCGCGCTGGCCTTGTAGAACCGGTCGAACACGTGCGGCAGCACCGCATCGTCCAGCCCCGGTCCGTGGTCGCGGACCTCGATCTCGATCCGGTGCGGGTCGGCGGAAAGCCGTACCGACACCGGTGGCGCGCCGTGCCGCAGGGCGTTGCCGACCAGGTTCGCGAGGATGACGTCCACTCGGCGCGGGTCCAGCCGTGCCGTCACCGTGGGTGGGAGCTCGGTGTGCACCGCCTCCGACCAGCCCCGGGTACGCAGGGTCGCGCGCACGAGCTCGGCCACGTCGACCTCGTTCAGCGCGAGGGCCGCGACGCCGGAGTCGAACCTGCTGATCTCGATGAGGTCGTTCACCAGCCCGGTGAGGTTGAGCGTCTCCTGGCTGACCAGCCTGGCGGCCCTGCCTGCGGGCTCCGGCAGCCCGGCAGCCTCCTCGTCGAGGACGTCGGCGACCGCGGCGAGCGCGGCCAGCGGGGTGCGCAGCTCGTGGGACACGTCGGCGACGAACCGGCGGGCGTCGGCCTCCATCGCGCGGAGCTGTTCGACGTGCCGTTCCAGCTCCGCGGCGGTGTTGTTGAACGTGCGTGCCACGTCGGCCAGCTCGTCGGAGCCGACGACCGCGATCCTGGTCCGCAACTCGCCCTCGCCCAGCAGGCGGGCCGCCCGGCCGAGCTCGCGCACCGGGCGCAGCACACCACGGGTGGCCAGCAACGCCAGGACGATCGCGAACACCAGGGCCACCCCGCCGGTGAACCAGGCGTACGCGGCGAGCTCGTCGATGCTGCGCTGTTCGGGATGCAGGCTGCGCGCGGTGTAGACCTCGATACCGGATATTCGCGTCGTCCGGTCCGGCTCGACGATCAGCAACGGCGTGCCGATGATCAGGACGGGCGCGCCCTGCCACACCACCCGTTGCCAGGCGGTACGGCCGCCGGCCACCACCTGCCGCATCCCCGGTGAGATGATCGAGAGATCCGAGACCGGCGCCCGCCCGCCCGGCTGCCAGCGTCCCCGCAGCGGCGGGCCGGGCGGCGCGTCGGGCGGCACGGCGAGCGTCGAGTGGATCTCACCGTAGACGGCGACCGCGACGCTGGCCCCGTCGGTCGCGTCGGTCGCGGCGGCGGCGATCTCGTCGAGCTCGGGCACGCCCGGCGTCGCGCTCGGCAACGGATAGTACGCCTCCAGCCGGCTGGTCACCGCCTGGACCGCGGCATCCTGGGTCCTCTGCAGGATGTCGTTGCGGGCCTGGACATAGATCCCGCCGGCCACCGCCGTCGCGGTGACCACGGACAACAGCGTGAACGCGAACAGCAGCCGGGCACGCAGCCCCAAGCTCGGCCGAGGTGCCACCGGCGGCTCACACCGGCCCGAACCGGTACCCGAACCCACGCACTGTCTGCACGTAGACGGGCGCCGCCGAGTCGTCCTCGATCTTCGCGCGCAACCGCTGCACGCACGCGTCGACGAGACGCGAGTCACCGAAATACCCGTGCTCCCACACCGACTCCAGCAACTGCTGACGGCTGTGCACCCGGCCCGGCGTGCCGGAGAGTTCGAGCAGCAGGCGCAGCTCGGTCGGGGCGAGGCTGACCGGCACGCCGCGGTTGGCGACCACCAGCCCGGCCCGATCGATGGTCAGGTCCCCGTGCCGCTCCAGCTCCGCCTGGTCCCGGCCGATCCGCCGGAGCACCGCGCGCATGCGCGCCTCCAGCACCCTGGGCTGCACCGGCTTGACCACGTAGTCGTCGGCGCCCGCCTCCAGCCCGGCCACCACGTCCATGTCGTCACTGCGCGCGGTCAGCATGATGATCGGTACCTCCCCCACGGCCCGGATGCGACGGCAGACCTCGAACCCGTCCATGCCGGGCAACATCAGATCGAGCACGACGACGTCGGGAAGGTCCGCACGCAGCCGGTCCAGCCCCTGCTCGCCGGACTCCACCGCGCGCACCCGGTGCCCATGCCGGGTCAGGGCCAGCTCAAGGCCCTCCCGCACGGCCGGATCATCCTCGATCAACAACACTCGCGACACGCCGCCGAGTATCACACAGCACGCTCCATGACTTGCCCGCCGGTCAACCCGTCCACTCTCGACCGGCCGTGTCTCCGCCTCGTCCGCGCAGTGTCATCGTTGTGTCACGGTCGCGCCGACGGTCGTGCCACGGTCGCCGCCGTCGACAAACGGTGACATGCGGCGGACGACGCACGCATATTCGGTGCCGATCGTGGTTCGTCATGAAGGAACCACGCGCCATCCCACCTCGGCTCCGAGACCGGCTGTACGCCGCGGTCACGCTGGTGCTCGCCGTGCTCCTGCTGCCCGTGGCGTTCGCCCGCCGTCCCGGCCGCGCCCGCGAACTGGCCTGCCGCTGGGCGTTGGGGCTGCGATTCCCCGCCGAGGACCTCACCGGGCTCACCGACGACGCCCTGGCGGCGTTCACCGCGGCGCGCACCGAGGCGCTCTGGCGTCACGGCCAGCTCATCGGCCTCACCTCGGGATACCGCGCTCCCCTTGTCCAACAACGGATGTTCGACGAGGAGGTGCGCCGCTCCGGCTCCCCCGCCGCGGCGCGCATGCTCGTGTTGCCGCCGGCCGAATCCGGCCACGTCAAGGGCATCGCCCTGGATGTACGCCCGCACGAAGGCGCGCGCTGGCTCGAGGAGCACGGCGCCCGCTACGACCTCTACCGCCTCTACGACAACGAGTGGTGGCACTTCGAGTACCGCCCGGAGAGCGGCGGCACGCCACCACGACGACGGCCCCACCCCGGCGTGGGCTACGCCGTCGAGCACGGGGACCAGCCGTAGCCCAGGCCTGGCTCACTCGATCGACGAACGTTCGGAGAGAGATATGTCATCGGAAAGTACAGATAAGTCGGGATTGCTGGGATGGCGGGTGCAAGCAGCACGCGAGATGGCGTTCGTGGGGCGGGAGGAGGAGCTCGCGGTCTTCCACGCGGCGTTGTACGGCGGCGGCTGCAGTGTTCTGTACGTGCACGGTCCCGGCGGCATCGGGAAGTCGGCCTTGTTGCGGCGGTTCGCGCACGAGGCCGCGGCGGCGGGGCGGCCGGTGTCCATGGTGAACGGGCACATGATGGACGGGCACACGGTGGACGGGCACGCGGTGGGGCAGTCAGCGGCGGGGTCCGAGCTGGTGCCTCGCGAGGCGGACGCGGTGCTGCTGGTCGACGACTTCGAACGGATTCAGGGCTCGGAGGGATGGCTGCGCGAGCGGTTCCTGCCGCGGTTGCCCCTGGGGGCGCTGGTGGTGATCGCGGGGCGGAACCCGCCGGACATGCGGTGGCGGGCGGATCCGGGATGGGCCGGGGCACTGGGCGTGCTGCGGCTGGGCGACCTGCGGGCCGGAGACGCGCAGGCCCTGGTGGCCTCCGCCGGGGTGCCGGCGGAGGTGCGCGAGCCGCTGCTGGCCTTCGCCGGTGGTCATCCGCTGGCGCTGCTGCTGGGGGCGGCCGAGGCGGTGAAGGACGGCGGGACCGGCAGGCGGTGGACGCCGGACAAGGACATGGTGGCCACGTTGCTGGATCAGCTGGTGGGCGAGCCGCCTTCGGCGGCGCATCGGCAGGCTCTGGAGATCAGCGCGCATGCGTACATGACGACGGAGGACCTGCTGCGGGCGGTCCTTGCGGAGGACGCCGGGACGTTGTTCCGGTGGTTGCGGCGGTTGCCGTTCGTGGAGTCGAGCAGTCGCGGGCTGTTGCCGCATGACGTGGTGCGGAAGCTGCTGGACGCCGACCTGCGATGGCGGGATCCCGAGGGGTACGCGGTGATGCACGACCGCGTACATGCGCATCTGGCGGAGAGAGTGCGCACGGCGAGCGACGTGGACGTGCTCGACGCGGTGGCGGCGCTGCTCTACCTGCATCGCGGCAACGGGGCGCCGGCCGGTTTCCACGGCCGCCAGGACGAGGACGAGTTCCAGGAAGAGAAGTTGCGGGAGGAGGACGCCGGCATGTCGCTCCGGGTGGCGGCGGCAGCGGAGGGTGCGGCGTCCGCGGGCTGCGCCGCCTTCTGGGCGGGACGTCAGCCGGAGGCGTTCCGGCTGTATCGACGGACCGGGACCGGCGAGCCCGTGGCCCTCTCGGCGTGGTTGCGGCTGGCGGAGCCCGATGAGGAGGAGCTGGCGGCCGATCCCATCGTGGCCGCGGCGTGGGCGCATGGGCGTGCCACCACGCCGTTGCGCGCCGGTGAACATCTGGCGGTCAGCCGGCTCTGGGTGCTGCCGCCGTATCGTGGAGATTCGCGGGTGATGGAAATGATCCAGTGGCGTCTGATCGCCGACTGTTTACGGGCCGAGCGGATGGCATGGTCATATATCGCGATACGGCGTCCGGACCAAGCGTGGCTGGAGACCCTACGGTATTACGGGATGCGTGACATCGCCGAGCAGCCGCGGCTGCGGGATGACGCGTACACCCTGTTCGCTCACGACTGGCGCGCGGTGCCGGCGCAGGCGTGGCTGGAGCGGGTGAACGAACCGCTCGCCGCAGGTTCTGGAAACGGCCCGAGCGCCGCGACGGCCGAACTGGCGGTGCTGTCCCAGGCGGAGTTCGCCGGGGCGGTGCGCAAGGCGTTGCGCCGGCTGTCGCGACTGGACGCGCTGGCCGCCTCCCCGCTGACGCGCACCCGGCTGATCGCCGAACGGGCCGGCCAGAACCCGGCCACAGCACTGGGCGACCTGCTCCGCCAGGCGATCGACGACCTGCGTGCGGATCCGCGCTCGGTCAAGTTCCACCGGGCGCTGTCCGTCACGTTCCTCCGCGGCACGCCCACCCAGGAGCTGGCCGCGGAACAACTCGGCCTCCCTTTCACCACCTACCGCCGCCATCTGCGGGCCGGCATCGAACGCCTCTGCGCCGACCTGTGGCATCGGGAGCTGTACGGCACCGACGCACCGGCGTGCCGATCGAGCTGAGCCGCCACCCGATCCGGCTGAGCCGCCCCTGCGTCAGTCGGCCAGCGCGAGGCCGGCCGCCGCCTCCGCGTGCAGCCGAGCGCTCGGCAGCACCGGGATGGCGGTGTCCTTCTCACTGATCAGGAGCTCGATCTCCGTGCAGCCGAGGATGACGCCTTCGGCGCCCTCGTCCGCGAGATCGGCGATGATCCGGGCGTACGCGTCCCTGGACGGTTCCCGGATCACTCCGCGCACCAGTTCGTCGAAGATCACGCGATGGACCAGTTCTCGCTGCTCACGCCGCGGGACGATCACGTCGAAGCCGTGGGCGGCCAGCCGATCCCGGTAGAAGGCCTGCTCCATGGTGAAACGAGTGCCCAGCAGACCGACCTTGCGCATTCCCCTGGCGCTGACCTCGGCGCCCACGGCGTCGGCGATGTGCAGCACGGGCACGCTCGCGGCCCGCGCCACGTCGTCGTTCACCCGGCTGAAGGTGTTGCTGCAGATGAGCAGGACCTCGGCGCCGAGATCCTCCAGTTTCCCGCCCGCATCGGCCAGCAACGCACTCACCTCGTCCCAGCGGTCGGCGAAGATGAGATCCTCGACGGTCGTGTAGTCGACCGACCAGATGAGGCTGTTGGCGGAATGACTGCCGCCGAGTCGCTCGCGTACCCGCTGGTTGATGATCTGGTAGTAGATCACCGTCGATTCCCAGCTCAACCCGCCGATGAGACCGATGGTGCGCATGGAACTCCGTTTCTTCCGGCAGGCCAGATGGACTGCCAAGCTCAAGCAGAAGGTCATGAAGCGTCAGCCGGATGCCCGGCCGGCCAGCGCACGGGCGCAGGCGCCGAGCCCGATCTCGCTGGAGGCCTTGACGAACACCACGTCTCCCGGTTCGACGAGCGCGCCGGCCAGCCTGATGGCCCCGGCCACGTCCTCGACGGTATGGACGGCCACGCCCTGGTCCGCCGCCTCCGTGGCCTCCGCCATCGCGAGCGGGTCCCCCGCTCCGACCGCGATCAGCACGTCGAAGCGGAGGTCGGCGACGAGCCGCCCCATCTCCGCGTGCCGGGCGCGGGAGGCCTCCGCCTGCTGCCCCATCGCGCCGAGCACGGCGACGGTACGACGAGTGCCGGCCAGCGCCTGCACCGCCCGCAGCCCGGCCCGCATGGATTCGGGGTTGGCGTTGTAGGCGTCGTTGACGACGGTGACGCCGTCAGGTCGTTCGACGATCTCCAGCCGGCCCGCGGAGCGCCGGCGTGCGGCGCTCAGCCCATCGGCGATCTCGGCGACGCCCAGGCCGAGTGCGGTGGCCACGGCGGCGGCGGCCAGGGCGTTGCTCACCTGGTGCTCGCCTATGAGGTCGAGCTCGACCGGGGCGCGGCCGGCGGGCGTCACCAGCGCGAACGCGGGTCGCGCGCGGTCGGTCATCCGCACGTCCTCGGCGCGCACCCGCGCCCGCGCCGACCGGCCGTACAACAGGATCTGGGCCCTGGTGCGGCCGGCCATGCCCATGACGTAGGGGTCGTCGGCGTTGAGCAGCGCGATCCCGTCCGCCGCGAGCGCCTCGACCAGCTCGCCCTTGGCCTCGGCCACGTCGGCAGGACCGGCTCCCATACGCTCCACATGTGCGGTGCCGACATTGAGCACCAGCCCGATCCGGGGCGGTGCGAGCCCGGTCAGGTACGTCAGGTCGCCCTTGCGGCCCGCGCCCATCTCCAGCACCAGGTACCGGGTGGTGGCGTCGGCCCGCAGCACGGTGAGCGGCAGCCCGAGCTCGTTGTTGAACGACCTGTCGGTGGCGACCGTCGCGGCGTGCCGTTCGAGCACCTGGGCCAGCAGGTCCTTGGTCGTGGTCTTGCCCACGGAACCGGTCAGGCCGATCACGGTCGGGCTGATGTGGTCGAGCAGGTGCCTGGCCAGCAGGCCGATCGCGAGCTGGACGTCCTCGACCACGAGGGCGGGCACGCCGACGGGCCTGGCCGCCAGCACGGCGACGGCGCCGTCCGCGATGGCACCGGCGGCGTAATCGTGACCGTCGACGCGGGCGCCGACGGTCGCGGCGAACAGGCCGCCGGGCACCACCTCGCGGGAGTCGACCGCCGAGGGCGCCGTCACCAGCGCGAGCGGGTCGGGCACGTCATGCAGGCTCGCGCCGATGACCTGCGCGATCTCGTTCAGCGTCATGGGGATCACGAGCCGCCCCGGGTGGTGCTCCTGGTGGTGGTCCTGGCGAAGGCGAGGTCGATGAGGCGGCGCAGCAGGTCCGGGTACGGGACGCCGCTCGCGGCCCAGGCTCCGGCGTAGACGGAACGGGAGGTGAAGCCGGGCATGGTGTTGATCTCCAGTACGTACAGGCGTCCCGTGTCCTCCTCATAGAGGAAGTCGACCCGGGACAGGCCGTAGCCACCGATCGCCCGGAAGGCGCGCAGGGCCAGCTCGCGCACGTCCTCGGCCACCCGTTCCGGCAGCGCGGCGGGGATGCTGGCGAGTTCGGCCCGGCTGAGGTACTTGGCCTCGTAGTCGAGCCAGTCGCCGGGCACGATGAGCTCGCCGGGCACCGACGCCTCCGCAGTGTCATGGCCGCCGAGCACGCCGCAGATGACCTCGCGCGCGGTCACACCCTGCTCGACGACGACCGCCCGATCGTAGGCCAGCGCCAGCTCCACGCCCGCGCGCAGCTCCTCCATGGAGGTGACACGTGAGATGCCGATGGAGGAGCCCATGCCGGCCGGTTTGACGTACATCGGCCAGTCGAGCGACTTCACCAGAGCCCAGGGGTCGGTGGTGGTGCGCCATTCGTGCTCGGTGAACCACACGTGCGGGGTGACCGGAATGTCCTCCGCCAGGAACGCGCGCCGCATCGCGACCTTGTTCATGGCCACGGCAGAGGCCAGGACGCCGCAGCCCACGTACGGGATGCCCAGCGTCTCCAGGTGACCCTGGACGACGCCGTCCTCGCCGAACGGCCCGTGCAGCACGGGGAAGACCACGTCCGCCAGATCGCGCCGCAGCTCCACCGGCCACCTGCCCTGCCGGTCGATGATGACGGCGACGGGCTCGTACAGATCCCTCGGCAGGGCGTCGAGCACAGCCGTCGCCGACTGCAGCGACACCTCATGCTCGGCGGACGGCCCACCCGCCAGCACAGCCACGCGTACGCGTTCGGTCACGATCGATCAGCCTTCCTCGGTGGCACGGAGACAGCACCGCCGGCCGCACGGTGTTCGCCCTCGCAGGACCAGCCCGCCGAGTCTCGGCTCTTCGCCTGACCAGTTCCCAGGCCATTCGCTGTCCAGTTCCTGGCAGGTGGCCGGCGGGCCGGCCGCCATAGGAATCCCCTATGGCGCCTACTGGCATTTCGTCTTTGTCTCTCGTTCTTTTCCGGACGTACCTTGATGGAGCTCGACGAGGTGCTCACCGCGATTTCTCCGGAAATTGGCGCGCCGCGTGCATCGATTCTTCATCCGCCGAGCGGGCGGACACACGATTGAAAGGACCAGTGGCATGACCACGATCGCAATCGGATCGGAAAAGCGGGAACTCACGGGAAAGCGGGCCCTGGTCACCGGTGGTTCTCGCGGAATCGGAGCGGCCGTCGTGCGCCAGCTCCTGGACGCGGGCGCCGAGGTGCTCACGACCGCCAGGTCGGCGACGAGCACGGTGCCTGAGGGGGCCACCTTCGTGCCGGCCGACGTGCGGACCCGGGCCGGCGCGGAGGCGCTCGCCGCGGCCGCTCAGGAGCTGTTCGGCGGGGTGGACATCCTGGTCCACAACGCGGGTGGGGCGCGACCGTACCCAGGCTCCTCGGCCATCCCCGACGAGGAGTGGCAGGGCGCTCTGGACCTGAACTATTTGGCGTCGGTGTGGCTGGACTCGCTGCTGACAGCGGGGATGCGGGAACGGGGTTCGGGGCGGATCGTGCACATCTCCTCGGCCGCGGTCCCCGCCTCGACAGGACCGTTCCTGCACTACACGGCGGCGAAGGCGGCGCTGGAGAACTACAGCCGGGGACTCGCTCAGGAGCTGGCCCCGTTCGGGATCCGGGTCAACACCGTGAGTCCCGGCAGAGTCGCCACCCCCGGCGGCGAAGCGACGCGGGAACTGTGGGCGCAGCTGGACGTGGCGCCGGCGGGCCAGGACAACGCCGCCGTGCCGCTGGGGCGCGACGGCCTGCCGGACGACATCGCCGACGCGGTGCTTTTCCTCGTGTCCGACCGGGCGAGCTGGCTGACCGGGAGCAATCTCTTCGTGGACGGCGGCGAATTCCCCCGGGGTTGACGCCGACGGAATTCCAGAACACCTGTTTCGACGAAAAAATAACTCATCGGCGCTTGAGGAGAACGAAGGATCGACATGGAAAAATACCGTGACAAGAATGCAGTGATCACGGGCGGCGGCAGCGGCATGGGGTTCGCGATGGCGAAACTGCTGGCGGACGGCGGCGCCCGCGTGGTGATCACCGGTCGTTCCCAGGCCACGCTCGACGCCGCGCGGGAGCGGCTCGACGCGAACGCGGTGGCCGTCCGAGGCGATGTGGCCTCACTGTCCGACCTGGACGCTCTGGCTGACCGGGTGAAGAGCGAACTCGGCACGATCGAGGCCCTGTTCGTCAACGCCGGCATCGCACCTCTCACCCCCTTCGAGTCGACGACCGAGGAGGAGTACGACGAGCTGTTCGCGATCAACGTCAAGGGCGCCTACTTCACCGTGCAGAAGCTCGCCCCGCTGTTGAGCCCGGGCGCCGGCGTCGTCCTCACCACGTCGATCGCGAACGTCATCGGCATGGTCGACGCCAGTGTCTACGCGGCCGGCAAGGCGGCGCTGCGCTCGATGGCCCGCAGCCTCTCCCGCGAGCTGCTTCCGCGCGGAATCCGCGTCAACGCGATCAGCCCCGGTCCCATCGACACGGGGATCCTGGAGAACACGATGAGCGCGGAGGCCGCCGAGCGGTTCAAGGCGGAGCGGGTCGCGGACAATCCCATGCGGCGTTTCGGCACCCTCGAGGAGGTCGCCAGGGCGGCCGCGTTCCTCGCCTTCGACGCCACGTACACCACCGGCGCCGAGCTCGCCGTGGACGGAGGCGCCACCCAGCTCTGAGCTCGTCCGACCGTTCCGCCATGGGCTCAGGCCCGGCTCCGACCGTACCAAGAGGCTCTCATCATGACCGTCCAGGGACCATCCGCCGTCGTCCTGCGCGAACATCGTACGAATCTGGGCCAGCCGCCCGGCTCGCTGCTCGACGTGGTCACGCTTCCTCCGCAGGAACCGGCCGCCGGCCAGGTTCGGGTGCGGAACCTGTTCCAGCAGGTGATCGCGGCCAACGGCGACCTGATGTTCGAGACCACCCAGATCCCGGCGCCCGTCTTCCGGGTCGGCGAGCCGCTCTACGGCGGCGCCATCGGCAGGGTCGTCGAGTCACGCGCCGACGACCTGCCGGTGGGAACCGTCGTGCAGCACATGGCGGGCTGGCGCGAGGAGAGCATCCTGGGGCCGGGCGAGGCGTTCCCCGTGCCCGACGACGTCTTCCCCGGTCCCGAGTACCTGCTCAACCAGGGCGTGCCCGCCTACCACGGCATCGTCGACGTCGCCGCCGTCGGCGACGGTGACGTCGTCCTCGTCAGCGGAGCCGCCGGCGGCGTCGGGTCGATGGCCGCGCAGATCGCCAAGGCGCGTGGCGCCGCGTACGTCATCGGCATCGCCGGCGGCCCTGAGAAGGCCCGCTACCTGGTGGACGAGCTCGGCCTCGACGCCGCCATCGACCACCGCAACGACGATCTCGACGACCGGCTCGCCGAGCTGGCCCCCGACGGCATCACCGCCTTCTTCGACACCATCGGCGGCCACCAGTTCGAAGCGGCGCTCCGGCACACGGCGTTCGGCGCCCGCTTCGCGCTGTGCGGCACCCTCGCCGGACAGGTCACCGGCGGCGACGGCGGGCACCCCCGCCTCGACATCATGACCGCGATCGTCCACGAGGTGCAGATCCGGCCCTTCACCACCGCGCACACCCCCGACCAGATCCAGGCTTGGAACACCCACTACGCCCAGTGGTACGCCGAAGGCCGGATCAGGTTCGCGCGCACGCTCCTCGAAGGCGGCCTCCAGCGCGCCGTCACCGCCCAGGACGAGCTGCTCGCCGGCGTGCACCGCGGCAATGTCGTCGTGCGGCTCACCAGGTAGGGGAGCCGCGACGGCGGTCCCGTATCGCTCGCCCTCTCACCCCGGCACAGGGGAGGCGGTGTCGTACCAGGTCTCTTGACGCAGAAGTTCGAGCAGGGCCGTCTCCGCCGGGCCCGCGCCGGGCGGGACCACGGCGATGACGGGCTGGGACACGACCGGGAACACCGGGCGAACAAGGTGCTCGTGACCGTGGGGCACCGCGGAGGCCGGGACCAGCGTCACTCCCAGCCCGTCGGCGGCCCAGCGCACGGCCGTCGCCGTCTGGGACACCCGGGCGACCGTGGCCGGGGTCAGCTCGTTGTCCCGCAGCACGTTCACCAGCACGAGGTCGAGCGCGTTGTCACGGTCGAACCTCACCCACGGCTCCCCCTCCAGTTCGCGCAGCTCGACCCGGTCCGCGTCGAGCAGCCGGTGCCCGTCTCCCAGCACCACGACGAACTCCTCGTCGCCGATGTGGTGGGCGGCGGCGGGGGATCGCTCGCACGCCGCCATCAGGGCGAGGTCCAGCACACCCCGGCGACACAGCCGGTCCATCTCGGCGGCGCTCGGCTCCTCGAAGACGGTGACCTCCAGCCCGGGGAAGCGGCGACGCAGCATGCCCAGCGCGCCCGGCAACTGCCGCGTGCCGAAGCCCATCTGCACCGCGATCACCAGCTCGCCCACCAGCTCGTCGGCACCGGCCCGCGCCGTCGCCCTGGCCCGCCGCGACGCGCTCACCGCGACCTCCGCCTCCCGCAGGAACGCGCGGCCGACCGTGGTGGGCACCAGTCCGGTCGGCGTGCGGGCGAACAGTTTCACGCCGAGTTCGCGCTCCAGGCTGAGGATCTGCTGGGACACCGACGGTTGAGCGACGCGCAGCAGCTCCGCCGCCGCCGTCACCGAGCCCTCCTGGGCCACGGCCAGGGCGTACTCGAACTGACGAAGGCTCATCGGCTCCCGACTCCTCCCTGCGGTGGACCGTGGCCCACCCGTCGTAAGGGTCGTAACAGTGTAAGTGAGCCTCGTGGCCAGGCCGAACAGGTCGTCGCCGTACAGACGGGACGCACGAAATCCGACGCTCTGCTCATATGAGCAGAATCTGGCTCAAGTGTTGTAGAGAGGTTAATAAGCGATTTACAGTGCGTTACCTACCTCACATACGGAGGCTCAGATGCGCGCATTCCGGTCGCTCATAATCCCGTCTCTCCTGGTCGCCGCCCTGTCCGCCTGTTCGGTGTCCACCACGCCGGGCGGCTCTGCCGCCACCACCGGCCAGCAGTCGGACGGCCCTGTCGCCATCGGTTTCAGCCAGGCGACCCAGCAGTCCCCCTTCTACGTCGAGCTGCGCGAAGGTGCCGAGGCCGCCGCCAAGGAAGCCGGCGCCACGCTCTACTTCGCCGACGCGGGCGGCGACGTCACCAAGCAGAACAACGACATCCAGGACCTCATCACCCGCCAGGTCGACGTCCTGCTCATCAACCCGGTCGACCCGCAGGGCGTCCAGCCGGGCATCGCCGCGGCCACGGCGGCCGGCGTCTCGGTCGTGACCGTGGACCGGCCGGTGCCCGAGGGTGCGATCGCCCACGTCGGCCGCGACAACAAGGCGATGGGCGCGCTCGTCGGCAAGCGGCTCAGCGAGCAGCTCGGCGACAAGGGCGGCACGGTCATCGAGATCCGCGGCGACGCCGGCGGCGCCGTGGCGCGCGACCGCAGCGCGGGTTTCCACGAGGCCGTGGCCGACAACCCCAAGATCAAGATCATTGAGGGCCCGTACGCGGACTACGTGCGCTCCAAGGCGGTCACCGCCATGCAGGACCTGCTCCAGGTCCACCCCGACGCGGCCGCCGTCTACGCGCACAACGACGACATGGCGCTCGGCGCCTTGCAGGTGCTCAAGGAGAACGGCAAGGACAAGGTCCTGGTCGCCGGGGTCGACGGGCTCATGGAGGCGGTCAAGCAGATCCCGTCCGGCCAGTACGTGGCCACCGCCCTCAACGACCCCCTCTCCCTCGGCGCCAAGGCCGTGGAGACGACGCTCCAGGTCAAGAAGGGCGAGAAGGTCGAGTCCGCCATCGACGCGGGCACCGCGCTGATCGACAAGGACAACGCCGCCCAGTACGCCACCGGAACCGGCGAGTTCGCCGAAGCCGGCAAGTAGAGCACCCCACAGGAGAAAGGCGACAGGATGTCGGAAACCATGCAGGCCGCGGTGCTCCACGCCCCCGGTGACATCAGGGTCGAGCAGGTGCCCGTGCCCGTGCCAGGCCCGGGAGAGGCGCTGGTCCGAGTCGCGGCCTGCGGGGTGTGTGGCTCTGACATCCCGCGCATGCTGCGCGCGGGGGCGTACCACTTCCCCATCATCTGCGGCCACGAGTTCTCCGGCCACGTGGTCCGCCTCGGCGACCGTCTGGCCGCCACCGGCCGCGTCCGCGAGGGCGACCTCGTGACCGTGCCCCCGCTCATCCCCTGCCACGCCTGCGCTCCCTGCAGCAAAGGCCACTTCAGCCTGTGCAAGGACTACGGCTACTTCGGCAGCCGCAGGGACGGGGCCTACGCCCAGTACGTCACCGTGCCGGACGAGAACCTGATGGTGCTGCCGGCCGACCTCGACCCGCGTGCCGCGGCCATGCTCGACCCGGCCGCGATCGCGCTGCACGCCCTGTGGCGCACCCGGATGCGCGGCGGCAAGCGGGTGGCGGTCGTCGGCGCGGGCCCGATCGGGCTGTTCGCGGTGCAGTGGGCCAAGCTCGCCGGAGCGGCCGAGGTGCTCGTCATCGAGGTGAACGAGCAGAAGGCCGCCATGGCCGCCGAGGCCGGCGCCACCCATACCGCGACCAGCGCGGAGGCTGCCGCCGAGGCGGTCGGCGACGGCTACGACGTGGTCATCGAGTCAGCGGGCGTGCCCGCCACGGTGGACCAGGCCGTGGGCCTGGCGGCCAGGCACGGCGAGGCGGTGTTCATCGGCATCCCGCACGACCCCGTGGTGCTGCCCAAGGCCACGTTCAGCTCGTTCCTGCGCCGCGAGGTCAGCCTGCACGGGGCGTGGAACTCCTTCTCCGCGCCGTTCCCCGGTGAGGAGTGGCGGGTCGCGGCCAAGGGGCTGAGCTCGGGCGACCTCGCCTGGAAGTTCATGATCACGCACGAGCTGGGGCTGGACGCGCTGCCCGAGACCATGGCCGGCCTCGGTGAGCGGTCGATCTTCAGCTCCAAGGTTCTCTTCCTGCCGAACGAGGAGTGACGATGACGGCTTTCCTCGCGCTCGACCTGGGAACCGAAGGCGCGCGGGCCGCGGTCTACAGCGTCGAAGGTTCGCCGATGGGGGCGGGCGACGCCGCGTACCCGACGCATTTCCCCCGGCCGGGATGGGCCGAGCAGGACCCGGACGACTGGTGGCGGGCGAGCGTCCGCGCGGCCCGCCAGGCGCTCGCCGAGGCGGGCGATCCGCCCATCGCCGGGGTCGCGGTGGCGACCACGGCCTCCACGGTGGCCGTCCTCGACCGGCAGGGCCGCCCGCTGCGGCCGGCCCTGCTGTGGATGGACGGCCGGGCGGGCGAGGAGTCGGCGCTGACCGCGGAGACCGCCCACCCGGTCCTGCGCTACTCCGGCGGCTGCGACGCGGTGGAGTGGCTGGTGCCCAAGGCCATGTGGCTGGCCCGCCACGAGCCCGAGACCTACCGCGCCGCCGCACGCATCGTCGAGGCGGTGGACTACATGGTGTGGCGGCTCACCGGGCGGTGGGCGGGCTCCCGGATGAACGCGGTGTGCAAGAGCAACTACGACCCGCGCGGTACGGGCTCACCGCACGACCTGTACGACTCGCTCGGCATCGGCGACCTGGGCGGCAAGCTGCCGGACGACATCGTGCCGGTCGGCGACCCGGTGGGGCCGCTCGGCGCACGGGCCCGCGAGGAGTTCGGCGTCACCGGCCCCGCCGTCGTCGTGTCGGGCGGGATCGACGCGCACCTGTCGCTGCTGGCCATCGGCGGCGCCCCAGCAGGGCGGGTGTCGATCGTCTGCGGCACGTCCAACGCGTTCGTCACCGAGATCGACGAAGCGGTCTTCCCGTCCACCGTCTGGGGGCCGTACCCGGACGCGCTGCAGACGGGCCGCTGGCTCGTGGAGGGCGGCCAGGTGAGCGCGGGCTCCGTGCTGGCCTGGGCGGGCGAGAAACTCATCGGACGGCCCCGGGCGGAGCTCGGCGGGCTCATCAAGGCCGCGGCGGAGCTGCCGCCGGTCGACCACGGGCTGATCGTCCTGGACTACTTCATGGGCAACCGCACGCCGCTGCGGGACCCGCGCCTGCGGGGCGCCGTGCTCGGGCTGACCCTGGCCAGCTCCGCCGAGCAGGTCTACCGGGCGGCCGTGGAGGGCGTCGCGTACGGCACCCGCCAGGTCCTCGACTCCTTCGTCGACGGCGGGATCGCCGTGGAGGAGGTCTACCTGTCGGGCGGCATCCGGCACAACGAGCTGTGGCTCCAGACCACCGCCGACGTGCTCGGCCGGCCGGTCCACCTGGTCACCGGTGACAACCTGACGCTGCGCGCCTGTTCGGTGCTGGCCGCGGCCGGCACCGGGTGGTACGCCTCGCTGGCGGAGGCGGCGGTGCGCTACGCGCCGATGGTCCGCACCGTGGAGCCGGTCGCCGAGCACGTCGCGGCCTACCACCGCGGCTACGCCGACTACCGCGCGGCCACCGCCGCCACCACGGAGATCTCCCACCGGCTGAGCGACCCACGGCGGAGGTCCGGCTCATGACCGACGACGACCAGCTCTACCAGGTGGCCGTCCGCTACTACGAGAGCGGCGAGACGCAGGAACAGATCGCCCACGCCCTGCACCTGACCCGATGGAAGGTGGGGCGGATGCTGGCCGAGGCACGCGAGGCCGGCATCGTCAGGATCGAGGTGCTGCATCCGCGGTCCCGGGTGGGCGCCCTGGAGCGGGCGCTCAGCAAGCGCTTCGGGCTGCGGGAGACCATCGTGGTGGCGGGCAGCGGCGGCGACGAGCAGCTGCGCAAGCAGGTGGCCGCGGCCGGCGCCGATCACCTGGCGGCGATGCGGCCCGTGCCCCGGCTGATCGGCGTCTCCTGGGGCCGGACGCTCGACCGGCTGGCCGGCGGGCTCGCCCCCGGCTGGGCGACGGGCGTCCACGTCGTGCAGATCAACGGCGCGCTCAGCCGCTCGCGGCAGCCGACCAGCGCGGGCAGCACGGCGAGTCTGATCGCCCACCACGGCGGCGGCACCGCGACGCTGCTGGCCGCCCCGGCGATCCTGGAGCAGCAGAGCACCCGGGCGGCGCTGGAGAACGACCGCGCCGTCTCCGACGTGCTCACGCTGGCCGCCGGGGCGGACCTGTTCCTGTTCAGCCCCGGCGGCATGGGCAGCGACTCGGTGCTGGTGGACTCCGGTCAGATCGACGCGGACGACCTCGACAGGCTCGCGGACGCCGGCGCGGTGGGCGACGTGCTGGGCCGCTTCGTCGACGCGCGCGGCCAGATCGTCGACCCCGGCCTGGACGGCCGCACGCTCGGCCTGTCCCTGGACCTCCTGCGCTCGGCCACCACCTCGGTCGCGCTGGTCAGCGGCAGGGCGAAGCGGGCGGTGTGCCGGGCCGTCGTGACCAGCGGCCTGTGCGACGTGCTGATCACCGACGACCAGAACGCCACCCACCTGCTGGAGGAGACATGACCGGGACCGAGGAACGGCTGCGCATGACCGGGATCGTCAAGCGCTTCCCCGGCACCGTCGCCCTGGACGGCGTCGAGCTGAGCGTCCGCCCCGGCGAAGTGCACTGCCTGCTGGGCGAGAACGGCGCCGGCAAGAGCACCCTCATGAAGATCCTGGCCGGGTCCTACCAGCCGGAAGAGGGCACGATCCTGCTGGACGGGCAGCCTTTCAGGCCCGCCACACCGCACGCCGGGCTGGCGGCCGGCATCGCGGTGATCTACCAGGAGCTGGACCTGCTGCCGGACCTCACCGTCGCGCAGAACCTGCTGCTGGGCCGGGCGCCGAGGCTCGGCCCGTTCGTCCGGCGCGGGCAGCGGGCGCGGCTGGCCCGCGAGGCGCTGGACCGGGTCGGCGCCTCCTTCCCCGTCACCACCCGGGTCAGGGAGCTGCCGATCGCGGCTCAGCAACTCACCGCCATCGCCAAGGCGCTGACCGCCGACGCGCGCGTCATCGTCATGGACGAGCCGTCGGCCACCCTCGGCGAGAGCGAACTGCTGGGGGTGTTCGAGGTCATCCGCTCCCTCACCGCCGAAGGACGGTCGGTGATCTTCATCTCCCACCGCATGGACGAGGTCATGGAGATCGGCGACCGCGCCACGGTGCTGCGCGACGGCCGCACGGCGGGTGTCTACGACCTGGCCTCGACCGGTCCCGGCGAGATCGTGGCCGCGATGATCGGCGAGGCGAGCGAGCTCGTCGGCGCAGTGAACCGGCCCGCGCCCGGCGGGGAGCCCCTGCTGCGGGTCGAGCGGGTGCACGTGCCAGGGCTCCTCGACGTCCGCGACCTCGAGGTACGGCCGGGCGAGGTCGTCGGGCTCGCCGGCCTCGGCGGCGCGGGCCGGACCACGCTGCTGCGCGCCCTGTTCGGCGACCTCAAGGCCCAGGTCACGGCCCGGCTGGACGGCCGGCCGCTCAAGGTCGCGAGCCCGGCCGCGGCCGTACGCGCGGGGCTGGCCCTGGTGCCGGAGAGCAGGAAGGAGCAGGGCCTGATGCTGGGGCTGTCCGTCAGCCGCAACGCCGCGATCGGCGCGCTCGGCCGCCCTCCGTGGCTGCTGCCCGGCCGGCTCGGCCGGCGCCTGGCCCGGCCCGCGCTCGCCGACCTGGGCGTCAAGGCGGCGGGCCCCGCCCAGCTCGTCGGCCAGCTCTCCGGCGGCAACCAGCAGAAGATCGTGCTGGCCAAGTGGATCACCCGGGGCGGGATCAGGGTCCTGCTGCTGGACGAGCCCACGCGCGGTCTGGACGTCGGCGCCAAGGCCGACCTCTACCGGCAGGTGCGTCACCTCGCCGACCAGGGCGTGGCCGTGCTGCTGGCCAGCAGCGAGCTCAACGAGCTGACCGCGAACGCCGACCGCATCCAGGTCCTGTACGAAGGCCGCAACGTCGCCCGCTTCGACCCCCGAACCAGCCCGGAAAGCGTCATCGCGCACACCGTCATCACAGGAGCCACGGCATGACCACATCCCTCGGATCCACGCTGGCCTCGGCCGCCGGAAAGGAGCGCGGCGGCCGATCGCGCCGCGGCGCCGACCTGATCGTCAAGTCCAACCTGCTGCTGGTCTTCCTCGGCCTGTGCGTCGTGGCGTCGCTGCTGGCGCCGCAGTTCCTGACCGGCCGCAACATCGCCAACCTGCTGCAGCAGTCGTCGCTGACCGGCATCGTGGCCATCGGCATGACCATGGTGGTGCTGACGGCGGGCATCGACCTGTCGGTCGGCAGCGTCGCGGCCTTCGGCGGGATGACCGTCGCCCTGCTCATGGCCCCGGGCATGCCGGTCCTGCCGGCGATCCTGCTCAGCCTGGCGATCGGCGCGGCGTTCGGCGCCGTCATGGGCGGGCTGTCGGCGTACCTGTCGCTGCCGTCGTTCATGACCACCCTGGCCGGGCTCACGGCCATCCGCGGGCTCACGTACCTGCTGACGGACGGCAAGCCGGCGCAGGCCGGCGGATCCGAGGCGTTCCAGCTCCTCGGCGGCGGGTTCGTCGGCTACGTGCCGATCGTCGGGATCATCTTCGTGGTGGTCACCCTCCTCGCCGCCGGGGTGCTGCGCGGCACCACGTTCGGCGAGTACGTGTACGCGGTCGGCAGCAACAAGGAGGCCGCCCGGCTGTCCGGCCTGCCCGTGCGAGGCGTGATCACCACGGTGTTCGCGGTGTCGGGCGGGCTGGCGGCGCTGGCCGGGGTGCTGCTCACCTCCCGTCTGACCGTGGGCCAGCCCACCGCCTTCAGCGGGCTGGAGCTGGACGCGATCGCGGCCGTGGTGCTGGGCGGCACCAACCTGTTCGGCGGCCGGGGCGGCGTGTTCGGCACCTTCGTGGCGGTGCTGCTGCTGTCGGTGCTGCGCAACCTGTGCAACCTGCTCGGCCTGGGGTCCTTCTTCCAGATGGTGGTGACCGGCCTCATCCTGCTGGTCGCCCTCGTACTCAACATGCTCATCGAGAGGCGTGGCGCTCGTGCCTGACACCATTCCCGGCTCGCTGCGGGCCTACCTGCACGGACTGCCCGGCGTCGACGAGGTCGGCGTCGGCCGGCGGGCCGCCGACCTGGCCACCAGGTCGATCAAGACCACGGCCAAGCGGTACGCGATCGACCTGGCCATCAGGATGGTCGACCTGACCACCCTCGAAGGGGCGGACACACCGGGCAAGGTGCGCGCGCTGGCGGCCAAGGCCGTCCGGCCCGACCCGGCCGACCCCACCGCTCCCCCGGTCGCCGCGCTCTGCGTGTACCCCGACATGGTCGCCGTGGCCGCCGAGGCGCTGAAGGGCAGCGGCGTCGGGCTCGCCTCGGTCGCCACGGGCTTCCCGTCCGGGCGCACGTCGCTGGAGGTGAAGCTGGCCGACACGAGCGCGGCGGTGGCCGCCGGAGCCACCGAGATCGACATGGTGATCGACCGGGGCGCGTTCCTGGCGGGCGACTACCGCAAGGTCTTCGACGAGATCACGGCCGTCAAGGAGCGGTGCGGCCCGGCCCATCTGAAGGTCATCCTGGAGACCGGCGAGCTGGTCACCCACGACAACGTACGACGGGCGTCCTGGCTGGCGTTGCACGCCGGCGCCGACTTCATCAAGACCTCCACCGGCAAGGTCGCGCCCGCCGCGACGCTGCCGGTGACGCTGATCATGCTGGAGGCCGTCAGGGACTACCGGACGGCGACCGGACGGCAGGCCGGGGTGAAGCCCGCCGGCGGCATCCGCACCACCAAGGACGCCATCCGCTACCTGGTGCTGGTCAAGGAGATCGCCGGGGACGACTGGCTGGACCCCGCGTGGTTCCGGCTCGGCGCCTCGACGCTGCTGAACGACCTGCTCATGCAGCGGACCAAGCTCGCCACCGGCCACTACGGCGGGCCCGACTACTACACGATCGACTAGGGAGAGGTGTGGAGATCTTCGAGTACGCGCCCGCGCCGGAGTCACGGGCCATCGTGTCCATCCGGCCGTCGTACGACCTGTTCATCGACGGCGAGTTCGTCGAATCCAAGAGCGACGAGCGCATCGTCACGGTCAACCCGGCCGACGAGCAGCCGCTGGCCGAGGTGGCCGTCGCCGACGACGCCGACGTGGAGCGCGCCTTCGCGGCGGCGCGTCGGGCCTTCGAGCAGGTGTGGTCGCCCCTGCCGGGGGCCGAGCGCGGCAAGTACCTGTTCAGGATCGCGCGCATCATCCAGGAACGCGCCCGCGAGCTGGCCGTCCTGGAGTCGCTGGACAACGGCAAGCCGATCAAGGAGACCAGGGACGTCGACCTGCCGCTGGCCGCCGCCCACTTCTTCTACTACGCCGGCTGGGCCGACAAGCTGGCGCACGCCGGGCTGGGCACCCGGCCGCTGGGCGTGGCCGCGCAGGTCATCCCGTGGAACTTCCCGCTGCTGATGCTCGCCTGGAAGGTCGCGCCCGCGCTGGCCACCGGCAACACGGTCGTGCTCAAGCCCGCCGAGACCACCCCGCTGACCGCCCTGGCGTTCGCGGAGATCTGCCAGGAGGCCGGGTTGCCGCCCGGCGTGGTGAACATCGTCACCGGGGCGGGCGCCACCGGCCGCGCCGTGGTCGCGCACCCGGGTGCCGACAAGGTGGCCTTCACCGGCTCTACCGAGGTCGGCAGGGAGATCGCCCGCGCGGTCGCCGGCACGGGCAAGCGGCTCACCCTGGAGCTCGGCGGCAAGGGCGCCAACATCGTCTACGACGACGCGGCGATCGACCAGGCCGTCGAGGGGATCGTCACCGGGATCTTCTTCAACCAGGGCCACGTGTGCTGCGCGGGCTCCCGGCTGCTGGTCCAGGAGTCGATCGCGGACGAGCTGCTGGCCCGGCTGCGGGCCCGCATGGAACGGCTGCGCCTCGGCGACCCGCTGGACAAGAACACCGACATCGGCGCCGTCAACTCCGCGGCGCAGCTCGCCAGGATCCGCGAGCTCGCCGCGGCCGGCCAGGCGGAAGGCGCCACGGGCTGGTCGCCGGCGTGCCCGCTCCCCGAGCGCGGGTACTGGTTCCCGCCCACCGTGTTCACCGGCGTCACGCAGGCGCACCGGATCGCCCGCGAGGAGATCTTCGGCCCCGTGCTGTCGGTGCTGACCTTCCGCACCCCGGAGGAGGCCGTGGCCAAGGCCAACAACACACCGTACGGGCTGTCCGCCGGCGTGTGGACGGAGAAGGGCTCCCTGATGCTCTGGACCGCCAGCCTGTTGCGTGCCGGCGTGGTGTGGTCCAACACCTTCAACGTGTTCGATCCCGCCAGCCCCTTCGGGGGCTACAAGGAGTCCGGTTACGGCCGTGAGGGCGGCCGGCACGGGCTGGAGGCATACCTTGGCTGACAACTTTCCGCGCCTCGCCGTGCGCAGGACGTACAAGCTCTATGTCGGCGGCGCGTTCCCGCGCTCGGAGTCAGGCAGGTCCTATCCCGTGACGTCCTCGGCCGGAGACCATCTCGCCAACGCCGCCCTGGCCTCGCGCAAGGACGTGCGCGACGCCGTGGTGGCCGCCCGCAAGGCGTTCCCCGGCTGGTCGGGACGCACGGCGTACAACCGCGGGCAGATCCTCTACCGGATCGCGGAGATGATGGAGGGCCGCCGGGCCCAGTTCGCCGAGGAGGTCGCCGCGGCGGAAGGGGTGGGCAAGGCCAGGGCGCAGGCGCTCGTGTCGGCGGCCGTCGATCGCTGGGTCTACTACGCCGGGTGGGCCGACAAGTTCGGCCAGCTGCTGGGCGGTGCGAACCCCGTGTCGGGCCCGTACTTCAACCTCTCCGAGCCCGAGCCGACGGGCGTCGTGGGCGTTCTCGCCCCCACCGGCTCCTCGCTGCTCGGGCTGGTCTCGGTGCTCGCCCCCGTGCTCACCTCCGGCAACACGGCGGTGCTGGTGGCGAGCGAGGGCGCCCCGCTGCCCGCGATCACGCTGGCCGAGGCGCTGGCCACCTCGGACCTCCCGGCGGGCGCCGCGAACATCCTGACCGGCCGCCTGGCCGAGCTCGCCCCACCGCTGGCCGGTCACGCCGACGTGAACGCCCTGGACCTGGCCGGTGCGGGGAGTCTCGCGGGCGAGCTGGAAGCACTGGCGGCGACCACGCTCAAGAGGGTCCTGCGACCTGGCGGGGACGACTGGGACGACACCGATCCCGGCCTGTCCCGCGTCAAGCCCTTCCTGGAGATCAAGACGGTCTGGCACCCGATCGGCCGGTGACCCGGGGTTCGCGCCGGTTGCCGCCGGGCTGGAGGGCCGGGGCACGGCGCGGTCAGCGGGAGCCCGGTCCGGGGATATGGACGCCGGCGGCGCGGAGCTTGCTCTCGAAGAGCTCGGCCAGCCGCGCCGCGGCCGGTGTCGGCGCCTGGCCGTGGTGGGCGATCAGCGTGTACCGGGTCGCGGCCTCGGTGCGGGCTTGCAGGCCGGTCACGGTCTTCAGCAGTACGGGGTCGGCGAGGTAGTGGTCGGCCGCGGCGGTGGCGACCTCCGCGATGCGGGGGTCGTCCGGTTCCCAGGCCGCGGCTTCGATCACGCGCTTGCCCAAGGCGGCGAGCCGGGTGTCTTCGAGGGCGTGCTCGAAATGGGCGAGGTAGTCGTCGAAGCCTTCTGGGACCAGGGCCTTGGCCAGCACCCAGCCCTCCCTGGTGGCCGCCACCTCGTCCGCGGGGAAGCCGAGGCCGAGCATCCGCTTCAGCAGCGCCACGGCGCGGTCGGGCAGCAGAGCCCGGTCACCGTCGGCGAGCCGATGCAGCATGTCACGCCGCCCGATCAGCTCCTCGATCCGTTCGTCGAGCTGCCGCTCGACGTCGGCGAGCGCGGCGGCGAACAGCGCGGCATCGGCGTCGAGCAGCGGCCCGATCTCGGCCAGCGGCACCCCGGCGGCGGCCAGCGTCCGGGCCTGCACCAGCCGCAACAGATCGGCCGATCCGTACCGCCGGTAGCCGGAGCTGTCGCGTTCCGGCTCCTCGACCAGGCCGAGCTTGTGGTAGTGCCGCACCGTCTTCACCGTGACGCCGACGAACGCCGCCGCCTGCCCGATCGTGACTCCGTGTCTCATCCGCTCAGCTTGCCCTAGGCTCGGCTCGGGCTCGGACGCCCGCTGCCGAACACCTCGTTGACGAGCCTTCGCTGGGCGGTCTGGAAGGCCGCGGCGATGGCCAGGCCGGCGTCGTCCACGCAGTTCAGCGCGGCGGTCAGGGTCTTGCTGCCGTCGGGGGTGCTGTACATCAGCGCCGCGTGGCCCACGGCGGCGCCATTGTGGGTGATGACGGTGTGGCCGTCGTCGGTGGTCATCACGAACACTCCCAGACCGTAGTCCATGTTGGGGATGCCCGTCGGGTGCGGGGCGCA
>NZ_JBITLM010000015.1:0-263513 GCF_044465295.1 Nonomuraea sp. NPDC049714 | reverse complement strand
TACCAGGCTCGAACCGCGCCGGCTTCGACAACGCCAGCTCCACCAGCTCCTGCGGCCGGTAGGTCCTGAACCGGTCGTCCACCCACTCCCGGCCCGACCAGACGATCCCCGGCACGAACTCGGGGTAGTAATCGCCGGTGAAGTTGAACACCCCACTGGTGTGCTGCAACAACATCCGTACCGTGATCCGCTCGTCCAGCCCGAACTCGGGCAGATAGCCCGCCACCGCCTCGTCCAGCCCGATCCTGCCCTCCGCCACCAACTGCAGCACCACGGTCGCGGTGAAGGTCTTGGTGTTACTACCGATCCGGACATGCCCATCCGTCGACGGCTTCACAGAACCACCCAACTCAGCCGCACCCGCGCTGCCGGCCCACTCACCCCGCTCATCACGCACCCGCAACGACACCCCGACGAAACCCGCATCGACCACCTCCTCGATCACCTTCTGCAACTCCGGACGATCCTGCCCCGTAGCGTCCATAGCAAGGGCGGCGGTGATCTTGCGGGCCATCTCCGCCACGACAGGGCTGGGCCCGCCCTTCTGCGGCCGGGCGGCTGCTTCGATGGCGACGATGACGGTCCTGCGGAAGTTGTCGGCCTCGGCAGGGTCCCGCTGCCGCAGCAGGCTCATGGCCGCCGTCAGGGCCGGCAGCACCACGTCGGCCAGTTCGGCCACGGACTTGCCGTACTGCACGCCCTTGGGCGCCTTGGCGAGCACGTGCCCCACCACACCGGTCGCGGAGGTCAGGGCGACGGAACCCTCGGTGGCGACCTTGTGCGCCGAGCCGGCGGCACCAGCGGCCGACATCAACGAGACGGCACCCCACGCGGCCGTACGCAGAGTGAGCTTGTCCTGGTCGTTAAGGGTGAGGGACATGGTGATGCGCTCCTTCGGATCTGAAGACCAAGTGAACGGAGCCGCGATCGCTGAACCGTTCATGGCGTCCACGATCGCCAACCGCTCTGATACCGGGCCGTCGCCGTCCTGACACGGCCGCTGACAGCGCTGCGCGAAGCCCACCGGCCCCTGGTCAGGGGTTCACAGGCGCCGCACAGCGACGGCACACGTCCCGTACAGGCCGGCGGCCGACAGTTGGCGGGTGAACCGGATGAAAAGAACGCGACCGATGACCTTCCCCTCGACGCCCCCGACGCCCGTGACGCCCGCAGGCCCGCGGGGCGTGACGCGCGTCAGGGGGTGGCTGCGCGGGCGGGCGGACGACGCCGCCTGGGTCCGCCCGGTCCTGCTGGCGCTGCTGCTGGCCACGGCGGTGCTCTATCTGTGGGGGTTGGGCGCCTCCGGCTGGGCGAACTCGTTCTACGCCGCGGCGGCGCAGGCCGGATCGCAGAGCTGGACGGCCTTCTTCTTCGGCTCGTCCGACGCCGCCAACTCGATCACCGTCGACAAGACCCCCGCCTCCCTGTGGGCGATGGCGCTGTCGGCGCGACTGTTCGGCGTCAACGCGTGGAGTCTGCTCGCGCCGCAGGCGTTGATGGGCGTGGCCACCGTCGGGTTGCTGTACGCGACCGTCCGCCGCTGGTACGGCCCTGCGGCGGGGCTGATCGCCGGGGCGGCGACCGCGTTGACGCCGGTGGCCGTGCTGATGTTCCGTTTCAACAACCCTGACGCGCTGCTGGTGCTGCTCATGGTCGCCGGCGCGTACGCGATCGTCCGGGCCGTGGAGAGCGGCGCGACGAAGTGGCTGGTGTGGGCCGGCGTCTTCGTCGGGTTCGGTTTCCTCGCCAAGATGCTCCAGGCGCTGCTGGTGGTCCCGGTGTTCGCGCTGGTGTACCTCGTCGCGGGACCGCCCAAGCTGGGCCGGCGCGTCTGGCAGCTGCTCCTGGCGGGTGTCGCGCTGGTCGCGTCCGCCGGTTGGTACGTCGCCGTCGTCGAGCTCGTCCCCGCCTCGATGCGCCCCTACATCGGCGGCTCGCAGAACAACAGCCTGCTTGAGCTGACCCTCGGTTACAACGGCCTGGGCAGGCTGAACGGCAACGAGGTCGGCAGCATCGGCGGCGGGCAGGGCGGCGGCTGGGGCGAGACCGGCTGGACGCGGATGTTCGACGCCGGGCAGGGCGGTCAGATCGCCTGGTTGCTGCCCGCAGCGCTCATTCTGCTGGTGGCGGGCCTGGTCGTGACCGCACGGACAGCGCGTACGGACCGCACTCGGGCCGGGTTCGTCCTGTGGGGCGGCTGGCTGCTGGTCACCGCCGGGGTGTTCAGCTTCATGGCGGGAATCTTCCACGCCTATTACACCGTCGCGCTCGCCCCCGCCGTCGGCGCGGTGACCGGTATGGGCGCGGTGATGTTGTGGCGGCGGCGGACCGACCCGCGGGCGGCCCTGGTCGGCGCCACGGCGGTGGCGGTGACGGGCTGGTGGTCGTTCGAGCTGCTCGGCCGCAGCGACGCCTTCGTGCCGTGGCTGCGCTGGCCGGTGCTGGTCATCGGGCTGCTCACGGCCGCGGGGCTGCTCGTGACCGTACGACTGTCCGCGCGGGTGGCCGGGCCGATCGCGGCGGCGGCGCTCGTGGTCGTCCTGGCCGGGCCCGCGGCGTACGCGATCGACACGGCGGCGACCCCGCACGGTGGCTCCATCCCGTCGGCCGGGCCCGCCGTGGCGGGCGGTTTCGGCGAGCGCGGCGGGCCCGGCCGTGGCTTCGGGCCGTACGGGACCGGCGCGCTGCGCGGCATGCCACAGCCGGGAGAGTGGCGGAGTGCGGCGGCGCGCGGGCCGCGCGGCGGTGGCATGAACGGACTGATCAACGGCTCCACGGCGAGCGCGGACATGGTCGCGCTGCTCAAGCGCGACGCCGCCGCGTACACGTGGGTGGCCGCCGCGATCGGCTCCCAGAACGCCTCGGGCTACCAGCTGGCCACCGGCGCGCCGGTCATGGCCGTCGGAGGCTTCAACGGCAGCGACCCCTCGCCCACGCTGGCGCGGTTCCAGAGGTACGTGTCCGAGCGGAAGATCCACTACTTCATCGGCGGCGGCCCAGGCGCCGGACCTGGCGGGGGACCAGGCCGTGGAGCTCGCGGTGGCAGCAATGCCGGCGCGGAGATCTCCGCCTGGGTCGAGGCCACCTTCACCGCCACCACGGTCGGCGACATCACCGTCTACGACCTGACATCCCCTTGACCGGCCTGCGGAGCGCCGCCAGGCGGATTTCCGCAGGTCGCGCCCCATTCACAGGGCGGCCACAGCAAGGCCACAACTGCGGGAAAGCCGCCGGACCGAAGGTGAGGCCATGAGCCCTTCGACGCTTCCCACGCACGTCGCGGCCACGGCTTCCGCAGGTCACCACGCCCCGGTGCTCGATGTCGTGGTCCCCGTCCACAACGAGGAGCACGACCTCGAACCGTCCGTACGCCGTCTGCACGCCCACCTGTCGGACGACTTCCCCTACCCCTTTCGCATCACGGTCGCCGACAACGCCAGCACCGACAGGACCTCGCGGATCGCCGCAGCGCTCGCCGCCGAGCTGCCGGAGGTGGCCTTCGTACGGCTGCCGGCCAAGGGACGCGGCCGGGCGCTCAAGCACACCTGGTCGGCCTCCGACGCGCAGGTCCTGGCGTACATGGACGTCGACCTGTCCACCGATCTGGCCGCCCTGCTGCCCCTGGTGGCCCCGCTCATCACCGGCCACTCCGACCTGGCGATCGGCTCCCGCCTGTCGCGCGGAGCCCGGGTGACGCGCGGCCCCAAGCGGGAGATCATCTCGCGCTGCTACAACCTGCTGCTGCGGGGCACGCTCGCCGCTCGCTTCTCGGACGCGCAGTGCGGCTTCAAGGCGGTGCGCGCCGACGTCGCGGCCCGGCTGCTGCCGCTGGTGGAGGACACCGGCTGGTTCTTCGACACCGAGCTTCTCGTCCTCGCCGAACGCGCCGGACTGCGCATCCACGAGGTGCCCGTCGACTGGATCGACGACCCGGACAGCCGCGTCGACCTCCTGCCCACGATCATGGCCGACGTCAGGGGCATCGCCCGGCTGGCCAGGGCGCTGGCGACCGGCCGCCTTCCTCTGGCGGGCCTGCGCGAGCAACTCGGGCGCTCCCCGCTCCCCGTGGCGGGCGTGCCCGCCGGCCTGCCGGGTCAACTGCTGCGCTTCGCCGCCGTCGGAACCGTCAGCACGCTCGCCTACCTGCTGCTGTACGCCCTGCTGCGCGGGACGACCGGCGCCCAGGCGGCGAACCTCGTCGCCCTCCTCGTCACCGCCGTGGCGAACACGGCGCTCAACCGCCGGCTCACGTTCGGTGTCCGTGGGCCGGGCCGGTGGTGGCGGCAGCAGGCGCAGGGACTCATCGCCTTCGCCGCGAGCCTCGCCCTGACGGGCGGCGCCCTCGCCCTACTGCACGCCGCCGACAGCACGCCGCCCCGGCCGCTGGAGTTCGGGGTGCTGGTGACGGCGAACCTGGCCGCCACCTGCGTGCGATTCCTGCTTCTGCGTACGTGGGTCTTCGGCAGGACCGTCTAGGCAGGATCCCGGCCGCCGGTGTTCCACGCCGGCGTGGGGGCCGTCCTGCACGTCGCGGTGATGGCCCTGTTCGGGCTGCTCACCGTGACCGCCGAGAAGGGCGACACGCCCGCCGCCATGGCCGATCCGCTCGAGGCCGCCGTGACGCGGATGATCGGCTGGACCGCGATGACTCCCACCTACTTCGCCATGAGCGTCGTGCCCGCCTTCCTGCTCGGGATCTGGGCGGCTCGCCGCCGGCTGCTGGAAGAGCCGGCGGCGCATCGAGGACTGTTGTCGCGGACCGTCATCGCGGGCACGCTGATCGCGGTCGCCGGCGGGCTGCCGCTGACGCTGATCGACACGCGGCTCTGGATCCCCTCGGACGCGATTCGGCGTCTCGGCGTACGCGCTGCACAGCGTCACCGGAATCGCCGGCGGGCTCGCGTACGCCGCGCTGGTGGGACTCTTCGCGGCCGGGATGGAGCGCGACAGGCGGCGGCGCGGCGCGGTGACCCGCGCGCTGGTCGCGTGCGGCCAGTGGTCGCTCACCTGCTACCTGCTGCAGTCGGTGGTCTTCGTCCTGCTGTTCACGCCGTACCTCGGCGGGCTCGGCGCCAGCGTCGGCGACGCCGCCGCGACCGGCATCGCCGTGCTCACTTGGCTGGGGACAGTGGTGCTGGCGGCGGCACTGTCCGGTACGGGTCGGCGCGGCCCGGCGGAGACCGCGCTGCGGCGGCTGACGTACGGGTTCGGCCGGAGTACGCCAGAAGCACACCGCGTGGTGTAGGCGTCTGCCGTCTGTGATGCCCATTCTGTGTCGCTGGTGACGCACCCGTCACCGTCGCGGTATGTCACGGAGCCAACGCGTCACGTTACCTTCGGTGCGCTGCGGGGTGTTGATCGGCCAGGCTCCGGGCCGACGCGCGACCGCGGCCGTTCATTTGGCGGTGTCCGTGGTCAACCGACCGGAACGATGACCATCGAGGCGGGCCGTGGCCGGCGGCGACCGATTCGTGAACGGAGTCCGTAGGTGAAGATCGCGGTCCTGGACGTCGACGGCACGTTGTTTCCCGGCGCGCTGGCGCAGGCGATGCCGGCGAAGTTGGTGGCGGCGGGATTGAGCCCGCCGGATCGCCTGGCCCGGTTGCGCGCATGCGGCGCGCGGATACCTGGTTGCGAGCAGGAAAGCGTCGCGGTCGCCGAGCGCATGTCGAGCCTGTTCGCGGCGATGCTGACCGATGTCGTCTGCCGACGGGTCGCGCACGTCGCCGAACAGGTGTGGGAAAAGGAACGCGGCCGGGTGTTCCCCTTCGCCCGGCTGCTGGTCGCGGCACTGCGGGACGCGGGCTACGTCCCGATGCTGATCTCCAGCGGGCCGCAGATGCTGGTGGCCCACCTGGCCGCCGAGCTCGGCGTTGCTCTCTATCGAGGTGTCCGGTTCGTGGCGGAAGACGGCTTGTACACGGGCCGGACCGCACCGGGTATGCCGGGGGCCAAGGTGAGCGCGGCGATGGAGTTGGCCGGGGGCGATCCGATCGACTGGCCCGCCTCGATGGCCATGGGCAACACGCTGGGGGATCTCGCACTGCTGCAGCGCGCTGGGCATCGCGTCGCCTTCGAGCCCTCTCCGGCGTTGCTGGCTCACCCGGACGTGGGGGAGTGGACGGTCTGCGACCGTCACGACGTGGCCGCCACCCTGCGCGAGCGGATGAGTCTCGATCTTCCGCCCGTCCCGGGCCGCGCGAGCAACCACGCGGGCGGCCCTGCCCGTCCGGTGACTGCCGTGCCACCAGCCGAACTGACCAGCGCGATCCGGCGGCTGCGCGAGCATGTACTCCGGCAGATGGACCGTCGCTCGGTGGTCGTGGGCCGCTGCGCGAGCAGGGTCTGCGAATCGGCTCTCATGCTCACGCTGACGCGCCGCGAAAAGCTGGAGCCCCGCACGCAGCAGGCGCTGCGGGCATATCTGGAGCGCGCCAGGGCCGACGCGGGAGACTACGACCGCGCCGTCATCGACGCCACGTTGCACGGCGTACCCGCGCGTGACCCCGAACGCCTGGCCGAGCACGCCTGCGAGGGGGCCGGCCAGCCCTGCTCGGCCCGTAACAAGCTCGCCCTGGTCTCCGTCCTGGCGCTCGTCGGCCCCGAACCGTTCAGCGTGCGAGCCGACTCCGACGCCTTCGAGCACCATGGCCAGGTTGCCTGGACAGCGCTGCGGTTGATGGCCATCCACCTGCTCAACACCGCCGATCCGGTCCCGGCCGAGCTGACCGAGCGGCTGCTGAACCGTACCGAGCAGGGCCAGCGACACGGGGTGTGGGAGAAGTTCGCCTTTTCGCACCTGTTCGCCCTGCTGGCCCTCAACCGCGTGCTGCCCGGACATCCGGTGATCCGCCAGGGGGTGCGTCACCTGGCCGCTTGCCAGAACCCCGACGGCGGCATGCCCATGATCGCCAGTGAGGAGGTCTTCGCCACCGTCACCGCGGGACTGGCGCTGGCCCGCGCCGGCGTCCCGGCGCGCATCCTCACCGCGATGGGCGACTATCTGGCCGCTCAGCAGCGACCGGACGGGGGCTGGGCCTACGCCGAAGGCGTCCGGACCACCGACACCGACTCCACCACCCATGTCCTGCGCTTCCTGCACGATGTGGACCCGGCCGCCTACCAGCAGGCCATCGGCCGCGCCCGGCGCAACCTGAGCACCCTGCAAGATCCCTCCGGCGGCTTTCCCACCTACCTGCCAGGCCAGCCCTGCGAGGTCACCATGACGGCCAACGCCGTGGCCGCACTTGCTCCCTACGCATGGGCGCACCGCCCGGCCCTGGACCGTGCGACCGGATATCTCCTGGCCGCCCAACGCCCCGACGGCACCTTCGAGCGAAGCTGGAGCCTCAGCGAAGCCAACGCCATGTCCCACACCATGCACGCGCTGCATACCGCCTACCGGCGCAATCCCGGCACGCACGCAGGCCGCGTGCTCCCCGCCATCGCCGCGGCCCGACGACGGCTGTGGACCACCGCCAACCCCGACGGCGGATGGGGACAGATCCCCGGCCGCCCCAGCGATCCGATCAGCACCGCCTACACCCTCTTCGCGCTCGGCCCCGCAGACCACCGCGGCGGCATCGACCGCGGCATCCGCTACCTGCTCGACCGGCAGGACACCGACGGCGGCTACACCTCGATCACCGACCAGGCCGCCCCCCGCCCCCTGCCCTACGACATCCCGGTCCTGGCCGACCACTACGTCCTGCTGGCCCTGGCCCACCTCCAAGCGAACCGGCCACCGCCGGACTGATGTGGCTGACCCGGCTCAACACGCATCCACCCCCTCGCGTCGAGGGCAAGCCGCGAAGAGGCGGCGATGTGTTAACTTGGCCATATGGCTAAGTTGGGCGATCGGCCAAGTTCAGTCCGGGGGAGCCGGCGTCGAGAGCAACTGGTGGACGCCGCCATCGCGCTGCTGTGCGAGGGGGGCTGGCAGGCCGTCACCACGCGTGGGGTGGCCGAGCGCGCCGACACCAACGCCGGCCTGATCCACTACCACTTCGGCGGGCTGCCGGGGCTGCATGCGGCGATCATCCGGCGAGCGGGGGAGCTGGTCATCAACCCCCTGGTCGCCGAGCTTCTCGACGCGGCGGACGAATGGGCGGCGCTGGCCGCCGTACACCGCCTGCTGCCGGAGACCACCGGTGACGAGCGGACGGCGCGGCTGGCCGCGGAGCTGCTCGCGGGGGCCACCCGCGACCCGGCCCTGGGCGAGGTGCTGCGTGACCAGCTGCGCGAGGCCCGGACCCAGCTCGCCGGGCGGATCCGGCAGCTGCGTCCCGGATGGTCGCCCGAACGGGCGACGGGGGTGGCCACGCTGGTCGCGGCGCTGATCGACGGGCTGATGCTGCACTACATGATCGACCACGAGCTGCCGGTCGGTGAGGCGCTCACCGGGGTGGCGGACCTGCTCAGGAACGGAAAGGACTGAACCATGCGGATCATCCAGAAGCCCGCCCCGCCGACGGGCCTGCGCCGCAGGCTGTGGCGCCTGCCCATCCAGCTGTACCGGCTGGGGCTGGGCCCGCTGCTGGGGCAGCGGATCATGCTGCTCACGCACCTCGGCCGCGTCTCCGGCCGGCCGCGCCAGGCGGTCATCGAGGTGGTCGAGCACGATGAGCGCGGCTGGGTGGCGGCCTCCGGGTTCGGGCCACGCGCCGACTGGTACCAGAACGTCATGAAGACCCCGGACGTCACCATCCAGGTCGGCGGTCGCACCCTGCCGGTGACGGCCACCCCACTGCCCGCCGACGAAGGCGCGGAGCTCATGGCACGGTACGCGCCGCGCCACCCGGCCGCCGCCCGCCGGCTTTCCAAGATCATGGGGTTCGAGGTGGACGGCAGCGTGCGGGATTACCGTGAGGTCGGCCGGCTCGTTCCGTTCGTACGATTCATCCCCAGGTCGACCGAGACCTGACAAGGATCAGCAGCTGCCTCGCCCTACCCACCTGCTCGCCGCTGCCGGCTTGACGGCCGCAGCCCTGCTCGCCAGCGCCTCTACCGCACACGCCATCGTCGACCCGGTCGTCGCGGGCAGCTGCCTTGTCACCAGTGCCACCGAGGTCACTAGCGTGCTGGACCTAGCGGGCGGGACACCGGGACAGCGTGCGCGAGCAGCTCGGTCCTGGCCCAACGCGGCACGCCCGTTCTCGCCGGCCGACTACGCCGACGATGCCTCCGGACCCCCAGCCGGCAATGCGTACGGCTCGCCGCAGAAATAGCGGTTGAACGCGTCTACGACGGCCAGCAGCATGGGCGCGACCGCCGGATCGTTGCGCTGCACGTTGACCGACAGCGTCATCCGGCGCCCCCCGGTGGCATCGGCGAAACTGAAAGTCACGTAGCCGGGGATCGAGCCGGTCGCGCCCCACATCTCGCCGCAGGTGAGTCCCACCGTCTCCAGCCCAAGCCCGTACCGGGGGAAGACCGGGGCCTGCGGCGTGGCGACGCCGGTGCGCATCTGCGCCAGCGATTTCCGGCTGACGAGCCGGCCGTCGAAGAGCGCTCGGTAGAAACGGTTGAGGTCGCGGGCGTCGGAGACCACACCGTACGCTGCCCAGGCGAAGGACGGGTTCAGCCGGGTGATGGGACGCCAGTGAGCCCGGAAGGCTCGGGTCGGCGCCCGTGGGCAGGTAGTAGCCGGTGGCGTGTGGGCCACGGATGCCGTCCCAGGTCTCGGGCAGGTAGGAGCGCGTCATCCCGGCCGGACGGAAGATCCTCCGGTCGAGTTCAGCGCTGAGTTCATGACCCGTCACCTTCTCCACGAGCAGCCCGAGCGCGATGTAGCCGGTGTTGGAGTAGGAGAAGCGGCCGCGCTCGGGCTGGGGCAGCCGCTCGGACTCGTCGATGAGCCGCTGCGGCGAGTAGGTCCGCTGACCGTACTGCTCAGGGTCGTCGAACTCGGCGGCGCGGTCGTAGGTGGCCAGGCGCCGGTGTGGTTCAGCAGCTCCCGCACGGTGATCTGGTCGCCGTCGTCGATCTCGCCGGCCAGCCACTTGCCGATCGGCTCGTCCAGACTCAGCCTGCCTTCCTCGGCCAGCTGCACCACGATTGCGGCGACCATGCTCTTGGTCACGCTGGCGACACGGAATCGTGCCTCGCGCGGCACTGGCTTCCGGGTGTCGAGATCGGCGGTCCCGCTGGCGCCGATCCAGGTCCCGCGGTCGTCGTCGATCCGGGCCAGGACACCGGGGGCACCGGCGGCCACGGTCGCACCTCTGTGCCACTTCCGCGGACCGGGGCCTGAGGAACGGGCTCCACCTTCAGGGCAAGCGATCTGCGGCGTTGTGGCAGACGGGCGGCTGTTCGTCGGAACCGGTGGGAGCGATCCGGTCGAAATCGGGGACGGGCGGCCTGAGCCCGCTGCGCGGCCACGGCGTCCTGACCGGCGAGCCCCGGTTCCTGCGCCAGGGCTCTGACCAGGCTGCCGGTCGGCTGCGTTTCTCAGAGCGCGACCGAGCGCAGCAGTTGCTCCAGGCGCCGCTCGCCGTCGCGGGTCTGGGCACCTGCCGTGAGCGCGCCGCGGAGCAGCTTCTCCGCGGCGGGCCGGACGAACTGGCTCGCCCACGCCTCGTGCTCGCGCAGCATCCCGGTGGCCATGTCCTGCGGCGGCAGGGCGCTCTTGACGGCCGCGATCGTGCCGTCCGGCAGGCCCGCGATGTTACGGGCGAGCCGGTCGACGAACGCGTCGATCTCGTCGGCAGGCAGCGCGCGATTGACCCAGCCGTAGCGTTCGGCCGTCTGCGCGTCGAACGGGTCCGCGCCGAGGACGATCTCCAGCGCGCGATTGCGGCCGGCCCGGCCGAGCAGGTATTGCGTGCCGCCGCCACCGGGCACGATGCCGCCCAGCACCTCCATCTGGCCGAGCCCGGCCCGGCCGATCGCCGCGAAACTCATGTCGGCCGCCGCGACGAACTCGGCCCCTCCACCACGAGCCATCCCGGCCAGCTTGACGATCGTCACTTGGGGCTGGGTGCGCAAAGCCTCGCCGAGTGCCTGGAAGACGTTGAGTCCAGCCGGCGCCCCGGCGGTCGGGTCGGCGGTGGCGTCCTCGTCGTCGATGAGCGTCATGTCGACGTGGGCGATGAAGAACTCTGGGTCAGCGCTCTCGAACACGACAACCTTGGCCGTCTCGTCCTCCCGCAACGTGGTCAGCAGCGTCATCAGGTCGGCCATCATCGCCAGGCTGAGCACGTTCACGGGCGGGTTGTCGATGACGACCTTGACGACACCGCGGTCGCGCGTCACGTGCAGGGTGGGGAAAGTGGGCTGGCTCACGCCGGTAACTCCGTTCCGGAGGCGGCGACGGCCATGCGACAGTGGCAGCCGCGCCGCTAGGTATCTGATGAATACCTATGATTGGGTGATCGCCGAGAGGCGTCAATAACGCACTTTCAGCATCTCAAGGATCCCGGAGGATACCGAGAGTGACCGAGACCATCGAGCCGGAGTGGGTTTTCCGCGCTGACTGCCCGACCCGTCCGATCCTCGACCAGATCGCGGACAAGTGGTCGATGATGACGATGGCGGTGCTGGTGGAGCCGCAACGGTTCAACCAGATCAAGCGTCGGCTCGAGGGAGTCACCCAGCGCGTGCTCACTCAGACCCTGCGCCGCCTCGAACGCAACGGCATGATCGAACGCCGCGTCCTGCCGACCTCGCCCGTAGGGGTGGAGTACTCACTGACGCCACTCGGCGAGTCGCTGCGCGAGCCGTTCTTGCACCTCTACACCTGGGCGGTCGAGCACGCCGACGACATCGGCGCCCGGCAGCGGGCCTACGACACGCGCTCTGAAGCCGGCGGGGGTTGAGCGCTCCTCGTCCGTGATCTCCGACGAGGAGGGTAGCGAACGACAATGATTATCGTTAGTGTGTCGCGCTAGGTTCACCTAACTCGACGCGAAAGGGTGGCCATGTCCACCGTCTCCTCAGCACGGAAGGCGCCATCGGTGCTTGCTCCCGCCCGTGCCACCCTGATCGGCTGCGCCGTGCTGACCGGTGTCAGCGCGCTCGCCGGGATGGCGCCGCTGGTCGCCGTGGTGGAGATCAGCCGCCGGCTGCTCCGCGCCGGGTTAGGACTGTGCTTTGTGTCCGCTATGGGTAGCTGTGTTTCGGCGATGATCTGTGCGTGTCGGTAACGTCACCCTAAGCTATATCCGGCCCGATGGGCTGAGGTCGTAGGGGCGGACGCGGGTCGGGTGGGTGCTGATGGGTGAGGTGGTGTCCACCGCGTCCTGCCGGGCGTTTCGTGCGGTGCTGGAATCCTCGGGTGAGGTGGTCGGTGAGCGGGTGCTGGCCGAGCGGGTGAGCCGGTTGGCCGCTGTGGTCTGGCGATGACGGCCGGGGTGGTGGCGGAGCGTTGGAATCGGGCGGATCTGGACCTGCTGGATGCGGGGGTCGGGCTGGACGGCCGTGCTCTGCCCGCCAAAGGGTGGATGGCGGTGCGCCGTCTCGGCTGGGGTGCGGCCGCTCCGGTGGGGGTGTATGTCTCTGATCGGGTGCGCCGGTGCGCGGAGGAGGAGGCTGCCCGGGCGCTGCGGTTGGCGTTGTATCGGCGGGCAGTGCTGGCGGCGATCATCGCGACGTGGCCCGCCGATCCCGGCTGGCGCACCGACGCCGAGTGGACCGCGGTGCGTGCCGCGCTGAACGCGACGGCGGGGGTGGCGGGTGGCGGGGTGTCGGCAGCGTTGATCCGTAACCGGACCCGGCAGGTGCGCGCCTACCTCGACGAGCACGGACTGTCACCCGCCGACCTGACCGACCTGACCGACCTGACCGGTCAGGCCGGTCGGTTGCGTCGGGTGGATGTGGTGGAGGTGGAGGGCCCGCCGGTGGTGGCCGCGCAGGTGCTACTCGCGGCCGCTGACCGGCAGTTGGTCACTCTGGAACGCGTCGGCCCCTCCGGCGCGCGGTTGCGGGTTCAGCTTCCGTTGTGCGCGCGGCCGGCCGCCCGCCGGGATTGGGCGTGGCATGTGCTGCCGGTTCCGCTGCCCCCGCAGGTGCCGGTGGATGCGCGGCTGTGCAGTCCGACCCTGCGGGTGGCCGACGGCCGGGTGCGGGTCGACCTGCCGTTCACGGTGGCGGTGTCGTATGCCCCGGCCACCGGTCACACGGTCGCGGCAGGGTTCGACTGGGGGGTCAACACGCTGCTCACCGGCACCATCGGGCGGCTGCACGACGGCCGGGTGGAGGGTGATGGCCATCCGCTCCTCTATGACGCCACCACGGTCAGTGCGAAACTGCATCGGTTGCGCGGGCACCGTGAGGCGCTGGCCGCCAAACGCGACCACTACGCCACCCTCCAAGCCGGACTCACCCCCAGCGCCACCACACACGCCGCCCGCCACCCCGCCCGTGATGCGGCCCGCCACGAGCAGGTGGCCGCGCTGTATGAGCGGGCCGACCGGGAGCACGCGCGGGTGTGCGCGCGGATCCGGCACCTGAACAACGCCCTGTCCTGGAGCGCCGCCCGCTGGGCCGTCGACCAGGCGGTCGCGTTGGGCGCCTCGGTCATCTACCTGGAAGACCTCGCCACGCTGGAGGCTCGCGGACGCCGACGCGGCAACGCCGCCCTGTCCGGCCAAGTCCGGGGACGGGTGGCCGACGCCATCCGGCATCTGGCCGCCAAGACCGGGCTCGCCGTGGTGACGGTGCCCGCGCGCGGCACCAGCACATACTGCCCACGCTGCGGCACCGGCACCGCACCCCTGCACCACACGCCCGCCCCCGACCGGCTCACCCAGCGCGGCTGGAAATGGGCGCACTGCCCCCACTGCGGCCTGTCCTGCGACCGCGACCAGGCCGCCGCTGAGCGGATCGTCTCCCGCGGCCTGCTCGCCCAACGCCATACCGTCACCGACCGCGTCAGCGGTGTCCGCACCATCCGTACCGTCGTGGAAGGCAACCTCGCCCGCGTCCGCCGCCCGCGTAAGCCGACCAGGGCCGCCCGGCGCGCCCGCCGCACCCGCACCGACCTCCACCCACGCCCCCAAACCCGACACGACCGACAGGCCCGACTGGACCGGACCAAGACCGGCGCCACCCCCCAACGACCCACCCGCCAACGGCCCACAGAGCGATCCACCACGAAGACTTTCAGCCAGCTGCCCGACCGGCGTCTGGTGCCCGCCCCCACCCACCCGGTGGGACAGCGTCCGGCGGGCCAAGTACCCCAGGCGAACAGCCCCACGGCCGTCCGCACAGGACTTGTACGCGATTCTCACCAGCGGACCGGCTTCCACCACGTGAAAGCCACCCCCGTACTCGCACTAGCCGAGTACGGGAGCGGCAGACCCAAGGCCACGCCCGCCCGAAACGCCTGAATCCCTCAGGAAACCACAGAGAATCGCAGACGCTCATGAACGGGCTCATCCCGCACTTCCACGAAGGCCGGCTCGACGGCGTCGTGCACCTCGACGGGCAGGCCGTCGCCGACCTGTCGCTCGATCGGCTCGGCCGCCGGACCGGCACCGTGCTCCAGCATCCCCGCCGCCAGTTCTTCACCGACGGCGCCGAGACCGAGCTGGCGTTCGCGCTGGAGAACTTCGGCGAACCGCCGGAGAGCATCCGCGACCGCGTCACCACGACGCTCGACGAGCACGCCCTGCGGGACCTCACCGGCCGCCGGCTGCAGGGCCTGTCCGGCGGCCAGCAGCAACAGGTGGCCTGCGCCGCCGCGTCCGCCCACCACCCGTCCCTGCTGCTGTTCGACGAGCCCACCTCCAACCTCTCGGCCACCGCGATCGGACGCTTCACCGCCACGCTCGCCCGGCTCCGCGCCCACGGGGCCACCATCGTCATCGCCGAGCACCGGCTGCATTTCCTGCGCGGCCTCGCCGACCGGGTCATCGCCCTGCGCGAGGGCCGGGTCGACGCCGAATGGTCAGGCGAGGAGTTCGCCGCCCTGGACGACGACGCCCTGAGCGCGGAAGGCCTCCGCGGCCGCACTCCGCCCGCGCGCCGGACACCCCCCATCGGCTCAAGCGCGCGGGCCGAGCGTCGAACGTGCCGCCGCGCCTGCCAGGGACGGGGCGGGCGCGACCGGCCTGACCCTGCGCGGCATCCGCTGCGCCTTCCGCGGCCGCCGGGCGCTCGACATCGAGGAGGCCCACCTGCCTCCGGGAATGATCACCGCGATCACCGGGCCGAACGGCGCAGGCAAGAGCACCCTGGCCCGGATCCGCACCGGCCTGCAACGCCACGAAGGGGACGTACTCCTGGACGGGCGGCGACTCGGCCGGACCCGACGTCAGCGGTGCAGCGCGATCGTCATGCAGGACGTACAGCGGCAGTTGTTCACCGACAGCGTCGAGGCCGAGCTCCGGCTGGGCGCCGGGCCGGACCTGGGCTTCCGCTTCCGCGAGCTGTTGCGGGATCTGGGCCTCGACGCCCTGGCCGGCCGCCACCCGCTCTCCCTGTCCGGCGGGCAGCAGCAGCGCCTCGTCGTGGCGGCGGCCCGGCTCAGCGCCCGCCGGATCGTGGTGTTCGACGAGCCGAGCTCCGGCGTCGACCGTCGTCACCTGCACTCCATCACCCAGGTCATGCGCGACCTCGCCGCCGATGGCGCCGTCGTGCTCCTCGTCAGCCACGACGACGAACTCCTCGCCCTGGCCACCGACCAGGAGCTCAAGCTGCGTCCCGTCGACTCGCTCTGGCGCTGAGAGGGTGAAGGCGGACAAACTGTGAGAAGCCGTCATACCTAGCGCCTGCAGGAGTCTTTGTGACCGATGAGTCGGCCTCTCCCCGACGTCCTTCCGCGGAGATCGACACCACCACGCCACATCAGGCCCGAGTCTGGAACTTCCTGCTCGGCGGAAAGGACTATTACCAGGTCGACAGGGCTACCGCCGAACATCTTGAGCAGCACGTCTATCCCGGAATCAAGGACATCGCCCTCCACGCCCGCGCCTTTTTAGGACGTGCCGTTCGTTATGTGGCCGAAGAGGCGGGAATCCGACAATATCTGGATATCGGGACGGGGCTGCCCACGGCGGACAACACCCACGACGTCGCCCAGCGAGTGGACCCGACCAGCCGCATCGTCTACGTCGACAACGACCCGCTGGTGCTCGTCCACGCCCAAGCCCTGCTGGCCAGCCACCCCGACGGCGCCTGTGACTACATCGAAGCCGACGTACGCGACCCGGACGCCATCCTGACCCACGCGGCCAGAACGCTGGACCTCAGCCGGCCGACCGCGCTCATGCTGCTCGGCGTGATGGGCACGATCACCGACAACGAGCAGGCGTACGCGCTGACGAAGCACCTGATGGCGGCCCTGCCGTCGGGCAGCTACCTGATCCTCGAAGACGGCACGAACACCGTCAAGCCGAAGGAGGCCGCGGAGGCCGCGCAACTGGTGGAGGAGGGGCAGGTCTACGACTATCGGCTCCGCACTCCCGAGGAGATCACGCGCTTCTTCGACGGTCTGCGGCTCATCGATCCGGGCGTCGTGTCGGTCTCCCGGTGGGGGGTGGAGTCCGAGGTGTTCGGCGTTCCCGAGATGGTGGACGCGTACTGCGGTGTCGCCGTCAAGCCGTGATTCCCTGATCCGTTCGCACGACGCGCGGGTCTACGCGGGCCGGCGCAGGCCGTTGACGGCCTCACCGAGGCTGATCTCCAGGTAGCTGATGCGGTCGGTCGCGACGAGCATCGTGGCGCCGCCGGAGATGGCGGTGAGAATCTCGGTGGAGGCGTGGTCGACGTCGATCCCGGCGGCGATCTCGCCACTGTCCCTGAGCGCCCGTACACCGGCGGCTATGTGGGCCTGCCACCGGTCGTACAGGTCGATGATGATCTCGCGCACGGCCGGGTCGGCCAGGCCCAGCAGGCCGGTGAGCGCCGACAGGGGGCATTTCTGGCGTTGGGTGGCGTATTTGTCGATCACGCGCTCGCGCCAGGCCTCCCACTTGGGCCAGGTCGTCAGGTCGCCGAGCATCGGCTGCTGGTCGGCCAGCACCTGGTCGGCCTCATGCCGGGCCACCGCCAGCAGCAGGTCCGCCTTGCCCGCCGGGAAGTAGTGGAACAACTGACTCTTGCTCGTCGCGGTGACCGCCCGGATGTCGTCCAGGCCCACGGTGGCGGGGCCGCGCTCGCGCATCAGAAGGGCCGCGCCCTGGACGATCCGCTGCCGGGTGGCGGCACCTTTCGGCGTCAGCGTACGCATGCGGGACCTTCCGGGGGGAGCGGTCATCGTCCGGGACCAGCATACCGATAGTGGACCCATCAGTCCGGTTTCGGCTCAGTCGTCGAGGAGCCGCCAGGCGATGAGGGCGAGCCTGGCCCGGGTCAGCCCGACGGGATCGGTGAGGTCGATGCCCAGGGTTCTGCCGAGGTGATCGAGGCGGCGGGCGACGCTGCTGTGGTGCAGGTGGAGCAGGTCGGCGGCCCGGCGCAGGGAGCCGGTGGCACAGTAGACGTCCAGCGTGTCCACGTCTTCGGGGTTGCCGGCGATCCGGGCGATCGCGATCACGTCGGCGTTGTCCCGCGCGGCGTCCTGGGGCACCTCCGCGAGCAGTGCCAGCACGCCCAGGTCGGCGTAGTGGACGACCGGCCGGCGTGGGGTGGCGAAGCGGAGGGCGGTACGGGCTTCGCGCCAGGATCGCTCGGGGCTCTCGGCGGCGCCGATACCCGCGTGCACCCCCGCCGGGAAGCGGGCCGGGTCCATGGTGGTGGCCAGGATGACGCCCACGTCGGCCACCGGTGCCGCCTTCACCAGGCGAGCCGGGCAGACCAGGCCGCTGACCTGGTCGAGAGGAAGCCGCGACCGTACGGCGACGACACGGACCGGCATGCCGGCGGCGAACCCGAGCAGCCGCAGCGCCCGCGCCCTGGCCGCGTCGTCGTTCTCGGAGCTGATCACCAGCTCGATCAGGGCGGGATCGGCCATGGTGGTGCGGGCCGGGCCGTACCGCTCGACGACGCCCGCGGCGGCGATGGCGAGCCGGTCCAGCAGCACCTCGTCCAGGGGATTCGGCGGGCCGGGTCGTTCGAGCCAGACCGTGCCGATCTCCTCCTCGTCGAGGGTGATCGGCTCCGTGGTGGAGGCGGGCAGCGGCGGGGCGGACGCCTCCCTGCCGTCGGGCGACATGCGGATCGTCCGCCCCGTGCCGTGGAGCCGGATCCCGGCCACGCACTCGGCCAGGCCCGCCGAGGCCCGCGCGAGCGCCGGGAGATCCACCCGCCGGCGCATCAGCGTGTCGTAGAACATGACGACGCGGATCGCGCCCCCGGCCTCCGAATCGAGGTGCGACAGCCGTACAGCCAGTGCCTCCATGACAGGAGGATAGGGGCTGCCCGGCGAAAGGCCGTGCGCCGATCGGCGCGTGATCGGGGCCGGAATCCCGACAGATGGCGCGGTCTCTCGGGGGTAACGACCCCGAGCATGGTGGGCATGGATCCCGAACTGGAAGCATTCGTCCCGCTGTTCCCCCGGGCCGACCTGGGCGACCCTGTCACCGCGCGTGAGGGCTTCGCCAAGCTGGCCACCGCATTGCCGGCACCGGACACCTCGGCCATGGAGGTCGAGGACCTCACGGTGCCCGCCGATCCGGGCGTGCCGGTGCGCATCTATCGGCCACACCTGGCGCAGGGCGCCATCATCTGGATGCACGGCGGCGGATTCGTCATGGGGAACCTGGACACCGAGCACCCGTGGGCCGCCCGCCTGGCCGACGGCTCCGGCGCGGTGGTGATCTCGGTGGGTTACCGCCTGGCCCCCGAGAATCCGTTCCCGGCCGCCCTGGACGACGTCCACGCCGTGCTCACCTGGACGGCTCAGCACGCGGCCGAGCTCGGCATCGACCCGGGGCGGATCGCGGTCGGCGGTCACAGCGCCGGCGCGGGGCTCGCGGCCGCGGTGGCGCTGCGGACGCGGGACGAGCAGGGGCCACCGATCTGTTTCCAGCTGCTCAACCAGCCCGGTCTCGACGACCGGCTGCAGACGTGGTCGGCGCGGAACTTCACCGACACCCCCTGGATGAACCACGACAAGGCCGCCCAGCTGTGGGGGCACTATCTAGGGTCCACGCCCGCCACACCGTACGCCGCCCCGGCGCGGGCGACCGATCTGTCCGGTCTGCCACCCGCCTATGTCGCCACCGCGGAGTTCTGCCCGAACCGCGACGAGGACATCGACTACGCGCTGCGCATGCTGCAGGCGGGGGTGTCGGTCGAGTTGCACCAGTGGCCCGGCACCTTCCACGGGTCGCAGGCCATCCTGTCCGCCGAGGTGTCGCAGCGGCAGATCGCCGAGCTGGGCGCCGCCCTGCGCCGCGCCCTGGCCGCATGAGATGACAGGGCTGCTGCGCGCCTACGGGTGGGGTTTCGCCACCGTGGTGATCCTGCAGGTGATCGGCGCGGTCGCGGGCCTGGCGCCGCTGCTGGCGGTGGTCGAACTGGGTCGCACGCTGCTGTCGCCCGGCCCGATCGATCATGGCCATGTCTGGCTCGCCGTGACCGTGGGAGCGGTCGGCCTGTTCGTCCGGCTGCTGTTCACGGCCGCGTCGTCCGGGCTCGGGCACATTCTGGACGACCAGGTACAGCTGTCGTTACGCCGGCAGTTGGCGGCGCGGCTGGGACGCGTACCGATCGGCTGGTTCTCCCGGCGCCGGACCGGCGAGCTGACGAGGGTGGTGGGAGAGGACGTGAGCGCCGTGCACCCGTTCATCGCCCACGCTCCCGGCGAGCTCGTCTCCGCGTTCGTGGTGCCGCTGGTGTCGCTGGTCTATTTGTTCGCCGTCGACTGGCGGCTCACGCTGATCACGCTGATCCCGGTGCTGATGGCGGTGGCTCTCGTCCCGCTGCTGATGCTCCCCGCCCGGCTGCGCGAGCAGGAGGAGTTCGACGCGGCCATGGGGCGGATCGCGAGTTCGGTCGTCGAGTTCGTGCAGGGGATCTCGGTCGTCAAGGCGTTCGGCGGAGGCGCGCGTGCCCACCGCAGGTTCCTCACGGCCGCCGACGACTTCGTCAGCGTCTTCCTGCGGTGGGTACGCGGCATGTCCGTGGTCGCCGCGGGCATGCAACTGGCGTTGTCGCCGCCGTTCGTGCTGCTCGTCGTGCTGATCGGCGGTACGGCTCTGATCACGTCCGGCGGCATGGCGCCGGCCGATCTGCTGCCCTTCCTGCTGCTGGGACTGGGCCTGACGGCTCCGGTGGCGGCGCTCGGCCACGGCTTCGACGACATGCAGGCCGCCGGCCGCGCGGTCGGCCGGATCCGTGACGTGCTGGAGGTGCCGTCGCTGCCGGAGCCCGCGCACCCGGTCACACCCCAGGGACACCGGGTGGAATTGCGTGACGTTCGCTTCCACTACGAAACCGGTCACGAGGTGCTGCGTGGGATCGACCTGGTGCTCGAACCGGGGACGGTCACCGCGATCGTGGGGCCGTCGGGAAGCGGGAAGTCCACGCTGGTCCAGCTGTTGCCGCGGTTCTTCGACCCGACCCACGGCTCGGTCGTCCTGGGCGGCGTCGACCTGCGCGAGATCGGCAGCCGGGAGCTCTACCGGCTGGTCTCCTTCGTCTTCCAGGACGTTCGCCTGCTGCGCGCCTCGGTCGCGGACAACATCGCGCTGGCCGTACCGCATGCCGGCCGCGACGACGTGGTGCGCGCCGCCCGGCTGGCCGCCGTTCACGATCGCATCGCCGAACTGCCGCGCGGCTACGAGTCGGTGATCGGTGAGGACGCCCGGCTGTCGGGCGGCGAGGCGCAGCGGATCGCGCTCGCCCGCGCGCTGCTCGCCGCCACGCCGGTGCTGGTGCTCGACGAGGCGACGTCCTTCGCCGACCCGCAGACCGAGCAGGCGGTGCGCCGGGCCCTGGCGACGCTGAAGGGCGAACGGACGATCCTGGTCATCGCCCATCGCCTGGAGACGGTCGCCGACGCCGACCTCGTCGTGATGCTGGAGAACGGGTCGATCGTCGAGCGCGGCAGGCCCGCCGAGCTGCTGGAACAGGACGGGAAGTTCGCCGCGTTCCGGCGAGCCCACCGATCGTCGATCACCCCCTACGAGGGCGTACCGCAAGGAGGCGAGCCCCGATGATCCGCATGCTGCTGCGCGTGCTGGGACACGAGTACGCCCAGGCGATGCGCCGCACCGTGGCCCTGATGACCTTGACGGCGATAGCAGAGGGACTGTCCTACGCGCTGCTGTTCCCGGTGCTGCGGGCACTGTTCGGCAGCGAGCCCGCGGATGCGCGGCCCTGGCTGATCGCGTTCGGGGCCGCGGTCGCGGGCTACGCGGTGCTGCGCTACATCAGCGATCTGTCCGGTATGCGAGTCGGGACCACGATGTTGCGCGGCATGTATCACCGGCTCGGCGAGCATCTGGCCCGGCTGCCCATCGGCTGGTACACCGCCGGCCGGGTCGGCGAGGTGTCCGTCATGGCCGGCCGCGGACTCCTGGCGGCGATGGGCGTGGCGGCGCATCTGCTGGGCCCGTTCATCTCCGCCCTGGTGACTCCGCTGACGATCGTCGCCGTGATGCTCGCCTTCACCTGGCAACTGGGCCTGGCCGCGTTGCTCGCCGCGCCCGTCGTGGCGGCGATCCAGGTCTGGACCGCGCGCTCGATGTCCGCCGCCGACGCCGAGCGTCACGAACGCGACCATGAGGCCACCGGGCGGGTCATCGAATATCTCCAGGCCCAGCCGGTGCTGCGAGCCGGTGGCCGGACCGCCGAACGCTTCACGTTGCTCGACGACTCGCTGCGGGAGGTCCAGCGCGCGTCCCGCCGGACGGTGCTGGCGGCACTGCCGGGCACGGTGGGACTGACGCTCGCGGTGCAGACGATCTTCACCGTGCTGCTGACCCTGGGCGCGTACCTCGCGCTGGGCGGGAGCATCGGCGCGGCGGAGGTGCTGGCGATCCTGGTGCTCGCCGCCCGGTGCGCCGATCCGCTGCTGTCGCTGTCGGACATCGGCGGCAAACTCCGCGGCGCGCGGTCCGAGCTGGACAGGCTCGACAAGGTGTTGCGCACCGAGCCGCTGCCGGAGGCTCCCGAGCCGGTCCAGCCCGCGGGCCATGACCTGGAGTTCGAGTCCGTCACCTTCCGGCATGGCGACCGTACGGTGTTCGACGACGTGTCGTTGTCCGTGCCGGAAGGACAGCGGCTCGCCGTCGTCGGGCCGTCGGGTGCGGGCAAGACCACGTTGCTGCGGCTGCTCGCGCGGTTCTACGACGTGGACGCGGGCGCGGTGCGCGTGGGAGGCGTGGACGTACGTGCCATCGGCACCGAGGCGCTGATGGCCCGGATCGCCATCGTCTTCCAGGATGTCTATCTCTTCGACGGCACGATCGAGGAGAACGTCCGTCTCGGCCGTCCCGACGCCGATGAGGCCGAGGTGCGCGCGGCGGCGACCGCGGCGCGGCTGGACGAGGTGATCGAGCGGCTGCCCGGTGGCTGGGCGGCGAACGTCGGCGAGGGCGGCACCCTGCTGTCGGGCGGTGAGCGCCAGCGGGTCTCGATCGCGCGAGCGCTGCTGAAGAACGCGCCCGTCGTGCTGCTCGACGAGGTGACCTCCGCCCTGGACCCGGTGAACGAGGCCGCCGTGCACGAGGGTGTCGAGCGCCTGCTGGCGGGCCGGACGGTGGTCATGGTGGCGCACCGGATGCGGACCGTCCAGCGCGCCGATCGCGTCGTCTTCCTGGACGGCGGCCGGATCGTGGAGGAGGGCGGCCACGACGAGCTGCTGCGCCACAGCGGTCGTTACGCCGGCTTCTGGCACCTGTCCATGACACCGGTCGCAGGTGAATGAGCCGGTTCGTGCTGCTCGACCGGCCCGAGCTGCCCGCCCCGGGGCGGGCAGCTCGGTCGGCGTGCCGGTCAGCGCAGCCGGCGGATCTTCAGGACGTTGTCCGTACGTGTTCCCGGCGTCCCGTCCGGCGTGTTCTGGATACGCTCGTGCTCCTCGCAGAGCAGCACCTCCCACTCCCCGTCCGCCGGCTCGATGGCCCGCAGGACCTCCTGGGGAGTGTGGAAGTGCACGTCCGGGTGCGGATCCTGCTGCCAGGACGGCCAGCCGGCGTGCCCCGTGACCAGGAGCACCCCGCCGGGGGCGACGGCCGAGGCGGCGGTGCGCAGGATCCGCTCTCTCGGCATGTCGCCGTAGGAGTGCAGGAAACTGGCGGAGACCAGGTCGAAGACCCCTTCGGGGAAGGACATGCCGAGGTCGTGGCGCTGCCAGTCGATGAGCTCGGCGACGCCCGCCTGCTCCGCGTGCCCGGCGGCGCGTTCGAGGGCCACCCCGGAGATGTCGACGGCGGTGACGCGCCAGGATCGGCCGGCGAGCCAGATGGCGTCGGCACCTTCGCCGCATCCCAGGTCGAGGGCGGTGCCCGGCTTCAGGTCCGTGGTCTCGCGGACCAGGATGGCGTTGGGGTTCCCGCTCCAGACCTGCGGCCGCTCACCGTAGTGGGAGTCCCAGAACTCCTGTTGCGCCCGCCGGGCGGCGACGGCGAGACGGGTGTCCTCGGCGACCAGGTCGCCGTTGATCGCCCCCGCGGCGCGCAGGCCCGCGGCGGCGGCGGTGATGACCACGTCGGTCAAGGTCGCGACGTTGCCGGCGACCCAGACACCCGGCACCTCCGTCGCCCCCGCCGGGTCGGCGGGCACGTAGGTGCCGACCGCGTGCCCGAACATCTCCTGCTCGACCGTCTCCAGGCCCAGGCTCTCCAGCACGCCGGCGCGGGCGGTGGCGCGGGCGCCGACGATCACGGCGTCGGACGGGATCACCCGGCCGTCGGCCATGGCCATCCCGGTGAGCCGGTCGTCGGTCACGGCCAGGGCGCTCACCTTGCCCCGCACCACGGTGATGTCGCGGGCGGCGAGCTGCTCCGCCTGCTCGGCGGTCAGGTCCGGCGCCGTGTGCTGGAACAGCGTCACCCGGTCGCTCCACTGCCGCCACAGCAGCGCCTGATGCACCGCGATCGGGCCGGTGCCCAGGATCGAGATCCGCTCGCCGCGCACCTCCCAGCCATGGCAGTAGGGACAGTGCAGCACCTCGCGGCCCCACCGCTCGGCGAGCCCCTGCACCTCGGGCAGCTCGTCCACCAGCCCGGTGGTCACCAGCAGCCGCCGCGCCAGGACCGAGGACCCGTCCGCGAGCGTCACCCGGAAGTCGCCCTCCTCCAGACGCTCGGCCGCCACCACGGCACCGGACAGGATCTCGCCGCCGTATCCGGTCACCTCCTCGCGGCCGATGCCCAGCAGCTCGGACGGAGGGGTGCCCTCACGCCCGAGGTAGTTGTGAACGTGGGACGCGGGGGCGTTGCGCGGCTGACCGGCGTCGATCACCAGCACCGACCGGCGCGCCCGGGCCAGCGCGAGCGCACCGCTCAACCCAGCGGCGCCGCCGCCCACGACCACCACGTCGAATCGCTTGTCCCCGTTGCGCGGGATGTCTGTAGTCGTCATGGGTAGAGGGTCGGCTCAACGCCGACCGTACGGCAAATTCTCTTGCTGGTTCGGCAACAACGGCCGTTACTTCTCGGCCGTGCCGGGGTTCGCGCCGAGGGACTCCTGATAGAGGTCCGCGTAGGTGCGCGAGTCCTTGACCAGGTCGTCGCAGAAGGCGGCGACGTCGGTGCCGATGAGTTCGAGGACTCCCTTGCCGGCCGCGACGCCCTCCTCGAAGAAGTCGACGATCCCGGAGAGAAGGGACCCGTCGGACATCTCGATCGGTCCGATCTTGAAAAGGTAGCGCTGGATCTCCTTATAGACGATCTGGTAGTCCGGCGGGAGCGCCTTGACCCGCGCCACGTGCGCCCGCCACTGCTTCTTGCCCTCGATGATGTCGTGGATGCCCACATCAGCCTCCTAGCCGGCCCAGTTTCCTTGCGACGTTCCTGTTCAACTGCTCACGCCACCGGTCGCGATAGGTCCGGGCTCCTTCTCCGCCGGCCAGCGCCGCGCAGAAACCCTGGATGTCGTCACCCAGCACCTCATGAACGCTCTGCCCATCGGCCGCTGTCTCTTCGAGCAGCCCCAGAGCACCGTCGAGAATCGGCATCAGGTTGCGGCCTGTGAAGCTCCCGTAAGGAAAAAGATGACACTTGATCTGTTCCCACGCCGCCCGGTAGTCGGCCGGCAAGGCCTCGGCCCGTACTTCGAACGCCTTCCATTCCCTGGTGAGGTCGCTGCCCGTCATGGTCTCCCAGATGTTCATCTCCCGCCCTCCTTGAGCTTGTCGATCCGCGATGTGACGTACTCCCACTTCGCCCAGAACTTCACGAGTTCTTCGCGCCCCGCGTCATTGAGCGCGTAGAACTTGCGCGGCGGGCCCAGCCCGGACGGTCGTTTGGTCACCTGGACGAGCCCGTTCTTCTCCAGTCGCAGCAGGATGGTGTAAACCGTCCCCTCGACGACGTCGGCGAAGCCGAGTTCGTTCAGCCGACGCGTGATGGCGTACCCGTAGGTCTCCTCACTGCCGATGATTTCGAGCACGCAGCCCTCTAGCGTGCCCTTCAGCATCTCCGTCAGGTCGTCCATCGTGGGTCCTCTTCGATCTGGTGACATGCGGTAGTACCGAGTACTACAGAGTAGAGGGCCAGCATAGACGCTTCAGCTACCTAGTGTTGCTTACTACTGGTATAAAGTAACACTGACTACTGGTATGTGGCAACACTGAATAGCTGAAGCGCAAGTGGAGAACCGCAAACGTGGGGTCGGGCATCGGCCGGCAACGCCTACCTCCTTCGGCCGAAGAAGTCGAGGAAGTGCCGGACCACCTCGGACGGCTGCTCCTCGACCAGGTAGTGCCCGGTGCCCGCGATCTCGGCCACGCGTACGTCGGTGCCCTGCTTGGGCAGCGTGGCCCGCATCAGGGGGAAGTAGCCGGGGTGGGCGAGGCCCAGCAGGGGGGTGCCGACGGGCCGGTAGGTCTTCAGGTCGGCGATGTCCTGGCCGAACGCCTGGTACCAGCTGTTCCCGCCGCGGATGGCGGCCGGATAGGAGTAGTTCCGCCCGAAGACGGCGCGTGACCTGTCGTCGATCGCGCCGCGATCGACCAGCAGATAGTCGAACACCCAATCGACGACTTCCCGGCCTTGGCCGGCGATGAGCTCTTCGGGGAGCTGCCGGACCTGGTTGAACGCGAACCACCACGGGCTGGCCGACGACTGCCCGGGCCGTGGCAGCATCCGGAACTCGTAGTAGCTGTCGTCGGGGTGCAGCACATCGAGCAACGCGACCTTTCTCGCCGCGGCGGGGTGGTTGGCCGCGAAACTGTAGGCCACCATCGACCCGATGTCGTGTCCGGCCAGGTGGACCGAGCGGTAGCCGAGCGCCCGGATCAGTTCGTGGATGTCCTTGGCCATGTTCTTCTTGTCGTAGCCGCCGGCCGGTTTGGCGGTGCCGCCCATGCCGCGCAGGTCGACCGCGATCACGCGGAAGTGCTCGGCCAGGGCCGGCATGACCTTGCGCCACATCCACCAGGTCTGCGGCCAGCCGTGCAGCAGGACCAGCGGCTCGCCCGTGCCGCCCGCGACGTAGTGCTGGCGGATGCCGTTGGCCACCACCGAGCCGCTGGTGAAGCCGCGCAAGGACGGCTGCGGAATCGCGTCGTGCGCCGCCTTCCGGTCGGTGGTGCTCGCCGCCCACGCCGTGCCGAGACCGGTGGCCGCCATCGCGGCGGCCCCGCCGCCGACGGCCAAGAACCTGCGTCTGTCCAGGGCCATGCCCATTCTTCTCCTCAAGTCAGGGTTCGCATGATCGCCGGCGTTGCTCCGGCCAGGAGCAAGAATGTGGGCGGCCGTACGAAACGTGCAAAGGAAGTTGCGGATCCGCAAGATGGGCGCATGGTCGAGCCTCGGAGTGACGCGGTTGCTCCCGCCGGCCCAGGCGTACGGCGTGACCCTCGACGAGCTGGTCGACGCGCCACACACCGGTGACCCGCGCATCCACATGCGACCCGTTCAGCGCTACGGTCTGACGTTCATGCCGCTGACCCGGAACGCTGGCGGCATCCAGGCGTACAAGGTGATCCACCCACCCGCCGCCGGCCTCACACCGAACCCGCGCGGGCACGAGGGCTACGAGTGGTTCTACGTCATGACCGGCCACGTCCTGCTCGTCCTCGGCGACCGTGAGCTGCGGCTCGGTCCCGGCGAGGCGGCCGAGTTCGACACCCGGCTGCCGCACTGGATCGGCAACACCGCCGACCGGGCCGCGGAACTGCTGATGCTCATCGGCGCTCAGGGGGACGCGCCAACCTCTCGGCTTCCCCTGAAACTGCTAAAATAGGAGCCACTGGTTTCGACCCATAGCGGCAGGGGATGGTCACGTGGCAAGCCGGATCAGGCTGGAGGACCGGGAGTGTCCCCTGTCCACGACGGTGCAGCACGTCGGTGAGTGGTGGACGCTGCTGATCCTGCACGACGCCTTCGACGGCTACACCCGCTTCGACCAGTTCCAGGAGAATCTGGGCATCTCCTCCAGCATGCTCACCGCCCGCCTGAAGACCCTCGTGGCCGACGGACTGCTGGAGCGCAGGCCGTACCAGAGCAATCCGGTCCGCCACGAGTACGTGCTGACCGACCTCGGCCGCTCTCTGCGGCCGGTCATCCTGGCGCTGGCCGCATGGGGCAATGCCCGGCTCGCGCCCGAGAAGCGCAGCATGATCCTCGTCGACGCGAACAGCGGCGAAGAGGTGGAGCCCGTGATCGTCGACGCCAGGACCGGACGCCGACTCGACGACAGCGACACGTACGTCTTCGCGGCGGGCCCGGGCGCGAGCTCGGCCATGCGTGACCGCTACCCGGGCCGCTGAGCGGCCCGCGCCACACCGTCCGCCAGAGCTGACCGGCGGCGCCACACTCTCCGCCAGAGCTGACCGCCGTTGGCGGCATCGCCGCCGACGGCCATCTCGCCACGCTCGGCCGGTGTCCCGAGCTGGGCCGTGCATTGACTTTCCAATTTGGAATGTGATTGACTTTCCACTATGGAAAGCAATAGTGCCGAGAGTCTGTCTCTCGTTGCTGAAGCCCGCGCGGCCCTCGCCGACCGGCTGATCACCCCGTGGTGGTATCACCCGGGTTTCGGACTGCTGATCGCCGGTTTCGTGCTCGCGGTCGGGCTCGGCGACACCGTGGTCAAGGTCGGCGGCGGCGTGCTGCTGATCGCCGGTTGCGACGCGCTCATCAGCGCCTATCGCCACGTGACCGGCGTCTGGGTGGCCGGCCCCGAAGCGGGCCCCGCCGGCCGGTGGGTCGCCGCGCTGGGCGGGTTGACGGTCCTGTCGGCCGTCGCGGCCTTCGGCATCGGGGCGTTGACCGGCCTGCGATGGCCGGTGTGGTGCCTGGCCGTGGCAGGGTTCGCCGCCACCATCGCGCTGAGCCGGCGCTTCGACATCGCACTGCGTGCCCATCTGAGGGCAGGCGCATGACCGCGCGGTTCGACGAGGTGGTGCACGCGCCGAACCGGTTGCGGATCTGCGCGCTTCTCGCCGCCTCGTCCACCGCCGAGTTCGCGGTGTTGCGGGACATTCTGGGCGTTGCCGACTCGGTGCTGAGCAAACATCTGAAGGTGCTGCAGGACGCCGGTTACGTCGCCATCTCCAAGCCGACCGGCCGGGGCCGGGTGAAGACCTGGGTGAGCCTCACCGCCGAGGGCCGTCGTGCCTATGCCGGGCACGTCCAGGCGCTCAAGGAACTTCTCGCCGCACCGGGCGCACCGGTCGGTTCGCCGGAGACACTGAACGAGTGGGGACGAATCCAGTGACGATGCAGGCCTTACCGTCGACGAGGGAGAACAACCGACCCATGAACCGGATCACGACCGTGGCGCAGCTCGAAGCGATCGTCGGCCGGCCACCGGCGCTCGTGATGATGAAGGAGCTCGCGTACCTGGACGAGGCCTGCCGGCACATGCTCGCCATCGCGCCGCTCGCGGGCTTCGGCCACCGTGACGACGACGGGTGGCTCAGGACGACGGTGGTCGGTGGAAGGCCCGGCTTCGCCGAGGTCGAATCGCCGACGCGGATCAGCTTCGCCTCCGAGGTGGACGCGTCGGGCCCGGTCTCCTTCGTCTTCCTGCTGCCCGGCGTAGGCGAGACGCTACGGCTGAACGGCATGGTCGCCCGGCGAGCCGAGCGGTCAGAGCGATCCCGTGGCCGGATCGTCGTCGACATCAGCCAGGCCTACATCCACTGCGCACGGGCGATTCTCCGGTCCCGGCTGTGGGATCCGGTCGTTCCGGCGGCGTCCGTTCGCGCGGTGGCCGGCGGGCCGCTGGCCGGCGCGGGCGTCGCCGGCTTCCTGGGGGCCACCCCGTTCATGGTCGTGTCCTCCTGGGACGGTGACCAAGGCAGCGACACGAGCCCGCGCGGTGACACGCCCGGCTTCGTCCGGGTGATCGACGGGCACACGCTGGCCATCCCGGACCGGCTCGGCAACAAGCGCGCGGACACCTCGCACAACCTGCTGGCCGACGACCGGTTCTCCGCCGCGATGCTCGTTCCCGGCCGTACGGACGTGCTGCACGTGAGCGGCACCGCCGTCGTCACGGACGACGCGGATCTGCTGGCGGACCTGGCGCTGGGCGGCGCCGTCCCGCGGACCGCGCTCATCGTCACCGTCGAGCGGGCCGAGGTGCGGCACAACCAGGCCGTGGCGGCCGCGAACGTCTGGGACCGCGCCAACCGCGCCGACGCGGGCACGCTGTCCGAGCTGACGGCGTCGTCGACACGGCAGCTCGGCACGATGAAGCCGGCGCTGCGCTGGCCGGCCAGGCTGCTGGCCGCGTTCCCCCGGCTGAGCCGGCGGCTCATGGACGCCTCCTACCGCCGCGCGCTGGAGAAGGAAGGGTACGGCGTGGCGTCCGACTCCCGGCCCGGGCGGCCGGTACGGGTCATCGACGTGGTCCGGGAGACGCCTGACGCGGTCACGCTGGTGTTGTCCGGGGCCGACACCGGGTTCGCACCCGGCCAGTTCTACACCCTCATCATGGAGATCGACGGGCGCACCGTCCGGCGCGCCTACTCGGCCACCTCCGTCCCGGGCACGGACCGGCTCGCGCTGACCGTCAAACGGGACGGGCTCTGCTCCACCCATCTCCACGACCACGCCCGCGCCGGCACCGAGATGCGCGTCCTCGGGCCGTCCGGCACCTTCCGCGTGACGGATCCCTCGGCGGCCGGCGCGGAATACGTCCTGATCGGCGCCGGCAGCGGCATCACGCCGCTCATGAGCATCATCCGTACGGTGCTCGCCGCCTCGCCCGACGCCACGATCACCCTGCTGTACGGCAACCGCACCGAGGCCGACATCATCTTCGCCGGCGAACTCGCGGCACTCCAGGACGCCCATCCCGGCCGTCTCACCGTGCACCACGTGCTGTCTCGCCCAGGCCCGAGCTGGACCGGCCGCACCGGCCGGATCGGCCCCGGCCACCTGCCCCGCTCAGATCGCGCCCACTACTACCTCTGCGGACCGGCGGCCATGCTGACCAGCGTCCGCGAGTGTCTCACCGGCCTCGGCGTCGCCTCGGACCGCCTGCACGAGGAGCGTTTCACCAGCGCGCCCACGGCGGCTCCCGATCTGGTCGCGCGGACGATGACGGTCGAGGACGTCGGTGACGTGGTGGTCGCCGCCGGCCGGACCATGCTCGACGCGGGCCTCGCCGCAGGCGTGCCGATGCCCTATTCGTGCACCGTCGGCAGCTGTGGCGAATGCCGGATCCAGCTCCTCCGTGGCGAGGTGCGGGGCACCGTGGAGGACGGCGGCGTCCTCGCCTGCGTCTCCTATCCGCTGACCGACACCGCCGTCGCGATCAACCCGGCCGAAAGTACTGTCACCGACGGTGAGACACCACTTATGGTCGATGTCCGCACCGGGCCGGATCCCCAAGATGAGGTTCATGCCATGCAATGATCGCGTTCCGGTAGCTCCCGGCGCCCCCTTCGCCCGCGCAGAGGCGACGGCGGGGGAGGCCCCGCGATGACCGCCCCCGGCCGGTCGCGTATCGACGCGCTCGACGTCCTGCGCGGGTTCGCGCTCTGCGAGATCCTGCTCGCCAACATCCAGCTCATAGCCGGCGGCACCTCCGCCGTCGCGGTTCAGCCCATGGGGGACTGGGATCCCTGGCTCGGGCTGCCGATCTTCTCCCTGCTGTTCGGCATCGGGTTCGCGCTGCTGCTGGGCTCCGCCACGAGCCGCGCTCCCCGTCCACGGCTGGTCCTGCTGCGCCGGCTTGTGGCGTTGCTCGCGATCGGCCTGGTGCACGCGCTGCTGTGGCGCGGCGAGATCCTCTCCTCCTACGCCGTCGTCGGCCTGCTGGTGCTGCTGCCCTCGACCTGGCTGCCGCGGTGGGCCATGGCGGGCCTCGCCGCCGTGCTCATCCCGGCGGCGCTGGCTTTCGGCATGGGCGGACCCCTGCTGATCGCCGGGCTGTTCCTGCTGGGCGCGGCCCTGGTCCGATACGGGGTGATCGATCGGATCGAGCGGTCCACCCGAGTACCGCTCCTGCTGGGCCTGCTCTTCGCGGCGGCGGCGGCCTCCGCCCGGTGGGTACAGTCCGGGGCGCAGCCGTCCTTCGCCGCCGGCCTCGCCGATCTGCTGCTCGTCGGGGTGTACGTGTGCGCCCTGCTGGTCCTGCTCAGAACGCCGCTGCGACCGGCGCTGCGAGCAGTCTTCGCGCCACTGGGCAAGATGGCGCTGACCAACTATCTGACCGCCACCCTCCTCGTCCTGGCGGCCGTTCACCTCCTGGGCGTGCCGATCGGCCGGTCCCTGACGGTGGCGTACCTGACCGCGGGAGCCATCCTCGCGGCCCAGTGGCTGTTCGCCATCCTCTGGCTGCGCCGCTACCGCCAGGGCCCCGTCGAATGGCTCTGGCGCTGGGCCACCTGGCTGCACCGCTCACCGTTGCGCATCCTCACGAACTGAAGGGCAGAAATGCGACACAAGGTGTCGGGATTCGGGGCGAGCATGTGTCATCGATCGGTCGACCGGCCCACGGACAGACAAGGACCACCATGCGCGAAACACCAGAAGAGCTCAAAGAGCTGCAGGCGCTCCTGGACGCCTCCCTTGCTCGCTCCACCTCGCACCTCCGCTCGATCATCAGCGGTGAGCACACCCTGACCGCGGAGCGGCTCACCCAGGTTCTCACCGGCATGTGCACCCTCGCCCTGTCCACCGTGACGGCGGCGGGAGAGCCGCGGATCAGCGGTGCGGACGGGCACTTCCTGCACGGCAAGTGGCACTTCGGCACCGCGCGCAGCGCCGCCAAGGCCCGCCATCTCGCCGCCCGGCCCGCCGCCAGCGCCGCGCACCTGCGTGGCGAGGACCTGGGCGTGTTCACGCACGGGAAGGTAGAGATCCTCAATCCCCGCGACGGCGAACCGGCCGCGGACTGGCCGTACCTGCTCGCGTACTTCAAGGACTTCTACGGCGAAGACGCCTTCGACTGGGACGACGACGTGGTCTATTACCGGCTGCATCCGCACTGGATGACCGTCTACGCCGCCGATCTCGCGAAGCTCACCGCGAGCTGACCATGGGTCGAGTACGGTCAACCGCCGCATCCTTGGAGTCGACTCCAAGTTTGGAGTGGGGTTAAGCTTTCGCCTCATGAGCGGGTTGCGGGAGCGGAAGAAGGTGCGGACTCGGCAGCACATCGCCGAGTGCGCCATGCGGCTGTTCGTGGCGCGCGGGTTCGACCACGTCACGATCGCCGAGGTCGCGGCGGCGGCGGAGGTGTCGGTCAACACCGTCTACAACTACTTCCAGGTCAAGGAGGACCTTGTCCTGCCGCCGGACCAGGCCTCGCCACAGCGGCTGGCCGTCATGGTGCGCGACCGCCCACCTGGTACGGCCGCCGCGCGGGCCGTCCTCGACCGGCTCCGCGAGGAGGTCCGCGGCCGGGATCGCAAGCTCGGCCTGACCGAGGGGTTCGGCCGGGTCTTCGAGATGATGCGGGCCGCGCCCACGCTGGCGGCCAGGCTCGAGGATCTCGGCGGGCAGATGACCGAGGCGCTCGCCCTGGCGCTGGCCGAGGAGACCGGGGCCGCGCCCGGCGACCCGCTGCCCAGGGTGGTGGCCTGGCAGCTCGGCTCCCTGCACGCGCTGGTCTTCACGGAGATCGGCAGGCGCACCACGGCGGGGGAGAGCCCGGACGTGATCGCCGAGGCTGTGCTGGAGCTGCTGGACGTCATCGAGGACACGCTCGGCGAGCGCGTCCTCTCCTATGCCGTACGAAAGGATCGACCATGTTCAGAGTGACGATTTCCGGCGCGTTCGAGGGGCTGAGCGAGGCCGGCCGGGACGCGGTGCTGGCGGCGAGCCGGACCGCCTTCACCGAGGAGGGGACGTTCACGCACGACGACGCCCTGTCGGCGTTCACCTTCCGCTGCCAGGTGCCGGCGAGCCCCGACGACGGCGAGGCCGAGGCCACCCGGAGCGCGCTGGCCGCCCTGGACGCCCACGGCCTGCCCTACCGGCTGCTCCGGGTCGCGGTGACGGACATGCGGGCCATCAAGATCCGGCGCAAGGGGCGCGGCTGAGCTTCAGGAAGTCGGCACTGGGCGCTGCGGATATCAGTCCGCCAGGCGGGCGGCCCTGCCGTGGAGGTAGCGCTGCCGGGGAAGGCTGGTCGTCCGCCCGGCGGCCGCTTCGTAGGCCTCCCGTGCCGCCGTCCGGTCCCCGGCCATCTCGAGCACGTGCGCGCGGACCGCGTACAGCCGGTGGTCGCCGGCCACCCGCTCGTCGGCGGTGAGCTCGTCCAGCAGGTCGAGCCCGGCCTTCGCGCCACGTGCCATGGCCACCGCCACGACGTGGTTCAGCCTCACCACGGGGTTGTCCGCGATCCGCATCAGCACCTCGTACAGCGCCACGATCTGCGGCCAGTCGGTCTCCCGCGCACTCGGCGCCTCGTCGTGGACCGCGGCGATGGCCGCCTGGAGCTGGTAGGGGCCGATCTCTCGCCGGGGGAGCGCGGCCGAGACCAGCGCCACGCCCTCGGCGATCTGGGCGGCGTCCCACAGGCCGCGGTCCTGCTCGGCCATCGGGATCAGCTCGCCGCCGGGCCCGGTGCGCGCCAGGCGGCGGGCGTCGGTCAGCAGCATGAGCGCGAGCAGCCCCGCCACCTCCCCGTCGCCGGGCATCAGCCGGTGGACCGTGCGGGCCAGCCGGATCGCCTCCACCGACAGCTCCACCCGCTGCAGCAGTGGGCCGGAGGTGCTGGCGTACCCCTCGTTGAAGATCAGATAGAGCACGTGCAGCACCGCGCCGAGCCGCTGTGCGCGTTCGGCGGCCGGCGGCATGGCGAACGGCAGGCCGCTGTCCTTGATCCGCTGCTTGGCCCGGCTGATGCGCCGGGTCATGGTCGCCTCGGGAACCAGGAACGCGCGGGCGATATCCGCGGTGGACAGCCCGCCGACCGCGCGCAGGGTGAGCGCGATCTGCGAGGCCGGGGACAGCGACGGGTGGCAGCACATGAACAGCAGCACGAGCGTGTCGTCGGCCGGCACCGGCGAGCGGTCGGCGGCGGGCGCCGACCGCTCGCCGGGCAGCCGCCACCCGGCGACGGTGTCCTCGCGCCGACGGCGCGCCTGCTCGGCGCGGAGCAGATCCGTCAGCCTGCGCGAGGCGACGGTGATCAGCCAGCTGCGCGGACTGTCCGGCACGCCTTCTCGTGGCCACTGTACGGAGGCCGCCAGGAGCGCTTCCTGCACCGCGTCCTCGGCGGTGTCGAAGTGCCCGTAGCGTCGCACCAGCGCGCCGAGGACCTGCGGCGCCGACTCGCGCAGCAGGCCCTCGACACCGTCGGCGGTCACGGCGGTGGGTCAGCCTTCCAGGTCGGCGAACGAGTCGACGATCGGGCGGATGTCCACGTACCACTCGTTCTGCAGGACCGTGCCCTCCGGGTGCGGGGTGTCGGCCAGGCGCGCGGCGATCTCGGTGGCCCGGTCGAAGCTCGCGCACTCGACGATCGTGTACCCGGCCAGGACCTCCTGCGTCTCGGCGTACGGGCCGTCGGTCACGACGGGGACGCCGTCCTTCAGCCGCACCCGCCTGGCGTGCACCGGTGCGGTGAGCCCTTGGGCGTCGACGAACTCCCCGGACTGGACCAGGTCGCCGTTCCACTCCGTCATGAACGCGTGCAGCGCCTCAAGGTCCTCGCCCGTCCAGGCGGGGCCCTCGCCGGGCTTGCCGGACAGCATGTCGAAGTCCTGCTGCGACCCGTACATCATGATCATGTACTTCATGGTTCTTCCCTTCTCCGTCGGCGGCTCCTTCGGTGCCGCTCGCCGGAGACGTCGGAGCCGGCCGCCCGGCCCGGACATCCGTGCCCGGAAGAAAGCCTGCGATTCGGCCCTCATGGTCTCAGGGAGAGCTTGCCCTCCTGACGCCGTGAGCGATGCCGGAGGAGCCTTATGCTGTGTCCAGATAGTTATGGGATGGGCTTTTAGGCGCGCTTCTGGCGAGCATCTCCTGTGCACTGTCCGTTCACGGGTGGCGGACGACCAGCGCTCGGCGCTGTCAAGAAGGGATGGCGGTGCCGACATGGCCCACGAAGATCCGCATGCTCTGCCGCTCGTCCTGCTGGTCGAGGACGACCCCGAGGACGCGCTGATCGTACGGGAACTGCTGGAGGACAGCGCCGTGGCGGTGCGCCTGGAGTGGGCGCGCTCCCTGGACGAGGCGCGGCAGGTGCTGGCCGGGCACAGGGTGCAGTGCGTGCTGCTCGATCTGGGCCTGCCCGACGCGAACGACCTGTCGGCGCTGACGGTCATGCGCGAGGCCAGCGGTGACGCCGCCGTCGTGGTGCTGACCGGCCGCTCAGAAGAGCGGGCGGGGCTCGCCGCCGTCGCCGCCGGCGCGCAGGACTACCTGATCAAGGGCCAGGTCGAAGGCGAGTGGCTGGGCCGGGCGCTGCGCTACGCGATCCAGCGCAAGCAGGCCGAGCAGGCGGCGGTCGCGCTGCAGACCGAACGCATGCGCGCCAAGGAGAACTCCCGCCTGGAGCGCGGCCTGCTGCCGACCCCGCTGCTGCAGCACATGCCGATCGAGGTGGCGACCCGCTATCGGGCCAGCCGTGTCTCGGGCACGCTCGGCGGCGACTTCTTCGACGTGGTCGAGGCCGACGACAAGGTCGTGCACGCGGTGATCGGCGACGTCTGCGGCCACGGGCCGGACGAGGCGGCGCTGGGTGTGTGCCTGCGGATCGCCTGGCGGACGCTGGTCCTCAGCGGGCTGACCGGCGCGGCGCTGCTGGGCCGGCTCGATCGGATCCTGCGGGCCGAGCGGGGCGACTCCGAGGTCTTCACGACGGTGTCCACCCTCATGCTGGAGCCCGACCAGCGGACGGTCAGGGTGTGGCGGGCCGGCCATCCGGGGCTGCTGGTGCACGCAGGTGACGAGATGTCCTGGGCCGAGCCGGGGCACGGCCCCGCGCTGGGGCTGCCCATCGAGGCCGAGTGGCGCGAGGGCGTGATCGAGTTGCCCGAAGGCGGCGGCCTCACCCTCTTCACCGACGGGCTGTTCGAGCGGCGCCTGCCCGGCGCCGAGCCCCGCTGGCTGGGGGAGCAGGGCCTGCTGGACGTGGCCCGCCGGTGCGCGCACCTCGGCGGGGAGGAGTTCGTGGACACGCTGATCGCCGGCGCCGAGGAGGCCACCGCCCCCAACGCCTCCGCCGACGACGTGGCCGTCGTCCACCTTCGCTGGAGAGAGGACTCATGACAGGGAGCGGCTGGCGGCGGCTGACGGTCCACCACTGGTTCGTGGTGATGATCGCCGCCATCACCATCGTCGTCGGGATCTGCACCGTGGTGGGCGCGGTGATGCTGGAGCGCACCAACGGGCTCTCCGACCACCTCATCGACCGCCTCTCGCCCGCCCGCATCGAGGGTACGGAGCTGCAGACGCTCCTGGTCGACCAGGAGACCGGCGTGCGCGGTTTCCTGCTCACCGGCAACCGGCAGTTCCTGGAGCCGTACGCCAGTGGCATCGCGGCGGAGCAGCGGCAGTACGAGCGGATCGAGAGCCTGCTGCGCGACCGGCCGGGGCTCGTCAACGGCCTGCACGAGATCCGCGACGCGGCCGCGGCGTGGCGCGAGGAGTACGCCGAGCCGCTCATCGCCGACAAGGAGGCGGGCAAGGACATCACCGCGGCGCGGGCGGAGAGCGGCAAGCCCGCCTTCGACAAGGTCCGCGACCTGCTGGCCGCCCAGAACGACCGGCTCTCCGTGGCACGGCAGGAGGCCAGGTCCGAGCTGGCTTACGTGGACAACCTGCGCAACTGGGCGTTCATCGCGATGCCGATCTTCTTCCTGATCTTCGGCGTCGCCATCGCCGTGCTGCTCCGCCGGGCCGTGGGCCGGCCGCTGGACGAGCTGCGGGTGGCCTCCCGGCACGTGGCGGCGGGTGACTTCAACCACCACATTCCCGCGCACGGCCCCGCCGACATCCGTGAGGTGGCCCTCGACGTGGAGGCGATGCGCACCAGGATCGTCGCGGCGCTGGAGTCCTCGCGAGAGCAGCAGGCCACGCTGAGCAGCCAGGCCGCCGACCTCGACGCGCAGGCGGTCGAGCTGCGCCGCTCCAACGCCGAGCTGGAGCAGTTCGCCTACGTCGCCTCCCACGACCTGCAGGAGCCACTACGCAAGATCGCCACCTTCTGCCAGCTGCTGGCCAAGCGCTACGGCGACGTGCTCGACGAGCGCGGCGCCCAGTACATCCATTTCGCCGTCGACGGCGCCACCCGCATGCAGGGGCTGATCAACGACCTGCTGAGCTACTCGCGGGTGGGCCGCCTCTACGACGCCCGCAGGGCCGTCAACATGGAGCTCAAGCTCGACAAGGCGCTGCAGAACCTGGCGGCCACCCTGGAGGAGACCGGCGCGGTCATCGAGCGGCCCGATCCACTGCCCAAGATCACCGGCGACCCCACCCTGCTGTCCCTGCTCTGGCAGAACCTCATCGGCAACGCCGTCAAGTTCCGCCACCCCGACCGCCCGCCGGTCATCCGGGTCGAGTGCGAGCAGGTGGAGGAGAAGGAGTGGCGCTTCTGCGTGATGGACAACGGCATCGGCATCGAGGCCGAGTTCGCCGACAAGATCTTCGTCATCTTCCAGCGCCTGCACAGCCGCGAGGCCTACAGCGGCACGGGCATCGGGCTGGCCATGTGCAAGAAGATCGTGGAGAACCACGGCGGGCGCATCTGGCTCGACACCTCCTACAGCGGCGACGGCACCCGCATCTGCTTCACGCTCCGCACGGACACACCGTCGTCGGAGACCCGCCTCGCCGCCGCCACCAGCACCACGAGAGGGATCAGTTCATGACCATCGGCCAGCCCATCGAGGTGCTCCTCGTCGAGGACGATCCCGGCGACGAGCTCATCACGCGGGAGGCGTTCGAGGACAACAAGATCGGCAACACCCTCCATGTCGCCCACGACGGCCTGGAGGCGCTCGACTTCCTCTACCAGCGGGGCGAGCACGCCGGCAAGCCGCGGCCCGATCTGATCCTGCTCGACCTCAACCTGCCCAAGTACGATGGCCGTCAGGTGCTGGAGAAGATCAAGAGCGATCCGGAGCTGCGGGCCATTCCCGTGGTGATCCTCACCACGTCCTCCGCCGAAGAGGACATTCTGCGCAGCTACAAGCTGTTCGCGAACGCGTACGTGACCAAGCCCGTCGACCTGGACCAGTTCATGTCCGTCATCCGGCAGATCGACGAGTTCTTCGTCACCGTGGTGCGCCTGCCCGGCCGTACCCACACCTGACGTCAGACGCGCGCGTCGCTGAGGTCCTCTCCCTTGGCGGCGTCGTACGCGGCCCTGCCTGCGAGGACGTCGGCCATGTGCTCGGCCGACCACTCCTTGAGCGCGGCCAGCACGGGGCGCAGGGTCTCGCCGAGCGGCGTGAGACCGTATTCGACCCGGGGCGGCACCGTGGCGAACACGGTGCGGTGGATCAGCCCGTCGCGCTCCAGGCCGCGCAGCGTCTGCGTGAGCATCTTCTCGCTGACCCCGGTGAGCCGCCGGCGCAGCGCCATGAACCGCTGAGGCTGGGTCTCCCCGAGCGCGCCGAGCACGAGCACGGTCCACTTGTCCCCGATGCGGTCGAGCAACTCACGCGACGGGCACTTGTGCGCGTATGGATCCCATGGCTGCTTTTCCACCTGGACACTTCCCATCCGGTTCGTACCTAACTTGAAGGTGGCCACTTCCCTTTGGAGAGTACAGGCGGTCTACTGTCCTGTGCCAGGGGCGCGAGGCGCGCCCTTCGTCCGAAATGCTGAGGAGCACACGCATGTCACTGGTCGTCACCGGGGCCACCGGCCGGCTCGGCCGTCTCGTCGTCGAGGCGCTGCTGGAGCGGGGAGTCACCCCGTCGGAGATCGTCGCCACCGGCCGGGACATCCAGAAGATCAAGGACTTGGCCGACCGGGGCGTGACCGTGCGCCGGGCCGATTTCGACGAGCCCGACGGGCTCGCCGCGGCCTTCGCGGGCGGGGACAAGCTGCTGCTCGTCTCCACCAGCACCGTCGGCCGGCGCCTCGCCGGCCATCGCGCGGCGATCGACGCCGCCCGCGCGGCGGGGTTCTCCCTGGTGGCGTACACCAGCATCACCCACGCCGACACCGCCGGCATGCGGCTCGCCGCCGAGCACCGCGAGACCGAGCGGTACCTGCGCGACAGCGGCACCCCGTTCACCTTCCTGCGCAACAGCTGGTACCTGGAGAACTACACCTCCGGCCTCTCCGGCTACCTGGAGCGCGGCAGCGTGGCGGGCAGCGCCGGTGACGGCCGGGTGAGCGCCGCGGCCCTGGCCGACTACGCCCAGGCGGCCGCCGCCGTGCTGACCACCGAGGGGCACGCGGGCGCGGTGTACGAGCTCGGCGGCGACGAGGCGTTCACCCTCGCCGAGCTGGCCGCCCGGCTCTCCACCGCCTCGGGCCGCGAGATCGTCTACAACGACATGCCGGTCCAGCGGTTCGCGGAGCTGCTCACATCCGTGGGTCTGCCGAAGGACTACGCCGAGGTCCTGGCCGACGCCGACCTGGGGCTCGGCCGCGGCGAGCTCTTCACCGACTCGGGCGACCTGGGACGCCTCATCGGCCGCCCCACCACCACCCTGTCCGACGCGATCACGTCAGCCCTGGGGCAGAGCTGACGCGAGGTCCTGCTTCAACCCAGGGACGGCGGCACGGCGTGGTGAGCGCCCGCCGCCGCCGCGCTCAGCCGCCCGCCCCGCTACGAAAAGGTGTGTCCTCGGCCGGTAGTGGCTCGTGGGTACGCATGCGCAGGAGTTGGAGGGCGGCTTGAGAGGGGCTTCCCAGCGCGGCGCTGTACATCAGGGCGTTCGCTGGAGGACCTCACGCCGGCCGCCCGCCGACCATGAGGTTCAGGTCGCCGGTACGCCCTCCGTGGCCTGGTTGGCGCGGTCGACGACGGACTGGAGGAGTGTCTGGGCGGCCACCGCGCGCTCGGGGGTGAAGTCGAAGATGTCGCAGATCGCCTGGTAGATGCGGGGAGCGTGCGCACGGAGGGCGTCGCCCTCGTCGGTGAGACTGACGATGACCGTGCGCTCGTCGCTGGGGTTGCGGGTGCGGAGCAGCAGGCCGCGGCCTTCCAGGCGCTTGAGCAGCGGCGTCATGGTGCCGTAGTCCAGCTGGAGCAGCTGGATGAGGTCGCGCACCGGGAGGTCGCCGTGCTCCCAGAGCGTGGCTAGGACCAGATACTGCCCCGAGTGGCTCCAGGACGCCACGTCCAAGCCCCCGTTCCTCTACCAGCTGGGGCCCGACGGCGCCCGCAAGGCGCTCGACGACATTCAGGCCGCCCCGGTGGACAAGCCCGAGGTGGACGAGAAGTGGATCACGGTGCCGGCCGAGGTCGGCGACGTGCGCGTGCGCATCGTCAAGCCCACCGGCGCGGACGGCATGCTGCCGGTGATCCTGTACGTCCACGGGGGCGGCTGGATCCTCGGCAACGCCGGCACGCACGACCGCCTCGTCCGCGAGCTCGCCGTCGGCGTGCGGGCCGCGGTGGTCTTCGTGGAGTACGACCGCTCGCCCGAGGCGCGGTACCCGGTGGCCATCGAGCAGGCCTACGCCACCGCCCAGTGGATCACCCGGCACGGCGCCGAGGAGGGCCTGGACGCGTCCCGCCTGGCAGTCGCCGGTGACTCGGTCGGCGGCAACATGACCGCCGCGCTGACCATCCTCGCCAAGCGGCGCGGCGACGTGACCTTCGTGCAGCAGTCGCTGTACTACCCGGTCACCGACGCCGCCCAGGACACCGGCAGCTACCGCGAGTTCGCCGACGGCCCGTTCCTGACGGCCAAGGGCATGGCCTGGTTCTGGGACGCCTACGCCCCCGAGCCCGCGCAGCGCGCCGAGATCACCGCCTCACCGCTGCGCGCCGCCCCGGAGGAGCTGGCCGGTCTGCCACCGGCCTTCGTCATCGTCGACGAGAACGACGTGCTGCGCGACGAGGGCGAGGCCTATGCCCGCAAGCTGACGGCGGCCGGGGTCCCGACCACCAGCGTCCGCTACAACGGCATCATCCACGACTTCATGATGCTCAACCCGGTGCGCGACACCCACGCCGCGCGGGCCGCCACGGCCCAGGCCATCGCGGTGTTGAAGGCGGCCCTGGGCAGCTGAACCACCGAGGGGGCCTCAGCCGGTGTCCCAGAGGAAGTCGCGGATGGCGGGCACGAGCTGCTCGTGGACGTCCTCCAGCACGTAGTGGCCCGCATGGGGATAGACGTGGGTACGGGCCCGCGGCAGGCGGCGGCGCCACTCGGCGAGCATGGCAGGGTCGAAGACCGGATCGCGCAGCCCCCACCCGATGAGGGCGGGCCGATCGGCGAACCGGTCCAGCTCCCGGCCCGTGTCCCACAGGATCGGCCAGGCCGGGTCCCGGGGGGTGAGCGGGATGTCGTGGACGAAGAGCTGGATGGCGAGCCGGTGCTCGGGCCGGGTGTACGGAGCCAGGAACGCCGCGCGCACGGCGGCCGGCATGCGGCGGCGCACGCCGAGCGGACGCCAGGTGGCCCCGCGCGCGAAGGCGTTGTGCCGCAGGAACAGCCGGGCCCCGAGCGGGGTGCGGCGCAGCAGCCAGAGAGGCAGCCGCAGCTCGGGACGCACGCGCCGGCCGTGCGGGTTGGGGAAGGCGGCGGTGTTGAGCACGACCAGGCGGGCGACGCGGTCGGGGTGCCGGCGGGCCCACGCCATGCCGATCGGTCCGCCCCAGTCGTGCATGACCAGCGTCCAGCCGTGCTCGGGGACGCCCTGGGCCGCGATGAGGTGGCCGGTCAGGGCGTCGAGGTCGTCGACGCGCGAGGCGAGGGTGTGGCGGTAGCGGCCGGCGGCGGGCTTGTCCGACAGGCCCATGCCGATGTGGTCCGGGGCGAGGCACCGGTAGCGGTCCCGCAGCGCCAGGATCGGCCGCCGCCACAGATAGCTCCACGAGGGGTTGCCGTGCAGGAACAGCACCGGCGGGCCAGGCCCCTCGTCCAGGTAGTGCTGGCGCAGGCCGTGGGGGTGGGCGTACCAGTGAGAGGTGAACGGGTATCCGGGGAACCGGGTCACCGGGCGGCCTCCGAGAGGTGGGCGGTGAGGCGGGCCAGGCCCTCGGCCATGCTGACGCGCGGCCGGTAGCCGAGGTCGCGGCGGGCGGCGGAGATGTCGAACCAGTGCGCGGTGGACGCCTGCTCCACCAGGAACCTGGTCAGCGGCGGCTCGCCGCGCAGCCCTGCCGCCCCGGCCAGGCCGTAGGCCAGCTCCAGCAGCCCGGCCGCCAGCCGCACCGGGACGACCGGCAGCCTGCGGCGCACCGGCGGCAGCCCGGCCGCGGACAGCAGCGCGTTGACCCAGACGCCGAAGCCGCACGGCTCGCCCTGGGTGATGAAGTACGCCCGGCCGCACAGCGGCGAGCCCGCGTACAACCGGTCCAGGGCCAGCAGGTGGGCGTCGGCGGCGTTGTCGACGTAGACGGTGTCGATGGTCTTGTCGGCGCCGCCCAGCAGCCACAGCCGGTGACGGTTGGCCGCGAACCTCGGCAGGAAGTGCGGGTCGCCGGGACCCCAGATGAGATGCGGACGAAGCGCGACGGCCGGGACGGTGGCGGCCAGGACCTGCCTCTCGGCCAGGGCCTTGGTGCGCGGGTAGGCCGCCGGGAAGTGGCGGGCGTAGGGGATGGACTCGTCCACGCCCTCCAGATCCCGCCCGGCGTGCACCACGCTGGGCGAGGAGGTGTGCACCAGCCGCGCGCCGCTCCGCTCGCAGGCGTCCAGCACGTTGCGGGTGCCGTACACGTTGATCTCCTGGAACTCGCGGTCAAGGCCGTACGCGCCGGCCTTGGCGGCGCAGTGCACGACGGCCTCGCATCCGCTGACCGCGTCCCGCACCGCCGTCCGGTCCCGGATGTCGGCCAGATGCTGGACGGCGCCCAGCGCGCCCAGCTCGGGGTGGTAGCGGCGGTGCAGCGTGTGCACGGTGTCGCCACGGGCGGCCAGGCGCCGGCACACGGCCAGGCCGAGGAAACCGCCGCCGCCCGTCACCAGGACCCTCATCGCCACTCCCCGCACAGCCGCCGGGCGGCCCAGACGGCGAGCACGCCCCGGCGGATCTTGCTGTTGTGCCGGGCGTCCACGGGGAAGCCGCGATGGAACAGCACGTCCCGCAGCTCGGCGGTGCGGGGATGCCGCCCGGCCGCCTCCAGGACGGCGGCTCGCACGCGGGCGCGCCGGGCGCCCGGCTCCCGCTCCACCACCAGGACGGGCCGCTGCGCGCCGGCCGGGCCGACGCCCACCAGCGCGGTACGGCGCACTCCCGGCAGCCCGGCGAGCAGGGACTCGACGTGGTCGGTGCACAGGTCGCCGTCCCGGGTACGGACCCGCTCGGACTTACGGCCGGCGAACCAAAGCCGTCCCTGCTCGTCCAGGTGGCCGAGATCGCCCATGCGGTGCCAGACCCGGCCCCCGTCGCCGATCCGGGCCAGCTCGGTGGCCCGGGGATCGTCGAGATAGGGGTCGCTGACCGCAGGGGAGGCGACGACGATCTCCCCGACCACGCCGGGCGGCACGGGCAGGTCGTCGCTCCACTGACCGATCGGGTCGTCGGTGACGCCGATGACGCGGACCTCGGCTCCTGGCACCGGCAGGCCCAGGCAGGTCCCCGCCCCCGGGTTCGCCGTGTGCCCGGCGACCAGGCCACGGCCCTCGATGGCGGCCACCGGCAGGCACTCGGTCGCGCCGTACACCGACAGCACCCGCGCGCCGGCGGGCAGGCAGGCGCGCACCCGTCCCAGCGTCGGCAGCGGCAGCGGCGCGCCCGCCACCGCCACGCTCTCCACCGTGCCGAGCACCACGCCCCGCTCGACGCAGTGCCTGGCCAGCCGGTCCAGCAGGGCCGGGGCGGCGAACACGCTGGTCACGCCGTACCGCTGGATGTCCGCGACCAGGGTCGACGGGTTGGCCCGCAGGGGACGCCTCGGGTCCAGGTCGGGGAGCACGGCGGTCGCGCCGAGCGCCGCCGCTCCCAAGGCGAACGGGATGAACGTTGACAACACCGGCATGCCTGGCCGGACGACCTCAAGCCCGCTGAGCAGATCGAGCTGCGCGGTCAGGTGCCGGTGCCGCAGCGGCACCCCCTTGGGCGGCCCGGTGGACCCGGACGTGTACGCGATCAACGCCAGATCGTCCGGCCCCGGCCCCCGCCGCCGCACCCCACCGAACAGCGCCCCGCCTCCCGACCTGTCTTCCGGCTCGCCTTCGGAACCGCCTGACGGCGGGGAGTCCGCTGGCGTGGTGCCCGGCGGGTGGCCGGCTGCGGCTCGCAGGGTGGCGAGGGTCCGGCCCGGCCACAGGCGGCCGGGGCCGACCGTGATCGTGATGCGGCTGCTGTGCCGGGCCCAGCCCAGCACCAGCCGGGCCGCCTGGGCGAGCGGCACGCCGATGAAGGCCTCGGGGGCGGCCCGGTCCAGGCAGCGCCGGACGGCGGCGTACGGCAGGCCCGGATCGACCATCACCGGCACCGCCCCCAGCCCCAGCAGCGACAACGCCAGCACCCCGAGCTCCACCCCCGGGAACACCAGCACCACGGTACGCATGCCGGGCCGGATCCCGGCGTGGGCCAGGGCGGCCGTGGTCTCCTCCACCGCCCTGGCCATCTCCCCGTAGCTGACGACCTCGGGGCTCCGGCCGCCGACCTGGCAGGCGATGACGCCGGGCCGGTCGAGGACCCAGCGCCGGGCGCGGGTGACGAGTTCGCTGACGGGCGGGATGGTGTCAGGCGTCACCGGCGTCACCACCGCACAACGACGATGCCGGCGCTGAACCCGCTGGCCAGGCCCACCAGCGCGACCAGGTCGCCACGCCGCACCCGCCCGGCCGCGACCGCCTGGGCGAGCTGGACGGGCAGCGTGGCCGCGACCAGGTTGCCGTGCCGGGCGATGGTGACGACCACCTTGCCCTGCGGTATCCCGACGTGGTCGCAGAACTTCCACAGTGCGGGCAGCGACGCCTGGTGCACGCAGATGGCGGCGAAATCGTCCCAGGTCAGGCCGAGGTCGCTGAGCGGCTTGTGGAAGACGCCGTGGTCGGTCCGCTCGATGCCGCGCGCCAGCTTGAACCCGTCGACGGTGAGCGGCCGGATGACCGGCCAGTCGGCCGCCGGATCGCTGGTCACGTTCAGGAGCGGCACGATCGCGGCGTCCCAGCCGGAGGAGTGGGCGGCGAACCGGTGGGCGAGCACCCCCGGCGTCGTCGCGGGCTCCAGCAGCAGGGCGGCCCCGGCGTCGGAGACCGTGTACGCCGCGCCGATGGTGAAGAACTCCTCCGCGCTGGAGAGCGTCCACGGCATGAAGGCGGTGGGCAGCTCGCCGCTGCAGATCAGGACCCTCCGGTACCGGCCCGCCGAGATGAACGCGTCGGCCACCTCGATCGCGTTCAGCACGCTGTTGCAGGCGTTGCGCACGTCGAACACCGGGCAGCTCGCGCCGAGCTTCGCCGCCACGATGTGGGCGGTGGCGGGCTCGATGAGATCGACCGTCACCGCCGCGAAGATGATCAGGTCGAGGTCGTCCGCGCGCAGGTCGTGCTCCGCCAGCAGCCGCCGGGCGGCCTGGACGGCCAGGTCCGAGGGGCTCTCGTGGGGTGCGGCGAGGTGCCGGCGGCGCACCCCGCTGCCGTTGTGGATGACGCCCCGGGGCAGTTCCAGAGCGGGGTTGCGCTCGGCGAGCAGGTCCTCCAGCTCCGTCGTGGACATCGTGGTCTCGGGCAGATGGGCGGCCACACCGGCCAGCCGGGTATGGATGGTGCTCATGGCGGATCTCCTTAGGAGGCCGGGCGTGAGGTCTGCAGCCCCAGGTGGAGGAGGACCGTCGCGGCGATGTCGGCGACCGTCCCGGCGCCGCGGATCAGCTCCATGGGCGGGATGTCCACGTTGAACTGGTGCCGCAGGGACAGCAGGAGTTCGGTGGCCATGAGCGAGTCCAGTCCGTACTCGTCGAGCCGCCGGTCGGGGGCGATCTCGTCGGCGGGGATCAGCAGGACGGCGGACAGCAGCGCGGTGACCTGCTCGACGATGTACGCGTGCGCCTCCTCTCCGGTCATCGCCGCCAGCAGCGGCAGCAGGTCGACGGTGCCGATGCCCTGGTCCGCGCCGGGCGGGAGCACCGCCGACAGCCACGGCCGGCGCAGGCCGGGAAGCATCTGCCGGAGCCGGGCCCAGTCGCAGCGGCCCACCATCGCCACGTCCGCCCGCTCGCCGAGCATGTCGTCCACGGCGGCCAGCGCCCGGCCGGGAGCCATCGACTCGATGCCGAGCCTGGCCAGCGCCTGGGCCTGCGTGCCGCCCGCCAGGACGCCGGTCCCGGCGAGCGCGCCGAGGCTGACCGCGAGCGCGGGCCGGCCCCGGGCCCGCCGCCTGCGAGCCAGCGCCTCCAGGAACAGGTTCGCGGACACGTACGACGACTGGCTGATGTTGCCGATCGTGGTCAACGACGAGTACAGGACGAACGTGTCCAGGGCCAGGTCCCCGGTGAGCTCGTCGAGGACCAGCGCGCCGGCCACCTTGGGACGCAGGACCGCGCGGACGCGGTCGTCGGAGAGGTCGACCAGCGCGGCGTCGTCGAGGTGCATGGCGGCGTGCACGACGCCGCGCACCGGGTGGCCGCCCTCGTCCAGCTCACGCAGGATCGCGCGCATGGCGTCGCGGTCGGTGACGTCGGCGGCGTACGCCCGGACCTCCTCCGCGCCGAGGTCCTTGAGCTCCTCCAGCAGCGCGGGAGCTCCTGGCGTGCCGGCTCCCCGGCGGCCGACCAGCGCCAGCCGGCGGACCCCGGCGCGGGCCAGGTGGCGGGCCGTGGCCGCGCCGAACCCGGTCAGGCCGCCGGTGACCAGGTACGTCCCGCCGGGACCCGGGTGTGGCCGGGCCGGGCGGGTCCGTACCAGGACGGGCTCGTCGCGCGGGTCGAGCGAGACGATGACCTTGCCGATGTGCCGGGAGTGCCGCATCAGCGCGAAGGCGTCGGCGACGCGCTCGGCCGGGTAGACGGTGTGCGGCAGCAGGGGGAGCTGAGCGCCGGCGTCGGAGAGGGATCGTGTCTGCTCGGCTATCTGGGCCGGGTTCTTCCACATCAGGGTGCCGATGTCCACGCCGAAGAAGGAGATGTTGTCGCCGAAGGGGCGTAGCGGCAGGTGCCTGCTCTCGTAGATGTCGCGTTTGCCCAGCTCGATGAAGCGGCCGCCGTGCCGCAGGCATTCCAGGCTGCGGGTGATGGCCTCGCCGGCCAGCGAGTTCAGGACGATGTCCACGCCGTGGCCGCCGGTCAGTTCCCTGATCTGGTCGGCGAAGCGCAGGCTGCGTGAGTCCAGCACATGTTCGGCCCCGAGGGCGCGCAGCAGGTCGCGTTTGGCGGGAGTGCCGGCCGTGGCGATCACCCGGGCGCCGGCGAGCCGGGCGTACTCCAGCGCGGCCAGGCCGACGCCGCCCGCCCCGCCGTGCACCAGGACGGTCTCGCCCGCCTTGATCCGGGCGCAGTGGTGCAGAGAGTGGTGCACGGTGGCGAACGCCATGGGCCGGGTGGCGGCCTGGGCGAAGGTGACGCCGTCGGGGATGGGCATGGTCACCCACTCCTCGATCAGCGCGTGGCTGCCGAACCCGACAGGCCCGGCCGTCGCCACCCGGTCGCCGGGCCTGAACCTGGTGACGCCGGGCCCGACGGCGGTGACGGTCCCGGCGCACTCCAGCCCCAGCTCGTGACCGCCGAAGACGGCCTCGACCGCCTCGGACGGCAGCAGGTTGACCGCGCGCATCACGTCGCGGTAGTTCAGCCCGATCGCCCGCACCTCGACCAGCGCCTGTCCCGGCCCCGGCGCGGGCGGCCCGGTCCGCTCCCAGGCCAGGCCGTACGACAGGCCGGGGTCGCGCACGGTGAGCCGGTAGGCGGTGTCCGGGGACGCCGGGACAGCGTGTTCGTCCGTCTTGACCAGACGTGGAGTGAAGCGTCCCCGCCGGGTGAGGAGGATCTCGTCCTCTTCGCCGGGTATCAGCAGCTCGGCGGCCAGTCGTGCCGCGTCGTGGCCGTCGTCGCCGGTGCGGTGCAGGCACACGCGCCGGACGTCGAGGCGGGGCTGCTCGTTGCCCAGCGAGCGCGTCGTTCCCCAGGTGGCGGCGTCCTGCGGATGGACGGGCCCGTCGGCGAGCCCCGGCTCCGGCAGCGCGCCGCACGGACGGCTCACCAGCCACAGCGCGACCCGCAGATTCTGGGGAAGCTCCTCGCAGGCCAGCGTGATGGCGCGCAGCGCCGCGGCCCGCCGGGTGATCTGCTCGACCACCACCTCGGCCTCGGGTGCCTCTTCGTCGGCTTCGGCCGCGTCGCCCAGCACGATCGCGAACGCGACGGCTCCGGCGGAGGGAGGCACCATGGCGGCCCACCCGGCGGGGTCGTCGCCGAGCGGCGACAGGCTCACGTGCGCGCCGCGTCGTTCCAGCAGCGACCCCAGCGCGGCGGCGAGCGAGTCGCGGCCGTCCTCGTCCGCGACGATCCACACGTCACCGGTCACGACGTCCGGCAGCGCCGGTCGGGTGATCGCGGTGCCGGCCGGCAGATCGTGACCGGGGCCGTCAGCACCGGCGGAGCCGGTGAGCGGGCTGTCAGGGGCCGTGGCCAGCATCACCGAGAAGTCGCCCGTGCCGGGCTCGGGGCCCGCCTGGACGACGTCGGTGTAGCCGGCCTCGGACAGGAGCTCCGGCCATCCCGCCCAGGACACCAGCGGCGAGTCCGGTCGTACGTCGTGGTCGTCGAAGTCCCAGAAGTCAGGCATCAGCCCCAGGAACGGCAGCAGGGACTCCACGCGGTGCGGCTCGGCGACGAGCAGCTTGCCACCGGGCGCGAGCAGCGTGGACAACCCGCGCAGGGCGGCGGTCAGGTCGCGGGCCAGATGCAGGCAGCCGCCCGCCACCACCAGGTCGTACCCGCCCGCGAGATACCCCTGAGCCGTGGGGTCGCCGTTCAGGTCGAGCAGGTCGAAGTCGACGAAGTCCACCCCGGACAGGCGCTGCCGCAGCCGGGCCAGCGCCGGTTCGGCGGTGTCGGTGACCGTGTAGCGGGTGCGGTCGGCGGGCAGGACCGGCAACAGGGCGGCGGTGGTGCCGCCCGTCCCCGCGCCCACCTCCAGGATCCGCAGCGGCCGGTCAGCGGGCCACTCCCGGACGACCCGCTCCACGAGCGCCCGCGCGATCCGGTTGCCGAACAGGCTCGCGGGGCCGATGTCGTAGAACTGGTCCAGCAGCTCCGTGGCCCCGCCGGCCGCGAACACGTCGGCCGCCGACCGCTCGCCGCGCAGCAGCTCGCGCAGGTGCAGCCCGCCCCGCACCGCCAGCGCGCTCTGCGCCGCGAACGAGGTCCCCGCCCGGACCAGCCCGCCGTACGCCGCGTCCAGCCCCTCCCCGTCCGGCCCGGCTTGCGGAGTCAGCCGTACGTGCCGCTCGTCCGGGCGTTCCAGGAGGCCGTGCCGTTCCAGCAGGGGCAGCGCCGCCCGGAGCATCCGCCGGTGGTGCGGCTCCTGGCACACGGCAGACAGGTCGTGGACGGTGAGACCGGACGTGACACCGCCGGTCAGCTCCACCAGCGCGGCGGTCAGCGTACGGGCGAAGGACTCTTCGAGCCGGGCCGCGTACGCGGGATGGCCGAGCTCCCGCCAGAGCGCCCGCACGTCGGCGAGCCGATCGGCCGCGTCGGCGAGGAGCCGCTGGGGGCCGGGCGCGGGCCAGGCGGCGGCCGGTTCGCCCGGCCGTGGCGCGGCCCGCAGCTCGACGTGGTAGCGGCTGACCGGGGTGGCGTGGAGGCCGGGCATCCGGCGCAGCCTGACGCCCTCCATCTCGGCCGTCACCCGGCCGTCCGCGCCGGCCACCGCGATGTCCCAGCAGACCTCTTCGGCGTCGCCGGACCGCTCACGGACGTGTACGAACCCATCCGGATCCGGCCTGCCCCACAGCCGCACGGCCCCGATCGCCGCCGGCATGTAGCCGGTGCCCGAACGCAGCGCGTCCACCAGCCACACCACGCCCGCCTGCAGCGCGCTGTCCAGGACCACCGGATGCGCCTGGTAGCGCTCGTCCCGCTGGTCCGGGCACGCGTACGCGCCCAGCACCTCGCGCTCGCCCGTCCACAGACCCGTCAGCACCTGGAACCTCGGGCCCCACACCATGCGGCCCTCGGCGGCCCGCGCGTAGTAGCCGGGCACGTCCACCGGAGCGCTGATGCGGGTACGCAGTTCCGCCACGTCCAGCGGCGGCGGGGCCTGGCGCAGCAGGGGCCGCACCCGGGCCCGGAAGTGCTCGCGCGCGCCCTGCCCTCTCGGCGACATACTGGCCACCGTGATCGTGCCCGTCTCCGACAGCGAGGTCTGGACGAACACCGTCTCCGCGCTCGGCCCCGGCACCACCAGCGCACGGCTGATGGCCACCTGGTCCACCTCGACCGCCGGACCCGCCTCCGGTGACGCCAGCCGGCCGGCGGCCAGGGCCATCTCCACGTACCCGGTCGCGGGCATCACGGCGGCCCCGCCCGCCCGGTGGTCGGTGATCCAGGGCGCCCGGGCCTGGTCGAGCTCCCCGTGCCAGGAGGGTTCGAGCGTCGGCAGCCGCTGGCCCAGCAGCGGGTGCTGGATCGCCGGGTCGCCGATCGCGGGCGCCCACGAGAGCGGGCCGCCCGCCCAGTGGCGCTGCCGCTGCCACGGGTAGGCCGGCAGCGTCCACACCACGCCCCGGCGGGGGAAGTAGTGGTCCCAGTCGATCTCGGCGCCGGCCGCGACGAGCCGGGCGAGCGCGGTGCGCATCTGGGCCGCACCCGGCCTCGCGCGCCGCAGCGTGGGCACGATGGCCGTGCGGGCGCGGGCCGCGCCCGAGGCACGGCGCAGGTACGTCTGCAGCACCGGATGCGGACCCACCTCCACCAGCACGTCGAACCCGTCGGCGAGCACCTGCTCCATCGCCGCCCCGAACCGCACCGGCCGGCGCAGGTTCTGCCACCAGTACGCCGTGTCCAGCTCCTCGCCCTTCAGCACGTCGCCCGTCACGGTCGACACCATGGGGATCCGGGCCCGCGACGGCCGCAGGTTCGCCAGCGCCGCGCACAGCGGCTCGCGCAGCGGGTCCATGGCGGCGCTGTGGAAGGGGTAGTCCACGTCCAGCTCGCGGAAGAACACCGGGCGCGCGGCCAGGTCCTCGCCCAGCTGCTTCAACGCCTCCTGCGGCCCGGCGACGGTGACGTCCCGGTCGGAGTTCACCGCGGCCACCTCCACCTGCGGGTAGTCGGCCAGGAGCTGCCGGGCGGCCGTCTCCGGCAGCCCGACCGCGGCCATCCGGCCCTGCCCGCGCGTCGCCGCCTGCGCCGCACCGCGCTCGGCGACCACCCGCGCCGCCTGGCCGAGCGACAGCGCCCCGCAGGCGTACGCGGCGGCCACCTCGCCGACGCTGTGCCCCAGCACCGCGTCCGGCCGCACACCCGCCGCGAGCAGCATCTCCACCAGGCCGACCTGGACGGCGAACAGCAGGGGCTGGGCGATCTCTGTCGCCGACAGCCGCCACCGGGCCACCGGCAGCGTCAGCTCCTCCAGTACGGACCAGCCCAGGCGCGGTGTCAGCTCGGCGTCCACCGCCTCCACGGCGGCCCGGAACGTCCCGTCGGCCAGCAGATCGGCGCCCATCCCGGCCCACTGCGACCCGTTACCGCAGAACACCAGCGCCACCCGCCCCCTCTCCACCACCTCCCCGACCACCGCCACGGGCACCTCAAGCCCTGCCTCCGGCACGTCACCCACCTGGGTTGCGGGGGTTTCCGGGCCGGGGTCGGCGGCGGGCGGGCCGTCCGGGGCGGCGGTGCGGAGGCGGGACAGGCTGAGGGCGGCCGCCGCTGCCGAGTCGGCCAGGACGACGGCGCGATGCCGGTGGAGGGCGCGCCGACGGGTCGCGGTGTAGGCGGCGTCGTAGAAGTCCCGTTCGGCGATCGACGCCAGGTGCTCGGCGGTCCGTTCGATGGCGTCGGCGAGCGCCGCCGGGCTGCGGGCCGACACCACGAACGGGAGCGGCCCAGCGGATCCGGCCTCGTGGACCGACTCGGCCCGACGCTCGGCGACCCGCTCGCCTCCCTGCGCAGAGGCGACAGCCCCAGAGCCGTTGCCCCCGGGCGCGGCTACCCCAGAGCGCGCAGCCCCCGGGACCGCCGGCCCCGAGGCGGCGGCAGCCCCCGGTGACCCCGGGGCGGCCGTGCCGAAGGTCGCCGAGTCAAGGGCTGTGGGCTTGGGAACGACGGGGGTGCGGGTGGCGAGCTGGGGTGGGGGAGTCACGGCGGCCGGGCGGGGGTCGGGTGGGGCGGACAGGGCTATGTGGACGTTCGCGCCTCCGAACCCGAAGGAGTTCACCCCCACCACCGCTCGCCCCTCCGTCTCGGGCAGCGGTCGCGGCCGGGTGACGACGTTCAGCCCGAGACCGTCGAAGTCGATGGCGGGGTTGAGCGTGGCGGCGTGCAGCGACGCCGGGATGGTCCGGTGCCGGAGCACCAGCAGCGCCTTGAACAGCCCGGGCATGCCGGAGGCCGGTTCCAGATGCCCCAGGTTCGTCTTGACCGAGCCGATCGGCAGGGCGCCGTTCGAGCGGCCGGTGCCGAGGGCGCGGCCCAGCGCCCGGCATTCGGCCGGGTCGCCCGCCTGGGTGCCGGTGCCGTGCGCTTCCACGTACACCACCTCGTCGGCCCCGATGCCGGCCTCCCGGTACACCTGCCGCAGCAGCGCCTCCTGCGCGTCGGTGTTGGGCAGGGCCAGCCCGACGGTGTGACCGTCGTTGTTGGCGGCGGCGCCGACGATCACCCCATGCACCCGATCCCCGTCGGCGAGCGCGTCGGCGAGCTGTTTGAGCACGACCACGCCGCCGCCCTCGGCGCGGACGAACCCGTCGGCATCGGCGGAGAAGGCGCGGCACCGCCCGGTGGGCGACAGCATCGACGCCTGGCTGAACCCGACGAAACCCGTGGGGCTGAGCAGCACGTTCACCCCGCCGGCCAGGGCCACCCGGCTGGAGCCCTCGGCGAGCGACCGGCAGGCCCGTTCGACCGCCTGCAGCGAGGACGAGCAGGCGGTGTCGACGATCATGCTCGGCCCGCGCAGGTCGAAGACGTGCGACAGCCGGTTGGCGGCGATCGACAGCGCCATCCCGGACATGCTGTACGGGCCCATGGAGCCGCGTTCCAGCGCCTGGAGCACACCGTACGACGGGTCGGAGATCCCGACGAACACTCCCGTGTCGCTGCCGGCCAGGCGTGCCGGGTCGATGCCCGCATCGTCGAACGCCTCGGCGGCCATCTCCAGCAGCAGCCGCTGCTGCGGGTCCATCGAGGCGGCCTCCTTGGGGGAGATCCCGAAGTAGGCGGCGTCGAAGGTGGCGATGTCCCGGAGGAACCCGCCTGCCCGGGTGTAGCTCCGGTCCGGTCTCGGGATGCTCTCGTCGATGTACCGCTCGGCCTCGAACCGGTCCGGCGGCACCGTACCGACCAGGTCGTCGCCACGCAGCAGGGCCTGCCACAGCCCGTCGAGGTCCGTGATGCCGCCCGGAAGCCTGCACCCCACTCCGACCACCGCCACAGCCTGCCGAGGCCATACCCGCCCGTTACCGCCACCGCCTGTGCTCATCCCGTCACCTTCCTGATCGCCCGCGACCCCATGCCACCACAGCCGTGTGTGACTGGACAGCAACTGTTCGTGTTCCTCCACGGTCACGGTGTTGCCTCCCGTTAAGGCATGGTGTGGTGGGGCTCGGAGACGTACGCGCGAGGCTGGGATGTTACATAGAGCAATTGAACCTTTGCGCGGAGTGTCCAGCTGGTGCATCGCCGAGAAGATCCCGATGGCCCCTGCCCGGCGTTGAGGATGATCCGGTCCGGCATGCTGGGACGATGCTGGAAACCTCGGTCCGCCTGCTGCGCCTGCTCTCACTGCTCCAGGCTCGCCCCGACTGGGCCGGCGCCGAGCTGGCCGACCGGCTCGGCGTCACCACCAGGACCGTGCGCAACGACATCGAGCGGCTGCGCGGCATGGGCTACGAGATCCACTCGGCCACGGGGACGGCGGGCGGTTACCGGCTCGGGGCGGGGGCGGCGCTGCCTCCGCTGCTGCTCGACGACGAGGAGGCCGTCGCGGTGGCCGTCAGCCTGCACGCCGCCGCCGGCGGCACCGTGACCGGCATCGAGGAGACCTCGCTGCGCGCGCTCACCAAGCTCCAGCAGATGCTGCCGTCACGCCTGCGGCACCGCATCGAGGCGGTACGGGCCGCCACGGTGTCGGTCGCCGGGCGCGGCCCCATGGTGGACGCCGGGACCCTGACGGTGATCGCCGCGGCCGTCCGCGACCACGAGGGGCTGCGCTTCGACTACCAGGACCATGACGGCGCGGTGACCATCCGCTCGGCCGAGCCGCACCGTCTCGTGTACACCGGCCGGCGCTGGTATCTGCTCGCCTGGGACACCGACCGCGACGACTGGCGGACCTTCCGCGCCGACCGCATCACGCCCCGCACGCCGAACGGTCCCCGCTTCACCCCGCGCGAGCCCCCGGGTGGCGACGCCGCGGCCCACGTCGTGCGCGGCGCCGGCTCGACCGCCTACCGGCATCCGGCTCTCGTACGGCTGCACGCGCCGTACGAGACGCTCTTCGAGCGGCTTCCGCCGGCGGCCGGTCTGCTGCGCGCCGAGGGCGAGGGAGCCTGTGTCCTGGAGACCGGCGGCGAGTCGTTCCACAATCTGGCCGCGTTCCTGAGCACCCTCGAGGTCCCCTTCGAGGTGCTCGATCCGCCCGAGCTCCGGGCCTTCCTGCGCGACCTGGCGCGGCGCTACACGGCCGCCGCCCAGGAAGGCTGACGGCGTGTCACCACGCCTTCGACGGGTGGTCAGGCTGTTTTGATCGCGCCGCCGTCGATCAGGTAGTCGGCTCCGGCGATGCTGACGCCGACCGGTGAGGCCAGGTAGACGACCAGTGCGGCCACCTCGCCGGGCTCGACGAACCGGCCCGTCGTCATGCCGGATTGTCCCGGGATCGCCTGGAGCAGCTCCTCGTGCGGCACTCCCAGCACCTTGGCCAGCTCCGCGCCGTACCCCTGTGCTCCCTCCCACAGCGGCGTCCGCACCGCGCCGGGCGAGACCGTGTTGACCCGTACGCCCCGCGGCCCGAACTCCTCGTTCAGCGCCTTCCCGAACGCCGTCAGCGCCGCCTTCGCGGTCGTGTAGGGGATCGGCCCCGCACTCGGCTGCCGGGCACTGGTGGAGGAGATGTTCACGATCGTGCCGCCCCGCTCGACCAGGCTGGGCAGCGTCGCCCGGGTGACGCGTACCGCGCTGAGGAAGTTCAGCTCGTACGTGCCGAGCCACTGCTCGTCGCCGAAGGTGAGGAACCCGCCGGCCTGCCCCTTCCCCTCGCCGCCGCCGACGTTGTTGACCAGGACGTCGACGCCGCCCAGCTCGGCCATCGCCCGCTCGGTCAGCGCGGTGACGCCCGCGGCGGTGGACAGGTCGGCGGTCACGACGTGTGCGCCCGTCTCCTTCAGCTCGGTGGTGAGCGTGCGGGCTCCGGCGACCACGCGCACTCCCTCGTCCGTCAGCGCCCGCACGATCGACAGACCGATCCCCCGGCTGGCGCCGGTCACCACTGCGGTCTTGCCGGTCAGTCCAAGATCCATGACAGAACCCTTTCCACTAAGTCGCAACACTTCCGATGCACTGACGCTACAACTTGCGTCATAGATGTTGCAACTTCCTTTCGACTAGGGACACTGATGTAACCTGGCGCGGTGAACAAGATGCGCTCGGACACGGAGCGAACCGTCCGGACGATCCTGGAGGCGGCCGAACGCGTCCTCAGCCGGAACCCGGCGGCGAGCATGGAGCAGATCGCCGAGGCCGCCGGGGTCGCCCGTACGACCGTCCACCGCCGCTTCGCCTCACGTGACGCGCTCGTCGACGCCATGGCCGCCTGGGCCACCCGGCGGTTCGCCGAGGCCGTCGATGCGGCCTACACGACCACGGCTCCGCCCCTGGTCACGCTGCACCAAGTGACCGCGAACGTGCTCCGCGTCAAGATCGACTGGGGATACGCGATGAGCCGGACCGCTTCCGCCGATGCCGAGGTCGCGCGCGTGCACGCCGAGGTCCGTGAGCGGTGCGACGAGATGTTCCGCAGGGCGCGCGACGCGGGCCTGCTCCGCGCGGACACCGATCTCGACTGGGCGCGCCGCGTCTACTACGCGCTCATCCACGAGGCGGCGGTGGAGCCGGACGAGGGTCAGGACGACGGCCAGGACGCGGACGCCCTGGCCGCTCGTCTCGTCGACACGCTGCTGCACGGTTTCGGCGGGCGCGGTTGACCGCGTCACAGCACCGGGCGTGCCGTTCGCTCAGTGGGGTGTCTTCTCCCCGGCCTCGATCGCGAACGGCAGCCGGTTGGCGGGCGGGGCCACGGGGCAGATGGGAAAGTGGTCGCTGAACGCGCAGGGCAGGTTGACCGTGCGGTTGAAGTCCAGCGTCACGTCGCCCTCGCCGTCCGGACCGGCGATCTCCAGGGAGCGGCCCGCCCCGTAGGTGGTGACGCCGCTGGTGGCGTCGGTGAAGACCGTGAGCAGCATCCCGTGCGAGCCGATCACCTGGAGGGTGTGCTCGCTGCCCGCGTACGAGAAGCGCACCAGGCCGGGCGAGTCGTGCTGGTGGGCCTCCCAGCCCACGGAGTCGAGCGTCACGGACGTGGGCGAGTCGTGGCGTTCGAGGCGGCCGGGGATCACCCAGCGCGGGCTGGGCTCGTGAACGGGCACGCCGTCGAAGTCACGTCGCGCCGGTGAGCTCGGGTCGTAGGTCACGATCAGGTACGTGCCCCGGTAGGTGATGCCCACCTCCACGTCCCCCACGGTGACCCGGAGGTCGTCGGCGGCGTCGGCGAGGGCGAACCGGCGTTCGGTGGTGAAGGTCTCACCGTCGAAGGCCATCGCGGAGCCCTGCGGGTCGATGTGAAGGGCGTCCCCGTGCTGCCACCACAGGCCAGGCAGCCCGGCGGGGTTCCGGGGCGTGTCGTCGAGCCATTCGTGCGAGGTGGCGGCCAGCCAGCCCAGGGGCCGGGTGAGCCATTGCTCCCAGCCGGCCCGCCACTCCTGCCAGGCGCGGGTGAGCTCCTGCGAGCCGGTGGGAACGGGTGCGTCGCTCATGGTGATCATCCACTTTCTACTTGATGTCGGTCGTAGGACGGGCCCACGTCGCGAAGAGGGTCAGGGCGAGCAGGGGGAAGGCGACCCCGGCGGTGAGGGCTGTCGCGATCGCCCCCGCCTCACCGGCTCCGCCCCCGGCGGCGCTGCCGTACACGGTGGTCAGCACGGCCAGGCCGAGCGCGCCGCCGAGCTGCTGCATCCCCTGGTTGAGGCTGGAGGCGGCGCCGACCTGGGCCGGCGGCGCCTGGTGCATGATGACGGCGGTGAGCGGCGCGACGGTCAGTCCCGCGCCGAGGCCGAGCAGGACGAACGGCCCGAGCAGGCCACCGGCGAAGGTGTCGGCGGCATCGATCCGCGACATCCACCACAGCCCGGCGAGCAGGCCGAGCATCCCGAGGGAACCGGTGATCCGCTCTCCGTGCCGCGTCACCAGGCGGCTGGTCAGGAGGTTCGTGACGAGCAGCGCGGCGGTGAAGGGCAGGACGGACAGCCCCGTCTGGAGCGGGGTGAAGCCCAGGGCGTTCTGGGTGAACAACGCGGCGAAGTAGAGAAAGCCCGCCTGACCGGCCGGGATCAGCATCATGGCCAGCAGCGGGGCCGCGCTGCGCATCCTCGTGAAGAACCCGAGCGGCACGACCGGTGCGGCATGACGCCGCTCGATGAGGACCAGGGCGAGCAGCCCGGCGATCGAGACCGCGAACGAGCCGAGGACGACCGGGTCGGCCCAGCCGTGGGAGGCGACGTTGACGAGACCGTAGACCAGGGCGGTCATGCCGGCCGTGGACGCGACGGCCCCGCCGACGTCCAGGCGGGCCGGAGCGCGGGGCGCCTCCGGCACCAGCAGGCGTACCCCCACGAGGACGACCAGGCCGACGGGGATGTTGACGAACATCACCCATTCCCAGCCGAGGGACGTGGTCAGCACCCCGCCGAGCACCAGTCCGAGCGCCGCGCCGAGGCCGATGGCCAGCACGAACACGCTCATCGCCCGCGCGCGCTGCGGACCCGGCCTGGTGATCGACATCAACAGCACGAGCGTGCCCGGCGCGGCCAGCGCCGCTCCCAGACCTTGCAGGACGCGGGCGGCGATGAGCATCGCCGGCGTCGTGGCCGCACCGCCCAGCGCGGAGGCGGCGGTGAAGATCGACACGCCGATCAGCAACGTGCGTCGCGGGCCGACGATCGAGCCCACCTTGCCGCTGAGCAGGACCAGACCGCCGAAGACCAGGGCGTAGGAGGTGACCACCCAGGACAGGCCGGTCGCCGAGAAGCCCAGCGCGTGCCGGATCTGGGGCAGCGCGACATTCACCACGCTGTTGTCGATCACCAGGATGAGCTGGGTGAGGCACAGCACGATGACCGCCGGGTAGCGCAGTCGCGGTGCGGCGGTTGGGTGGTCGCCGCCGGTCGCCGGCCGTTGATGCGGCGGCGGGATGACGCGGTCGTGGCCCGGATCGTGCCCGGAGCTCTGGAGGGGTCGGGTGCTCATCGTGAGCGTCCTTTCTGACAGTGGCCGGCGTCGTGCGGCTGGGAGTCTGCGTCACCTCCGGGTGCGGACGCACAAGAAATTGCCGACTCGGCAAGAGACGCTCCGCGGGGAATTCGCGCGCGCACCTGGATGGTTGACGCCATGGCCGGATGCGGACCCGCGCCCGGCGCCTGCGTTCCCCGTTGCCGAGTCAGCAAGGGTGGCCACTGTGGACGACGATCTCGACGCCGCGCTGACGGCAATGGGCCCCAGGCTTCGGCGGTTGCGCCGCCATCGCGGCCTGACCCTGGCCGACCTGGCCGCGGAGACCGGCATATCGGAGAGCACCCTGTCGCGCCTGGAGAGCGGCCTGCGGCGGCCGAACCTCGAACTGCTCCTCCCGCTGGCCAGGGCCCACGGCATGCCGCTGGAGGAGCTCATCGGGGCACCGCAGACCGGCGACCCGCGCGTCCACCTGCGGCCGATCCGGCGCAACGGCATGACGTACATCCGGCTGACCCAGAAGGCGGGCGGCACCCAGTCGTACAAGCTGATCATCCCCGGCGCGACGGGCACCGCCGAGCCCGATCTGCAGAGCCATGAAGGCTACGAGTGGCTGTACGTGCTCAGCGGCCGGCTACGGTTCGTGCTCGGTGACCGGGACCTCACGCTGGCGCCCGGCGAGGTGGCCGAGTTCGACACGCGGATCCCGCACTGGATGGGCAACGCCGGGGCCACACCTGTCGAGCTGCTCATCCTGTTCGGGCCCCAGGGGGAACGCGCCCACGTCCGCGCCCGGCCACGCCCGGACGACCGCTGACCTTTCTCGAACCGGGCCTACTTCGGCTGGGTCCCGAGCTCGCCGAACGCCTTTCGGCTGTGGGCGAGCAACTCGCGCAGGGCGGGGTTGTGCGTGCCCTGCCACACCAGGGCGAGCAGCGCGGGCGTGTCGACGTCGTCGATGGTCAGGGCGGTGAGCCGATCGCGGTAGCGGGCGGCCATCGACTCGCTGAGGACGGCGACGGCGAGCCCACGGGCGGCCAGGTCGGCGATGGCCTCGGCGGCGCTGGCCTGCAGGGCGATCACCGGCTGGACGTGCCGCGCCGCGCATGCCTGGTCGAACACCGTGCGCAGGCCGGTGCCCGGTGGCATGCACACGATCGGGTGGTCGGCCAGCTCGCGCAGGCTGACGTGCCGCCGGTTCGCCAGGGGATGCCCGGAGGGGACCGCCGCGACGAGTCGCTCGCTGATGATGGTCAGCGCGTCCAGGTCGTCGGGGGTGGCGGTCGCGGTGCCGACGAGCGCCAGGTCGATGGTCGCCGCCCGGACCCCGTCGACGAGCCGGTCGGAGTTGTCCTCCTGCAGCGAGAGCTCCACGCCGGGATGCGCCCGGTGGAAGGCGGCCAGGGCGTCGAACAGCGGGGTGACCGTACAGCCGATGACCATGCCGACGGTGAGCCGTCCCCGGATCAGGCCGGTCACCTCGCCCACGGAGCGGCCGACGGCGCCGGCGGCGGCGAGCGCGGCGCGAGCGGGCCCGAGCGCGGCCTTGCCCGCGACGGTGAGGGTGGCGGTGCGCGCCGAGCGGTCGAACAGCTCCGCGCCGAGCTCGCGTTCGAGCCGGCGGATCTGGGCGCTGACGCCGGACTGGCTGATGTGCACCCGCTCGGCCGCCCGGGTGAAGTTACGCTCCTCGGCGACCGCGACGAAGTATTCGAGCTGCCTCAGATCCATAACTGGCAATCATAGTTTCCATCAGAAGCAGCTGTTGGACTTCTGGCTAGGTGCTTGCCACCCTGAAAGCATGACCGAATATGAGAAGGCCATGCGGCCCGAGGACATCACCCGCTTGTTCGTGGAGCGGTCCAACGCCGGTGACGCCGCCGGTGTCGCCGCACTGTACGAAGAGGACGCGGTGCTGGCCTATCCGCCGGGCGGCCGGACGGTGGGCCGGGAGGCGATCCGTGCCCTGTGGGAGAAGGTGCTGGCCAACCGGCCCCGCTTCGAGCAGGAACAACCGCTGCCGACCCTGATCAGCGGCGACATCGCGCTCACCTCGACCCCGCCGAAGGACAATGCGGGCGCCCGCGCGCAGGTGGTGCGGCGCCAGCCCGACGGCAGCTGGCTCCGCCTGCTCGACCAGCCCGAGTTCGTCAGCCCGCGCGACTGACGGCGCTCCCCGGGATCGAGTCGGCGACGCCGACCTCGCCGCCGACGCGGTCGGCGTCCGCGACGTGCAGCAGGGCCGTCAGCAGGCCGGGAAACCGGGTGTCGAGGTCGGCGCGCCGCAACCGGACATAGCAGCGGGTGCCTTCCTGGCGGGTCCGGGTGATGCCCGCGTCCCGCAGCACCTTCAGATGGTGGCTGAGCGTCGACTTGCCGACGGGCGCGCGCAGCTCGCCCCACGCCCGCTCCCGGTCATCGGCCAGCACCCGGACCAGCCCGAGCCGGATGGGATCGCTGATCGCGCCTAAGACTCGGATGAGCGTCATCTCGGAGGGGTGGGGGTGGTGAGGATCCTTCACGATTCCAATGCTACCTTCGTTCGTTGTTCGTCGAACTTCGAATGATGGAGCCTTCTGTGACTGCACCCGACCATACGACCGGCGACTTCACCGGTCAGGTCGTGATCGTGACCGGCGCGGGCTCCGGCATCGGACGCGCCGCCACGATCGCCTTCGCCCGCGCCGGAGCCCATGTGCTGGGAGTCGGCCGACGCCCCGACGCCCTCGCCGCCACCGAGGCCGAGCACCCCCGCATCGTCGCGTTCCCCTTGGACATCTGTGCCGAGGGCGCGGCAGACCAGGCCGTACGGGCCGCGATCGACCGATGGGGACGCCTGGACGTCGTGGTGAACAACGCCGGCATCACGGGCATGATGCCGCTCGCGGAGGTCACCGCCGCCCGGATCACCGACATGCTGACCACCAACGTCACCGCCCCCAGCCTCCTGGCGTCGGCCGCACTGGAGCACCTGCGGGCGTCGCGCGGAGTGATCGTCAACGTGTCCAGCACCTTCGGCCACCGGCCCATCGCGGGAGCCTCCCACTACGCGGCCACCAAGGCCGCGATCGAGCAGCTCACCCGCAGCTGGGCGCTGGAGCTCGCGCCGGAGGGCATCCGGGTCAACGCGGTGGCCCCGGGCCCGACCGAGAGCGAGGCCCTGGCCTCGGCCGGCCTGCCGCAGGCCGTCATCGACGAGATCAAGGACGACGAGGCCGCCCGCATCCCGCTCGGCCGGCGCGGCGACCCCGCCGAGGTGGCCGCCTGGATCCTGCGGCTGTCCGACGCCCACACCGCCTGGCTCACCGGGCAGATCCTCACGGTCGACGGCGGGTACGAGCTCGTCTGATCAGGCGAACCGGCCGAGCGCCTGCCGGGCGCGTCGCAGGAAGGCCCGCTCGGCCTCGTTCGCGGTGTGGTCGAGGGCCACGTCGTAGGCGGACGCCGCCTCCGTGACGCGGCCCAGCCGGCGCAGCAGGTCGGCGCGGATGGCGTGGAACAGGTGATAGCCGTCGAGGTCGAGGGCGTCGACGAGGGTGAGCGCCTGCTGCGGGCCGTCGACCTCGGCCACCGCCACGGCCCGGTTGAGCGCCACGATCGGGCTCGGGGCGATCGCCATGAGCTGGTCGTACAGCAGCACGATCTGCCTCCAGTCGGTGGGCGGCTCGCTGTGCACGGCGTTGATCGCCGCCTGGACCTGGTACGGCCCGGGCCGGCCACGCCGCAGGCAGCGCCGTACCAGCTCCTGGCCCTCGGCGATCAGCGCCCGGTCCCAGAGGCCGTGGTCCTGGTCGGCGAGCAGGACGAGCTCACCGTCCGGCGAGACCCGGGCGGGGCGGCGCGACTCCAGCAGGAGCATGAGCGCGAGCAGCCCGGCGACCTCGGGCTCGTCCGGCATGAGCGCGGCCAGCAGCCGTCCGAGGCGGACGGCCTCGGCGCACAGGTCCTCGCGGACCAGCCGGTCTCCCGAACCGGCCAGGTAGCCCTCGTTGAAGATCAGGTAGATGACGGCCAGCACGGCCTGCAGGCGGTCGGGCAGATCGGCCTCGTACGGGATCCGGTACGGGATGCGGGCGTCGCGGATCTTGCCCTTGGCGCGGACGAGGCGCTGGGCCATGGTCGGCTCCGGCACCAGGAAGGCGCGGGCGATCTCGGCGGTGGTGAGCCCGCCCAGCAGCCGGAGTGTGAGGGCGACCTGGGCGGCCCTGGCGAGCGCCGGATGGCAGCAGGTGAAGATCAGGCGGAGCCGGTCGTCGCGCACGGGGCCTTCCTCCACGGGTTCGTCGCGGGCGTGCAGCAGGGCGGCCTGGGCGTGCCGGTCCTGGCGGAGGCCTCACGCCGGAGGCGGTCGACGGCCCGGTTGCGGGCGGTGGTGATGATCCAGCCCGCCGGGCTCGGCGGCAGCCCTTCGGCGGGCCAGCGGTCCACCGCGACGGTGAAGGCGTCCTGGACCGCCTCTTCGGCGATGTCGATGTCGCCGAAGACGCGGACCAGGACGGCGACCGCCCGCCCGTACTCCTGGGTGAAGACGCCTTCGATCGCCGAGAGGGGCGTCACTGGAACGGCCGCACCTCGATCGGCAGCGTGGTGGCGCGGGCGAGTTTGCGGCCCCAGACGAGGGCGGCGTCGAGGTCGGGCGCCTGGATGACGGTGAACCCGCCCAGGTGCTCCTTGCCTTCGGTGAACGGGCCGTCGGTCATGAGCACCTCGCCCGCCTGCGGGCGCAGCACGGTGGCGGTGCCGGGCGGGTGCAGCGCGGCGGCGAAGACCCACGCGCCCGCGGCCCGGAGTTCGTCGTTGAGCGCTTCGAGATCGCGCATGACCGGCTCCAGGACCTCAGGCGGGGGCGGGTCGCCGTCGGGCTGGTAGATGCTGAGCAGATACTGCTTCATCGCGGATGTCCTCCCTTGCCGTCTCACCTTCCATACGAACGACATCCCCGCGAATCGACAGCCGTCCTGGCTCAGGTGTAGTAGCCGTCGACCGGGGCGCGGGCCTCGTCGTAGAGCGCCGGGCCCTCGTGCGGGACGTGCGAGAAACCGCCGCCCGGCTTGAGCCCGTCGAGCTGCTCGCTGGAGAGCGCGAACACGACGCGGCCGAGGCCGGAGCGCTCGATGGCGCCCGTGCACATGCCGCACGGCTGGCAGCTGGTGTACATGGTGGTGACGGCCGCGGTGTCGGCGTCGAGCTCGCGCGCCGCCCAGCGGGCCAGCTTCAGCTCCGGATGCGCGGTGATGTCGGAGTCGGCGAGGCTGGTGTTGCGCTCCTCGGCGATCACCGTGCCGTCCTGGCTCACCAGCAGCGACCCGAAGGGCGGGTTGCCGGCCTGCCGGGCGGAGGCGGCCAGCTCGATGGCTCTGCGGAGGTGGCGTTCGTCGTCGTGGTTCATGGAGTCTCCGTTCGGGGTCGGTGGGCGGCGACCGCCGCGAGTGCTTCCCAGGCCACCTCGGGGTGGCTGGTCTCGTGCGGGTCGCCGTTGAAGGGATCGAGGACCACGGTTCCGGCGCCGAGCTCGTGCAGCTGTTCGAGGTCGTCGATGATCTGCTCGATGGTGCCCTCGCCGGCCCGCCGGTCCGGGCCGGTGACCGGCTCGCCGGTGAGCCGCAGGAGGATGCGCGGGACCAGTGGCGGCACCGGGCGCTCCAGCTCGTCGGCCACGATCCGGAGCCGTTCCAGCGCGCCGCGCAGCCAGGGGAGCGTGCAGCGCAGCGGATGCCAGGCGTCGCCCAGGCGCACCGCCCGGCGCACCCCGGCGTCGCTGTTGCCGCCGACCCAGATCGGGATGCGCCCGGGACCGTAGTCGCGCTCGTCGTCCCAGGCGGCGCGCATGGCCCGGATGTGGTCGTCGGTCAGCTTGCCGCGCTGCTGGAACGGGACGCCGAGCGCCTCGAACTCCCGCCGCGCCCAGCCGACGCCCACGCCCAGCACGAGCCGCCCGCCGCTGAGCTGATGCAGGTTGGCGGCCATCCGGGCGACGAGCAGCGGATGCCGGTAGGGGACGATGAGCACGGTGGTGCCGAGCCTGACGCGCCGGGTGATGCCGGCGAGCCAGGCCAGCGTGGTGAACGGCTCGTAGAACGGCGCCGGATACTGCTCGGCCACATCCGGCGTCACCGCCACATGGTCGGAGACCATGAGCAGGTCGTAGCCGAGCCCCTCGACCGTCTGCGCCCAGCGGCGCAGCGTGTCGGGATCGGTGCCTGGCCCGAAGTTCGGAACGTTCACCCCGATGTGCATCAGCAAAGGCTACGGGTTCACGGCGACACGCGCGCGCCCGGCCCGGACGGTTCCGGGACGGTCACGCTTACGGTTCGGGCCGCCGCTCAGCGGGTGCCGCCGGCCCGGTCGGCCAGCTTCACCACCGCACCGACCAGCTCGGAGCCGGTCAGGAAGACCTGGTCGTTGTGGCCCGCGCCGGTCACCTCGATCAGGGTGGCCGAGTCCCCGGCCGCCTCGGCGACCGCTCTGCTCAGTCGTGGCGGCACGATCGTGTCCCGCGTCCCGTACAGGATCACGGTGGGGGCCCGGACGCCGGCGATCAGGTCGGTCACCGGGAAACGGTCGCGGAGCAGCAACCGGACCGGAAGGTAGGGGTAGTTCGCCTGGCCGGCCGCCGCCAGGTCGGTGAAGGGGGAGCGGAGCACCAGGCCGGCCGGCGGATGGTCGACGGCCAGCCGGGTCGCCACCGCCGCGCCGAGGCTCTCGCCGAAGTAGACGACCTTGGTGTGCCCGAGGGTGTCGCCGAGGAACCGGCGCGCGGCGAGGGCGTCGAGGGTGAGCCCGTCCTCGGTCGGGCTGCCGGGGTTGCCGCCGTAGCCGCGATAGTCCATCAGCAGGACCGGCAGGCCGTGCGCGGCCAGGGCGCGGGCCAGCGGCGCGCGGTGCAGCCGGTTGCCCGCGTTGCCACCGGTGATCAGCACGGCCACGTCGCGCTCGCCGGGGACGAACCAGGCGGCGAGCCGGAGGCCGTCACGGGTGGTGAAGGAGACGTCCCGCGCTCCGGGGATCACCGTGGCTGCGGACGGCGCCGGCTGCCGGTCGGGGAGGTAGATCAGGTGACGCTGGCACGCCCACAGCAGTGCGAGCAGCACCACCACCACCACTCCCACGATGACCACCACGGTGCGCATCGCCGCCGATCACTCCTCCCATGGGTCGTGGTGTCAGTCCACCACAGACCGCTCCGCATACGCTGAGGGCGGCGAACGAGCGTGACAGCTGGGAGGCCCCGGGTATGACAGCCCGGGGAAGAAGACCGCGACGGGGGAGGCGGGCCGCATGCTGAGCGACGGCGAGCGCATGCTGGGCGGGCTTCTCCAGTCCAGCCACACCGCGAGCATGGAGGACGTCGTCCGGCTGGTCGCCGAGCACGCCGTGCTCGGCGGTTTCACCAACACCCAGATCTACGTGGCCGATCTGCAGTCGATGTTCCTCGCGCCCCTGCCCGGTCAGACCGATCCGGCGGGTGAGCCGCTCTCGCGGCTGCGCGTCGACGGCACCCTCGCCGGGCAGGCCTTCCGCGACGTCACGCTCGTCCGAGCCCCGGTAGACGACTCGGGCGTGGTGCGGCTGTGGGTGCCGCTGCTCGACGGCACCGAGCGGGTCGGCGTGCTCGGCGCCCTCGCCCACGACCCCGACGAGACCGCCGAGTGGCGGATGAAACGCCTCGGCACACTGATCTCCCTGATGGTGGTCAGCAAGCGTCACTCCAGCGACACCTATGCCCGGCTGGTGCGGACCGACCCGATGACGCTGTCCGCCGAGGTGCTGTGGAACCTGCTGCCGAACGGCAGCTTCGCCAACGACAGGGTGGTGCTCAGCGCCGCGCTCGAACCCGCCTACCAGGTGGGCGGCGACGCCTTCGACTACGGCATCACCGGGGACCTCCTGCACCTGTCGATCTTCGACGCGATGGGCCACGACCTCACCTCCGGGCTGACCGCGAGCATCGCCATGGGGGCCTGCCGCAACAACCGGCTCCAGGGCGCTGACCTGCTCGCCACCAGCGAGGCGGTCGACGAGGCGATCGCCGAGCAGTTCGGCCAGACCCGCTTCGCCACCGGCGTCCTGGCCGATCTGGACATGAACACCGGTGAGCTCACCTGGGTCAACCGCGGGCATCACCCGGCCCTGATCATCCGCGACGGCCGCCTGGCCGCCACCCTGGAGAGCAAGATCCCGTCGCCCCCGATGGGATTCCGGCTGGGGCTGTCGTCCGGGATCGAGCGCTATCAGCTCCAGCGCGGCGACCGGCTGCTGTATTACACCGACGGCATCATCGAGGCCCAGAGCCCCGAGGGGGAGATGTTCGGGCTGGACCGGTTCATCGAGTTCATCGTGCGGCACGAGGCGGACGGGATGTCGGCGCCCGAGACCCTGCGGCGGCTGATCCAGTCGATCCTGCGGCACCAGCACGGGCGGCTCCAGGACGACGCCACCGTGCTGACCGTGGAGTGGCAGTCCGGCAGGCACGTCGGCCTCACCTTGTGATCAGCCTCACCGGTGGGGCGTGCCGGGTGAGCGCCTCGGGCGGCACCTCCTCGAAGCGCAGCGGCCTGCCGATCGCCGCGCCAATGGCGGCCATCTGCTCGTGGGTGATCGACCGTGGACCGGTCGGCGACGGCGGCGGCCTCGCACTCCTTGTTCCGGTCGCCGCGCAGCCGGGAGGGCCGCTCGTCCAGGGGGTCCCGGTAAGTCACCCCCTAAGAGGATCGGGCCCCGCGGAATGTGACATGTGCTCGAGAGCCGAGCGGTGCGCGTACGGCCGCGCGCAGTGATCAGGCCGACTTCTCGCGCGGGCCCGGCTCAGGGTGGGCACGCGGCACCAGGGTCGGGTTGACGTGGTCGAGCACGGTGTCGCGGGTGATCACGACTCGGGCCACGTCGTCCCGGCTCGGCAGCTCGTACATCACGTTGAGCAGCACCTCTTCGAGGACGGCGCGCGTGGCGCGGGCGCCGGTGCGGCGCAGCAGCGCCTGATCGGCGATCGCGCCGACGGCTTCCTCGGTGAAGGCGAGCTCGACGCCGTCGAGCTCGAACAGCCGCTGATACTGCTTGATCAGCGCGTTGCGGGGCTCGGTGAGGATCCTCGTCAGTGCGGTACGGTCCGGCGGACGCAACGTGGTCAGCACCGGGAGGCGGCCGACGAGCTCCGGGATCAGCCCGAACTTCAGCAGGTCGGCCGGCATGACCTCGGTGAGCGGGTCACGCCCGTCCGGCGGCGTGGCGCCGAACCCGGCGCTCCTGCGGCTGGTCCGCCGCTCGACGATGTGCTCCAGGCCGGCGAACGCGCCACCGGCGATGAACAGCACGTTGGCGGTGTCGATCTGGACGGTCTCCTGCTGCGGGTGTTTGCGCCCGCCCTGCGGCGGCACGTTCGCGACCGTACCCTCGATGATCTTCAGCAGCGCCTGCTGGACGCCTTCGCCGGAGACGTCGCGGGTGATGGACGGGTTCTCGCTCCTGCGGGCGATCTTGTCGATCTCGTCCAGATAGACGATGCCGGTCTCGGCCCGCCCGACGTCGTGGTCGGCGGCCCTGAGCAGGCTGAGCAGGATGTTCTCGACGTCCTCGCCGACGTAGCCGGCCTCGGTGAGCGCGGTGGCGTCGGCGATCGCGAAGGGCACGTCGAGCATCCGGGCGAGCGTCTGGGCGAGGTAGGTCTTGCCGGAGCCGGTCGGGCCGATCATCAGGATGTTCGACTTGGCCAGCTCGACGGCGTCGCCGGGGCGCGCCCGGATGCGCTTGTAGTGGTTGTAGACGGCCACCGCGAGCGCCTTCTTGGCCTCCTGCTGGCCGACGACGTAGCGATCCAGGAAGTCGTGGATCTCCCGCGGCCTGGGCGGCGGGGACGGCTCGCTCCGGGCGATCTCGATCCGCTCCTCCTCGATGAGCTCGTTGCAGAGCTCCACGCATTCGTCGCAGATGCAGATCTGACCGGGCCCTGCGATGAGTTTCCTGACCTGGTCCTGCCTCTTGCCGCAGAACGTGCACTTGAGCAGATTGCCGGAGGGTGCCACGTGTCTTCCTCGCCGGAGTTTCTAGATGTTCCTATCATTCGGATGTTCATCGTATCCCAATAGGGGAAGTTAAATATCTTTGACATCAGGTTTGGAGTGCTTTACATTTGTCGTGTTGGCAGATCGTTCACCTGGGAGATGGCATGTCGCACGAGGAGAAGCGGGCGTGGGTCTACGCCGTGATCGCGGGCGTCGTGCCCGTGGTCTACGCCGTGATCGTGGTCGGGCGGCTGGCCGACGCCTCGGTCGCGGAGATCTCCTACGTGCGGCCGCTGCTCATAGCCGTCGGCGTCGCGATCCTGGCCAACATCCTCGCCGACACACTGATGGGAGCGTCCCGAGGCGCCGGCCGCCGCGACGAGCGCGACGTCGGCATCTTCCGGTACGGCACACAGGCCGGCTACTACGTGCTCGCGGCCGGCGCGGCCGGAGTGCTCCTCCTGACACTGGCGGGATTCGAGCACTTCTGGATCGCCAACGCCCTGTATCTGGCGTTCGTTCTTGACGCGCTCGTCTCCTCGATCGTGAAGATCGTCGCCTATCGCCGGGGTTTCTAGGCATGCCCAAGCCCACCAAGATCACCAACTCGATCCGCTACCTGCGCTTCACCCGTGAAGAGATGACGCAGGCCGAGCTGGCGGCCCGCGTCGGGGTGACCCGGCAGACCATCATCGCCATCGAGCAGGGGCGCTACTCGCCCTCGCTGGAGGTGGCGTTCCAGATCGCCAGAGTGTTCGGCGTGCCCCTCGACGAGGTCTTCCAGTACCCCGATGATCAGGCGTGACCGAGCCGCATGACCACCATCACGTGAGGATGATCTTCATGAAGGCCGTCGTCTATGACACCTATGGCTTACCCGACGTCCTCAGGGTCGAGGACGTCGAAACCCCCCGGCCCGGGGACAAGGAGGTGCTGGTCAGGATCGGCGCCGCGCCGGTGTCGGCGGTGGACGCCACCTTCCGGGCGGGCAAGCCGTTGTTCTCCAGGCTGTACACCGGCCTCACGAAGCCGAAGGCGCGGACGCTGGGCACCGACTTCGCCGGTGAGGTCGCGGCGGTCGGCAAGGACGTGAGCCGGTTCGCCGTGGGCGATCGGGTCCTCGGCGTCACCGGTCCCAATTTCGGGGCGCACGCCGAGTATGTGCTCGCCTCGGAGGACGGGCCACTGGTCGTCGCGCCGGCCAACCTGTCCTACGCCGAGGTCGCCTCCTTCAGCAGTGGAGTGCTGACCGCGCTGCCCTTCCTCAGGGACCACGCCCGCCTCCGGCAAGGGCAGGAGATCCTCGTCAACGGAGCCTCCGGGCAGGTGGGGCTGGCGGCGGTGCAGCTGGCCAAGCACTTCGGCGCGCGGGTCACCGGCGTGTGCAGCACCGCCAAACTGGACCTGGTGACCTCCCTGGGCGCCGACGAGGTGGTCGACTACACGAAGGAGGACTTCACCCGCGCGAGCCACGGTTACGACGTCGTCTTCGACGCGGCCGGCAAGAGCTCGTTCGGGCGGTGCAAGCGCGTGCTGAAGAGCGGCGGGGTGTACATGACGACCGTCCCCTCCCCGGCGATCTTCCACCAGTCGCTGTGGACACGCAGGTTCGGCGACAAGCGGGCCGTCGTCGCGTTCACCGGCCTGCGCAAGGACAGCGACAAGACCACGGACCTGCGCTTTCTCGTGGAGATCGCGGAAGCGGGACACATCAGGCCGGCCATCGACGGACGTCACCCACTGGCGCGGGCCGCCGAGGCGCATCGGCGCATCGAATCCGGCCTCAACCACGGCGCCGTCCTCATCACGATGGACCACGACGACAGGTGACCGCGTGGCCATGACGGGGTCGCCGGCGGCGAACCACGGCCGTTCCAGCGGTGACACCGGCGCGTCGTTCCCGACGAAGGCGACATCGACCACATGCTTGGGTAGTCGGCTCAGAAGCAGACCGTCAGCACCGAGACCTCGGCCACGTCGGGCCGCCCGCTGGAAGGTCATCCCGGCGAAGCCCCGCACGATCAGCCTGTGCCCGGTGCTCACGATCCGGCCTCCGATCCGCGTGGAGCGCGCCCTGGAACCCTTGACGGCCGCCTCGGTGTGAAGTGACATGACAAGAAGGAGCGAGATCATGCCTGTTCTGGGTGGCTTCCACCATGTCAGGCTGCCCGTCTCGGATGTGGTCACGAGCCTGGAGTGGTACAGGCGCGTGCTGTTCCTGGAGGTGGCGATCGAGTTCATCGAGGACGGCGTCCTGCGCGCCGTCACCCTGTCCGACCCGGACCGGACGCTCAGACTCGCCTTGCGCGAGGACCCCCAGCGCGCCCCCGGCCTGGCCGGATTCAATGCGCTGGCCTTCGGCGTGCCGACCATGCAGGACCTGCACGCCTGGTCCGACCATCTGGACGCGCTCGGCGTCGAGCACTCCGCCATCGCCGAAGGCAGCGTGGGATGGCTGATCGGCGGCATCACCGACCCCGACGACATCGAGATCCGGCTCTACACCCATGAGAGGCGACCATGAGCGCGCTGTACCTGCCCGCGGGTGCGGGCACGACCCATTCCTTCCTCGGCACCGCCATGACGGTGAAGGCGGGCGGATCAGAGACCGGTGAGGCGCTGAGCCTCAGCGAGCAGGAGTGCCCGCCGGGCTTCGCCACGCCCTGGCACCTGCACCAGCACGACGACGAGGCGTTCTACATCCTGTCTGGAACGGTCCGGCTGTACTGCGGCGACCGGACGTGGGAGGCGGGAGCCGGCGCGTTCGCCCTGCTGCCCCGCGGGCTGCCGCACGCCTTCGCCAACCGGGCGGAGGAGCCGCTGCGGCTGCTCCAGCTGAGCTGGCCGGCCGGGTTCGAGAACTTCGTCGCCGAGGTCGCCGCCCAGGACCCCGACCCGGCCCTGCTGACCGAACTCGCCGCCCGCCACGGCCTTGAGATCATCGGGCCGCCGCCCGCCTGACGCGCGTCAGGTCGGCGCGCCGGACAGCCGCCGGGCGAGGGATTCCAGCGTGGCGACGAGCTCGGCGACCTCCGCCGCCTCAACACCCAGCGCCTCGGCCAGCGCGGCGTCGACGGTCGTGCTCTCGGCGGCGCGCCGCCCCTTCTCCGGCGCGCCGGGAGCGGGACGTACCAGAGTCCGCCGCCGATCGGCGGGGTCGGTCTCGGTGACCAGCGCGCCGTCCTCGCGGAGCTTCGCCACCGAGGAGGACACCAGACTCTGCGGGAAGCCGGTGCGCTCGGTGACCTCCCGGATCGAGCTGCCTGGGTTCTCGAAGACGTCGACGAGGATCGTCCGCGCGCTGTTCGTCAGCGTGTGGAACCCCGATCGGGGGATGGCGTCCTGGCCGATCCTGATCAGCTTGTGCCCCAGGAGAAACAGCTCCAGCCCGTTCATGCGTCCCATGATGCACCACAGACGTGATACATCTTGAATATGATGCATCTGAAAACAGATGGAGTTGGCACGCTGGACGTGCCCGGCGCCCGGCTGCGGTACCTGCGGCGCGGCACCGGCCCGCTGCTCCTGCTGATCGCGGGCGGCGACGGGGACGCCGCGGCCTCCGACGGCCTGGCCGCCCACCTCGCCGGCTCGTACACCGTGCTCACCTACGATCGTCGCGGCCTGTCCGGAAGCACCGTCCACGACCCGGCACGGTCACCGACCCTCACCACCCACGCCGACGACGTGCACCGGCTCCTCACCGCACACACGTCAGAGCCCGCGTACGTCTTCGGCAGCAGCATCGGCGCCATGATCTCCCTGGAGCTGGTGTCCCGCCACCCCGAACAGGTCGGCCTCCTCGTGGCGCACGAGCCGCCCGCGCCCCAACTGCTGCCCGAGCCCGAGCGCACGCGCGCCCGCCAGGACCAGCGGAAGGCCGAGGAGATCTTCCAGGCGGAGGGCGCCATCCCGGCGTTTCTCGCCTTCGCCGCGTTCGGCGGCATCGACCCCACCGATCGCGAGCCGGACGTGGAGGTCGCGCCGCCCGGCCCGGAACGACTGCCGAACATGGAGTACTTCCTGACCCACGACGCCCCGGCGGTGCGCCGCCACCGGCTGGACCTGGCCGCCCTGAAGGCAGCGTCCACCCGCATCGTGCCCGCCGTGGGCCAGGCCTCCGCGCACATCTGGGCGCACCACTGCGCCCACCTGCTCGCCGAGGAGCTCGGCGCCTCGTACGTGGAGTTCCCCGGCGGCCACAGCGGCGACGTCTTCCGCCCCCGAGCCTTCGCCGCCCGCCTGCGCGATGTCCTCGACGGCCGGTTGCCGTGACCCGGAAGGCGTACGATCCGAAGCGGCCCCAGGCGGCGAAGGCGGCCGGCGCGAACAGCACCACGTTGACGGCGATCCCCGAGGGCTCTTCACGGCGGCCGCACCACGAGACAGAGCCCTGATCAGCTAATCTCGAGAACAAGCGGGACCCGGCTGGGCTTAGCAGCCAGGTCCCTTACCTCCACGGTAAGGGAGATCATCAGTGGACACCAAGACCATCGAAGATCGAGTGCGGAGTCTGGAGTCGTTTCGCGTATCGAACGGGTGAGGATCTGACCGACATCAAGACCACGCTGACCGGGCATACGGGGCAGCTGGCCGAGATCCATGACCGGCTGGGCCACGTCGAGGACCGGCTGGACCACATCGAGAAGGGCATTTCCCTCCTCCTCGGTCACCACGGCATCGAGCGTGCCGGAGCGGGGTCCGTGTAAGGTCCGTGGACACCGCTCCGGCGGCTGACGCAGGCGGCGGTTCGCCCGCCGCCTGGTCGGTGGCGCTAGGGCATGATCCCGTTGAGGATCGGGATGAGGTGCTCCTCCTCGTAGGAGAGGTGGGCGTCGAGCTCGGCGATCAGCCGCTCCACCTCACCGAGCAGCGTCGCGGGATCCGTACCCTCGCCTGAGACGAGCTTCTGAAGCTCCTCCAGCAGCGCCTTGATCTCCTCGTGCTCGCGGCGCAGCCGCGCCAGGGCGGGCGCGAGCTCGGGGTGCTGCCCGTCGAGGTGCGGGAACATGTGCCCGTCCTCCATCAGGTGGTGGTGCTCCAGCCCCTGGCAGAGGGCGAGGCAGTTGATGCGCAGCTGCGAGCCGAGGCCCGGCCCGGACTCCGCCACCTCCTTGCGGACCAGGGCGAGCTCGCGGCGGAACGCGTCATGGATCGCCTTGAGCCCGTCCCCTCCCCGGGTGACGCTCGATACGGGGGGACCGACGGGGGTCAGCGCGACGACGGGGATGGTCCGTCCGGCTTTGGCCTGGTATTCGGCCCAGCCGGGATCGGATTCGACGGCGCGGGCGAAGATCTCGTCGCGCTCGGTGCCCTGAAGGATCCGCGCGTCGGCTTCGCGGGTGAACACCCCGTCTTCGAGGGTGACCCGTGGGTTGGCCCGCACGTTGTGGTACCAGGCGGGGTTGGCGGGCGACCCTCCGGCCGAGGCGATGACGAACAGGCGACCCGAGCCGCCGTCCGGCAGGTAGCCGAGCGGGGTGGTGTGGCGGGCGCCCGTCCTGGCTCCCGTGGTGGTCAGAAGGAGCAGCCTGGCCCCGTCGAAGGGCGGCCCGACCTGGCCCTGGTTGGCGCGGAACCGGTCGATGATCTGCTGGTTGAAGTCGTTGGGCATGCTCTGCTTTCTCCAGGCGTGAGTACGAGGCCGCAGGAATATGCGGTGAAATTTCGGTACATCGCACGCCGACGCCCAGGCCGTGGGCAGGCAAGCCTCGAAGAACGCGGGAAACAGGAACGAGGCGGCGGTCAACACCACCGAGCGCGGGGACGGCGCGCGGGCGCGATCAGATCAGGCGCTGCCTGTGAGCTGTGAAGTCACGGTATCGTCCCCTTGCTGCGCGGCCTCCATGCCGACACCGTCCTCCGGGTGACGTCACGCGACCTGCCGATGATTACACGACGTCCTGCCGTGGCTGTCAATCCCGCTGCCGCTATCGCGGACAAACCATCGCTATAGTGGACATATGGATGGCGAAGGCGTTCTCTCCACCGGCCTGTCGATGGCCGAGCTGGGCGCGCGCATCCGCGCCGAGCGCCGCTCGCGGGGGCTGTCGATCGAGCGGACGGCCGCGCTGAGCGGCATCAGCCGCAGTATGGTCTCCGAAGTCGAACGGGGCGCCAAGACGCCGAGCGTGCTGGTGCTCGACCGGCTGGCGACGGCACTCGGCACCTCGATCGCCCGGCTGCTCGACGAGCCCGCCCTTGAGGTCCCCCAGGTGCTGCGGCACGCCGCCCAGCGGGTGGTGCGCGACCCGTCCGGCTGGGAGCGCCGGGTGCTGTCGCCGGTGCTGCCGAACGTGGAGTTCGAGTTCATGCGGACCACCCTCGGGCCCGGCGTCGACGCGGGGGAGTTCGCCGCGCACGCCCCCGGATCGCGCGAGTACGTGGCCGTCGAGTCCGGCCGGCTCCGGCTCACCATCGACGACCGGCCGCACGTCCTGCACCCCGGCGACTCCGCCTACTATCCGGGCGACCGCCGTCACGCCTTCGCCGACGACACAGGCACCGGCTGCGTGTTCTACCTGGCCATGGAGCTGGGCGGGCGCGCGGTCACGCATCACGACCCGGGAAGGGAGACACCGGATGGATGAGCTGCGCCAGGCCGCAGGCAAGGCCGCCGACCTCATGGCCGACCACCTCGCCGGCATCCGCGAGGAGCCGGTCTGGCAGCCGGTGCCGGCCGAGGACCGCCTCTGGCTGACCGGCCAGGCCCTGCCCGAGACCGGTCGAGGGATGGCCGAGCTGCTGCAGGACGTGCGGGACCGGGTGCTGCGGCACCCGATGGGCAACGGGCATCCCCGCTTCTTCGGCTGGGTCAATTCCCCGCCGAACCCGGCGGGCGTCCTGGTCGAGCCGCTGGCCGCCGCCCTGAACCCGAGTTGCGCGGGCGGCGAGCACGCCGGCCCCCTGCTGGAGCGTACGGTCGTGCGCTGGCTGGCGGACCTGGTGGGCTTCCCCCACCGGCCCGGCGGCGGGCTGCTGACCAGCGGCGCCTCCATGGCCACCATCATCTGCCTGGCCACCGCCCGCCAGCAGGCGGCGCTGCGCGACGGGTGGGACGCCCGCGAGGACGGGCTGGCCGGGCGCGCCCCGATGACCCTGTACGTCTCGACGGAGGGCCACAGCTGCCTGCGCAAGGCCGCCGAGCTGCTCGGGCTGGGCGCCCGCCAGGTGCGCACCGTCCCGGTGGACGCCTCCTACCGCATGGACGTCTCCGCGCTCCGTACGATGATCGCCGAGGACGTGGCGGCCGGGATGCGGCCGTTCTGCGTCGCGGCCAGCGCCGGCACCGTCAACACCGGCGCCGTCGACCCGCTGGACGAGATCGCCGACGTGGCGGGCGAGCACGGGCTGTGGTTCCACGTCGACGGCGCCTACGGCGCGCTCGGCGTGCTGGCCGACGGCGCCGCTCCCGCCTTCGCGGGCATGGACCGGGCCGACTCGCTGGCGCTGGACCCGCACAAGTGGCTCGGCGTGCCGGTGGGCTGCGGCTGCGCCCTGCTCCGCGACCCGGCGCAGGCGCGCGCCGCATTCAGCCTGGTGCCGTCCTACCTGATCGACGACAACGCCGACGAGCTCGGCTGGTTCGCCGAGTACGGGCCCGAGCAGACCCGTCCATTCCGCGCGCTGAAGACCTGGGCGACCATGTCCCACCTCGGTCGCGAGGGCATCGTCGAGCTCGTGGACCGCACCTCCCGGCTGGCCCGAATCCTGGGCGCCATGGTCGAGGACGCCGCGGACTTCGAGCTCCTGGCCCCCGTCACGACCTCCGTCACCGCCTTCCGCCACCGGCCCACGGCGGCGGAGAGGACAGAGGGCCACTCGCCTGCGGCGGCGGAGAGGACGGACGGTCACCGGCCCGGGGCCGTGGCGGGGCTGGACGCGCTCAATCGAGCCCTCCCCGCGGCGGTGCAGCGGCGGGGCAACGTCTTCCTCACCGGCACCCGGCTAGGCGGCGACGACGCCCTGCGCGCCTGCATCCTCAGCCCGGACACCACCGAGGACGACCTGGCGCTGCTGCTCCACGAGATCCGCACGGCCGCCAAGGAGCTCGGCCGCTGACGTTTGCGTGCCGCCGACCGGCTCGGATAGTGTGCGCGTCGCCAGCAGTCGAACGACACGACCGAGGAGGTGAGACCCATTACCGCTGGACCAGGCCGGGTGCTCTCACCTCACGGCCGCGCGGTTCACCTGGCATAGGTGACCGGGAGAGCGCCCACAGCATCCCCGAAAGGCGCTCATGTCCCTCCCTTACCCCGCCATCGTCACCACGCTCCGCGCCGCCGGCTGCGTCTTCGCCGAGGACGAGGCCCGTCTGCTCACCGCCGCCGCGCGGACTCCGGCGGAGCTCCTCGACATGGTGCACCGGCGAGCCGCCGGTCTGCCGCTCGAACACGTCCTCGGCTGGGCGGAGTTCTGCGGTCTGCGCGTGGCCGTCGACCCCGGCGTCTTCGTGCCCCGCCCCCGCACCGAGTTCCTCCTGCGCCAGGCCACCGCCCTCGCGAGCGCCTTCGCCGGCACCCTCGCCACCACGCTGTGCGAAGCGGGGCCCAGCGCGCCGTACGGTTCGCGGGTCGCGGCGGGGCCGGTCGTGGCCGTCGACCTGTGCTGCGGCACCGGGGCGCTGGGGGCCGCGCTGGTCGCGGCGCTGGAGCGGGTCGAGCTGCACGCCTCCGACATCGACCCGGCCGCGGTGGCGTGCGCCCGCCGCAACCTCGCCGCCGGCAGTCAGGTGTACGAGGGCGACCTGTACGAGCCGCTGCCCGCTGACCTGCTGGGCCGGATCGATCTGTTGCTCGCCAACGTGCCGTACGTGCCCACAGGCGAGATCGACCTGCTGCCCTCGGAGGCCCGCCTGCATGAGGCGCGGGTGGCGCTCGACGGCGGCGCGGACGGCCTCGACGTCCTGCGCCGCGTGACGGCCGAGGCGGGGAGCTGGCTCGCCCCCGGCGGCCACCTGCTGTTCGAGACCAGCGAGCGCCAGGTGCCACAGGCCATCGACGCCGTGACCCGCCACGGTCTGGCCGGCCGCGTGGCCGTATCCGAGGAATGGGAGGCCACCGTCATCATCGCCACCCGCCCCGGATGATTTCCGGCACGCCATCGCCCCCGCCCCGCCGGATTCCCGGCACGTCATCGCTCCCGCCCCACCCGATCCCGCAAAATTTCAGCTTTGACTTATATAAGTCAAAGCTGAAACAATCGGGGAGTGCACGCATTCGACGTCCTCGGTGACCCTGTCCGGCGCCGGATCCTGGAGCTGCTCGCCGACGGCGAGTTGAGCTCCGGCGAGGTCACCGCCGTCATCCAGCGCGAGTACGGCATCTCCCAGCCGGCGGTCTCGCAGCACCTGAAGGTGCTGCGAGACAACGGCTTCGCCAGCGTCCGCGCCCAGGGCGCCCGGCGGCTCTACGCCGTCGACGCGGGGCCGCTGCGCGAGGTCGACGAGTGGCTGGAGCGCTTCCGCGGTTTCTGGAACCAGCGCCTGGACGCCCTGGCGACGGAGCTGGCCCGCGGCAGACGCGAACGCCGAACCCCGGACCCACGACCGAAAGACGAGCCCAGCTGATGGACATCATCGACGAGATCACCCGATCCCATCGCGAGATCAAGGAGAGCGGCGAGACGAAGACGCTCCTGCTGACCCGGCATTTCGACGCCGACACCAAGGACGTCTGGGACGCCTGCACGACCGCCGAGCGGATCAGCCGCTGGCTGCAGCCCATCACCGGAGACCTCCGCCTCGGCGGCTCCTTCCAGATCGAGGGCAACGCCAGCGGTGAGGTTCTGCGGTGCGAGCCGCCCAGCCTGCTCACGGTGAGCTGGATGTACGGCGGCCCGCCCGCCTCGGAGGTGGAGGTGCGCCTGTCCGCCGCGGACGGCGGCACCCGCTTCGAGCTACGGCACACCGCGGTGCCGCCGCCCGACATGTGGACGCAGTTCGGCCCCGGCGCGGTCGGCATAGGCTGGGACCTGTCGCTGCTCGGCCTGAGCCTGCACCTGAGCGGCGGCGTGCTGCCCGACCACGACCACATGCACGAGACCGAGGAGGGCCGGGAGTTCATCACCCGCAGCAGTCAGGCGTGGGGCGAGACGTTCCTGGCCGCCGGCGCCACCGCCGAGCAGGCGGCGGCGGCCACCGCGGCCTCCACCGCGTTCTACGCCCCCTCCGGAGAGTGACCGGCATGCCGCAGAAGATCACGACGTTCCTGATGTTCGAAGGTGTCGCCGAGGAGGCGATGAACTTCTACCTGTCCCTCTTCGACGACGCCGAGGTGCTCGCCATCGCCCGCTACGGCCCCGGCGAGGCGGGCGCCGAGGGCAGCGTGCTGTCCGCCACGTTCAGACTGGCGGACCAGGAGTACATGGCCATCGACAGCGCCGTGCACCACGCGTTCACGTTCACCCCGTCGATCTCGCTCTATGTCCAGTGCGAGACGGCGGACGAGATCGAGCGGCTCTTCGCGGCGCTGTCGGAGAAGGGCGAGACGCTGATGCCCCTCGACTCCTACGGGTTCAGCACCAGGTTCGGCTGGGTGTCGGACCGGTTCGGCGTGTCCTGGCAGCTCAACCTCGCCTGACCCGGCCCGCGCACCCCGCGCCGCGTCAGTGGATCAGGGCCGACGGGTCACGCTCCGGCGGGCCGGCCGGCCACCACGCGTCGCCGCGCCGGGTGAACGGGTACCAGCGGCCGTCGCGGCCGTAACGCACCTGGCGGTCGCCGAACGTCCACCGGTTGCGCCACGCCTCCACCTCGGGGGGCCGCTCGTCCTCCCAGCCGGACTCCAGCAGCGCCTGCGCCCTGGCCAGGTCCTTCCTGGGCGGGGTCCAGGCGGATTCGAGCGCGTCCAGGCCGTCGGCGCCGCCGTGCCGCCAGGCCTCCACGGCGGCGTCGAGCCCGAGGTCCAGACCGAACGCGGCGGACATCCGTACCCTGTCCTGGTATTCCGTCAGGGTGAGCAGGCGGCCGGAGGTCAGGAGTTCGCGCGCCCGGGAGGCGGCGGAGGCGGCGAGCACCTGCAGGGCGGCGACGTCGACGCCTGGGGCGGGCTCCAGCACCAGCGGAGCGAAGGCGACGTCCAGCGGGGGCGGGGCGGGCAGCGGCGGGACGCCGACGGCGAACGCCTCGGCGGCCGGGGTGCCCTGCGGCGCGGTGGCGGGCAGGTCGCGGCGCTGGAGCGCCTCGATCAGGTCGTGCTCGTCGCGGCCGCGCAGCAGCAGGAGCACGAACGGGTCGGCGTCGAGCAGCCAGGAGGCCTGATAGCACAGGGCGGCCGCGTGCTGGCAGGGGTGGCCCCAGTCCGGGCAGGTGCAGCGGGGCTCCAGGTCGCCGACCGTGGGCAGCAGGGGGACGCCGGCGTCCTCGGCCGCCTCGACGAGGTCGTGCGGCATGTCTCGGTCGAGCAGGGCGGCGATGTGCCCGGCCTTGGCGGCCACCTGGTCCAGGAAGCGTTCCCATTCGGCGTCGGTGAGCTGCTCGACGTGGACGACGGTGTCGTATTCGTCCTCGGTGACGGCGGCCAGCCGGCCGGGGCTGACGGTGATGGGGCCGACCTGGCCGGTCTTGGCGTAGGCACGGCCCCGCTGCAGCAGGCCCTGGTCGAGCGAGGTGTCCTCCAGGGCCTTGATCCAGGCGCGGCCCCACCAGGCGGTGGCGAAGCGGGCGCCGGCGCGCTGGCGGGGGAAGGCGGGGAATCCGCGGGCGGCGTTCATCTCAACTCCACGAGGGCGGCGAGTTCGGCGTCGGTCAGCTCGGTGAAGGCCGCCTCACCGGCGGCGAGCACGGCGTCGGCCAGGGAGCGTTTGGCGTCGAGCATCTGGGCGATGCGGTCTTCGATCGTGCCTTCGGTGATCAGCCGGTGGACCTGCACGGGCCTGGTCTGGCCGATGCGGTGGGCGCGGTCGGTGGCCTGATCCTCGACGGCGGGGTTCCACCAGCGGTCGTAGTGGATGACGTGGTCGGCGCGGGTGAGGTTGAGCCCGGTGCCGGCCGCCTTCAGCGACAGCAGGAAGACCGGGACGTCGCCGTCCTGGAAGCGCCGGACCATCTCCTCGCGCCTGGCCACGGGGGTGCCGCCGTGCAGCAGCTGGGTGCCGACGCCGCGGGCGGTCAGATGCTTGTCCAGGAGCCTGGCCATGGCGACGTACTGGGTGAAGACGAGCACGGCGCCGTCCTCGGCGACGATCGTGTCGACCAGTTCGTCCAGCAGCTCCAGCTTGCCGGAGCGGCCGGGCAGCCGGGGAGTGGCCTCGTGCAGGTACTGGGCGGGGTGGTTGCAGATCTGTTTGAGCCCGGTCAGCAGCTTGACGATCAGGCCGCGCCTGGCCATGCCCTGGGCGGACTCGATCTGGCCGAGGATCTCCCGCACGACCGCTTCGTACAGGCCCGCCTGCTCGGTGGTGAGGGCCACCGGCCGGTCGGTCTCGGTCTTGGGCGGCAGCTCGGGCGCGATGCCGGGGTCGGACTTGCGACGGCGCAGCAGGAACGGCCCGACGAGCCGGGCCAGCCGCTCGGCCGTCGCCTGGTCGCCGGACTCGACGTGCTTGGCCCAGCGGGAGCGGAACCTGGCCAGCGGGCCGAGCAGACCGGGGGTGGTCCAGTCGAGGATGGCCCACAGCTCTGACAGGTTGTTCTCGACCGGGGTGCCGGTCAGCGCGACGCGGGCGGCCGCCGGGATCTCGCGCAGTGCCTTGGCGGTGCCCGAGATCGGGTTCTTGACGTGCTGGGCCTCGTCGGCGACGAGCAGGCCCCAGGGGTGCTCGGCGAGGCGTTCGGCGTCCAGCCGCATGGTGCCGTAGGTGGTGAGGACGAACCCCTCGTCGGCCAGGGCGCGGCCGGCGCCGTGGAAGCGGCGGACCGGGACGCCTGGGGCGAACCTGCCGATCTCGCGCTCCCAGTTGCCCAGCAGCGACGCCGGGCAGACCACCAGCGTCGGCCCCTGCCCCTGGCGCTGCCGGGACAGGTGCAGGTGCAGAGCGATCAGGGTGATGGTCTTGCCCAGGCCCATGTCGTCGGCCAGGCAGGCGCCGAGCCCGAGCGAGGTCATCCTGGCGAGCCAGCGCAGCCCCTGCAGCTGGTAGTCGCGCAGGGTGGCCGCCAGGCCCGGCGGCGGGCCGATGTCCTCCGGCTCGGTCAGCCGGTCGCGCAGTTCGCGCAGCCAGTCGCCCGGCTCGACCGCCACCTGCTCACCGTCGACCTCCACGGTCCCGGTCAGCGCGGCGCCGAGGGCGTCGAGGCCGGTCAGCGGCTTGAGCTCGCGCTGGCGGGCCTTGCGGGCGACGTCGGGGGCGATGAGCACCCACTGGTCGCGCAGCCGGACGACGGGGCGGTGCGCCTCGGCGAGCTGGTCCATCTCGGCGGCCGTGAGCCGCTCGCCGCCGAGTGCCAGCTGCCAGTCGAAGCTGGTCAGCTGGGCGCCGCCGAGGAACGACGGCATGTCGGACGGCGCCGGGTCGCGCTCCCCGAGGACCGCGCGGGCGCTCAGGCCCTGGACCAGCGATCGGGGCCAGTGCACCTCGACCCCGGCCGCGGCCAGCCGCTCGGCGGCCCCGGCGAGCAGCTCCTCGACATCACCGTCGGACAGGACGAGCTCGTCCGGAACGGCGCTGTCCAGCAGTCGTTCGAGTCTCGGCCAGGCTCGGGCGGCGCCGCGGATGGCGATGGTCGCGTCGATCCTGGCCCGCCCGCCGAAGCCGGGGTCGCGCCCTTCCCACAGGTCGGCGGCGTCCACCACCAGCGACGGGTCGGCCAGGCTGTGCAGCTGCGCGACCGCGCGGAACTCCGCGCGCGCCGGATCGGCGGCCTCCAGCCGCAGCGACAGCCGCACGCCGGAGTCGAGCCCCGCCGACACCTCCGCCGCCCAGGAGCGCAGCCGGGGCACCTTGACGGGCTTGGCGGCGGCGAACGCGGTGGTGCCGGTGGCCCGCACCGCGCCGGGCGAGCGCGGCATCGCGTCGGCCACCGCGTCCAGGAACGCCCGCACGTGACTCTCCGCCTCGGGCAGGCGCAGGTCCTCGTCGACCGGTACGGCGCGAGCCGCGGCGGGCATGGCGTCGGCCAGTTCGCGGATGCGCCTGGCGTCGGCCGCGTCGAAGGGCCCGGCCCGCCAGGAGTCGTGGTCGCCCGTGGTGACGCCGGGCAGGACGCGGCCTCTGGTGACGAGCTGGAGCGCCACGAGCGACGCGGCGCCCCAGAACCGGGCGGCGGGGTGGGCCGTCTCGTCCTGGCGCGCTCTGGCCAGGGCGGCGACGGCCTCGGCGACCGGGACGCGGACGGCCGGAGCCTCGCGGACGCGCAGCTCCCCGTCGTGCTGCTCCACGACGGTGGCCGTGCTGTCACCCTGGGGGTCGAGGAAGGCGATCTGTCCGGATCTGGGAGGATCGCTGGGCTCGAAGACGACCGGGTGTCGTACCGAATCTGGTGTGAGGCTCACGACCGTACAGTGTACGGTACATGGGGGTGTGGTTTACCGTAGCCGGGATCGGGCGTCTTCCGCATTCCCCGGCACTGCCAATGATCCGTAGCCTTATGCGCATGGTTGATTGGGTCGTGTCATTAATGGCCGCTCTCGGTGCGCCCGGGGCGGGAATCGCTATCGCGCTGGAGAACCTGTTCCCGCCGCTGCCGAGTGAGGTGATCCTGCCGCTGGCGGGGTTCACGGCGAGCATGGGCAGGATGAATCTCGTCGAAGTCCTGGTGTGGACCACGGCGGGGTCCGTGGTCGGCGCGCTGGCGCTCTACTGGATAGGGGCGCTCCTCGGTCGTGAGCGGACGCTGGCGATCGCCGCCAAGCTCCCGCTCGTCAAGGTCTCCGACATCGAGAAGACCGAGGCGTGGTTCCTCAAGCACGGAAAGGCGACGGTGTTCTTCGGGCGGATGATCCCGATTTTCCGCAGCCTGATCTCGGTGCCGGCCGGCGTCGAGCGGATGAACCTGGTCACGTTTCTGTTGCTGACGACCGCGGGCAGCGCGATCTGGAACGCCATCTTTGTGATGGCCGGATACCTCCTGGGCAATGAGTGGGAACTGGTCGAGACGTACGCGGGCATCGGGTCGAAGGTCGTGCTCGGCCTGGTCGCGCTGGCGGTGGTGGTCTTCATCGTGGTACGCCTGCGCGAGCGCAGCAAGGGACGGCATGCGGTCCGTCGCTGAGGGAGCACGACGACTCGGCGCGGTGGCCCTGGGAACGGTCACCGCGGCGGTTGAGCTGGTGTTCTTGCTGGTGACGCTGCCGTTCCTGGGCCGTGCCCGGGTGGAGGCGGCAGCCGGGCGGCTGGCGGGGTTCGAGGCGTGGCGACTGCGGCTCGACCCCGCGGAGCTGGACGCGATGGGCGACGGCAGGCGGGTGCTGCGCTATCTGGCGCTGCGCGTGCCCGTCGGCGTGCTGGGCGGGCTGGTGGTGCTGCTGCTGGTGTTCGGGCTCCGGGAGGCCGCCCGGCTGGGGGCGTCGTGGGTCGCGGGTGAGGCCTACGACGGGATGAATCCGTCCGTTCCGCTGGTGGCGTACATATCCGTCGGGGGGCTCGTACTGCTATTTCTTGCTTTGTCGGGTGTGGTGGGCGTGCACGCGCTGGAACGGCGGCTGGCCCGCCGGGTGCTCGCCGGCGACCCGACCGTGGCGCTGCGGCGCCGGATCGCCGAGCTGGCGGAGAGCCGGGCGGGGATCGTGGCGGCGGTCGACTCCGAGCGGCGCCGGATCGAGCGTGACCTGCACGACGGGCTGCAGCAGCGGCTCGTCGCGCTGTCCATGCTGATCGGCCGCTCCAGGCGCGGCCGGCCCGAACTGCTGGACCAGGCGCACAGCGAGGCACAGCAGGCGCTGGCCGAGCTGCGGGAGGTGGCCTGGCGGGTGTACCCGAGCGGGCTGGACTCGCTGGGGCTGGGCGAGGCGCTGGCGGGGGTGGCCGAGAGGTCGGGCGTGCCGGTCAGGGTGGCGTGCGAGCTGCCGGAGCGGCCGCCGATGGCGGTGGAGACGGCGGCGTACTTCGTGGTGAGCGAGGCGGTCACCAACGCCGCCAAGCACGCCGGCGCCGACGCCATCACAGTGGACGTGCGCATGGAGGGGACGAGGCTCGTCGTGCGGGTGTCGGATGACGGGGTGGGCGGCGCGCGCCTGACCGGCGGCGGGCTGTCCGGGCTGCGGCGCCGGGTGGCCGCGCTGGACGGCGCCTTCGAGGTGGTCAGCCCGCCGGGCGGGCCGACGACCGTGACGGCGGAGGTGCCATGCGAGTGATCCTGGCCGAGGACTCCACGCTGCTGCGTGAAGGCCTGGTGCGGCTGCTGCTGGAGGAGGGGCACCAGGTGCCCGCCGCGGTGGGCGACGGTGACGCGCTGGTCGAGGCGGTGGCCGCGCATCTGCCGGACATCGTGGTGGTGGACGTGCGGATGCCGCCCACGCACACGGACGAGGGGTTGCGCGCCGCACTGGAGATCAGGCGGCGCTGGCCCGAGGTCAAGGTGCTGGTGCTGTCGCAGTATGTGGAGAAGCGGTACGCCACCGAGCTGATGAGCGCGGACGTGTCCGGGGTCGGCTACCTGCTGAAGGACCGGGTGGCGCAGGTGGCGGACTTCCTCGACGCGCTGGACCGGGTGGGCGCCGGGGGAGCGGCGTTCGACCCCGAGGTGGTGCGCCAGCTGCTGGCGCGCACGACGCAGGTGGATCCGCTGGCGCGGCTGACTCCCCGCGAGCGGGAGGTGCTGGAGAGCATGGCGCAGGGCCTCACCAACGCCTCCATCGCCCGGGCCCTGCATGTTTCGCAGAGCGCGGTGGAGAAGCATGTGAACTCCCTTTTCGACAAGCTGAACCTGTACCACGCCACCGGCTACAGCCGCCGCGTGCTGGCGATCCTGCACTTCCTGGAGTCCTGAGCGCTTGACGAACTGACAATCTTTCCAAATAATGTCAGCATGTCACAGGGTGTGGAGAAGCAGCAGCGCGTCCTCGATGCCGCTCTCCAGGTGTTCGGCCGCTACGGTCTCCGCCGTACGTCCATGGACTTGATCGCCCAGGCCGCCGGCGTCTCCCGTCCGGCGCTCTACCAGCACTACGCGGGCAAGCAGGAGATCTTCCGCGCGGTGGCGGAGCGGGCCATCGACCAGCTCATCGGACGGGCCGAGGAGGTCGGCCAGGCAACCGGCGACGTCACCGACCGGGTGTTCCGGGCCCTCGACCTCAAGCTGGAGTTCGTCGCCGGCAGCGTCGAGGCGGAATTCCGGAGCGAGCTGCTCGCCGAGGTGACCGCGGTCGCCCCCGACCTGACCCGCTCGTTGAAGGACCGGCACGCCGCCGTCGTGGCAGCCATCCTGCTCACCGCCAAGGACGACCTGCCGCTGCTCGGCACCGTCCTGTCCGCGCATGACGCGGCCGCGCTCCTGCTCGCCGCGCTCACCGGCATCGCCCAGCAGGAGGAGGAGCCGGACGTGCTGCGCACCCAGCTGCGCCAGCTCGTCGAGCTCACCATCAGAAGCCTCAAGTGACCCCCTCCCACGTGATCCCAGCCTCACGTGATCCCACCCTCACATATCCAGCCGAGATCGCGATCCGCCGGGCTCGCGTGACCCAGGAGTGTTCATGACGCAGACGATCCTGCTCAGCTTCGCGGCCGGCGTCTTCGCCGCCAACGCCACGCCCCACTTCGTGAAAGGCATCACGAAAGAGGAGTTCCCGACGCTCTTCGGCTCCGGCCCGCTGATCAATCTGGTGGCGGGCTGGGCGATGTACGTCCTGGCCGCGGTCCTGGCGATCATGGCCGACATCGGCGCTCACCCGTTCGCCGCGCTCGCGGCGGGCGCGGTGGGCGTGCTGGCCATGGGCGTGTTCCACGCGTACATCGGCGCCGACACTCTCGCCACGCGCCTCAAGACGGCCCACGGCCGTACGACGTGACGCGAGCGCCGGCGTGACGCGAGCGCCGGCGTGACCGCGATCGTCATGACCGGCGGCACGTCCGTGCTCGCTTGGCGCGCCACCGCACGCATGGCCGACCTCTGTCCCGGTACGGTGACCCACCTGACGGCAGAAGAGCCGCCGAATCTATGGTGCGCTCCGGCCGGTGATCGCGGTGAGGGCGTTGTGGAGAGCGGCCTCGCTCGACGGGCCGCCGGGCCAGCGGGCGCCGATGTGGCCGTCAGGCCGGATGAGCAGCGCTCCGTGCGATGTGAGGCCGCAGAGGTCGGCATGCTCGCCAGGAAGGGCCTCGACGTGCAGAGGCCATGGTGCCTGGTGCGTCCATGCGGCGGGGTCCGGGGTGAGCAGGGTGAACCATTCGCCGAACGTGTCCAGCGTCGAGCGGTCGCGGGCGAGCCAGAGGTGCGGCATGCGACGGCCTGGTTCGGCGCTGGGAACGTAGTCCGCGCCTGGCGGCTCCGGATCGGGACCGTCGCCGGACAGGACGGCGTCGGAGCGGTATGTGACGCCGAGCACCAGGCCGAGCTGGGCGAAGTACCGCTTTCCAGCACAGGTTGTGCACGTCGGCGATACCGGCGTTCATGCCCAGGCCTCCGACGATGGGCATCGCGTGCGCGGCATCGCCGCTCAGCAGAATCCGCCCGTGACGAAAGCGCTCGGCGACGAACGCGTTCATCACCCAGTGCTGGATCCTGACGATATCGGCGCGCACATCGGGACCGAGGGCGCGCGAGAGAAGGCCGGGCCAGTCGGCGTCCGCGCCTTCGCCGGGGGTGGGGACGAACCAGGCGTAGCCTCCTTCGGGATACAGCGGCGCGACCAGGCCGTGCGCGGTGAAGTAGACGCCGGCGGGCTGGTCGGCGCACCAGCGGCGAAGATCGCCGTCGAACACGACGGTGGTGAAGCCTCCGACCCTCCCGGGGCCGGCGGTGCCGATTCCCAGCAGCCGCCGGGCGGTGGAGTTGGCGCCGTCGGCGGCCAGGACGTAACGGGCACGGACGCGGGTCTCCGCACCGCGCCGACGCCCGGCGAGCAGGGCCACGACGCTGCCGGCCTCTTCGGCCAGGTCGACGAGCTCGGCACCGAAGCGCGCCGGGGACTTCGCCGCGGCGAGCAGAGTGGGCTCCAGGCGATCCTGCGAGGTGACCACGCCGGTCACCGGGCTCTCGGGCACCGGCGCGTTGATCCCGGTCGTCGCCGCCGCGGCGAAGTCGTGGTCCTGCATGGTGTCGCGGAAGCGGATGCGGCCGTACTCGGGGGCGAACGCGTTGGCCGTGATCTCGGCGGCGAGCCCGAGCCGGCGGTAGATCTCCATCGAACGCACGTTGACCAGCCGGGACCGTGGAAAGGGCGACAGCTCGCCTTGTCTTTCGACCAGCAGGACCCGTATCCCCCAGCGTTCCAGCAGCGCACGGGCGGTGAGCCCGACCGGCCCGCCACCGACGACCAGTACGGCCACCTCTCCGTCCGCCATGGGCACGCTCCGCGGCCGACTCACACCTCATCGTAGCGATCCTCTCTCGGCCGGGCCGGCGAGCGTCAGCGAAGACCATCACACCACCAGCACTTCTCGCGCTGATCCATCGGATGCCGCGGGTGAAGCTGGGCACGCCCGCAGGCAACGCCACGTCATGCTCGTTCGCCCGTCAGCTCGCCAACTGGGCCAGGCCGGCGAACCTGCGCAACTCCGCGAGGCGACCGGCCAGCGCCTCCCTGCCGGTGACGGTCAGTGAGAGCCAGGCGCTCCGGCTTGACAAATTTATTTGTCGGTGGGACGGTGGTGCCACACCCCGAGAAGCGGAGAAGTCCATGAGGAAGATCATCGCCGGCCTGTTCATCTCACTCGACGGCGTCGTGGAGGCGCCGGAGAAGTGGCACTTCCCCTACCTGAACGACGAGATGATGCAGTCCGTCGGCTGGCTGATGGAGCGCGGCGACGCCCTGCTGCTGGGCCGGCGCACCTATGACGAGTTCGCCGCGCACTGGCCGCACCAGGACCCCGGCGACCCCATGGCCAGGACACTGAACGAGATCCCGAAATATGTCGTCTCCTCCACCTTGGAGACCGCCGCCTGGCAGAACAGCACGATCCTGAGCGGCGACGTCGCGGCCTCGCTGACCGAGCTCAAGCAGCGGCCCGGCAAGGACATCGCGATGAGCGGCAGCCCCACGCTGGTCTCCTGGCTGCTGGCCGAGGGCCTGCTGGACGAGCTGCACCTGCTGGTGCACCCGATCGTCCTCGGCACCGGCCAGAGGTTGTTCACCGAGGGGATCGGGCAGATGCCGCTCACCCTCACCGCGTCCGAGTCCTTCAGCACCGGCGTGCTGGACCTGACCTACGAAAGGGCCTGACCAATGGCTGCCAAGACCATCGCCGACAAGCTGCTCATCAAGCCGGGCGGCACGGTGTGGATCTCCGACGACCAGCACCTGCCCCGCGTGGGGCCGCTGCCCGAGGAGGTCGAGCTGGTGGGCGACCCGCGCGAGGCCGCCGTCGCGGTGCTCTTCGCCGCCGACGCCGCCACCGCCCGCCGCCTGCTCGACGAGCACCGTGGCGCCCTGACCGGGACGACCTGGATCGCCTATCCCAAGGGCAACAAGGCGGACATCAACCGCGACACGCTCTGGCCGATCGTGACGGAGTACGGCCTGCGGCCGAACGGGCAGGTGGCGGTGGACGAGGTGTGGTCGGCGCTGCGCTTCCGGCCGTACAAGGAGGGGGAGGCCCCGTTCACCGGCGGCCGCTGAAGCGGCCCGTCAGTCCGGCGCGGGGCCCAGGCAGGCCGGGCGGAGCAGCGCGAACGCGCGGTCGACCAGGGCGAGCCGGTCGGTTTCCGGGCCCGATCCGGCCCAGGCGCGTGACACGCTGTCGAGAGCCGCTGCCGCCGCCGTGGTGAGCAGGTCGGCGGTGAACCGGTCCAGCTCCAGGCCGGGCCTGGCCAGCAGCGCGTCGGCGATCTGGGCGCGCGCCTCCTCCCGCTTGGCGTGGAACCCGGCACGCAACGCGGGCGTCGCCTCGACCAGCCTGAGCCTCTCCAGCGCCTGCCGCTCGGCGTCGATCCGCTGCTCCCACCCGCGCAGCACGGCGTGCAGGAGCTGCCAGGCGTCCTCCTGGCCGGGCCGCCGGGCGATCTGCTCGGCGATCTCGCCGCCCATGAAGTCGATGCCGCCGAGGACGACGTCCTCCTTCGCCGGGAAGTAGCGGAAGAAGCTGCGCTTGGACAGCCCCGCCGCCCGCGCGATGTCGTCCACCGTGACCGCGTCGAAGCCCCGCTCGGCGAAGAGCCGCAGGGCCACCTCGGTCACCTCGGCGGCGACCGCTCGTCTCGTACGTTCCCGCAATCCTGACACGCACCGGAGTCTACATTCCAACACACGTTGACGTTATTGGCATCTGATGTCATCTTTGGTGCGCAGATCTCATCGAATGCGGGGAGCGCGCATGCAAGGCAAGACGGCCCTGGTCACCGGCAGCACGGCCGGGATCGGCAAGGAGACGGCCAGGGAGCTGGCGCGGCTCGGCGCCCGCGTGGTGCTGGTGGGCCGGGATCCCGGCCGCGCCCGGGCGGCGGCGGCCGAGCTGGCTCGCGACACCGGCAACGAGCAGGTGGAGGCGGTGACCGCCGACGTGACGCGGCAGGACGGCCTGCTGCGGCTGGCGGCCCGGGTGCGGGAGCGCTGCGGCACGCTGGACGTTCTGGTCAACAACGTGGGGGTGAACGGCCCGCGCAGGACGCTGACCCCCGACGGCGTGGAGACGATGTTCGCCGCGCACGTCCTGACGCCGTTCACGCTCACCCATCTGCTGCTGCCGCTGCTGCGCGAGGGCGGCGGCGGGCGGGTGGTGAACGTCACCGGCGGCATCCCCGGCGGCCCCATCGCGCTGGACGACCTCCAGGCGGAAAGGCGCTTCCTGGGCTGGACGTTCACCCAGTACAACCACACGAAGACGATCCTGATGGCGATGAGCGCCCGCTTCGCGGAGGTGCTGCGGGGATCCGGCGTGACCGTCAACGTCGCCTACCCGGGGCACGGTCACACGCCGATGAACCGGGCGATGCCGATCAGGGCGTTCCCGTACGTCTACCGGCCGATCGCGCCGGTGGTGAAGCTGATGGCTCCGCTGCTCTTCGCCGACCTGGCGAAGTCCGCCAGGTCGAGCGTCTGGCTGGCCTCCTCGCCGGAGGTGGCGGGCGTGACCGGCGCGTACGTGGACCGCCGGTGCCGGCGCCGGCCGTGGCCGGCGAGCGTGCTGGACGAGCACGCCCGCGACCGGGTGTGGGCGCTGTGCGAGAGGCTGAGCGCCGGCGCGCTGCCGCCCGATCAGTCCGTGACCTCTCCCTCCAGGTAGTGGTGCAGGTGGCCGGATCCTTCGAGCATGGCCCTGGCCCGCCGGGTCAGCTCCGCCTGGCGTTGCGCGATGGCGGCGCGCAGCGCGTCGCTGCTGCCCGTGCGGCGCAGGCCGTCGAGGACGAGCTGGATCTGGGCGATCGGGTAGCGGCCCTGCCGCAGCATGTTGATCATGCGGGCGTCCCGGACGTCGGCCGGGCCGAAGCTGCGGTAGCGGGTGCCCGGCTCGCGCTTGGGAGCCAGCAGGCCGACCGACTCCCACAGGCGCAGCGTCGAGGTGCGCACCCCGAGGTAGGCGGCCACCTCACCGATGCGCATGCCGGAGCGCGGCAGCGGCGCCGCCTCCGGGTTCTGCTCCGCGACCGCTTCGAGCGCCGCGCCCGCCGCCTGCAGGGACAGCCGCTCCTCGTGCAGCGCGACGTGGCCGGTGTCCAGCAGTGTGAGGGCGAGCGGGAGGTCGGCGTCGTGCACGGCCTGCATGACCGTCCTGGCGGTGTCCCTGCCGTAGCCTCGCGCGAGAGCCTGGTAGGTGAGCAGGGCCGACCGGTGCTCGGCGCCGAACCGCCGATAGCCGGACTCCGTCCGCGGCACCGGAGGCAGGATGCCCTCGGCGGCGTAGTTGCGGATCTGCTGGGTCGAGACGTCCGCCAGCCGCGCCAGATCGATGGGGCGAATCCCTGCCTTCTCACGGCTCATGCGGCCCATCATCCCGCCCCACGGCTTACACGGCAATTTTAACGTTGACCGCACAGATCCCCGATAAACGCCGAAGAATTCGGCAAAAGTCTAGACCGGTACATCAATGAGACACTTGAACGCATGAATGTCGGCAGTCGAGGATGGAAGGGTTCCTTGGTTCCCAGTCAGCAGGACAGCAGCGTTCACCCCCACGACCAGTTCCGCCGCAGATCGGATCACACCGCGGCGGACAGCCACGACCTGATCCAGGTCCGTGACGCCAGGGAGAACAACCTCACCGGCGTCTCCCTGGACATCCCCAAGCGACGGCTCACCGTCTTCACCGGAGTCTCCGGCTCCGGCAAGTCCTCGTTGGTCTTCGACACGATCGCGGCGGAGTCCCGGCGGTTGATCAACGAGACCTACACGGCGTTCCTCCAGGGGTTCATGCCGAGCCTCAGCCGCCCGGACGTCGACGCGCTGCGCAACCTGAGCGCGGCGATCATCGTCGACCAGGAGCGGATGGGCGCCAACGCCCGCTCGACCGTGGGCACCGCCACCGACACCTACACGATGCTGCGCATCGTGTTCAGCCGGGTCGCCACCCCGTACGTCGGGCCCGCCTTCGCCTTCAGCTTCAACACCCCCCAGGGCATGTGCCCGGCGTGCGAGGGGCTCGGCAAGGTGTCCGACATCGACGTCGACGAGCTGGTGGACCGGGACCTGTCGCTGAACGAGGGCGCGCTCAAGATGCCCGGCTACGGCGTGGACACCTGGCCGTGGCAGATCATCGTGGCCTCCGGCTTCTTCGACCCGGATGTCAAGTTGCGTGACTACACGCCGGAGCAGTGGGCGGACTTCCTGCACAAGCCGCCGGTCAAGGTGAAGCTCGGGGCCAACAACTTCACCTATGAAGGCCTGGTGCCCAGGGTGCGGCGGCAGTATCTCGGCAAGGACCGGGAGTCGATGAAGGGGCAGGCGCGCGCGTTCGCCGACCGGGCGGTCAAGCTCGCCGGCTGTCCCGACTGCGCGGGCTCGCGGCTGAACGAGGCGGCCCGGTCGGCCACCATCGACGGCGTCACCATCGCCCAGTGCTCCGCCATGCAGATCAGCGACCTGGCCGAGTTCGTCGGAGGCATCCGGCACGCCTCGGTGGGGCCGATCCTCGACAGCCTGCGCGAGACGCTCGACTCCCTGGTGGAGATCGGCCTCGGTTATCTCAGCCTGGACCGGGAGTCCTCGACGCTGTCCGGCGGCGAGGCGCAGCGGGTGAAGATGGTCCGGCATCTCAACTCGAGCCTGACCGACGTCACGTACGTCTTCGACGAGCCCACCGCCGGGCTGCACCCGCACGACATCCAGCGGATGAACGACCTGCTGCTCCAGCTGCGCGACAAGGGCAACACGGTGCTGGTGGTGGAGCACAAGCCGGAGACGATCCAGATCGCCGACCACGTCGTCGACCTCGGCCCCGGCGCCGGCTCGGCGGGCGGGCGGCTCTGCTACGCCGGCGACCTCGACGGGCTGCGCAGGTCCGGCACCCTGACCGGCCGCTACCTCGACCACCGCGTGACCCTGCGCGAGAAGGTCCGCACGCCCACCGGTCAGCTCCCGATCCGCGGCGCCACGCTGCACAACCTGAGTGACGTGAGCGTCGACATCCCCCTGGGGGTGCTCAGCGTCGTCACCGGCGTCGCCGGATCCGGCAAGAGCTCGCTGATCCACGGCTACGTGGCCGGGCTGGAGGGCGTGATCGTCGCCGACCAGTCGCCGATCCGTGGCTCCCGGCGGAGCAACCCGGCCACCTACACCGGGGTGCTCGACCCGATCCGGGCGGCCTTCGCCAAGGCCAACGGCGTCAAACCCGGCCTGTTCAGCGCCAACTCCGAGGGCGCCTGCCCGGCCTGCAAGGGCATCGGCCTGATCTACACCGATCTGGCGATGATGGCCGAGGTGGCGACGGTGTGCGAGGAGTGCGAGGGCAAGCGGTTCACCCCCGAGGTGCTGTCGTACAGGCTGCACGGCAAGAACATCAGCGAGGTGCTGGCCATGCCCGTGGCCGAGGCCCGCGAGGTGTTCACCACCGGTCAGGCCGGGGCCATCCTCGGCCGTCTCGAAGCGGTGGGCCTGGGCTACGTCGGGCTGGGCCAGCCGCTCACCACGCTGTCCGGCGGCGAGCGTCAGCGGCTCAAGCTGGCCATCCACATGGCCAGGAACGGCACCACCTACGTGCTGGACGAGCCGACCACCGGCCTGCACCTGGCGGACGTGGACCGCCTGCTGGCGCTGCTGGACCGCCTGGTCGACGACGGCAACACCGTCATCGTCATCGAGCACCACCAGGCCGTGATGGCGCACGCCGACTGGATCGTCGACCTCGGTCCTGGTGCCGGCCACGACGGCGGCCAGGTCGTCTTCACCGGCACCCCCGCCGAGCTCGTCGGCGCGGGCAAGTCCCTCACGGCGCAGCATCTGCGCATGTACGTGGACCAGCCGTAGCACGACGCCCCTGGCCGCGGCCCGTTCGCGGCCAGGGGCGTCCATCAGCCGGTTCGGCGGTCGCCCAGGTGGGCGGCGAGACCGTCGAGCATGCGCTGCAGGCCGAACTCGAACTCCTCCTCCAGGCTCACGTCGTCCTGGTCCGCCGAGGCGATCATCGCCAGGATCGGGTAGGGGCCGTCCGCGACCAGCTCGTGGAAGCGGTCGCGGTTGGACTCCCACCACTGCTCCTTGCCGACGCCGGTCAGGCGCTCGGCCTGCAGGTCGTTGACCAGGAACATCGCCATGCCCTGCACGTAGCCGGAGATGGTGACCGCCGCCCTGACCATGGTGGGCAGGTCGCGGCTCAGCCCTTCGACGCCGCGCAGCAGCCATTCGGTGCGCGCCGGCCCGCCCGGCGCCAGTCGCGGCCGGGTCACCGCCAGGACCTGCAGGAGCCAGGGGTGGCGCCGGTAGAGCGCCCACATGATGCGGGCGTAGGCCTCCACGCGCGCCCGCCAGCCGTCCCGCTCGGCGGGCGGCGCGCCGGCCGCGGCCTCCGCCTCGTCGAGCACGGCGCCGGCCATCAGGTCGACCAACTCGTCCTTGCCCGGCACGTGCCGGTAGAGCGACATGGTGCCCGCGCCCAGCTCGCCCGCCACCCTGCGCATGGACAGGGCGGCCAGACCCTCCGCGTCGGCGATCGCGATGCCCGTACGGACGATCCGCTCGACGCTGAGGCCGTCCTTGGCGGCCGGTTCGGGTGCGGCGGGCGGGATCTCTTCCGGCCGGGGGCCGGTGCGTGCCGCCGCTCGCGCGCGGTAGGCGCGCGCCTGGCAGGCGCGCGAGCAGTAGGTGGGGCGGCGTCCTCGCGCGGGAACGTCCAGCGGCCCGCCGCAGCCGGCACACGTCAGTTTCATCACACTCCCCTTCTGCGTGACGAAATGCTACCACGTGACGAAATTCGCGGCTATGCCTCTGTTTAATCTGTGCGTAGGGTGTATGCATACACCGTACTCATTGAGGAGGTCTTCGCATGGGGAGAGCGAGGGATCGGGCGGGGCTGGTGACGCTCACCATCCCCGGCGTGCTGGTCTCGATGGACATGTCCGTGCTTTATTTCGCGCTTCCGCCGCTGAGCGCCGAGCTCAGACCGACCGCGACGCAGACGCTGTGGATCATGGACGTGTACGGTTTCCTCCTCGCCGGTCTCCTGGTGACGATGGGCACGCTGGGCGACAGGATCGGCCGCCGGCGGCTGCTGATGATCGGCGCGGCGGCGTTCGGGGCGGCGTCGGCCGTGGCGGCGTACTCCAGCAGCGCGCAGGAGCTCATCGCCGCCCGGGCGCTGCTCGGCGTCGCTGGGGCGACCCTCGCGCCGTCCACGCTCGCGCTGATCCGCACCATGTTCCAGGACCCGCGCCGGCGCAGGACCGCCGTCGGGGTGTGGGCGGCGGGGTTCTCCGGCGGCGCGGTGATCGGGCCGGTCGCCGGCGGGCTGCTCCTGGAGCGGTTCTGGTGGGGCTCGGCGTTCCTGCTCAACGTGCCGGTGATGGCGCTGCTGCTGGTGGCCGCGCCGCTGCTGGTCCCCGAGCACCGCGATCCGTCGCCGGGCAGGTTCGACGTGGTGAGCGCGGGCCTGTCGCTCGCCGCCGTGCTGCCGGTGATCTACGGGGTGAAGCTGCTGGCCGAGGAGGAGCCCGGCTGGGGCGCTCCGGCCGCCGTGCTGGCCGGGCTGGGGCTCGGGGCGCTGTTCGTGCGCAGGCAGGCCCGGCTGGCCGCGCCGATGATCGACCTGCGGCTGTTCCGGTCGAGGACGTTCACCACCTCACTGGCCGTGAACTCGCTGACGATGTTCGCCATGGTCGGGCTGACGCTGTTCGCCGCGCAGTTCCTGCAGCTCGTCGCCGGGCTGCGCCCGCTCGCCGCCGCGCTGTGGATGCTGCCGGCGATCCTCGCGACGACGGCCGGCGTGGCGGTCGCCACTCTCGCCGTACGGCGGATCCGACCGGGAACGGTCGTCACCTGGGGGCTGCTGGTGGCCGCGGCCGGGCTGCTGATGACGGCCCGGGTCGAGGCGGTGTCCCCGCCCGCCGTCCTGGTGGCCTGCGTGGGCGTCATGGCGGCCGGCATCGGCATGGTCGCCACCCTGGCCACCGACCTGATCCTGGCCGGGGCGCCGCCGGAGCGGGCCGGCGCCGCTTCGGCGCTGTCGGAGGCCGGCACGGAGTTCGGCGGCGCGCTGGGCATCGCCGCGCTGGGAACGGTGGGCGCCGCCGTCTATCGGAGCGAGATCACGGCCGCCCTGCCCGGTCTGCCCCAGGCGGCGCGCGAGACGCTGGCCGGGGCGGCCGCCGTGGCCGGGCAGGTGTCCGGGAGCCTGCGCGGGCCCCTGATGGAGGCGGCCTCCGCCGCGTTCGTGTCCGGCCTGCGGGCCACCTCGATCACGGCCGCCGTGATCATGGCGTTGATCGCCGTCCCGGCCGCCGTCCTCCTGCGGCATGTGCGCGCCGACGCGGACGGCCCGGCTCAGCAGCAGAGGCGCAGGTAACGCTGCAGGTCGGCGAGGGCCTGGGCGGCGCGTTCGCGGTCACCTCGGTAGAGCACGGTCTTGCCGTCGCGCCGGGAGGCGATGATGCCGCCGCGGCGCAGCAGGGCGAGCTGCTGGGAGGCGGTGGACTGGCCGATGCCGGCGAGCTCGGCGACCTGGCCGACCGACAGCTCGGCGCCCTGGGCGGCCTGGCCTTCGACGGCGACGGTGAGCGCTATCCGCACCGCGACGAGGTGGTGGCCTACCTGGAGCGTTACGCAGGCGAGCTGTCCCGTGACGGCGCCGAGATCCGCACCGGAGCCCGGGTCGGCGGCGTCACCGCGACGGACGGCGGCTTCACCGTGCGCCTGCAGGACGGGCAGAGCCTGAGCGCGACGGCGCTGATCGCCGCCACCGGCTCCTTCGGCCACCCCCACCTGCCCGCGCTGCCGGGCCAGGAGACGTACACCGGCCGGATCACCCACGCCGCCTGCTACCGCTCGCCGCAGGCGCTGGCCGGGCGGCGGGTCGTGGTGGTGGGCGCGGGCAACTCCGCGGTCCAGATCGCCTACGAACTGGCCGAGCACTCCCGCGTCACCCTGGCCAGCCGCGCGCCCGTCCGGTTCGTCCCGCAGCGGCCGCTGGGGCGGGATCTGCACTTCTGGTTCCGGCTCACCGGCTTCGACCGGCTGCCGCTGCGACGCTCGGCCGACCCGCCCGCCTCGCCGGTGCTCGACCCGGGCCGCTACCGTGACGCCCTGCGCCGGGGCCGGCTGGACCGCCGCCCGATGTTCGCGCGGCTGGCGGGAGAGGAGGTGGAGTGGGCCGACGGCCGCCGCGAGCGGGTGGACGCCATCGTGCTGGCCACCGGCTACCGGCCCCACCTGGACTATCTCGATCCCCTCGGCGCGCTGGCGCCCTCGGGGCACCCCCGGCACGCGCGGGGCCTGTCGAGCACCCATCCCGGCCTGGGCTTCCTCGGGCTGGAGTGGCAGCGCACCCCCTCGTCCAACACGTTGCGCGGTGTCGGCTCGGACGCGCGCCACGTGGTCCGTGGCCTCGTCGCGCGGCTGCCGCGTCGTAACGTGGCACAGGGAGCTCGACGAGGGGACTGAGATGACACTGACCGCTGAGGACCGTACGGCCATCATCGAGTTGATCTCGTTGCACGGCCATCTCGTGGACGGCGGCGAGCTCGACCGCATGGACGAGCTCTTCACCGCCGACATCCGCTACGACGTCACCGACCTCGGCGGCGGCATCATCCTGGGGCTGGCGGCGCTGCGGGAGGCGGCGCTCGCGCTGGGCGAGGCGAATCCCGTCGGCCATCACGTCACCAACATCGTGCTCCGCGAGCTGGCCGACGGCACGGTCCGCGGCCTGTCCAAGGGCATCGGCGTGCACGCGGACGGCACCTGCGCGAGCGTCACCTATGAGGACGTGGTCGCCCGCGGCGACGGAGGATGGCGCATCACCCACCGTAAGGTCGTGCGGCGACGGGTCCCGCTCGGCGGACGGTGAGCGGGGCGTCTCAGGCGAGTGAGTCGATCCAGCGCTGGAGGCGACGCCCCTCGGCGACCATCAGCTCCGGGTCGCGGAAGGTGTTGGTGAGCAGCGAGATCCCCTGGTAGGAGGCGATCAGGGCGACCGCGAGCTCGCGGGAGTCCGGCCGCCCCATCTCGGCGAAGCGCAGCTCCACCCAGTCGATCAGCAGCCCCATGACCCCGGCCGCCGCCCGGTCGAGGCCGTCGGCCCGCTTGTCCAGCTCCGAGCAGAGGGTGCCGGTGGGGCAGCCGTAGCGGGCGGCGAGCTCGCGCTGGTCCACCCAGCCCTGGACGAGCGCCTTGAGGCGGTCCGGTGGCGTGGCGGCGTGCTGCTCCAGGGCGGCGGTCATCGTGTGGAACTGCTCCGCGTGCGCGCCGATCGCCGCCTCGATGAGCTGGTCCTTGGTCTTGAAGTAGTAGTAGACGTTGCCCACGGGGACATCGGCGGCCTGGGCGATGTCGGCGAGCGTCGTCTTCTCGACCCCCTGCTCGTGCAGCACCCTCGTGGCGGCGCCCACCAGCCGCTCACGCTTGCCCGGCTTGCGCACCGCGCTCTTCGTTGAGTCAGTCATCTCACTCACAGGGTAGCCGATCGCACGTCGATCAGTGGCCCGCGTGCCGGTCCGCCGCCGCGAGCCTGTGGGCGCCTTCGGCCAGGTCGGCGGTGTCGGCGGCGGCCGCGAAGCTGAGCCGCAGGTAGGCGCCGGAGGGCTCGGCGGGGAAGAAGCGGCGGCCGGCGTCGACCGCCACGCCGTGCTCGCGGGCGGCGGCGGCGATGGCGGCGTCGTCGGCTCCCGATGGCAGCTCCGCCCACAGGTGCAGGCCACCTGCCGGGGAGCCGGTGAGCCGCCAGCCGGGCACCCGCGCGGCCAGCGCGCCGGCCAGGAGGGTGCGGCGCTCGCGCAGCGCCGCGCCGAGCGCGCGCAGATGGCGGTCCCAGGCGGGAGTGCTGAGCAGCTCGATGGCCGCCTCCTGCAGGGGGCGGGCGGTGAAGAAGTCGTCGACGAAGCGCATGCCCGCCAGTCGCCGCAGCACCGGACCGCGGGCGATCACCGCGCCGATGCGCAGGCTGGGTGAGGCGGGCTTGGTGAGCGAGGTCAGCTGGATCACCGTGCCGTCGCGGTCGTCCGCGACCAGCGGGGGCGGCAGGGGGATGCCGTGACCGAGGTGGCGGGCGAAGTCGTCCTCGATGAGGAAGGCGCCCGCGGCCCTGGTCACGGCGGCGACCTGGCCACGCCGCTCGGGTGAGAGCACCGCGCCGGTCGGGTTGTGGAACGTCGGCTGGCAATACAGGACCCGGGAACCGGTCATGGCGAACGCGTCGGCGAGCAGGTCGGGGCGGATGCCGTCGCCGTCCATCGGCACGGGCACCGGGCGCAGCCCCGCGGCGCGGGCCGCGACCAGCGCGCCGGGATAGGTGGGCGACTCCATCAGCACGGCGCTCCCCGGCGCGGCGATCGCCCGGAAGAGCATGGACAGGGCTCCCTGCGCGCCACCGGTGATCAGCACGTCCTCGGCGGTGACGGCGCCGCCCGCCTGCTCGGCGAAGATCGCGCGCAGCGGCGCCAGGCCGGCCGTGGGGGCGCGGTGCCAGGCGTCGGGCCGGCGGGCCGCACGGGCCAGCGCGGCGCCCAGCGCCCGGGTCGGCTGGAGGGTCTCGTGCAGGTAGCCGCCCGCCATGGCGATCATCCCCTCGGGCAGGGGACGCGGCGGCTCGACGGCGACGGCCGGGTCGAAGTCGCGCCCGGACAGGGCCACCGACTGCCAGGAGGTGTCCGGCACGCCGCCGGCCGGCCGCTCGCGGCGGGGGGCGACGAACGTGCCGCTGCCGGGGCGGGTGATCACCGCGCCTTCGGCGGCCAGGGTGGCGATGGCGCGCGAGACGGTGCCCGGCCCCACCCGGTAGCGCTGGGTCAGCTCGCGGCTGCTGGGCAGCCGGTCGCCCGGCGCCAGCCCGGCCAGCAGCGCCCGGAGGCTGGAGGCCAGATCGGCGGAAGTGCTACTGTCGGACATGAAGACTCATGGTAGCGCTACCAGTGCTGGGGCGGAAACACTACTGGACATCGCGGCACTGCGCGCCGACACCCCCGGCTGCGAGCAGGTCGTGCACTTCAACAACGCCGGCTGCGGCCTGCTGGCCACCCCGGTGCTCGCCACGATGCTCGACCACCTCAACCTGGAGGCGCGCATCGGCGGCTACGAGGCGTCCGCCGCGCGCGCCGAGCAGGTCCGCGCCTTCTACACCGAGACCGCCGCGCTGATCAACTGCGCCCCCGGCAACATCGCCTTCGCCGGCAGCGCCACCCACGCCTACGCCACCGCGCTGTCGTCGATCCCGTTCGAGGCCGGGGACGTCATCCTGACCACGCGCAACGACTTCATCTCCAACCAGATCGCCTTCCTGTCGCTGCGCAAACGCTTCGGGGTGCGGCTGGTGCACGCCCCCGACCTGCCCGAAGGCGGTGTGGACGTGGCCGCGATGGCGGCGCTGATGCGCGCCCACCGGCCCCGCCTGGTGAGCGCCACCCACATCCCCACCAACTCCGGCCTGGTCCAGCCGATCGCCGAGATCGGCGCGCACTGCCGCGAACTCGGCCTGCTCTACCTGGTCGACGCCTGCCAGTCCGTCGGGCAGTTCCCGATCGACGTGGCCGAGATCGGCTGTGACCTGCTCACCGCCACCTGCCGCAAGTTCCTGCGCGGCCCGCGCGGTTCGGGTTTCCTGTACGTGTCCGACCGGGTGCTGCGGGACGGCTACGAGCCGCTGTTCATCGACATGCACGGCTCCCGCTGGGTCTCGCCGGAGGACTACCGGCCGGTGGAGTCGGCGGCCAGGTTCGAGGAGTGGGAGTTCCCGTACGCCACCGTGCTGGGATGCGCGGCGGCCGTCCGCTACGCGCGCCAGGTCGGTGTGGAGGCGATCGCCCGGCGCACCCCGGCGCTGGCGGCGCGGCTGCGTGCGCGGCTCGGCGACCTGGCGGGCGTGCGCCTGCTGGACAGGGGCAGGGAGCTGGGCGCGCTGGTGACCTTCGCCGTCGAGGGCTGGCAGGCGGAGCCGTTCAAGGCGGCGATCGACGCGGCGGGCGTCAACTCGGCGCTCAGTTTCCGGGAGTTCGCGCAGTTCGACTTCGCGGACAAGGACGTCGACTGGTGCCTGCGCCTGTCGCCGCACTACTACAACACCGAGGACGAGGTGGACCGGGTGGCCGGCACTGTGGCCGGGCTGCTCACGTCCCGTTGAGGAAGGTGGGCACAGCGAGCACAGCGAGCACGGCGGGCACGCGCCGGCCGGTGTCGTCGGCGAGCTTGGCGAAGACACCGGCGGCGTGCTCGCCGACGGTTCCCTCGCTGCGGCGTGTCCTCTGCTCCCGCCTCGGCCCGGTGACGTCAGAAGGGGGTTGCCGTGACGCTATGATGGCGCCATAGTGGTGCCATGAGGTTCGAGCCGCGCCGTGAGGGGACCGAGATGCCCACGTTCGACACCCCGGAGCCGATCTCCGTCACGATCTTCATCGGCACCGGCGACGTCCGCCTCGCGGCCAGCGACCGCGACGACACCGTCGTGGAGGTGCGGCCGAGCGACGAGTCCGACGAGGTCGACGTGCGGGCCGCCGAGCGGACCAGGGTGGAGTTCGCGGGCGGCCGCCTGACGGTGAAGACGCCATCGGACGTGGCGCGCAAGATCTGGGGCCGCGGCGGCTCGATCGACGTCGTGGTCAGGCTGCCGTCCGGCTCGCGGGTGGAGGCCGACGTGGCGTCGGAGGTCCGCGCCGAGGGCCGCCTGGGGGACTGCACGGTCAAGACCTCCGACGGCGACATCTGGCTCGACGAGGCGGGCAAGCTCCGGCTCGACACCGCCGACGGCGACATCACCGTGGCGCGCTCGTCCGGTCAGGCCGACGCCACCACCGCCAACGGCGACATCCGCATCGGCGCGATCGGCGGCCCGGCCGTGATCAAGACCGCCAACGGCGACATCACCCTCGGCGAGGCGGCCGGCCACCTGCGGCTGCACACGGCCTACGGCGACATCGTCATCGACCGGGCCGACTCGAGCGTCGTGGCCAAGACCGCGACCGGCGGCATCCGCGTCGGCGCGGTGGCGCGCGGTACGGTCGTGCTCGACACCGCCGCCGGCGACCTCGAGGTGGGCGTCCCCGAAGGCACCGCCGCCTGGCTGGACGTCAGCACCTCCTACGGCACCGTACGCAATCTCCTGACCCCCGCCGGCGCCCCCGGCAGCGGCGAGGAGACCGTCGAGGTGCGCGCCCGCACCTCCTACGGCGACATCCTCATCCGCCGCCCCTGACCCCCGGCCGCCGTCCGGGGGTCACCGGTCCCAGGAGGGTTCCGCGGCGTGCTCGACCCGGCCTTCGGCGGTGAAGATCAGGTAGCGGTCGAAGTCGGCGGCGAACCAGCGGTCGTGGGTGACCGCCAGCACCGTACCGGCGAAGGCGGCCAGCCCCTCCTGCAGCGCGTCGGCGCTGGCCAGGTCCAGGTTGTCGGTGGGCTCGTCGAGGAGCAGCAGCGTGGCGCCGGACAGCTCCAGCAGCAGGATCTGCAGCCGCGCCTGCTGCCCGCCGGACAGGGTCTCGAACGGCTGGCCCCACGCCGGTGCGAGCTCGTAGCGGGCGAGCGCCGCCATGGCGTCATTGCGGTCCAGGCGGTGATCGGCCATGACGATGCCGGCGACGCCACGGCCGCGCAGGTCGGGACGTTCGTGCGTCTGGGCGAACAGGCCGGGCCGCACCCGCGCGCCCAGCGTGGCCGTGCCGGTGTGCGCGATGGGCTCACCGGCGAGCAGGCGCAGGAAGTGGGACTTGCCGGTGCCGTTGCGGCCGAGCACGGCGACGCGCTCGCCGTACCAGATCTCGTGGTCGAAGGGCTCCAGCAGGCCGGTCAGGGCGAGCCGCTCGCAGATGACGGCGCGTTTGCCGGTGCGGCCGCCGCGCAGGCGCATGCGGACGTTCTGCTGCTTGGGGACGCGCTCGGGCGGGCCCGCCCGCTCGAACCGATCCAGCCGGGTCAGGGCCGCCTGGTAGGAGGTGGCCAGCGCGTCGTTGTGGGTGGCGCGCCCGCGCAGGGTGTGGACCATCGCGCGCAGGCGGGTCCGCTCCTGCTCCCAGCGGCGGTGCAGCTCCCGCAGGCGTTCGCCGCGGTCGCGGCGGGCCTGGGCGTAGCCGGCGTAACCGCCGCCGTGCACCCACACCCGGCCGGCTTCGACCGTGACGACGCGGTCGGCCGTCTCGGCGAGCAGCCGCCGGTCGTGCGAGACGAGCAGCACGGTCTTGTACGTCTCGCGCAGCCGCCGCTCCAGCCACTGTTTGGCGGGCACGTCCAGGAAGTTGTCCGGCTCGTCGAGGAGCAGCACCTGGTCGGGCCCGCGCAGCAGCGCCTCCAGCATCAGCCGCTTGCGCTCACCTCCGGACAGCGTGTCCACCGCTCGACGGCGTACCCGCTCGAAGGGCAGGCCCAGGGCGGCGGTCGCGCACACGTCCCAGACCACCTCCAGCTCGTAGCCGCCGGCGTCGGCGTAGTCACTGATGGCCTGGGCGTAGCGGAGCTGGCGGGGCTCGTCGTCGCGGGCGGCGATCGCCGCCCCGGCGGCGGCCAGCTCGGCGGCGGCGTCCTTGACGCGCCGCGGCGCGACGGCGAGCAGCAGGTCGGCGACGGTGCCCTGGCGGAGGAACTGGCGCATCACGCCCACGCCGCCGGTGGTCGTCACACTGCCGGAGGCCGGTCGCAGCTCTCCGGCGGCCAGGCGCAGCAACGTCGTCTTGCCGGCCCCGTTCGGCCCGACCAGCGCCGCCTTGACGCCGTCTCCGACCCGGAAGGACACCTCGTCCAGCAGCACCCGGCCGTCGGGCAGCAGATAGGTCAGGTCGCGCACCTCGATATGGCTCACTGTTCCATTACTAGACCATCGATCCGGTAGTCGTACAGCGTATTATCGGCCGGGTGGCAGACGAGAGCGTGTGGCTGCGGCCGCGCAAGCGGGAGCGCAGGCCGCTCACCCTGGACCGGATCGTCACCGAGGCCGTCGCCCTGCTGGACGAGGAGGGGGAGGCCCGGCTGACGATGCGCCGGCTGGCCGAGCGGCTCGACACCGGCTCGACCACCCTCTACTGGCACGTCAGGACCAAGGACGACGTGCTCGATCTGGCGCTGGACGCGGTGTTCGGCGAGGTGCCGCTGCCGGACGCCGGCGGCTGGCGGGACCGGGCGGGCGAGCTGGTCTCCGCCTGGCGGGCCGCGCTGCTGCGCCATCCCTGGTCGACCGGGCTGCTGGACCGGCCCATGCTGGGGCCGAACGCGCTGGCGCGGACCGAGTTCCTCTACGCCACGCTCGCCGAGGCCGGGTTCGGCGGGCCGGACCTGCCTGCGGCCGCCTTCAGCCTGTCCACGTACGTCACCGGCTCGGCCACCATGCAGGCCCGCGACGAGGCCGCCACCGATCCCGCCGTGCGCGAGCTCATGGTCGACCGGCTGGCCGCCTATCCCACGCTGGCCGGCCACGGCCTCGGCCACGACTGGGACGCCACCTTCGCGCGGGGCCTCGGCTACCTGCTGGACGGGATGGCCGCCTCGATCAGGGGTGCACGGTGATGACGACCTTCGCCCGCGCGTGCTCCACACCGAGATAGCGCAAGGCCTCGGCGGTCTCGCTCAGCGGGTAGGTCCGGTCGATGGCCGGGGTGACCTTCCCGGCTTCGATGAGGCCGGTCAGCTCGGCCAGGTCGCTCCGGCCCGGGTTGACCGTGCGCAGGCTCCGACGGCCGAACGGTGAGATCACCAGGGCCAGGAGGATGCGGCGCATGGGCCCGAACCAGCGGCCGCCGTCGCCGGCGGAGAGCAGGAGGATCCCGGCGGGGGTCAGGGTGCGGCGGAGCGCCGACAGCCGATGGTTGCCCACCAGGTCCAGGATGACGTCGTAGCGCCGCTCGCCACGGGTGAAGTCGTCCTTGGTGTAGTCGATGACGTCGTCGGCGCCGAGGGACCGGACCAGGTCGGTGTTCCTGGTGCTGCACACGCCGGTCACGCGCGCGCCGAACGCCTTGGCGATCTGCACGGCGAAGGTGCCCACGCCGCCCGACGCGCCGTTGATCAGGACCTCGTCCCCGGACCGCACCCGGCCGCTCAAGGCCGCGAGCGCGGTGACGGCGGCGAGCGGCACCGCGGCCGCCTGCTCGAAGGTGAGGTTGGCCGGTTTGCGCGCCAGCCGCCGCTCGGGGACGCGGGCGTACTCGGCGAGGCTGCCGGTGCTGATCTCGGCGTAGACCTCGTCGCCCGGCTGGAATCGGGTCACCTTCGCGCCCACGGCCGTCACCCGCCCGGCGACGTCCCTGCCGAGCACCGGGTTCTTCGGCCTGCGCAGCCCGAAGGCCAGGCGGATCGCGTACGGAGTTCCTGTGGTGACGAACCAGTCGGCCCGGTTGAGCGAGACCGCGTGCACGCGCACCAGCACGTCTTCGTCGCCCGGCACCGGCATGTCGATGTCAGCTAATTCGAGGACATCAGGTGATCCGTAGGTGTACTGGCAGATTGCTTTCATCGCTTGTCCTTACTGAGAGATGCGAGGGTTCCGGTGGAACGCCCGCCGGAAGCCGTCGGCGGAGTCGGTCAGGCACATCAGGACCACGGTGATCACGACGACGTAGGTGACGACGGACCGTGACCAGCCCATGGCCGCCAGGAACGCGTGGTTCAGCAGCAGGTCGCCGGCGGCCAGCCAGACGACCGTCACCGCGAACAGGACGCCGAGCACCGCGTTGGCGACGGCCTGCGGCACTCCCCAGCCCACGTAGTAGCCCAGCAGGTCGAAGCCGATGCGGGCAGCGGCGAAGAAGACGGCGAGGTAGAGCGCCCCGGACTCCCACAGCGCGGGCGCGATCACCCCGATCGGCTCGCCGTCGGCGCCGGTGAGCGGCCCCACCGTCTGGGTCAGCACCAGCAGGCAGGCGAGCAGGGTGGTGATCACGGTCCCGCCGATCAGCCCGGTGAGGTCGACCCGGTGCGCGGGCAACGCGGGCAGCGCGGAGACGTCCCACTTCACCCGCAGCTTCTCGCGCAGCGCCGGCGAACGCCCGACGACGGCGAACACGGCGGTCACCCAGAACGCGATGTGCATGGCCGTCACCAGCACGGCGACGACCGCGTCCCAGACGACCTGCCCGATCGGCGCGCCGTCGAGGAACCGTACGAGGCCGGCGGCCACGAACAGCACCGGCACCACCGCCGACAGCAGCGCCTTGAGCAGCCGGACGTAGTCGAGGTAGAGCTCCGGGCCGATGAGGTGCTGCGGCCGGCCGGTGTAGCGGGCGGCCAGGCGCGCGGGGTCGCCGAGCTCGGCGATCACCTGTGTCTCGGCGCTCTCGGCGTCGGCGCCGTCCCGTAACCGGTCGTCGATCGCGTCGGCGATGGAGGCGCGCAGCTCCCGCTCCAGGTCGGCGCGCTGCTTGCCGGGAACGCCGCGCAGCATCGCCATGACATAGCGGTCGGTGAGGGTGGCGGTCATGACTCGTCCTTCAGGAGGGTGCGGAAGGCGGTGTCGAGGTCGGTCCAGTCGGCGGTGAGGGTGGCCGCGAGCTCGGCCCCGTCGGCGCTGGTGCGGTAGAACTTGCGCGGTCGTGACTCCTCGGTGTTCCACTCGCTGGTGAGCAGCCCCTGTTTCTCCAGGCGGCGCAGCAGCGGATAGAGGGTGTTGGCGTCGACCGCGAAACCCCTGCTCTCCAGCGCCTCCAGCAGCGCGTAGCCGTAGTCGGGCCGCTCCAGGACCAGCAGGCAGGCCAGCACGACGGTCCCGCGCCGGAGCTCCTGGCGGTGCGTGGCGAGCGCGTCATCATCGATCACCCCTCGGACGATAGTGTGTGGCACACACTATGGCAAGGCCGCACAGCATTGTGTGCTGTTAAGGTAAGGCGGTGATCAGCCGTCACGCGCTCAACCGCGCCACCCTCGACCGCCAGCTGCTGCTGCGGCGCCACTCCATGCCGGCACTCAAGGCCGTGGAACACCTGGTGGGGTTACAGGCCCAGGCGCCGTTCCCGCCGTACTTCGGGCTCTGGTCACGCCTGGACGGGTTCCGCCCCGAGGAGCTGGCCCGGCTGCTGGAGCAGCGGGAGGCGGTCCGGATCGTGCTCATGCGCGGCACCGTCCACCTGGTCAGCGCCGCCGACGGCCTGGCCCTGCGGCCGCTCACGCAGCCGCTGCTCACCAGATACCTGCTGAACGCGTACGGCAAGACCATCGCGTCACTGGACCTGGACGCGGTCGTCGCGACGGGACGCCGAGCACTGGAGGAGCGGCCGCTGACCGGCGCCCAGCTCGGCGCGAGGCTGGCCGAGCACTACCCCGGCGTCAGCGCGGCGGACCTGTCGCAGATCATGCGCAGCCTCGCGCCGCTCGTGCAGGTGCCACCCCGGGCGGTGTGGGGCAAGGCAGGACAGACCGCCTACGCCACCGTCGAGTCATGGCTTGGCTGCGCACCCCATCCGGCCCCGACCCTCGACGACCTCGTGACCCGCTACCTGACCGCCTTCGGACCCGCGACCGTCGCCGACGCCCAGGCCTGGTCCGGGCTGACCGGGCTGCGCGAGGTGTTCGACCGGCTGCGGCCCCGGCTCGTGGTCCTGGAGGACGAGCGCGGCCGGGAGCTGTTCGACCTGCCGGACGCGCCCAGGCCGGGGCCCGGCGCGCCGGCGCCCGTGCGGCTGCTGGCACCGTTCGACAACCTGCTGCTCAGCCACGCCGACCGCACCCGCGTCATCTCCGACGAACACCGCAAACGCGTCATCACCATCAACGGGCAGGTCCTCGGCACCGTCCTGGTCGACGGCTTCGTCCAGGGCGCGTGGAAGCGGGACAAGGCGGTGCTGACCGTGGACATGTTCGCGCCGGTGACGGCTGGGCAGGCAGAGGAGATCCAGGCCGAGGCCGCCGCGCTGCTGGCCTTCGCCGAGCCCGGCAAGGCCCACGACATCAGGGGGATCTGAGTGGGGGAGTACGTGTACGCGGCCGCCGCGGTGCACGTGCCGGCACCGCCGGAGCAGGTGTTCGCGCTGATCACCGACTGGCCCCGGCACCGGGAGTGGATGTTCATGACCTCGGCCCGGCAGGCGGGCGACGGCCGCGTCGAGGCCTACACCGGGATCTGGCCGTTCGGCTTCCTCGACGTCATGACGATCACCGCCTGGGAGCCGCCGGCGCTGGTGCGGATGCGGCACATCGGCCGGCTGGTGCGCGGCGAGGGCGTCATCCGCGTCCAGGCCCGTGACGGGGGCAGCCGGGTGATCTGGGGCGAGCGGCTGCTGCCGCCGTTCGGGCTCCTCGGGCGCGCGTTGTGGCCGCTGGCGCGGCCGGTCACCGTCATGCTGGCCCGCCGCTCACTCCGCAAGCTGGGACGGCTCCTGGCCCCCTGACCTCCGCCGGCGGATCAGCGGCGGCGACCGCCGCCGGGGACCTGACCCGGCGCGCGCCCGAGCCCGCCGCGGCGGCGGCAACGCCGAGGGGCCGCTGCGCGCCGTACGGATGCGCGCCCCGGGAGTGCGCCCTGGGCGCGCGTCTTGGGCGCGCCTTGGTTGCGCGCCGCCTTCTGGTACGGCATCGCCGTCACTTCGCTCGTCTGCCCCCTTCAAGCGAGGGACGTCCGATGCCGCCCTTCAGGTGGAGGGCTTGCGATGACTGACCTGCGGCCCAACAGGTGCGGGGTTTCTGAGCAGCGCGGCGCTGAGGGCCTCGGCCAGGGCGGCTTCGGTGCGCTGCCCGGCCGGCTCGGCGGCGCGCCAGGCGACGAACCCGTCCGGGCGGATCAGGACAGCCCCGCCACCGGTCACCCCGAACGCGGTCGCCCAGCGCCGCTCCGGATCCCCCAGCAGGCCGCTCCCCGCGACCGCACTGCCATCCGCCACCTGGTACGACGTCAGCCATGGCCCGGCGACGCGGGCGGCGGCCTCGGTCCAGGCGCCGCCCTCGGGGCCGGCCAGCAGCACGAACCCGCCGGCCCACAGGTCGACCGTGGACACCCGCCGGCCTTCCCGCTCCAGCCACACGTGCGGCGCCCGCGCGCCGGGCTCGCCGGTCGGACGCCGGGGGTCCTCGAAGCCGGCGCCGTCGTAGCGGTAGCCGAACTTGACGGTCACCTCGTCGAGGAGCTCGATCGCCGCCACCTCGGCGGGCAGCTCCGCGCCGAACCAGTCGCGGCCCGTGGCCAGCGCCTGATCGACGGTCCTGGCGGCGACGGGACGGCGTTCGGCGTCATAGGTCTCCAGCAGGGACGGCCCGGCCCAGCCGTTGAGCACGTAGGCGAGCTTCCAGGCCAGGTTGGCGGCGTCCTGAATGCCGGTGTTGGCGCCGAAGGCGCCGGCCGGAGGCATGACGTGAGCCGCATCCCCGGCCAGGAAGATCCGGCCGTCGGCGAACGAGTCGGCCACGGCGGCCGTACTCTGCCAGGGCAGCACCTCCAACGGCTCGACCGCCAGGTCGGGCACCCCAGCGGCGGCGCGCGCGAGCTCGACGCAGCGCTCCGCGGTGAACTGGCCGACGCCCTCCTCGGGATCGAAGGGGACATGGAGAGCCATCGTGTCGCCGATGACACGGACCATCCCGGAGAAACCCGAATTGTTCACCTGGCAGATCGCGAACGTCCTGTCACGCAGCGCGTCGCCGAGGTCGGCGCGGGCCATGATGCCGGCGATGTGCTCCAGCACGCCGACACCGCTCCTGCCGATGCCGAGCTTGGCGCGGATGGCACTGCCGGCCCCGTCGGCGGCGATCAGGTAGTCGGCGTGCACCGTGACACGGGCGCCGGTGGCCCGCTCCTGCAGCACGGCCGTCACGCCGTCCGGGCCGTCGTCGTACGCGCGCAGCTCGGTGCCGAACCGCAGATCGGCGCCGAGCGCCTCGGCGTGCTCGCGCAGCACGGGTTCGAGCACGTCCTGGGAGAGCATGACGTCCTCGCAGGGGCTGACATCGGAGAGGTCCTGCCGGGCGCTCGGCCGCTCGATCCAGTAGTGGTGCGGGCTGGTCAGGCTCTCGGCCCAGAGCAGCCCCGAGCCGTTGAGCCGCCACGGCCCGGCCGCGCGCACGGCCTCCTCCACGCCCGCCGCCCGGAACAGCTCCATCGTGCGGGCGTTGTAGCCGGGAGTGCGGGGGTGGATGGAGGTGCCGGAGTGCCGCTCGGCGAGAATCACCCCGACCCCGTGCCGGCGCAGGAACAGCGCGGCCGATAAGCCGACCAGGCTGCCGCCGACGATGAGCACCTCGGTGTACTGGTGGGACATGTCGTCATCTCCTTGGAAGTCTCTCAGTCGAGCGAGGTCAGCAACCGCTCCAGCTCCTCGCTCAGGCGCGTGTCGGCGCCGGGGGGCATGGGCGGGCGCATCACCATGCCGAGCACGATGAACATGATCATTCCCGCGACCGTGACGGTGTCGAGGTCGCCGCGGACCCGCCCTTCCCGCTGGCCCGTCTCGAGCCAGCCGTTGATCGTCTGGTGCCACTCGTCGTGACAGTCGGCGATCAGGCGGTGGATCACCGGGTCCTCGTGGGAGGTCCAGACCATCTCGTGGAGCAGCCGGAAATGCCCCGGATCGACCTCGGCCTGGCGGTGCAGGCCGGTGAGCATCGTGCGCAGCGCGGCCAGGCCGTCCTGCCACTCGGCGTCCAGCCGCAGCGGCGCCAGCATCCGCTCGCGGATCGTGTGCTCCAGCACGGACCGCACGAGGTCGCCCTTGGTCGGGAAGTAGTAGTGCAGGGTGGCGACGGTGATGCCGGCCTCGGCGGCGATGTCGCGCGTGCGCGCCCCCGCCAGGCCGGAGCGGACCATGGCGCGATACCCGGCCGCGATCAGCCGCTCCTGACGCTCCTGCGATCGCGGACCTGGTTTGGCGCGCTTGACGGTCATGCCGCCCTCCATCTTCTATCAGTTGATAGAAAGTTACGGGCAGGCCGGCCCTGAAGTCAATCACTTGATAGAAAACGGGGGAGCGCGTCGCGGGCTGCCACGGAATGCATGGTGATCGGGCCCTGCCGGCAGCCCCACCCGGGCGACCCGGTGCCGCCGGCGGCGGCCCGACGGGGGTGATCCGGTGCCGCCGGCGGCCCGGCCGTGGTGGTCCGGTGCCGCGGGGGCCCGGCTGTGGCGATCTGGTCCTGCCGGGGCCCGGCCGTCGCGTTGCGGCCGGCCGGCGGCGAACGCCGTGCCACCTGCCGCGACCGGCGGCGTCTAACGTGGGACCGATGCTCTCCGACCATGTCCGTACGCCGGACGGCCGACCGTACGACCCGCTCGACGCCAAGGGGATCCTGGTGTTCGTCCTGCTGGGCGTCGCCGCGGCCTGGGACGCCGCCACCGGGGTGGACCGGCCGGCCTGGCTCGCCTGGCTGGGCCTGGCCGGTGTCGCCGCCCTGTACGCCGCCGCGGTCCTGCTGGCGTTCCGGCGCGTCCCCGCGCTCGCGACGGCGGCGCTCATCGCGCTCGCCGCCGTGGTGACCGCCCTGGCGGCTCACTTCGGCGGCGGCTGGCTGTATCTGTTCCCGCTGGTCGGCATCGCGTGCGGGGTCGTCCTGTACGGCCGGCGCGTACGGATCGCACTGCTGGCCCTGACCGGGGTGACGGCGCTGGTCGTCTGGCGGGGCGGCGGGCAGCTGGAGTCGATCATGACGTTCTCGTGGGGAACGTTCAGCGCCGGGATCGTCGTCGCGTTCATCCTGCATCTGCACGCCCTCATCGCCGAACTGCACGACACCCGGCAGCAGCTGGCCGAGGCCGCCGTGACGCGGGAGCGGCTGCGGTTCGCCCGTGACCTGCACGACCTGCTCGGCCACACACTGTCGGTGATCGTGGTGAAGGCCGAGGCGGTGCGCCGCCTGGCCCTGCGCGACCCCGAGCAGGCCCGGCGGCAGGCCGGGGACATCGAGACCGTCGGCAGGCAGGCCCTGACCGAGGTTCGCGAGGCGGTCACCGGCTACCGCGAGGCCAGCCTGACCGGCGAGCTGGACCGGGCCGTGGACGCGCTGCGCGCGGCCGGCGTGGAGCCGGTCGTGCGCAGGACCGGCCCCGAGCCGGACGGGCGGGCACAGACGCTGCTGGGCTGGGTGGTGCGCGAGGGCGTCACCAACATCATCCGGCACAGCGGCGCGACTCGCGCGGAGATCGAGCTGACCGGCACGTCCCTCACCATCCGCGACAACGGCCCCACCCCACCTCCCACCGGCACCGCCTCGAAACCCACCGCTGCTGTCACCCCCGCTGGTACCACCACCACCACCTCCACCACCACCTCCACCACCACCACCTCCGATACCGCCGAGGATGCAGCCGCCGCCGAGGTCGCCTTCGGAGGTGCTTCCGGTGGCGGCGGTAGTGGGTTGCGGGGTCTGGCCGAGCGGCTGGCCCAGGCGGGCGGCCAGGTCGAAGCGGGTCCGCTGCCGGAGGGCGGCTGGCAGCTGAGGGTCTTCCTGCCCCAGGACTGACCGGCCACCAAAGCGGCGAAGGGATGCGATCAGGTCAGGAACGTGACCGCGGGCGGTCAGGCCATGTTGCTGTACGCGTGCTCGGTTCTCTGGACGCCGGCCACCCGTCTCGCCGACCCGCACAAGCCCGTGGGGGCACCCTGGTCTTCACTCAGCGGCGGGTTGGGCCGGGGCCGCGGGGAGGCGCCCACTTGGTGACCCAGGCGAGGCCGAAACCGGATAGGTGTGTTGTAGACTATGTGTTATGTCCCTCAAGCATGCCATCCTCGGTCTCCTCGATCTGAGGCCGATGACCGGGTACGACCTCAAGAAGACCTTCGACGACACGGCCCAGCATTTCTGGGCGGCCGATCGGTCGCAGATCTACCGCACCCTCGGCACCCTGAACGCCGAGGGCCTGCTGGACGAGCACGTCATCCCGCAGCGGTCACGCCCGGCCCGGCATGAGTACCGGCTGACCGAGGCGGGCTCCGCCGAACTGGACGCGTGGCTGCGCTCCCCGGCCCCCGCCGAGTTGCCGCGTGAGGCGTTCCTGACGCGGATCTACTTCGCCGGCCGCGCCGAGGACCCCAAGCTCGTACGGGCACTCGTCGAAGAGCGCCGGGCCCTGGTGCGGCAGCGGCTCACGGCGTTCCAGGCCCTTGAGACGCCCACGACGACGTACGCCGAACGACTGCGGGCGTTGACGTTGCGCAACGGCATCATGCACCTCGAGGCCGAGCTCAGCTGGCTGGACGAGCTCGAGGAGGCGCTGTGATGTTCGTGCACGAGGAGCACGCGGACGCCGGCGAGACCCTCCTGTTCCTGCACGGCGGCAACGTCGCGGGGTGGATGTGGCGCGACCTGGCCGCATCGCTGCCCGATCACCACAGCCTGGTCCCCGACCTCCCCGGCTTCGGCGCGTCGAACACCGAGCCCTGGACGACCGTCGCCGGCGTGGCGGACTCGGTGGCGGCGCTCATCCGTGACCGCGCCCACGATGGACGCGCGCACCTCGTCGGCCTCTCCCTCGGCGCGGTGGTGGGCACCGTCCTCGTGGCACGCCATCCCGATCTCGCCAGGAGCGCCATGCTCACCGGCGCACCGCTCCAGGGCCTGGGCGCGACGGCGAGGGCGCTGGGGCTCGCACAGATCCGGTTGTGGGGTTCGCGGCCGTACTGGCGGGTGATGGCGCGCGCGTTCCGGTTACCCGATGACGCGGTCGGCGCGTTCGTCGAGACCGGCCTGGGGATCGACCGCACGTCGGCGCGGCGGATGCTGACCCAGGTGTCCGCGGGGGTGCCGGCCGCGGATTTTGAAGGCCTGCGGCGTACGCGGACGCCGATCCTGATGCTGGCGGGCGAGCGAGAGCCGAAGGCGGTGCACCGAGCGCTGACCGAGGTGACCTCCCGGGCGCCGGAGGCGGTGGCGCGGACCGTGCCCGGGATGCGTCACGAGTGGAGCGCGGAAGACCCGGAGCTGTTCCGCCGCGTACTGCTGCACTGGCTGGCGACGGGCGAGCCAGAACCCGAGCTGGCGTTCACGACACCGGCCCGCACGCCGGCGCCGTGACCGGGCCGGCCGGGATGCTCCCCCCAGGCCGAGCACCGTTCCGCAGCCGGACGGTGGTCGCGGTGTGCGCCGGCGCCAGATGCGAACTGTGCGTGATCTTGCCGGCGTGTTCGGCGCATCAGCGGGCCACCTTCGCGTAGGCCTCCTCCCTCTCCTGCGGCCCCATCGCCTCCAGCTCCTTGGCGAACTGCTCGGTCTCCACGAACATGAGGACGTACTTCATCGTCTGGCGGACCTGCGGCGGCGGGATCGCGGTGCGGAACACCGGTCCGGCGCGGCCGAGCCGGGCGAAGGGCCAGGTCAGCTGTCGGCGCATCCTGGAGCCACCGTAGACTGGAAGAGCCGGGGAAACCCGCAGATCCGGACCGGGGACCAGGGATCCTGCCCCAGGAGGACGCCATGCGGCAGACAAGACTGGCCGGGGAATCGGCGGAGTACCTCGCCGCCCGCGAGGAACTACGCCTGGCCGAGATCGACCTCATGCGCCACCGCGAGAGGGTCGCAACCCAGCGACGGACGCTCCCCCAGGGGCCGCCCGTCGACGACTACGTCTTCATCGAGGGCCCCGCCGACCTCGACGCGGGCGACGCGCCGGTCCGCGAGGTCTCCCTCGGCGGCCTCTTCACCGGGCAGGACCGCCCGCTGATCGTCTACCACTTCATGTACGGCAAGCTGCAGACCGATCCGTGCCCCATGTGCACCCTGTGGATCGACGGCTTCAACGGCATCGCCCACCACATCGCCCGGAACGCCGACTTCGCCGTCGCCGCGGCAGCCGACCCGCCCGTCCTGCGGCAGCACGCCCGCAATCGCGGCTGGCACCGGCTGCGGCTGCTGAGCTGCGGCGACAGCACCTTCAAGTACGACCTCGGCAGCGAGGACAAGGAAGGCGAACAGGACTCCACCATCTCCGTCTTCACCCGCGACGGCGACGGCGCGATCCATCACTTCTACTCCGCCCACCCTCGCATGGCCGACGACCTCGACGAGCGCGGCATCGACCTCCTCGCCCCTGTCTGGCACCTCCTCGACCTCACCCCGCACGGCCGAGGCGACTGGTATCCGCACCTCCACTATTGACCTTCGCCCGCTGGGTTCGATCCATCGAACGTTGAGCCTTGCCTTGAAGGTCAACGTGGGTAGGGCGCCGCTGTGTACGCGGGTCGTCGCGTACTTCTGCTCTGACGGTCATCGAGGGGTGGACGCGGTGCCGCGTGAGGCGGCGTGGTGGGTGACGGCGGTGGCGAAGGCGGTGATGACCGGGTGCGGGCGGGTGCCGTCGCCGGCGAGTTCGGGCTGGAAGAGCGTGCCGAGGAAGAACGGGTGGCCGGGCAGTTCCGCCACCCGCACGGTCCCGTCGTCGGCGTGGCCGGTGAAGACGAGCCCGTGGGCGGTCAGGGTGCGTTCGTGGGCCTCGTTGAGCCCGTAGGAGCAGTTGTAGGCCTCGACGGTGTCGCGGCCGCCCATGATGCGCTCGATGAGCGAGCCGGGCTTCAGCCGGACGGCGCCTTCGTGGCCGGCCAGCGAGCACGCCAGCGGCGTCAGCAGGAAGTCCGCCTCCCGATCGGCCTCGCCGTTCCCGCCGTCCTCGGCGTACTCGGCGTACTCGGCGTGGGCGGCGTCCATCCCGCACACACCGCGCGCGTACTCCAGCAGCATGTGCTGGAATCCGGCGCAGGTGCCGAGGAACGGGATGCCGCGCTCGCGGGCGGTGCGGGCGGCCGCGACGGCGCCGGCCTGGCTGCGGTAGGGGCTGCCGGGCAGCATCCAGATGCCGTCGAAGGCGGCCAGGTCGCCGGCGTCGGGGGTGGGGATCCAGTAGGGGTCGAGCGCGATCCCGTGGCGCTCGCGCAGCGCCTCGACCAGCAGCGGGACGCGGGTGTGCGAGCGCACGCCGGGCGAACGGTCGGCGACCAGGGCGATGTTCATGCCCCCATGGTGGCCGCCGGACCGGCTTAAGCGCCAACGATGAAATGTGCGGATGCTATAAGCATTACTGATGGATCCTCATTTGCTGCGTACGTTCGTGGCCGTGGCACGTCACGGTTCGTTCTCCGGCGCCGCTGGAGAGCTCGGCTACACGCAGTCGGCGGTCTCCCAGCAGATCGCGGCGCTGGAGGCCGATCTGGGCATGCCGCTGTTGCTGCGCCGTCCGGTGGCGCCGACGGAGGCGGGGGCGCGGCTGCTGGAGCATGCCGGGCCGCTGCTGCTGCGCCTGGTCGCCGCCCGCGCCGACGTGCGCCGGATCGCGGCGGCGCCGGCGCACCGGCTGACGGTGGCGGCGACGCCGCTGGCGCTGAACGCGGTGCTGGCCGTACGGCTGGCGCGGGGGCGGGCGGCTCAGCCGCGGCTGTCGGTGACGGTGCGCACCTGCGGGCGTGAGGAGGTGGCCGGGCGGGTGGCGGCCGGGCAGGCGGAGCTGGGGCTGGCCGACGGCGTCACCGCGCCGAGCGACCCGCTGCGGCCGGCGGACGTGGGGCCGCTGACCACGGCGATGGCGGCCGAGGAGCCGCTGGTGGTGGCGCTGCCGGATGATCATCCGCTGGCGGGGCGGGCGGGGCTGCGGCTGGCCGACCTGGTGGACGCGCGGTGGCTGCAGACGCCGCTGTGTCCGGTGGAGCGGCTGCGTGACCTGGCGGGGGACGGTTTCCGGCCGGGGCTGGCGTATCTGGGTGACGACGTGCACACGGTGCTGAACCTGGTGGCGGCGGGGCACGGGCTGACGTTGCTGCCCGCCTCGGTGGGGCGGGGGGTGCCGCTGGTCGCGCCTCGCCTGGTGCACCGGGTGGAGCTGCTGCACGGGGCTCTGCCGCCGGGCCCGGCGGCGGAGCTGGCGGCGGCGCTGTCGGCTTGAGGCCCGTCGCGGGCGAACGTTCAGGCGAGGCGGGTGAGGAGCCGGGCGACGGCCTCGGGCCGTTCGGCGAGCATGCCGTGGCCGGCGTCGAGCTCGTGGATCTCGATGTTCGGGCGGGCGGCGACCAGCTCGGCCAGGTCGCGGCGCAGGCCGGCGCGGAAGGCGGCCATGAGCCCGGCCAGCTCCGGCGGCCGTCCAGGCTGACGGCGGCCGGGCAGGAGGGGTGGCGCCGGGCCCACATGCCGGCGAGCATCCCGCCCAGCGAGTGGCCGGCGACCACCGGGTCGGCCTGCCCGAAGAGCGCGGCCACCACCGCGTCGAGGTCGCCGAGTACGGCCTGCCAGGTCCACGGGCCGTCGCCGGAGCGGCCGTGACCGCGCAGGTCCACGGCCACCACCCGGAAGGCGCCGGTGAGCATCGGGGCGAGCGGCTCCCAGCGGAGCAGGTTTCCGCCCGCGCCGTGCAGCAGGAGCAAGGGCCTGCCGCTGCCGCCGTGGTCGCGGACCGCGATCGGCACCGCCCCCGCGCCGCTGATCATCTGGTCACCGCTCATGGTCGTCTCCCGGGTCTCGTGTGTCGAGCCGCTCGCGGATCGACGGCGTGGAGACGCCGCCGTCCGGGTGCGCGTGCAGCTTGCCGCGCCGTACGAGATCGTGGACGCCCTGACGGGTGATGCCGAGCATCGCTCCGGCGACGGCGTAGGAGACCCGCTCGGCGGACGGGTGGCCGACGCGCCGGGCGATGGCGCGGCCGAGCGGGGTGCGCCACCAGTCGGCGGGCGGGTCGAAGGCGGCGTCGCCGGGGTAGAGCACCGCGACCAGGCGCGCGCCCCTGTGGGTGGCGCGGGCCTGGTCGGGGCCCAGCAGCTCGGCGGCCCAGGCGTCGGCGTCCTGCCGCACCCGGCGGCGCATCGCCTCGATGCCCGGGTCGGCGGCCGTCACGTCGTCGCTGAGGAGGATGTCGAGCGGGTCCAGCAGCCTGCTGGTCACCAGCCGGATCAGGTCCTGTGCGAGCTCCTCCCGCTCGTGCCGTGTCACGGTGCCTCCCACGTCTCGCCCGGCCACTGCTTGACGTACGATAGCAAGTACTTGACGTGTTACGTCAAGCTGCTAATGCCAGCCTTCGACACCTCCGGGGACCGGCGCGGCCGGGTCGTAGGGGTCACGGGTGAAGATGAAGGTGTTGAGGTCGAGATGGTCGGCCGCCACCCGCAGCGTCTCACCGGCGTAGTAGCCGTCCAGGCCGAGCCAGGTGCCGTCGTCCTGCGGCGCGAATCGGGAGGCGCGCCCGGTGCCGCGCACCGGCTCGAGCGACAGGCCACCGCCGGGCAGCAGCCGCAGCAGGTAAGGGGCGGGCCCCCAGTGCCACAGGCCGGTCAGCGCCAGCAGGGCGGGGTCGGCACCCGCGGGGGTCCACTCCTGGGGCAGGCGCGGCTCGTGCTCGTCGAGGATGTCGAGCAGGTCGGTGAGCAGCCCTGGCCGCATGCCGGAGGTGGTGTTGGCCACGAACAGCGCGCCGACGCGGTCGCCGGGGTCGGCCCACACGGTCGCCAGGAAGCCGGGCATCGACCCGGTGTGCCCGGCCAGGCGGCGACCGGCGTGCCGGGTGAGCTGCAGGCCGAGCCCGTAACCGGAGGTCCAGGCGTCGCCGTCGGCGACGGTGGCGGGCTCACGCATCTCGGCGAGGGTGTCCGCCGACAGCACCCCGCCGGTGTCCCCGGCCACGAACGCCGCCCAGCGGGCCAGGTCGGTGGTGGTGGACCACAGCTGCCCGGCCGGTGACATGGCGCCGGCGTCATGCTCGGGCTCCGGCAGCAGCACGTCGGCGTAGGGGTGGACGGCGTAGCCGGTGGCGTGCGGCGGCCGCGGCCTGGCGGTGGTGTCGTCCATGCCGAGCGGGCCGAGCACCTCGGCTCGCGCCACCCGGTCCCACGGCGCGCCACGCAGGCGGGCGACCAGCTCACCGAGCAGGGAGAAGCCGATGTTGGAGTAGTGGTAGCGGCGGCCCGGCCGGTGCTTGACCTCGCCGGGGCCGACACGGGACAGCAGGTCGGCCATGTCGATGCCGGGGGTGCGCTCCCACCAGCCGGTGGGCGGCTCGGCCGTCAGGCCGCCGGTGTGCGAGAGCAGCTGAGCGATCGTGACCTCGCCGAAGCGGGTGTCGGGCAGATGCTTGCCGATCGGCTCCAGCAGGTCGATCAGGCCCTCGTCACGCAGCCGCATGACGGTCACGGCCACGACGCTCTTGGTGATCGAACCGATCCGGTACTGCGTGCCGGGCTCCGGCGGCCGCCCGTCCACCTGGCCGCGCCCGGCCTGCCACACGATCTCACCGTCGCGCACGATCGCGGCCCGCACCGAGGGGATGCGGCATTCGGCCTGTTCGACGGCGAGCCTGCGTAGCAGCGCCCGCGCCGTCTGATGTCCTACCTGACTCATGGGGGTCAAGCCTAATCCCGGCCGGACGCCCTCCCGGGTCGTTCGATGCGTTCAGGCCGGCGGGGCGGCGTCGAAGGCGTCCAGGATGAGCCGGGTGGCGTCCAGCTGCCGGTTGGTGACGCCGAGCCTGGGCACCTCGATCGGGCCCGGCCAGGTGTGGCCGCCGCCGCTGATCGTGTACAGGCGCACGCGGACACCGCCGGCACAGCCCGTCCAGGTACGCAGCCGTACCTGCGGGACGGGGGAGGAGGCGGCGGCGGGGGAGCGGCAGCCGAACGCGTCCGCCCAGCCGCCCGTCACCCGCTCCACCGGCTGCAGCGTCACCAGGTCGGCGAGCTTGCGCAGGTCGCCGGAGGCGTCGCTCAGCGGGTGCCCGCCCCGGTAGGGGACGACCCGGTCGGCGGTGCCGTGGAAGGCGACCAGCGTGGCCGGCTCCGGTCTCTGACACGGCTTGACGATGTTGACGCCGCCGACGGCCGCCACCCCGGCCAGCCTGCCGTCCAGGCCGCACACCAGGGCCGTGGCCATGGCGCCGCCGTAGGACAGGCCGGCGGCGAACTCGCGCCGCCGGTCCACGCACAGCCGCTGCTCCAGCCGGTCCAGCAGCGCCCGCAGGAAGCCGGTGTCGTCGGGGCCGAAGCCGTGCGGCAGCGTCCAGGCGAGCCGGTCCTCGGCCACCTGCGGCGTGGCCACGATGTAACCCCGGCGGACGCCCTCCCGCGGCAGGCGGCTGTAGGCGGCCTGCTCGCGGGCGTTGGAGCCGAGCCCGTGCAGGTTCAGCAGCACCGGGTGCGGGCCGTCACCCTCGGGCAGCGACAGCAGGAAGACGCGCGCCTGGCCGGCGAACTCCAGCTCGTGCCGGCCTTCCTTGAGCGGCTCGCCGCCCGCACAGCCGTCCGGCGGCGGCGCCGCAGCGGAGGAGGAGGGGCGCGCGGGCGCCGGCGCGCCGACGGCGCACCCGGCCCCGGCCAGCAGCAGCGCCGCCAGGGCCACCCTCAACACGCGTGCGAGCACCCCGGGCTACCGCTCCACCGCGCCCGCACGCTCAGGCCCGGCATGGGGCCCGGCATCGGGAGGGCCAGCATGGGGAGGCCCGGCATGGGGACGGCCGGCACCGGCGCGCGGCATGGGCATCCGACTCCTTGGCAGAGGTCAGATGAAACGCTACACGCGACCGCTGACACTCTCTCCCCGTCGCGCCCCCTTGTTTCCGGTCAAGGCCCGCATCTCACCGCCGTGGACGAGCAGGGCGTAGATGACGAGGATGTCGACGGCGATGACGATCAGCGACCAGAACGGGTACGCGGGGAACCAGGCGAAGTTGACGATGGCCTGGATCGCCGCCAGGAAGATCCCGACCGCGCGCCCCCACGCCTTGCCCCACATGACGGCCAAGCCCGCAAGGGCGACGATCACCCCGAGGACCAGGTGAGCCACACCCCAGGCCGTATAGGTGACGGGAACGGCCAGGTTGTCCGCCGTAACGACGTAGAAACCGGTGTTGAAGATGCCGACGAGCCCCATCACCGCCTGGAAGCAGCCCACCAGCACCATCGTGAAACCGGCGAACAACACCCAGCCGAGCCACCCGGTCACCCGGGGCTCCGCCTGCTGCGGCGGTTGCGCCTGGGCCGGGCCTTCACGCTGCTGCGGTACGGCCGCCGCCGGGTCCTGGGACGTCTGGCCCGCCTGCGGGTGCCGTTGCTGTGCCATGGTCGGCTCCTTTCCGCCCTGCCCTCCCTTCCATCCGGCATATCACGACACTTTCCGCAGGTGTCCTATGGCCGCGTAAACACGACGTCGCTTCGGCTTGGCCGGACGACCCGCCCCCCTCCTAGGATGACGATCATGCGTCTCACCCCCTTACTCGCGGCCCTCACCCTGTGCTCGCTCCTCTTAGCCGGCACGGCCCAGGCCGCCACCTACCCCATCCGCGACCGCGCCCTGACCGCGAACAAGCTCTACCGCAGCGGCGACCTACGGCCGAGCCAATGCACCGAACGCCAGGTCAAGCCGAACGACGTCCCCGCCGCCAAGCGCTACCTGACCACGATCGTGAACTGCCTCAACCGCTCCTGGGCCGCCCACTTCGCACAAGCCGGCCTGCCCTTCGCCAAAGCCAGGATCGGATTCATCACCAAACCACGGCGCTTCTGCGAAACAGCGTGGATCGACGCCTCGGCCAGATACTGCGACGACGAGCGGCGCTTCCTCGTCCTGCTGGACCGCGACCTGCTCAGCGAACCGTCGGACCTGTTCCTCTTCGACGTCGCCGCCCACGAATTCGGCCACCACCTGCAGAACCTCACCGGCATGGGCCGCGCCTTCGACCGCCACCCCTACAAGGGCAAGAGCGAGCTGCACGAGCAACTGCGCCGCTACGAACTGCAGGCCGAATGCCTGGCCGGCGTGTTCATCCGCAGCACCTGGGAATCCCTGGACCGCACCACCCAGGACTGGGAGACACTCCTCGACATCGACCGGAACAGCGGCGACGAGCAGAGCGAGCACCGCACCCACGGCAAGGGACGCACCATCGCCGCCTGGCTCGACAAGGGCTTCCGCTCCGGCTCACCCGCGGCGTGCAACACCTGGACGGTCCCCTCAGCCCGCGTGTCCTGACCCAGGCAGCGGCAGGCGGTAGACCGACACATGCGAAGGCGACTCGGCCGTGAAGTCGGCCCCGGCCCAGTCGGCCTGCCTGCTCTCCAGCTCGAACCCGGCCAGCTGCGCCATGAGATCCAGCTCCGAGGGCCAGATGTACCGGTGCGGGCTGCGGAACAGCTCGGCCTGCCGGCCCTCACCGAACCTGAAGTGATGCGACACGACATGCTGACGCAGCACGTCGTAGGTGTCCAGACCGATGTAGCCGGGCTCGCAGTTGCAGACCATCGCCTGCTGGCCCGGCGGCAGCCTGCGCAGCTCCGGCACCCACAGCTCCACCACGAACCGGCCCCCCGGCACCAGATGCCGGGCCGCGTTGCGGAAACACGCCACCTGCTCGGCCTGCGTGAGCAGGTTCGAGATGGTGTTGAAGACGAGATAGACGAGCGTGTACGTCCCCGGCGCGGCAGCCGTCGCCATGTCGCCGGCGACCACCGGGACCGTGGCCTCGTCCACCTTCGCCCGCAACTGCCGGATCATCGGGGCGGACAGCTCGATGCCGGTGACGGGCACCCCCCGCTCGGCCAGCGGCACGGCCACCCGGCCGGTGCCGATGGCGAACTCCAGCGCCCGCCCACCGTCCGCGAGCTCGGCGAGACGGTCCACCGTGGGGTCCAGAACCTCGGGCGCGAACATGCCGGTCCCGGGCGTGTCATATCGCTGGGCCGTCTCGGCGTCCCAGATCTCCTCCTGGCGCATGCCGTCCACCATGGCCACCGACCGCACACGATGTCCAACGATTTCCCGGCACCACCGAGAAGATCGCACCGTCCCGCCGAGCCGGAGGTGCTTCGCCGCGACCTGGACCGGATGGACAAGGCTCTCGAACGGCAGACTGACCTGCTGATCAACGAGGCGATCCAGCGATGGAGCCGGAATCGGGTCCGTGCCGGCCCCGCCGTCGAACGGACGGGGCCGGTGATGGTGGTCCGTCAGTCAGCGCAGATGGCGAAGACGCTGATCCCGACGTCGTTGCTGCCGGTCTGACGGCCGAGACCGATCCAGCCGCGTCCATCGTCGGTGGGGAACGACCCCACCAGGATGGCGGCGTTGCCGCGGGCCTCCGCGCCGCCGCCGAGGACACGCTTCGAGCCCGGGCAGTACAGCGTGCGACGCTGGAAGTTGGGGACGTTGGCGTTGGGCAGGGTGACGAGCTGGTAGCCGGGCGGTAGCGCCGAGTGGTGGGTAACCGCCACGGCGGGAGCGGATGCCTGGAGGGCTACGACGGTGGCCGCAGCACAGGCCGCCGTGGCCAGGGCGGCGAGGGAAAGGGGCAGAGACTTCTTGAATCGCACGGTCTCTCCTTGTCTGATTCCCCTGACAGACACCATGTCCGGGCAGCGCGCGGCAAGCCGGCTTTGCGGCGCTGAGCGGACGGTATGAGGTCAGGGGGAAGGGCGCTGACACGCTGAGTATCCGATCCGTTTCTCTCCGTGTCTAGAGGATGTCGAGCCGTTCTTTTGCTTCTCGACGCCCGCTCACGCTCGACCGGCCGCCTCGGCGGGGGAGAGGTGCCCGCGCGTTCATGATGGATCGTCAGCCCAGCGGCGCGGCGGTTATCCGGCTGCCTGCTCCCGGGCGGTGGACACCTGGTCGCCCAGGCGTGATCGTCCTTGGTGGAACCGCACGGCTTGCGAGGCCCTGAGCAATGGCCGCACGCTGGAGCGGTGGACATAGGCATGATCAGTCTGGTTGTCACGCTCACCATCGGCGTCGTACAGGTCTACCTCGCCTGGCAACAGCTACGCCATTCACGCAACCAGGCGACACCCCACCACACGGGCCCGGCCGAGACCACGTCGCCTCCCCCGTCGCCGCCGAGCGCCACGAGCGCCGAACCGACGCCCTCCTCCGGCTCCGCGCTACCACCCCACGACGCCCCCGCCGAACCTCCGCCCCCTCAGCGCCGCACCCCAGAGCCGCCTCCACACCCCGAACCGCCGGCGACGGAAGCGCAGGCAGGGGAATCGCGCCCATCCCCGCCACCCGACGCCCCCGTCGAGGACGACGCGCGCGGCATCATCCCCGTCCTGCTGGCCTACATCGCGCCGGCGTCCCTGTGGGTGGCGGGCCTGGTCAGCCTCGCCGCCCTCGGCTGGATCTTCGGGTACGACGACCTGGCCGAAGATTACAAGACCCCCACGGAACGCGTGCAGTTGTCCTCCAGCCTGTGGTTCATGGCGGCGGCACTCCTGATCAGCAGCACGTCGACCGGATTCACCGCGTACGCGTGGTCCCGCGAGAAGTCCATCACCGACGACAACGAGGAACGCTTCAACCTGTACGTGGCGACAGCGGTGCTCGGCCCGCCGCTCGCGGTGTGGCTCGTGATCGCCCGGCGCGCCGTGATGTTCTGATCTTCCGCCCTCCGCGGCAAGCACCGAAGCGGCTCGCAGAAGGTGTCGCGGTGTTGTAGATCTGCCCTAGTCTCATCTGGGTGGGGAGGCCCGAGGTGAGCCCGGACATGGGCTCCAGAAAAAACGTCACTGTCTTGGACGCGGTACTGGAACGCATCACCTACGCCAACGAGGAGACCGGCTACACAATCGCCCGCGTGGCCACCGCCCGCTCCGGCGCCGAGCTGCTGACCGTGGTCGGGCCGCTGCTCGGCGCGCAGGTGGGGGAGTCGCTGCAGCTCAGCGGACGCTGGACCTCCCACCCCCGCTACGGCAAGCAGTTCGAGGTGTGGTCCTACACCACCGTGCTGCCCGCCACCGTACAAGGCATCCGCCGCTACCTCGGCTCCGGCCTCATCAAGGGGATCGGCCCCAAAATGGCCGAACGGATCGTCGACCACTTCGGCACCGACACCCTGGACGTGATCGAGAACGACCCGCAGCGGCTGGTGGAAGTGCCGGGCCTCGGCCCCAAACGCACCAAGATGATCGGCGCCGCCTGGGAAGAACAGAAGATCATCAAAGAAGTGATGATCTTCCTGCAGGGAGTCGGCGTCTCCACCTCCATCGCCGTACGCATCTTCAAGCAGTACGGCGAACGCTCCATCGACATCGTCCGGGCACAACCGTACAAACTCGCCGACGACGTGTGGGGGATCGGCTTCAAGACCGCCGACACCATCGCCCAGGCCGTCGGCATCCCGCACGACAGCCCCGAACGCGTCAAAGCCGGCCTGCGCTACACCCTGTCGCAAGCCGCCGACGACGGCCACTGCTACCTGCCCGCCCCCAACCTGATCGGCGACGCCGTCAAGATCCTCGAAGTGGACGCCCCCCTGATCGCCACCTGCCTCGAAGACCTCGTCACCGAGGAAGGCGCCGTCCGCGAAGAGATCCCCACCGGCGACACCCTCGTGCCCGCCGTCTACCTGCCACCCTTCCACCGCGCCGAACTCTCCCTGGCCGGCTCCCTGCTCACCCTGCTGCACCACGGCCACGACCGGCTCAAGGCGTTCACCGACGTCGACTGGGACAAGGCCGAACACTGGCTGCACGGCCAGACCGGCGCCGAACTCGCCACCGAACAACGCCAGGCCGTCCGGCTCGCCCTCACCCACAAGGTCGCCGTCCTCACCGGCGGCCCCGGCTGCGGCAAAAGCTTCACCGTCCGCTCCATCGTCACCCTCGCCCGCGCCAAACGCGCCAAAGTGATCCTCGCCGCCCCCACCGGCCGGGCCGCCAAACGGCTCGCCGAGCTCACCGGCCACGAGGCCACCACCGTCCACCGCCTCCTGCAACTACGACCCGGCGGCGACGCCACCTTCGACCGCGACAACCCCCTCGACGCCGACCTGGTGGTCGTCGACGAGGCCTCCATGCTCGACGTCCTGCTGGCCAACAAACTCGTCAAAGCCGTCGCACCCGGCGCACACCTGCTGTTCGTCGGCGACGTCGACCAGCTGCCCTCCGTCGGCGCGGGGGAGGTGCTCAAAGACCTGCTCGCCGCCGACGACATCCCGCGCGTCCGCCTCACCCAGATCTTCCGCCAGGCCCAGGAATCCGGCGTCGTCGTCAACGCCCACCGCGTCAACACCGGACGCCACCCCGTCCTGGAAGGCATGAAGGACTTCTTCCTCTTCCCCTGCGAGGAACCGGAGGAGATCGCCGCCCTCACCGTCGACGTCGTCGCCCGCCGCATCCCGCGCACCTTCGGCCTCGACCCCCGCCGCGAGGTCCAGGTGCTCGCCCCCATGCACCGCGGCGCCGCCGGAGCCGGCGCGCTCAACATCGCCCTGCAGGAATCCCTCACCCCCGCCCGCGACGGCATGCCCGAACGCCGCTACGGCGGCCGCGTCTTCCGCATCGGCGACAAGGTCACCCAGCTGCGCAACAACTACGACAAGGGCGCCGCCGGCGTCTTCAACGGCACCGTCGGCATCGTCACCGGCATCCAGCCCGACGACAACTCCCTGACCGTCCGCACCGACGAGGACGAACAGGTCGACTACGCCTTCGACGAGCTGGACGAACTCGCCCACGCCTACGCCGTCTCCATCCACCGCTCCCAGGGCAGCGAATACCCCGCCGTGGTGATCCCCCTGGCCACCAGCGCCTGGATGATGCTGCAACGCAACCTGCTCTACACCGCCATCACCCGGGCCAAGAGACTCGTGGTGATCGTCGGCTCCCGTCGCGCCCTCGCGCAGGCCGTACGGACCAAGGGCGCCGGACGGCGGCACACGAGCCTCACCCACCGCCTGTCACAGCCCTGACCGGCCCTTCTACCACTTGACCGGGACTTGACCCAGCCCTGACCTGTGTTTTACTTCCAGAAGTGATGGAAATGTGACCGAACTCTCCCATATGATTCCGCGTCTTACATGCAGGAGCATTAAGGTTTTAGTGCGTCTGTCATAGCGGGGAGAGGTTCGAGTTGAACGTTGAGACCGGCTGGAGGAAGGTCGTCGCAGGCGTGGCCCTGGCCACCGCGACAACCCTCACCGCCTCATGCTCCGGCGCCGCCCCCGGATCGGGCCAGGCCGCCGACGGCGACGCGACGATCTCGGCCACCCCCCAAGCCCCCACCATCGCCATCACCCCCCAAGAGGGCAGCACCAAGGTCAGCCCAGGCAAGAGGATCATCGTCACCGCCGCCGGCGGCACCCTGGACGAGGTCGTGGTCGAAGGCGACGGCGAACAGATCGAAGGCAAGTACAACACCGACAAGACTCGGTGGATCTCCAAGACCCCACTGAAGCCGTCGGCCGACTACAACGTCACCGCCAAATCCGGCGTCACCACCGCCGCCAGCACCTTCACCACGCAAAAACCCGAACGCGTCCTGGAGATCGCCGACGTCACCCCCAACGTCAAGGGCGAGAAGGTCGGCGTCGGCATGCCGATCATGGTCAGGTTCACCCAGCCCATCACCAACAAGGCCGCCGTCGAACGCGCCCTCAAGGTCGAATCCGAAAAGCCCGTCGACGGCGCCTGGCGGTGGATCGACGACAAATACGCCATCTACCGCCCCGCCAAGTACTGGTCCGCCCACCAGACGGTCACCTTCAACGCCGACCTCGACGGCGTCAAAGCAGGCCAGGGCCTGTGGGGGATGAAGGACTACGACTACAGCATGAAGATCGGCGCGAAGATGGTCTCCAAGGTGGCCGCCGACAAGCACATGATGTACGTCTACAAGGACGGCAAACGCGTCGAGACGATGCGCATCAGCGCTGGCATGGCCACCACCCGCGAATACACCACCACCTCCGGCGTCCACCTCACCATGGAGCGCGCCAGCCCGGTCCGCATGATCTCACCCGGCCGCAAGAAGGGCGACCCCGGCTACTACGACGTCATGATCGACCACGCCGTCCGCATCTCCAACAGCGGCGAGTACGTCCACGCCAAGAACAACGTGTGGGCCCAAGGCGTCCGCAACGTCAGCCACGGCTGCATCAACGCCCGCCCCGACCAGGCCAAGTGGTACTTCGACAACTTCCAGCGCGGCGACATCGTCGAGATCACCGGCACCGACCGCGAACTCGAATGGAACAACGGCTGGGGCTACTGGCAGATGTCGTTCAAGCAGTGGAAGAAGGGCAGCGCCCTCGACGGCGACGACGCCTGACCACCCCACCCGACCTCACCCCTGCCGGCCTCACGCCGCACCCTCCGGCCCGGCGCCCTCCGCGATGATGCCCAGCACCAAGCGGACCGCCGGGCCGACCGCCGCCCGCACCGGCGCGCTCAACTCCTCCCCAGATGAGCCCTCCGGCACCCCGGCCCCCACACCTGCCGGCTCACAGCACACCACCACCACCCGATCCGGAACCCCGCCCAGCTCGGCCGCCCGCCGCAGCACCCCCACCGGATCCACACCACGCGCCGGCCCCGCCCCGCCCCAATCCGGCAGATCCGACCCCGGCAGATCCGCACGCGGCTGATCCACCCCCACCACCGTGATCGTCCCCGGCACCCGCCCCCGCACCGCCGCGTCCACGATCACCGCCAGGTCATAGCCCCGCCGCAACGCACCCGCCAGCTCCCCGCCACGCACACCGAAGTCGACCACGTCCACACCCGCCCGCCGCACCCCGGCGAGCCGCCGCACCACCTCGACCCCGAACCCGTCATCCCCCAAGAAGACGTCACCCACCCCCGCCACCAGAATCCGAGCCGCCCCCTCCACACCCGGCTCAAACCCCCGGCGCTCCCGCAACCCCATCCCTCACCCCCCGCACCCGGCACACCCCCACAGCGACGCCTACCGAGGTGCCTACCGCACCACAGCCACCATCTAACCCCGCACCGCCCGCCCCCAGCGGACCCTCGTCATCCGGCCCCAGCGGCGTGTCCCCATCGACATCCCAACCCGAACCTCCACCTTCGGAAACCGAACCGGACTGTGCCCCATACTCCCGCGCGGCACCCAACCCCGGGGTGGCGGGAGGCCGGTGGCGTGGACAACCGACCTGACGGGTCAGGGGCCTTACAGGGGACGTCGTGCGGAGTCCACAGCTGAGTGCGAGGCCCATTCTGACGACGGAGCGGAACGGCTCGTCCGGCGACACGGAACCACCGACTCCAGCCGGCTCACAGCACCGTCAACTGCGACGAACGAGGCTCCCGCGGCACCGCCCCCACCGGCCCCACCGCCACCCCATAACCCCGGCACAACTGCCCGATCTGCCCAAGAATGCGCTGCTCATAGCCGGGGGAGGGGAGCCCCGACCGGTCGTACAACTCCTCATAACGCGCCACCAACTCCGGATGCGCCCGCCCCAGCCACTCCACGAACCACCCCCGCGTCCCCACCGGCAACCGCAACACCACCGGCTCCACCGCCACCGCCCCCGCAGCCGCGATCCGCCGCACCGTCGCCGCCAGCTGATCCGCCCCATCACTCAGCAACGGCAACACCGGAGCCATCAGCACCCGGCACTCCACCCCCGCCTCCACCAGCGACGACACCAACTCCAACCGCGCCTGCGCACCCACCGCACCCGGCTCCACCGTCCGCCGGATCCGCTCGTCCACGAACGCGATCGACACCGCCACCTGCGCACCCACCTCCGCCAGCAGCGCAGCGTCACGCAACACCAGCGGACTCTTCGTATACACCGTGAACGGCACCCCCGCCCCCGCCAGCGCCGCCACGACCCCCGGCATCAACCGGTACGTACGCTCCGCCTCCTGATAACAGTCACCACTCACCCCCACCGCCAGCGCCTCACCACCCCACCGGCCCAACTCCGCACGCAACCGCTCCACCGCGTTCGCCTTCACCACGACCCGCGTGTCGAAATCAGCCCCCGCGTCCAACCCCAGCCGGCGATGCCCCGCGCGGGCACCGCAACCGCGGCAGGCATGGGCGCAACCACGGTAGGGGGACACCGCCCACCGCTGCGCGATGCCCGCGGACTGCGGCACCCGCTCGATCATCGTGCGAGCCTGCATCTCATAGAACCCGCCACGCACCACGGCCCGCCGCTCGATCAGCGGCCGCTCATCGACGGCGTCCACCAGAGGTAACGCATCCCAGCCCACCCACCAAGTGGAACACGCATTCGACTCCCATTTCAAGCCGACACCCACCCCACATAAACTGACACCCACGTACCACTCCACCGGAAGGGCCCCATGCCCTGGCTCCTGCTCGCCCTCGCCATCGCCTGCGAAGTCACCGCCACCACCGCACTCAAACTCAGCGACGGCTTCACCCACCTCGGCTGGACCACCCTCACCGCCCTCGGCTACATCGCCTCCTTCACCCTCCTGTCCCAAGCACTCAAACTCCAGCTCGACATGGGCACCGCCTACGCCGTCTGGGCCGGCGCCGGCACCGCCGTCATCGCCCTCATCGGCGCCGCCTTCATGGGCGAAACCCTCACCCCACTCAAAATCGGCGGCATCCTCCTCATCATCGGCGGCGTCGTCGTCCTCAACCTCGCAGGCGCCCACTGACACCCGCACCAAAACGCCTCGCACCCCGCCCGACCAGCGCCCTACACTGCCCCCGTGCTGAAACCCCACTACCCGATCACCACCGACCGCCTCCTCCTGCGCCCCTTCACCCCCCACGACCTCCACCCCCTGCACGCCTACGAATCCCGCCCCGACGTCACCCGCCACCTCTACTGGGGACCACGCGACCTCGACACCACCCGCGCCTTCCTCGACAAGAAGATCACCCGCACCGCCCTCCTGCAGGAAGGCGACGCCGTCGACCTCGCCATCACCCTCCCCGGCACCGGCGACCTCATCGGCAACTGCCTGCTCATCTGGACCAGCCAGGAACACCGCCAAGGCGAGATCGGCTACATCCTCAACCCCACCCACCACGGCCACGGCTACGCCCCCGAAGCCGCCCGCGAAATGCTCCGCCTCGGCTTCGAACACCTCGGCCTGCACCGCATCATCGGCCGCCTCGACGCCCGCAACACCGCCTCCGCCCGCGTCCTGGAAAAACTCGGCATGCGCCGCGAAGCCCACCTCATCGACAACGAACGCGTCAAAGGCGAATGGTCCTCAGAAATGGTCTACGCCATGCTCGAAACCGAATGGACCCCATGACCATCCACCACCTCGCACTCCACACCGACTGGACCCACGCCCAGAACACGGGGGAGTACCGCATCTCCACCCTCGGCCGCACCCTCGACCAAGAAGGCTTCATCCACTGCAGCCGCGACCTCGACCAACTCCACGGCGTCCACACCGCCTTCTACGGCCACCTCACCGAACCCCTGCTCATCCTCGACATCGACCCCACCGGCCTCGACATCCGCACCGAGAACGGCTACCCCCACCTGTACGGGCCCCTACCCATCACCGCCGTCACCGCCACCCACCCCTACACCCGCCCCGCACCCATGAACCCCCGAGACGCCGCCCAGCGCTTCGCCGACACCTGGCAACACGGCTGGACCCACCACGACACCGACGCCATCATCGCCCTCTACAGCGACGACGCCGTCCACACCTCCATGCCGTTCAGACCCCCGCACCACGGCAAACAAGCCATCGCCGACTACATCCGCTGGTCCTTCACCGGCGAAAGCGCACCCCACGTCACCTTCACCACCCCCCTCGTCGACGGCGACCGAGCCGCCATCGAATTCCGGGTCCACGCACAAGAAAACGACCAGCCCGTCACCATCGCAGGCTGCGTATTCGCCCGCTTCAACCGTGACGGCCTGGCCGTACAGACCCGCGACTACTGGCACACCACCCAAGGCCACCAGTAGAAAACTCAGCAAACCCGTTCATCAACGCCACCGCCCCACCCGACGGCGGCACCTCAACGCGAAACATGCACTCCCGGAGCCACCGGAATCTGCTGCCCCCGCACCGGACCGGCCGGCGGCACCGGACGCAACTGCTCCTCCTGGTGCTGCTGCTGCGGCTGCTGAGCCGACAGGCCCCGCTCACCCAGCCCACGCCGCTCGGCGCAGCCACCCCCGCAGTAGCCATTCGTCACGATCAACCGCCCACGCAGTGGCGTGTACGCCTCACGGCCCGATGCCGGGAGAACCCCCTGGCACACCTGACATAACACAGACTCGTTCCCCACGTGCTGCTCCTCTCGCGGCGCGATAGCAGAAGACCACCCTAAACGCCACACAGAGCCAACGACAGTGAATCAACGACAAGTCAGAGCCGCTGTCAAGCACACAGCGCATCTAACGGCGCAATCACGCAAACCAGGGGAGTGACCCCCAGAACCCCACCCAAGATCTCGAAAGGCCCTGACAATACCCACAGTGACCAGCCCTGACACCTCCGACACAAGAGTCACCAACTCTCACACGGATCCGTCACCACCACCCGACAAACCACAGATCCCATCGGAACGCTCACGCACCGTGAGGTAACGCATCTCACAGGACCCGAATCCGGCAGGCCCAAAACAGCCATATCTGACCAACATCGACTCGCTGCCGACAATCGGACCGGCACACCGCAGGGGAGCCCCACCCCCTTCCGAAACCGCGCTACTTGACATAATGTCCATTATCAAGCAACCGCAGAGGCGCCGATCCACTCCGCACAGACGCCTGACATATCCGGATCCCGCACGATACGATCCCGCCCATGCCCATGGGAATCTCGGTGATGGAACTGCTGGCCATCGGCATCTTCCTCGTCGGCGCCATCGCCATCACCATGAGCGTCGTGATCAACCGCCGACGCGCAGGCATCACGAAAGCACCCCCGTACGCACCCGAGGAACTCGACGGCGCTCTACGCGAGCTGATCAGGCGAGACAGAAAGATCCAAGCGATCAAACTCCTGCGCGAGCACACCGGCATGGGCCTCAAACAGGCCAAGGACGCCATCGACGGACTCGCCGCCGGCCGCCCCCTCCACCCGCCCGTCACCCAGCAGCACGCCCCACCCCAGGAAGACCTCGCCACCCGGGTACGCCGCCTCAAGGAGTCCGGCCGCACCGAGCAGGCCGTCTTCCTGGTACGCGGCGAGACCGGCATGGACGAGGCCGGCGCCACCCTGTTCGTCGACAGCCTGTGACCGTACGGGCTTACTGGCGAAACCGCCTCTGATCCGCACGCCGGAACGGCGATACGATCGAGACATGCCCAGCCTGGCGATCTCCACCGGCGGTCTCGTCGCCCTCACTGTCGTCGTCACAGCGGCGATCATCCTGCTGATCGTCCTGGCCGTGCGGCTCACCCGCAACCCCCGCAACAGCCCCACCCCCAACCCGGGCCTGGTCGACCAGGCGCGCGAGATGAAGGCGATGGGTCAAATCCAGGAAGCCGTCTTCCTCGTACGCGGCGAGACCGGCATGAGCCACCGCGCGGCCACCCGTTTCGTCAACCGCCTTTAACCACACCAAATCGCCACAAAAGCACCCATACCAGACAGAAGCTGGATTCTGTCTGGTATGGCTTCCCTCGGCCACGGCGGCTGACGGCACCACGTTCGCCATGCCATGCCCGGCACACGAGATCTCCCGCAGAGCCACGAGGCGCCCCTACGCCCGCCCGCACCCGGCGGATGGCGGGTCGGCAAAGCGTTCGCAGGACCCCTTTTCCTCCAGGCACTCCCCCGGCGCCCTATCGGCACAGTGATCTTCAACGCCCAGAATGTCGCCCACAAAAGACCCTCCCCGCTCCGGCCGCGCGTTTCCGCAGAGAAGAGAGCTGCTGCGGATCCACCTCCTTCTGACCCCGCCCGCGGTCCCGTCGGAGAACGTTCGACGCCGCCCGTGCCGCGATCGAGCCGGACACACGAAGGGGGACGACCATGACCAGACAGCGCCGCAGAGGCACACCCGTTACCTCGGCGACCTGATCGACGAAGCGTTCGACCGCGCCAGTAGCGTCGAGCATGACCTGCGCCGTGCCGCGCGTACGGCGGCTTGGGCGTCGGCTCCCCCTCCGGGCGCAGGGTCCGCACCTGACGCGCCGGCCCTTCCACCGCCCTGCTCAGGTCGTCCAGCCGCTCGGCCACATCGTCCTCACGACGAGACCGCGACCGACCACCATGCCGGCCCGGCCGACCACCCCCGCAGCCCAGCCGCAGCTCGGACAGCGTATCGATGATGTCCGCGTACTCGTCCATCGTGCGCTCCGTCCCGCTCCCGTCCGATAGGCCCGGAACGGACGATCCGCACGCAGATCCTCCGACAACTCCTCCAGACGATGACGACGTCGATCGTGAGGACAACGACGAGGGTACGAACCGGGTAAAGGGACGCGGTGGGCTCCGGGCCGGCCGATGTTCCTGAGGGGCGGTGGGGGCCAGGCGGTTGCGCCGCTCGGCCGGCTCTTCGATCTGGACGAGCGGTGTCCGGTGACGGTTCGCGGGTGGGGTCGTACGGAGGGTGGGGGTTTTCGGTCGTGTGGCGCGTTGAGGTGAGATGCGAAGTTTCGCCACACTTCGCAAGAAAAATCCCGACAAAAGCTGACGAATGATGCCAACACGGGCGGCTTTTTATCGTGATGTGTCAGCGGGGCTTGCCCGGCCATGTCAGCATCGACGGATGAACGGGTCATATGGGGCTGCCGTAAACAGCTGGGGCCACTGGGCTCCCCCGCCGCCCGGCGCCGCCTGACCGCCCCGTCCCCCCTGGTCGATCCCCTCAGAAGGAAACTCCCCTTGCGTATCCTGCTTCTCTGCTCCTCGTTCAACGGCCTGACCCAGCGCGCCTGGCTGGAGCTACGCCGGGCCGGCCACGACGTCAGCGTGGAGCTGGCGCTGTCGGAGCAGGTGATGCTCGAAGCGGCCGAGCTGGCCAAGCCGGACCTGGTGATCTGCCCGTTCCTGAAGGAGAAGGTGCCCGCGCGGCTGTGGCAGACGCAGCGCACGATCATCATCCATCCGGGGCCTCCCGGCGACCGCGGCCCCTCATCGCTGGACTGGGCCATCGCCGACGCCGAACCCCAGTGGGGGGTGACCGCGCTGCAGGCGGTGGAGGAGATGGACGCCGGCCCCATCTGGGGCTACCGGATGTTCCCGATGCCGGCCGAACCGCCTCGCAAGTCCGCGCTGTACAACGGGCCGGTGGCGGACGCCGCGGTGGAACTCGTGCTCGAGGTGGCGGCCAAGGCCGCGGACCCGGCGTTCCTGCCCACCCCGCTGGACCCCCGCCGCCCCGAGGTGGTGGGACGGCTGCGCCCGGCGATGCGCCACGCCGACCGCGACGTGTCGTGGGCCGCGCCGACCGAGACGGTGCTGCGGCGGGTGCGGGCGGCCGACGGCGCGCCCGGCGGCCGGGCCACCCTGTGCGGGCTCGCGGTACGCGTGTTCGACGTCTACCGGGGGCCGGTCATGCCCGGCGAGCCGGGCACGATCGCGGGGCGGCGCGAGGGCGCGGTGCTGGTGCGTACCGGCGACGGCACGGTGTGGGTCGGCCATCTGCGGCCGGACGAGCCCGGCGCGGTCAAGCTGCCGGCCGCGGCCGTCCTCGGTGACCGGATCGCCGGTGCCGAGGAGGTCGCCGGCTACAGCGAGATCACCTACGACCGCAGTGACGGCGTCGGGGTGGTGAGCTTCGACTTCTACAACGGCGCCATGTCGACCGACCAGTGCCGGCGGCTCGCGGCGGCGCTGCGGTACGCGACCGCGCAGGACACGCGGGTGCTGGTGGTGCGTGGCGGCGAGACGTTTTCCAACGGGATCCACCTGAACGTGATCCAGGCGGCCAAGCATCCGGAGCTGGAGGCGTGGATGAACATCAACGCCATCAACCAGGTCTGTCGCGAGGTGATCTGGTGCACCGGGCAGCTGGTCGTGACGTCGATGGGCGGGAACGCCGGCGCCGGCGGGGTGATGATGGGGTTGGGCGGCGACCGGGTGATCATGCGCGCCGGCGTTGTGCTGAATCCGCACTACCGGACGATGGGGCTGTTCGGCAGCGAGCTGTGGACGTACGCGCTGCCGCGCCGGGTGGGCGCGGAGCAGGCGGCGCGGCTGACGCAGGAGGCGTTGCCGATCGGCGCGCTGGAGGCCGGCGAGCTCGGGCTGGCCGACAAGGTGGTGGCGGGGACGCGGCCGGAGTTCGAGCGGACCGTCCTGGAGTACGCCGAGAAGCTGGCGGTGGATCCGAACTACGAGGGGCTGCTCACGGCCAAGCAGGCGGCGCGGGAGGCTGACGAGCGGCGTAAACCGCTGGACGCGTACCGGGTGGAGGAGCTGGCGGAGATGAGCCGGGACATGTTCGACGACCGGTGCGGTTTCCGGGCGGCGCGGGAAGGGTTCGTGCTGAAGCGGAAGGCCGAGGCCACGCCGGAGCATCTGGCGGTTCATCGGGAGTTGTCCGGCGCGTCGGCCGCGCCGAACGCGAGACCATCTCATATGTGAGATAGGTTGTCGTCTTGTGGCAGACGACTATCTTGTGCGAATCGGCCGGCTCATCCGGGACGCGCGCCAGCATCGTGGTTGGACGCAGCTCCAGCTGGCCGACGCGCTGGCGACGAGCCAGAGCGCCGTCAACCGGATCGAGCGCGGCAACCAGAACATCAGTCTTGAGATAATCGCCCGCATCGGCGAGGCGCTCGACAGCGAGATCGTCTCCCTGGGCTACGCGGGCCCCATGCACCTGCGGGTGGTGGGCGGCCGCCGCCTGTCAGGCAGCATCGACGTCAAGACGTCGAAGAACGCCTGCGTGGCCCTGCTGTGCGCGTCACTGCTGAACTCCGGGCGGACGATCCTGCGCAAGGTCGCCCGCATCGAAGAGGTCTACCGGATCCTGGAAGTGCTCGCCTCCATCGGAGTGCGGGCACGCTGGATCAACGAAGGCAGCGACCTGGAGATCGTGCCCACCGCCCGCCTCGACCTGGAGGCGATGGACACCGAGGCGGCCCGCCGCACCCGCAGCGTCATCATGTTCCTCGGGCCGCTCATGCACCGCACCGAGCAGTTCCGCATCCCGTACGCGGGCGGCTGCGACCTCGGCACCCGCACCGTCCAGCCGCACATGTCGGCCTTGAAGCACTTCGGCCTCGACATCACCGCCACCGGCGGCTTCTACCACGCGCGCGTGGACCCCGAGGTGTCCCCCAGACGGCCGATCGTGCTCACCGAACGCGGCGACACCGTGACCGAGAACGCCCTGCTCGCGGCCGCACGCCACGACGGCGTCACCGTGATCCGCAACGCCTCCTCCAACTACATGGTCCAGGACCTCTGCTTCTTCCTGGAACAGCTGGGCGTGCGCGTGGACGGCATCGGCACCACCACCCTCACCGTGCACGGCGTGCCCTCCATCGAGCGCGACGTCGACTACTCCCCCTCCGAGGACCCGGTGGAGGCGATGAGCCTGCTGGCCGCCGCCGTGGTCACCTCTTCGGAGCTGACCATCTGCCGGGTGCCGGTCGAGTTCCTGGAGATCGAGCTGGCCGTCCTGGAGGAGATGGGCCTCGACCACGACCGGGGCGCCGAGTACCCGGCCGCCAACGGCCGCACCCGCCTGGTCGACCTCACCGTCCGGCCGTCGAAGCTCGTCTCCCCCATCGACAAGATCCACCCCATGCCGTTCCCCGGCCTCAACATCGACAACGTGCCCTTCTTCGCGGCCATCGCCGCCGCGGCGCAGGGCTCCACGCTCATCCACGACTGGGTGTACGACAACAGGGCCATCTACCTCACCGAACTCACCCGGCTCGGCGCCTCGGTGAAGCTCCTGGACCCGCACCGGGTGCTGGTCGAGGGCCCCACCCGGTGGCGGTCTGCGGAGATGATGTGCCCGCCCGCGCTGCGGCCCGCGGTCGTGGTGCTGCTCGCCATGATGGCCGCCGAAGGCACCTCGGTGCTCCGGAACGTGTACGTGATCAACCGGGGTTACGAGGACCTGGCCGAGCGGCTGAACGCGCTCGGGGCGCGGATCGAGACCTTCCGCGACATCTGAACATTCTGTCGGTGCGGGCCGCTACCGTCTCCTGATGGATCTTCCATGCCTGAATGGATCGTCCACGACAGTGAGGGGGGACGGTGCGGCCTGCGGAGCTCGACCGGCTGACGGTGGTGGAGGCGGCTGATCGCTATGTGGAGCTGGTCCGGGCCAAGACCCTGACCGGGGCGCTGTCCCCCGCCACCGCCGAGGTGTACGCACGAGACGTGGCGACCCTCGTCGCCCTGGCCGGCGAACGGACCGTGCTGGACGACCTGACCGGCGAGGACGTCGACGCGATCCTGCTCACGTTCGCCCGCAAGCCCGACGGCCGCCGCACCACCGACCCCGGCGCCCGGCAGTCCGCCTCGTCCCAGGCGCGCTTCCGCCGATCGATCTCCGCCCTGTTCAAACACGCCACCCTCGCCGGATGGGTGCAGATCAACCCGATGGCGCTGGCCACCGTGACCGCCAAGGAACGAGGCGGGCTGCGCCCCGAACGACGGGCGCTCACCCGCGAGCAGGCCCAGGGGCTCGTCGGCGCGGCCCGCACCCTGGGAGAGGAGCCACGGCGCCCGGGCCGGCGGCGTGATCAGCGGACCGAGCTGCGCGACGCGCTCGTCGTGCTGCTGCTGACGGCGCTGGGCCCACGCGTGTCCGAGCTCGTCCGGGCCAACGTCGAAGACTTCTACACCAACGACGGCGTCCGCTACTGGCGGATCTTCGGCAAGGGCGGCCGCACCCGCGACGTGCCCCTCCCCCATGACGTGGCGGCGGTCCTGGAGGCCTATCTGCAGCGGGGCAGGCCCGCGACGCAGGACAAGGCGCTGCTGCTGTCCTGGCGGGGACGCAGGCTGGCGCGCGGCGACGTGCAGGCGGTCATCGACCGCGTGCTGCGGGAGGTCGATCCGGCACAGCGCCGGTCGGTGACCCCCCACGGTCTCCGGCACACCACCGCGACCCACCTGCTGGCCGACGCCGTCGACATGGACGCGGTCCGGCGGGTCCTCGGGCACAGCGACCTGTCCACGCTGGGCCGCTACCGCGACGAACTACCAGGGGAGCTGGAGGTGGCGATGCGGGCGCATCCGCTGCTGCGCGACCCGAAACCGGCCGACTGAGCCCGGGCGTCAGGTCGGGACCGCGGGGGCGGCCCCCGCGGCGAGCCGGTCGAGGGGCACGTCCAGCACGCCGGCCAGCGCGGCGATGGTGAAGAAGGCCGGCGTCGCGATCCGGCCTGTCTCGATCTTGCGGAGGGTCTCGGCGGACATGCCGGCGGCGGCGGCGACCTCGACGATGCTGCGCTCACCTCGGGCCTGACGCAGCAGCCGGCCGAGTTCTTCGCCGCGGAGGCGTTCCTGCGGGGTCAGCGGGGGTCGCACCATGAACCCGAGTCTATATCCCCAATAGAAATACCGTTATAGTTATCGCCTGCGGTCGGAGTCACCACCATCAGCGTGGCCGGCCGCCCGCACCGGCTGACGCAGCACCACCCGCGGAGCCGGATCATCCAACGGCGTCACATACACCTCATGGTGCGGCCCGTTCCGCACCAACCCCCGCTCCGCCATGAACGCGTCCATGACCCGCAACGACCGATGCTCCTCACTGAACGGGCCGACGTGCAGCAACTCCACGCACTCCCCCTCCGCCTGCGACGCCACCCGCACCCGATCGACCGCCGCACCCGACGGCCGCGCCCTCTCCCTGGCCCGCTCCAGCAGACCCGGCTCCGGCACACCCGCCAGCGGCAGCAACAGATGCCACCGCCACAACTCCCTCGGCACCTCCAACGCCGGCCGCTCGTCCTCCACCCACCACAACCCCTCCAACGGCCCCGCCGCACCCCCCATCCCGGCCGCCACCGCATACAGAGCCCGGATCGCGGCCAGATGCTCCGCCCCGCCCGGCTCCCCCATCCCCGACACGTTCACGCACGTCACCTGGCCGTACGTCACCAGCTCAGGACTCACCACTCCTCCTCCAGACACACCATCACCTCGGTCACCAGCTCATCGGCCGGCGTCACCGCCGGATCCGACACGTACACCTCCCGGATCGGCCCCCCGACCCGCAACCGCCGCTCCGCACACCACGCCAGCACCGCATGCACCGTCAACCCGATCTGGTCGTACGGCCCCACATGCGTGGCAATCGCGAACCGGCCCCCTGGCAACACCCCCTCCCGAACCCCGCCCGGCAACGCCACCCCGGCCGCCAGCACACAGGCGACCTCGACCTCCACCACCTCTCCCAAATCCATCGGAAACAGCCCCACCAGCCGGATCCCAGCCCCCTCCACCGGCTCCCCCTCCGCCGGGCCCCTCTCCGCCGGCCCACCGGACGCCCACGACGGAAGCCCCCGCACAGCCGCCACCACCCGCGCGACCGCGGCCGACGTCGCCCGCCCGATCTCCCGCGGCCCGGCCGCCACCTCACGCACCACCGCCACCCGCCGAGCCGGCTCACTCACCACCCGCACGACCGCCGACGGCAACCCCTGCGCCATCACCCGCTCAAGCGACGCCAACGTACGACTCCGCCGGGCAAGCTCCTCCTCCAGCGAATCCCGTACCTCGTCCAGAGCCCCCAACGCGCCCGACAGCACCTCACCGATCACCGCCAGCGGCACATCCAGCGAACGCAGCAATCCGATCGACAGCGCCGCCCGCGCCTGCGACGCCCGGTAATAGCGGTAACCCGAATCAGGATCCACATACGCCGGCTCCAGCAACCCCAGCTCGCCGTAATGCCGCAACTGCTTCACACTCAACCGGGCCAGCCGGGCGAACTGCCCGATCGGCAGCAGATCATCTCCCACGCCCACCAGCATGCTCCCTCCCCCCACGGGAGAGTCCAGCGAGTTGCACCTGACGTAACGTGAGGCCGCATCCTGGGAAGCATGAGTCTGTCTGTCGGCCAGGTATCCGGCCTCGCCGGAATCACCGTGCGCACCCTGCACCACTACGACGAAATCGGCCTGCTCACCCCCGGCGAGCGCACCAGCGCCGGATACCGCCGCTACACCGACGACGATCTCATCCGGCTGCAGCAGATCCTCCTCTACCGCGAACTCGGATTCCCCCTCGACGAGATCGCCGTCATCCTCGACAACCCCGAAGTGGACGAACTCACCCAGCTACGCCGCCAGCACGAGCTCCTCACCCGCAAGTCCGAGCGCCTCCGCGACGTCATCGCCGCCGTCGAACGAGCGATGCAGGCACGCTCGCTCGGCATCGCCCTCACCCCGCAGGAACGCCTGGAACTCTTCGGCGACTTCCACCCCGAGGACCACGAAGCCGAGGTCGAACGCCGCTGGGGCGGCACCGAGGCCTACGCGCAGAGCCGCCGCCGCGTCGCCTCCTACACCAAGGCCGACTGGCAGGAACTCAAGGCCGAGGCCGCCGCCATCACCGAGGACCTCGTCGCGGCCTTCAAGGTGGGCCTGCCGCCCGACGGCGAACAGGCGATGGACCTGGCCGAACGGCACCGGCTGCACATCAGCCGCTGGTTCTACACCTGCGACCACGAGGTCCACCGATGCCTGGGCGAGCTGTACGTGTCCGACCCGCGCTTCACCGCCACCCACGACGCCCACGCACCCGGCCTGGCTCGGTACCTGCGTTCGGCCATCGCTGCCAATGCTTGTCTGCGTGGTAGGTGAGTTGCACACACCCACGACCTTTACAATGTAGATTCATAGGGATAATCGGGTGGCATGCCGCGCCGGACGGTCGCTAGCGTCGCGGGCATGATGCCCCTGCGGTGGCGTACGGGCCGCGTACGTCGACATGAAGCAGATCGGCGCGCTGCGCCCCGCCCTGAGCCGTCACCTGCTGAAGGCGCGCAATCTCGCGGCCGTCTGGGCCGGGTACAGCGCGGCGGGCGCCCAGTGTCTGATCGTCTCCGGCGAGGCCGACACCACCGGCGCCATCCGCGACTACGCCGCCCTGCTGCCCGGCGCCACCGTGACGGTCTTCCGCCTGCACGCCCGGCCCGGCACGCTGGCCGGACGTATCGCGCTGCGCGGCCGGGGAGGCGGGCCGGCGATACCGGGGGACGAGCTGCGCGGGCTCGGCCCCGCCGCCCTACGGCGCGTCAGCCGACAGGCCGCCCGCGCGGCCGAAGCCCTCGACCATGCCGGTGCGGGCGACCTGCGGATCGACACCGATGACCGGTCACCGCACGAGGTGGCCGCCCGCATCCGCGCCCTCTGGAGCCCCTGGAGCACCTCAGAGGAACTCCCGCAGTGAACGCGGTTCGCGTCCCAGGATGTCGGCCACGGTCGTGGTCGTGCTCGCCCAGCGCCCATCCCCGATCTGCGCCATGAGTTCGGCCAGGTCGCGGGCCGCTTGGCCGGGCATGCCGCGCTTCTCCAGGTGAACGGCGGCTTCCTCGGGCGACAGGTCCAGGTAACGCACGGTCCGGCCGAGCGCGCGGGTGAGCTCAGCGGCGACCTCGTCATGCGTGGGCGCCGACGGCCCCGTGAGCTCGTACGTGGCGTCGGCCCCGACGGGACGCGTGAGCAGCGCGGCCGCGACCGCCGCGATGTCACGCGCGTCGATGTAGCCGACGCCGCCCCTGCCGTACGAGCCGAAGATCCGCCCCTCCTCGTCGACATCGCTCGCGAGATTCTGCATGAAGCCGACGGGCGCCAGGATCGACCACGGCACTCCCGAGGCCTTGAGATGCTCGTCGACCTGCCCGTGCATGCCGAAGCCGAGCAGGCTGCTCGACGTCACGCCGCGCACGGAGACGCTCACCACCTGCGCCGCACCCGCGCCTGCCGCGTGATCGATGACCGCCTGGTGCGCTCGCACGAACCCCGGCCACAGCGCGCTGTTGAGAAAGAGCCTGTCACCGGGCTCGATCGGGATGCTCTCCGGCCGTTCCAGGTCGCCGACCACGTAGTCGCATCCCAGCTCCTCGCCCTGTTCCGCGCGCCGTACGACGGCTCGGGCCGCACCGCCGAGCTCCTCGATCAGCGCACGCCCGATCGTGCCTGTCGCACCGGTCACCACAATCATCGCAACCCCCATCAACCGGAATGTCAGTTTCCGGTTCTATACTAGGCGGAATCCTGTCGTCCACTTCAAGGGGGTTCGATGCGCGCCGATGCCCGCCGCAACCGGGACAGGATCTTGGAGGCGGCACGCGACGTGGTGGCCGAGCGCGGCTCGGACGCGCCGATGGAGCTGATCGCCCGCCGGGCCGGCGTCGGCGTCGGCACGCTCTACCGCCGCTTCCCCGACCGCGGGGTGCTGCTGGCCGCCCTGGCGGAGCATTACGTCCATGAGCTCATGGCCGCCCTCGACCGCGCGGAGGCGGCCGAGCCGGACGCGTGGGCGGCCGTTCGCGCGTTCGTCGTCTACAGCGTCGAGAAGGGCCGCGGCGCCGTCGCGGCCGCGCTGGCCGGCACCTCCGCGCCGCAGGCGAGACAGGCGCTCGTACGGCGACTCGACGAGCTGGTACGGCAGGCGCAGGCGGACGGCGCGATGCGGTCGGACGTCGGCACCGGCGACCTCATGGAACTGCTCAACGTGTTCGCCTGCCGCCCGGGCGTCATCCCGGAGCACTTCCTGTCTTTCATGCTCGACGGCCTCGACGGCGACGGTGACCAGGCGTTCCCGGCGAGCATCAAGGCGGCCTGGGGCCTGGGTGACCGTCCACGTAAAGGGCCGAAGCGCGGACTGACCCTGGAGCGCATCGTCTCCGCTGCCGTGGAGGTCGCCGACGAGGACGGCCTGGACGCGGTCTCGATGAGCCGTGTGGGCAACCGGCTGGGCAGCTCGACCATGGCGCTCTACCGCTACGTCGCCACCAAGGACGAGCTGCTCACGCTGATGCTGGACGCCGCCGTCGGGCCGCCTCCGCCGCTGCCCGAAGGCCTCGGCTGGCGGCGCGGCCTGGAGTCGTGGGCCACCTCGATGCGCGCGGCGATCCTGGCCCATCCCTGGACGGTCCACCTGCTGACGCCCAAGGGACCGCCCGCCACACCCCACCAGCTCGCCTGGCTCGACCAGTTCCTGCTGATCCTCCAGGACACCGGCCTGCCCGCGAGAGCCAAGCTCGCCACCCAGCTGCTGATCAGCGGGCATGTGTGGAGCCACGTGCGCATCACCGCGGCGATCACGCTCGACACCGAGCCCGAAACCCTGCGGCGCTGGAGCGGGTACGAGCCGTTCCTGCGGCGGGTGACCGGCGCGGGCCGTCTGCCCGGGCTACGTGCCGCGCTCGACGAGGGCGCCTTCGGCGACGACCCGGGAGCTCCTGACGATCACTTCGTCTTCGGCCTGGAACGCGCGCTGGACGGCGTCGAGGCGCACATCCGCTCTCTCAGCCGGCCCAGCCAGCAGGCGTGAAGGGGGGACTGCAGCCTCCTGACAACGTATGGCATACGCAGAATCGTGTATGTTGTACGCAGAAAGGGGGCGCAATGGAAGCACGCATGTTCGCCGAGACCGACCGCGCCCAGCTGCGCGAGCTGTTCGTCCGCGCCGGCGAGGGCGCGCCCACCGCCTCACTCTGGGGACACGAGGAGTCCGAGGCGGCCATCTATCTCGACCCCTACATGGACCTGGAGCCGGGCTCACTGTTCGTCGCCCCGGCCGACGGCGCCCTGGTCGGCTACCTGGCGGGCTGCCTCGACGGCGCGGCCTTCCCCAGCGAGGCCGAGCGCATGGAGAACGCCATCAGGAAGTACCGCCTCTTCCTCCGGCGCGGACCCGCGACCTTCTTCGCACGCAGCCTCGCCGACCTGACGGTCTCCAAGATCCGGGGCAGGCCCTCCGCAGGCGACTTCACCGACGCACGATGGCCGTCGCACCTGCACATCAACGTCGCCCCCGAGGCGCGCGGAACCGGCGCCGCCGACGCCCTGATGGCGGTGTGGCTCGACCGCCTGAAGGCGGCCGGCTCCCCCGGCTGCCACCTCCAGACGGTGGCCGAGAACACCCGGGCGGTGCGCTTCTTCGAGCGCGCCGGATTCGCCGCGCACGGCCCGACGCCGCTGATACCCGGCCTCCGACACGAGGGCAGGCGGGTTCACCAGCAGACGATGGTCAAGAACCTGCGCTGAGGGGCGACGGCCTACACCCCGGGGCGCAGGCACGGCAGGCGGGGTGCCGACAGCCTGGCGGCGGGTTAGAGTCATGGATCGTTTCCGTCTTCGGAGGTTCACGATGGCCGACGTACTGCTGTTCCATCACGCCCTCGGCCTCACCCCGGGCGTGGCCGCCTTCGCCGAGGCACTACGCGGCCATGGGCACAGCGTGCACACTCCTGACCTGTACGACGGCCGTACTTTCGACACCCTCGACGCGGGTTTGGCGTACTCCGACGAGATCGGCGTCGACGAGATCCTCGACCGCGGCGCGAGAGCAGCGGCGGACATTCCGGCGGAACCGGTCTACATCGGGTTCTCCCTCGGCGTGCTCCCCGCGCAGAAACTCGCCCAGACCCGGCCGGGCGCACGCGGCGCCGTGCTCGTCCACGCCTGCGTGCCAAGCTCCTTCTTCGGGCCATGGCCGGCAGCGGTCCCGGTCCGCATCCACGCCATGGAAGCGGACCGCGTGTTCACCGACGAGGGTGACGCGGACGCCGCCCGCGCGCTCGTCGACCAGGTTCCCGACGCCGAGCTGCACCTCTACCCCGGCGATGAGCACCTGTTCGCCGACAGCTCGCTGCCCTCCTACGACGCCAAGGCCACCGCCCTGCTCCTGGACCACACGCTGACCTTCCTCCGCACCCCCTGACAGGAAGCAAGGACCGGTGCGGCACCACCAGTGACCGGCCACCGTAGGCCCCGCCGCCCGCCGCTCGTGACAGCCGCGCACGCGTACGGTCCCACCAGCTGCGTTGCCGACTGGACGCTTGCTGTTGTCTTCATTTGTTGAACTTGATTTATCTCTAAGAGATCGGCTTTACACTGTAGATCAAAACTACTGGAGCCTGACAGCTGGCGGACTTCCTGGTCGCCGAGGAAGTGGTCGACGACATCAGCCACGAGGGGCTGCGGATCCTACTCCGCGAGGAAGGCGTCTCCTTTGTTCGCCGCACTCGACCTGGCCCGGGACAAGCTCTACGGCCACATCAAGCCGGTCAGAAAGCGGACCCAGTTCGAAGCGGACCCAGTTCCTGGAGTTCTGCCGCTACCTGCGCAGCCTCTACCCGCCCCAGACCCGTATCGGGATCGTCGGCGACAACTTCTCCCCGCACCTGGCCACGCCCAGGTGCCAGTGCGTCGGCACCTGGGCGGCCGCTGACAACGTCGAGATCGCCTACGTGGTGCGCTTCTCGTTCTCGACGAACTCCTTCTGGCTCAACCGGATCGAAGCCCAGTTCACCGCTCTTCGCTACTTCACCCTCGACGGCACCGACCACGCCGAACAGGGCAGCATGATCCGCCGCCACATCCTCTGGCGAAACCGCCACGCTCAGGACGAGCGCCTACGCGGAGTCGTCGCCAGAGCGAACGTCACCTGACCGGCAACTACTCGGCTTCGCCACGGTGCAGGTAAGAGCGGATGTCGTCGAGCCCGTCGAGGGCTCGTCCGTCGACATCCGCAGGGTCCAGCTCAGACCGGGTCGCCAGAGCTTCGGCCAGCGCTACCGCTCGCTCACTGAGTTGCCCGAACCTACGGGCCGCGTGGCCCAGGCACAGGCCGGCCAGCCCGAGCAACTGGCTCCCGCTCTCCGCCCTCATTCCCACCTCGATGCAGCAGTGCTCGATGAACGCGCGATCGTCGTCGTACAGCGCGATGCCGACCAGAGCCACGGCCGCCGAAGGTTCGTGCGTGGTGTCACCGAGCCCGCGTTCCACCGCCTCGGTGACGATGTCGTGGGGCAGCGCAGGCGGGTTCTCGAACATTCGGTGGGACTGCGTCACGTGGAGAGGGTACGCGGTGCACACGGCGATGCATCGCGGAGTCTCACCCGCGGCGATGGAAACCAACGGGGCGAATATCTTCTGATGCGGCACTAGCTCGTGGGCGGCGGTTCGCAGGTGGTGGCGGGTGGGGGTAGGCGGAGGTAGGTGAGGTAGCGGTTGGCGTGGGAGATGGTGCACTGGTTGCCGGAGAGGTAGAGGCCATGACCATGGCCGTTGTAGCGGACGGTGGACGAGCCGGGCACGTCCCTGACGATGTTGGCCGCGTCGGCGTGCTCGATCCACGTGCCGGCGCCGAGAAGCGGCGGGAGCCGGTCAGCGGGTAGCGGGGCGGCGGGGTTGGTGATGGGGGACGGCCAGCCGACGCAGGCGAGCGGATGCCAGAGCTGGTTTCCGGCGAAGTTGGGGGAGATCCGCTCGCCGAGCCTTCTCATCCGCTGGAACTCCTCGTAGCTGTCGAAGGCGAGTCCGTCCGTGCAGTGGGTCACGTTCATGCCTCTGAACGAGGGCACCTTGAGGCTCTGCGTGACCGGCCTGACGATGTCGGCGAAGCCGGAGGCGTCTCCTTGCACGGCCTGGTCGATGGCCCGGGCGAACCGCTGCCAGTTGGGGAAGTCAGGCGCGGGGCCGGGGCTGGTCACGTCCGCCGAGGCGGCGACCTTGAGGTCGAACCCGCTATAGGCGGCCCGCTCCCCCTTCACCGGCACGGGTGAGCGGTCGGCGGCGGCGGTGAGGGAGCGCCACACCGCACCGGGATCGCGCCCGTGCAGCGCGCATTCGGCGGCCGACTCGCACCACGCGACGAACCGGGCGAACTGCGCCTCGATCGACCCGGATCTCAGCCGGGCTCGCGTGGCATGGTCGGCGAGGTGGTCAACAGAGCCGTCGATGTACATCGCACGGACGCGATCGGGAAACAGCCGGGCATAGGTGGTGGCCACCACGCCACCGTAGGAGGTGGCGACGAAGCTCAGCTCGTCCTCGCCGAGGGCCACCCGAATCGCCTCGATGTCCCTGGCGACCGAGCCCGAGTCGAGATTGTCGAAGTATTCGGGGTCGCTTTTGCGGCATTGCTCGGCGGACGCCCTGTTTCGTGCGGCCAGCCGGTCGTATGCGGCGCGGCTGCCGGGCACGGTGATCCAGGGGCCGGTGGACAGGCACTCGAACGGGATGACACCGAGATCGGTGGTGTTGCGCGGGGCGTCGCTGACCACGTCGAACCGCTGGCGGAGCTTGCCGAAGCTGCCGCCCTTCTCCTTCAGATCCTCGATGCCCGAGCCGCCCGGTCCGCCGGGAATGGCGAACACTGTGCCGATCCTGCGGTGGGTTCCCGTGGCCGGCAGCCGGGCGACCTGGAGGGAGACCTTCCGTCCGGACGGTTTCGACCAGTCGACGGGCACCTCGACCGAGGCGCACTCCAGATCTCCGCCACACGACTTCCACGACAGCGTGGACGCCGCCGCGCCTGACGGAACCAGCAGCACCGAGGCCAGCAGTGCGGCCAGCAGCCCTCCCACGACCAACGGCCAGGCCCCGCGGCCTCGCACGGCGATCGCCACCGCTCCCCCGGTGAGCGCCACCACCGGGTAGGCGAGCAACACGGCGCAGGCCGCGAGCGGGGAGAGGAGGCCTGGGGCGGCTCCGGCGACGATCTGGTCCGGCAGGTTCTCCACCATGAAGGAGCCGATCCGCGACCGCCACGGTGACGGCAGCGTCTGCGCCACCACCGGCAGGACGAACAGCATCATGATCAGCGCGACGAGGGAGCCCGCGGTGGACCGGATGACCGCACCCAGGCCGAGCCCGACCAGGGCGACCAGGGGCATGGCCGCACCGGCGACGAGCAGCCCGGGCAGCACGCCCGGATCGGACAGCGACGTGCCGAGGGTCTGCCCGTCGAGCAGGACCTGCGCGGCGCGATCTCCCAGCACGGCCTGCGCGGCGACGTGCATGGCGAACACGAGCACCTGCCCCGCGACCAGAGTGACGACCACCAGCGCCGGGATCTTGGCGAACAGGAAGCGCTGCCGCCTCGGCACCACCACCAGGCTCGTGTGGATATGACCAGTGGTGTATTCGGAAGTGATGGACAGGGCGCCCAGCGCGGCCATCGCGAAGTAGGCGACCGGCAGGCCCATGCCCAACCCCGCGCCCACGCTCTCGAAGCTCAGCAGGTCATCGCCCGTCTGATTGTCGAAGCCCCTGGTGACCATGAACATCACCCCGGCGCAGAGCACCACGGACAGCACCGAGAACGCCAGAAGGTAGAGATTGGATCTCAGCGAACGCAGCTTCAGCCACTCGGAGGCGATCACATCGGTCATCAGGCGGCCCTCCCCGCGCCGAACTCGACGCTTTCCCCGGTCAACTGCATGAACGCCTCCTCGAGAGAGGCACTGCGCGGCGTCAGCTCACGCAGCGCGATCCCGCCCACGAGGGCCAACTCGCCGATCCGTGCGGGGGTGAGACCGCTCACCGACAGCCCGCCCTCCTCCTCGACCACGCTCGCGCCATCCGCCCGCAGCACTCCGGCCAGCGTCCGCTGATCGGCCGCGCGGACCAGCACGCCTCGCGCAAAGCGCTCGACCAGCTCCGGCATGGTGGTGTCGGCGATCAGCCGGCCGCGCCCGATGACCACGACGTGGTCGGCGGTGAGCGCCATCTCACTCATCAGATGGCTGGAGACCAGCACGGTGCGCCCCTCCCCCGCCAGCAGCCGCATCAGCTCGCGGATCCACCGGATGCCCTCGGGATCCAGCCCGTTGACCGGCTCGTCGAACATCAGCACGCCGGGGTCGCCGAGCAGCGCCGCGGCGATGCCGAGCCGCTGGCGCATGCCCAGCGAGAACCCGGCGATCCGCCGGCCGGCGACCTCGGCCAGCCCCACCTGCTCCAGCACCTCGCCGACCCGGCCGCGGCCGATGCCGTTACTACGGGCCAGACACCACAGGTGCGCTGCGGCGGTCCGGCCGCCGTGCACCGCGGCCGCGTCGAGCAAAGCGCCCACCTGGCGCATCGGCTCCTTCAATGAAAGGTAAGGTCGGCCGTTCACGAGGGCGATCCCCCGGTCGGGCGCCTCCAGGCCGAGGATCACGCGCATCGTGGTGGACTTGCCCGCACCGTTGGGGCCGAGGAAGCCGGTCACCAGGCCCGGTTTCACCGCGAAGGTCAGGTCGTCGACCGCCAATGCGTCGCCGTACCGCATCGTCAGGCCGGTCACTTCAATCACAGACATCCCCTCGTTTCGGTATCGGCCTCCAGTTTTGAGGTGCCGCCCCGCTTCCTCCATCGCCCTGCGCCCACCGCGAAGGTAGGATTTCTCCCTCGTCGTGGTGGGGCTGGCTCCCTCGCCCGCGCACCGCCGAACGGGCAGACTGCTGGTGTGCGCAGGATCCGTCTCATCGTCGAACCTCCCGCTGGGCTGCTGCTGAACGCCGCCACCGGCGCGGCGGCATGGATGCTGCTCGCCCTGCTGGGGGTGGCCGCGGCGTTGATCCCGGTCGGCGGGCCGGGGCGGCGCCCGCTGTCCCGTGTGCTCGTCGCGGTCCGCGCCTTGACCGGCGCCCATCGGGCGCGGGCGGCTCAGGTGCTCGGGCGCCGGATTCCGGAGCCGCACCGGCATGATCGCACCGCGCGCGAGGTCGCCTGGCTGGCCGTGCATGCCGTCGTCGGACCGGCCTGTCTGATCGCCGTCGGCGCGACGTTGTCCGCCGCACTCGCGATTCTCAGCCTCCGTACGGCGGAGAACAGCCTGTCGGTGACGCTCAACCTGTCGCTGGCCATCGTGGCCCTCACGGCGATCGGGTTGGCGGCCGTCCCGCTGCTGCACACGCTCCAGGCGCGCTTGGCCGAGCGGCTCCTGGGGCCCGCGTCCTCCCTGGCAGGACGGGTCAGAGAGCTGACCGAGTCAAGGGCGGCGGCGGTCGACGCGCAGGCGGCCGAGGTGCGCCGCATCGAGCGCGATCTGCATGACGGTGCGCAGGCCAGGCTCATCTCCATGCGGATGAACCTCGGGCTGGCCAAGAGTGCGAGCGACCCCGATCAGGTTCGCGAGCTGGTGCGGGAGGCGTGGGAGTCGGCCGGGCAAGCCCTCATCGACCTGCGCGACCTGGTGCGCGGCATCCACCCGCCGGTGCTCGCCGACCGCGGGCTCGCCGGCGCCATCCAGGCCGCCGCGCTGCTCTGCCCGGTGCCGGTACGGATCGACATCGACCTGCCCGCCCGTCCTGAGCCGCCCGTCGAGTCCGCCGTGTACTTCGCGGCCGCCGAAGCCCTCACCAACGTGGCCAAGCACAGCGCCGCCACCCGGGCATGGGTGCGCCTGCACCACTCCGAAGGCGTTTTACGATTGGCGGTGGGCGATGATGGACGCGGCGGCGCCCACCCGCCAGCCAGCACCACGACCGGCACCGAGCCCGGCACCGGCCTCGGCGGAATACGGCGGCGCCTGTCAGCCTTCGACGGGACGCTCATCGTGCGCAGTCCCCCAGGCGGCCCCACCGAACTCACCATGGAGCTCCCGTGCGCGTTGTCATCGCCGAAGATCTCGCACTCCTGAGAGACGGCCTCGTCCGCCTGCTGACGGCGCACGGTTTCGAGGTGGTCGAGGCTGTCGACAACGGGCCGATGCTGCTCGACGCGCTGATCCGGCACCGGCCCGACGTGGCCGTGATCGACGTCCGGCTGCCGCCGACCCTGACGGACGAGGGGCTGCGGATCGCCCTGGAGGCACGGAGAAGGCAGCCGGGGCTGCCCGTGCTGATCCTCTCGCAGTATGTCGAGCAGCTCTACGCCCGCGAGCTGCTGTCCGACCGGTCGGGCGCGGTCGGCTACCTGCTGAAGGACAGGATCGGCGACGTCGAGCAGTTCGTCGAGTCGGTGCGCCGGGTGGCTGAGGGCGGCACCGCGATGGACTCAGAGGTGATCTCCCAGCTCCTCACCCGCAGGGGCAGGGACGAGCCCCTCGGCGAGCTGACGCCGAAAGAGCGTGAGGTGCTCGCGATGATGGCCGAAGGGTTGTCCAATGCCGCGATCGCCACCCGCCTGTTCGTCACCGACAAGGCGATCAGCAAGCACACCAACAACATCTTCACCAAGCTGGGGCTGCCGCCCTCCGATGATCACAACCGCCGGGTGATGGCGGTCCTGGCCTACCTGGAGGCAGACCCGAGCCCCAGCCGATGACCCGAGCTTCAGGAGGGAGATAAGGGGTGACCCGGTTCAGCCTGCCCTTCGTGGGTCCCCGCTTCGGTGGGTCCCCGCTTTGGCGAGTTTCCCGCTTGGCGGGGTCGCGAGTACTGCGGGTGGAGGATAGGACGCTGGCCTGTCGGTCCCCATACCGGGATGGCCCCCGTAGCTGGGCGCCGCTCACAGCAACTGTGCGGCGAGCTGCTCCCATTGGCGCAGTGGCGGCTCGTCTGGTGTGGCCGTAAGCACGTGCAGGCTGACATGGTCCGCGCCGGCGTCGAGATGCTCCTCGACGCGCCGGGCGACGTCCTCAGGCCCGCCGATGGCCACCAGGGCATCGACCAGCCGGTCGTGGAGGGAGTCGGCATCGTCGAATCCCAGATCGCGCAGCAGGGTGAGCCGGTTGGGCAGGGCGGCGGCCGCGTGGGCGCGGGCCAGCTCGGCCGCGACACGGCGGGACGGGTCCAGGACGACGAGCTGGGTGACCGCCAGCATTGCGTGCGGCCCGAGCAGGCTTCTGGCGTGGCGGGTGTGTTCGATCGGCATGCCCAGCGGGTGGGCGCCCCAGGCGTGTTCGGCGGCGAGCTGGAGCATCTTCGGACCCAGCGCGGCCAGGACCCGGGGCGCTGTGGGGATCGCCGGGCCGAAGGGGGCGGTGCCCATCGCCTTCAGGACCTCCGGGCCGAAGGGGGCGTTGTCCATCGCGGTCAGGTAGGCACGCATGGTCGCCACCGGCGGGCCGAACCGATGGCCGCGCACGTCGGTGACCAGGGCGGGGTGGCTGACGCCGAGACCGAGCAGGAACCGCCCGGGGAATGCCTCGGCAAGGGTGCTCTGTGCGGCCGCGGCGGTGATCGCGTCGCGGGCGTAGATGCTCGCGGTACCGGTGGCGATGACCGTCTGCCGGGTGGCCGACAACAGCAGAGCGGCCTGGGCCATGGCTTCGCGGCCGGTCGTCTCGGGAAACCACAGGGCTGGGTAGCCGAGGTCCTCGATGGCGGCGACTGCTCGGCGTACGGCGGGGGCAGGATAGCGATCCATCTCGCCCGCCCAGATGCCGACCCGTCCGAGGTCGAACGCGCTCATCGGTCCTGCTGGGTGGTGCTCTGGGCGGTCAGGAAGCCGGCGATCTGGGCGGCTCCGGTCCGCTGCAGCCAGGTGCGCAGGTCCAGCAGGCCGGGGTGCAGCGAGCGGGTGAAGGCTATGTCGGCGCGATACCCGCGTTCGTTGAGCCAGGTGTAGGCGAAGGCGAAGACCTCGCCGAGTTGCGCGATCGCTTCGATCGGGATCTGGACGTAGGGCAGCGGCCGGCCGATGGCCTCGGAGATGGCCGCGGCGATCTGCACGGGGGTCAGTTCGTCCCCGGCCAGGTCGACCGCGCGCCCGATCCAGTCGCCCGGCTGGGCGAAGGCCAGCGCGGCGAAGACGCCGACGTCGTCGACGGCCATGATCTGCTGCGGCACGTCGGCGGCGAACGCGGTGGCGACGGTGCCGTCGTGCAGGTGGTAGCCGCCGGTGTAGTTCTCCATGAAGGAGACCGGGCGCAGGAACGTCGCGGGCAGGCCCAGCCGGGCGATGTGCTGTTCGATCCGCCACTTGTTGATCGTGTTCTGCGGGAGCTTCTCGGTGTCGTGGCGACCGGCGCCGGCGAGCGAGGCGTAGACCAGGTGCCGCACACCGGCGGCGTGCGCCGCGTCGGCGACGTTGCAGCCCCAGCGGACCTCGTCCTCGGCGGAAAAGCTCGCCGGGGTTCCCGGCGAGCCGACGGTGGGCTGCACGCTGAACAGGCCGTCAGCGTCTTCGGCTGCGGCGATGAGCGAGTCGACGTCGTCCATCTCGGCGCTGACGACTTCGGCGCCGGCCCGAGCCAGCTCCCGGGCCGCCGGGGCGTCCGGATCGCGCGTCACCGCTCGTACCCGCCGGCCGTCGGCGAGCAGATGCGCCGTCACGGCCCGGCCCTGCTGGCCGGTCGCCCCCACCACCACGATGGTCTTCACGATGTGTCTCCAGACGTAGGCATGCGGCGGCCACCCGTATAAATGGGGTGGCCCTCCGGTTCTGGATGAGTACGATATGGAGGGCCGCCCCACTTTGCAAGCCCGCCGGAGATCACATGCCACCAAACAGCCGTACGACCTCACCCACGAGGCCGATGCGCGCGGACGCGCGCCGCAACTACGACCGCATCCTGGCCGCGGCCGCCGAGGCCATCGCCGAGCATGGAGCCGAGGCCTCACTGGAGGAGATCGCCCGGCGCGCAGGTGTCGGCTCGGCCACGCTGCACCGGCACTTCCCTTCCCGACAGCTGCTCCTGGAGGCCGTCTTCCGCGACAAGGTCGAGGCACTGTGCGCCATCGCCGCCGACCTGGCCGCCGACCCCGATCCCGGACGCGCGCTGGCGACCTGGCTGGGAGCCGTCGCCAGGCACGCCGTGTCCAACCGGGGCCTGGCCGCCTCACTGATGCGGGGGGCCCACGACGGCGACCCTGCCTTCGGCGGCACCTGCCACACGATGATCACCAACGCCGGAGCAGACTTGCTGGCCCGCGCCCGCCACGCGAACGCCGTCCGCACCGACGTCTCCATCACGGACCTGCTCAAGCTCGTCAACGCCATCTGCCTGGCTGTCGAGCACGAACCTGACAGCGCAGACCAGGCCGACCGGCTGCTCACCCTCGCCCTGACCGGAGTGCACGCCACAGAAGCAACAACGAGGCGAGAGATGTGACACGAAATGTGCATGTGAGGGCACGCTGGCTGAGGACGGGTCGCTCCCACCAAGCTCGACCCACACCGTCAGGACCCACACCGTCAGTGGTGGACCCTGCACCAGCTGCGGCGCTCGGCGCGGCAGAAACCGGCCCGATCCGGACGGACCCCCCGGAGCTTCAGGCCAAGAGCCGCCACGCCCCTCTGGCGGGCTCGGCCGCCGCCTACGGCTGAGCGACGAGACCTCCGCGCGCAGCATCACCATCGAAAGCGGACGCCGGCCGAATGGCGTCGCGCCGGGTGACTCGGAAGCACGGCATCTCGCCGGGACGGTAGCTCTTCATCGCGGGCAGTCTCAGCGCCAAGCCCGCCCGCCTTTACACTGTAGATCACTAAAGCGGGCGGATTCCGTCCGAGGTCGCGCGCTCGTCGACGGCCTCGGTGGTGTCGTAGGCGGCCCAGCCAGGCGATCCCCCGGCGATGAAGTCGACCCAGACCCTGTACACGTGGTCGGTGAGGCTCACGTTGTCGAAGAATCTCCCCCGCGTGGCAGGCGGTTGGACTCAGTTCGGGGTGATCGGAACTGTACGTCCAGATGACGGCGGTTCCGTGGCCAGGCTCGCGCCTCGGCGACCCAAATGGCGGGGATGCCGAAGAGCAGTTGATCGTCGAGATCCTCTGGTCGCTGATCTCCCAGACCGCCCAGAGTCGGCGATCGACCAGGGAGGGACGGTGGCCGGCCCTCTCTGGTCGTCGCTGAGACGGTGCCCTGCGTCATCATCAACACCGCCATGCAGCGCTTCCTCGAACGCCCACGCGAAGGCGAAGGCGAACGGCCACACCACGCCCACGCGACATCGCGCTGTGCCGGCCCAACCGGGCCGTCGACGAAGGCCACCGGCTTCGAGACCCGTCTGGTCGTGCTCGTCGGCCCGGCTCCTCACCGAGCATCGTGGCGGGGCGGCTGGAGCCCGCCACCCCGCGTGCGATCTGCCTGACGTCCTCGTCCGGGGCATGGAGTCGTACATCCATCTGGGGCTGATCACCGGTGCCTCCCCGAGCCCGGTGGCGCCGCCCGGGTGATCGGCGTGCTCAGGCGGCGGCGTTCTTGTAGGGGGCGAGGAAGCGCGTCAGTGCGTCGAGCAGGATTTCGGGGGCCTCTTCGGGGACGTAGTGGCCGCAGTCGGGGATGACCAGGCCGGTGACGTCCTCCGCGACGCTGCGCATCTCGGCCTCCACGCCGTCGCCACAGGCGGTCGCGCCGCCGATGGCCAGCACCGGGATGGTGATCTTGTGTTGTCTGCGCCGGCGGCTCTGCTCGATCGTCTCGTCGATGGCCCGGTAGTAGTCGAAGCTGGCCCGTAGCGCCTGCGGGTCGCGCAGGGTGTCGACGTAGACCTGCACGGCGTAGTCCGGGATGGAGGTGGGGGTGGCCGCCTTGGTGGCGAACTGGTGGCCGAAGTAGATCTCCTCGCGGCCTTGGACCAGGCGTTCGTTGACCTCGTGGGCGCGGTTGAAGGTGAAGTGCCACAGCAGGTCGCTGAGCCGGCGGCTGCCGAGGAGCGGCGGTGAGGGCGAGATGCCGGGGATGATGGCCTCGGCGACGGCGAGCCGTTCGATCCGGCCGGGATGGTCGGCGGCCATGGCATAGCCGGTCCACATGCCGATGTCGTGGCCGGCCATGGCGAAGCGCGGGTGGCCGAGTTCCTCCATCAGGGCGACGAGGTCGGTGGCGAGGGTCGCGGAGTCGTAGCCGCTGTCGGGCTTGTCGGACAGGCCGACGCCGCGCGGGTCGACGGCGACGACGGAGAAGTCCCTGGCCAGGGCAGGCATGACGAAGCGCCAGGCGTACCAGGTCTGCGGCCAGCCGCCGAGCAGCAGCAACGCGGGCCCCTGCCCGCCGGTGACGGCGTGCAGCCGCAGGCCGTTCGCGGTGACGAACCGGCTCCGGAAGGTGCCGGTGAACCCTTCGGGCAGGTTCGGCACGCCGGTCACCGAGCCGAAACCGATCGGGGTCGCGACGGAGGACGGGGTGGTGTGCGCGGTCATGGCGGGCTCCCAAGCGTCGGTCCATTTCATGTTGTCCATTACAAAACACCTCGGAGGCGGCCATGGGCCACGCGATTACCTTTTTTGTGTCGTACAGCACAAAAGCGGTCGTACGATGGGGAAAGGTGTTCACCGGAGGTGGTCATGGCGGATGGCGGCGGCGCGCGGCGGGGACGGCCGCGGGTCTTCGACGAGGACGAGGTGCTGGACCGGGCCATGCATCTGTTCTGGGAGAAGGGCTACGACGGCACGTCGATGGTCGACCTGGTCCGCGCCATGGGGATCAACTCGCCGAGCATCTACGGCGCCTTCGGCAGCAAGGAACGGCTCTACCTGCGGGCGATGGCCCGCTACACGAAGATCGGGGAGGGCATCACCGGCCGGGCCCTGGCCGAGCAGCCCACCGCCAGGCAGGCGATCGAGGTCATGCTCAAGCAGCATGTGGAGCTGTTCACCGGGTTCGCCTCTCCTCGGGGGTGCCTGGTCGTGCTGGGGGCGGCGAACACCTCCCAGGCCGGCCCCGAGGTGCGTGAGGCGCTGCGCCGCCAGCGCGGCCGGATCCGGGACGCGATCCGCGACCGCCTGGCCCAGGCCGTCGAGGACGGCGAACTGCCGGCGGACAGCGATGTCGACGCGCTGGCCACCGAATATCACACCTTCCTCAACGGCCTCTCCCTCCAGACCTCCGACGGGGTCCCCGCCCAGGTCCTGCTCAACGCCATCGACAACGTGATGACCGGCTGGGGTCGCACCCCGCCACGGTAGATGTCTTTTCAGGCATATAACCATCCTGGTATGTTCAGGGTATGCGCTTCGACGTGCTGGCGGAACCCGCCCGGCGGCAGATCCTCGACCTGCTGCTCGAACGCCCTCACCTGGTCGGCGAGCTCACCGAGCGGCTCGGCCTGACCCAGCCTGGCACCTCGAAACACCTGCGCGTCCTGCGCGAGGCGGGGCTGGTGGCCGTGCGCAAGGACGCCCAACGCCGCTGGTACGAGATCCGCCCGCAACCGCTCGCCGAGATCGACGCCTGGCTCGCCCCCTACCGGCGGCTGTGGACAGGCAGCCTCGACCGGCTCGAACGACACCTCGACACGATGGAGGACCAGTGAACGAGCACCTCACCATCCACCCGGACGGCCGCACCATCCTGCACCTGGAGCGCAGGCTGCCGCACCCGCCGGACAAGGTGTGGCGGGCCATCACCCAGCCGGAGCACCTCAAACACTGGTTCCCCGCCGAGATGACGATCTCCGGCGACCGCGTCTCCTACGAGTTCGGCCCCGACGGGAGAGTGACCGAGCTGGACCCGCCGCGGGTGTTCGCCCACACGTGGGGCGACGACGAGCTGCGCTGGGAGGTACGGCCTGACGGGGACGGCAGCGTGCTGGTGCTCACGCACACGTTCGGGGACCGCTTCGGCGCGGCCAGTTTCGCCGCCGGCTGGCACACCTGCGTCGCCGCCCTGCTGGCCCTGCTCGACGGCCGCCGGCCCACCACCCCCGACACCGCCCAGCTGCACGAGGACTACGTGGCGATCCTCGGCCTCACCTCCGGCGAGACCGCCGACGGCACCGTACACGTGGAGCGCCAGCTCACCCGCCCGGCCGAGGCGGTGTGGCGGGCGCTGGACGGCGACCAGGCTCGCACCGGCGCGGCGCCGCCCGCCCCGTTCACCGTCCCCGGCGTGCCGGCGGGCGCGGTCACCCGCGCCGAGCCCGGCAAGCTCCTCGAGTACGCCGCGGCGAGCGGCACGGCGGGCGGCACGGTCCGTTGGGAACTGGCCGAAGGCACCGGCCACGGCGCGCGCCTCATCCTCACCCACACCGGCGACACCACCGCGCTGCCGGCCTGGCGAGCGCGCGTCGAGAGCCTCGCCGCGTCCCTCCTGTCCGCCTGACCGCACCAGCGGCCGCGTGGTTCAGGCGGTGAGGCCCAGGGCCGCGGCGGTCACGGTCCTGGCGCGGCCCGGTCTCATCAGCAGGTCGACGGAGTCGGAGAGCTGGTCGACGCATCCCACCGGCGGCAACCGCTTGATCAACGGGTCCGACACCCCGGCCATCAGCGCGTCGGCGAACCGGTCGCCGCCGATCACCTGGAACGGCCGGTCGTGGAAGCCGCGCACCCGCTCGTCGAGCCGTCCGGCCAGCCCGATCCGGTTCTGCAGCGCGGCCAGCCGTGAGTACGCCGCCGACAGGCCGTCCTGCCGATCCCACCATGACCGGGCCGCCAGCGCCGCCCCGAGCGACTCCCCCAGCTCGGTGGAGCCGGGCATCCGGGCCAGCGCGCTGCCGAGCCATTTGGCGTACGGCGGGTAGCGCCGGCGCAGCAGCAGCGCCAGGCGCATCACGTCCCGGGCCAGCCGTGCCCCCTCGACGGCCGAGCCGAGCTCGTCCCCCACCTCGCCGCAACGGCCGGGGAACGGCTCCTCCTGGGCGATGCGCCGCCACTGACACGCGAGCACATAACGCCACACGTCCTCCGGATACCAGCGCAACGCCCGCCGGACCGCCTCCAGCCCGCCCGTCGCGGACACCTCGTCCGCCAGCCCGTCGTGGAACACGTCGCCCTGGGTCACCTCGGCCAGCCGCTGCCACGGCACCGACAGCCAGTCCAGCAGCGACATGCCCCGCCGGGGGTCGAATCCGAGCTGCCCCTCCAGCCACTCCCCCAGCTCGGCGACCACGACACCGGGCCGCACCTCCCCGTGATAGTCGAACACGGTCGCGAAGCCGCGGAAACGCGCGGGCAGCCCGGCGGCGACCTCGGCCTCGGCAGCGGTAACCAGTCCACCGGGGACGAAGACGAGCACCCGCGGCCCCCAGTCATGATCGGCGGACCGGCTCGTGTCGAAGGACAGCACTTCGGAGCCCGGCCCGATCAACGCGGCGCTGTGCGGCACTCCGGCCAGCAGCGGCGCCACCGCCTCGGCGTAAAAGGCGCGGGACAGTTCGATACCAGGTACAAAATCGGTCATCACCCGTCCACTGTGCCTGACCACCCTGCCAAGCTCATCCGAATTAAGCGCGGCCAGGTCAGCGGCGAGATGCCACGGGGCTGGACGGTGACACGTCAGGGGGGTCGGCCGGGCCCACTGGCTTCTGGAAGCTGCTCGGTACAGGGGTTGCCCCCGGGGCGTACCCGCGATCAGTTCATCACCGAAGACAGCACGAGGCGGCGGCGGTAGCCGAGGCGTTCGTAAAGGGCGATGGCCGTGGCGTTGTCGTCGTCGACCATCAGGGCCGCCCGCCCGTGCTCGGCCACCAGTTCCCGCGACATCCACCGGCACACCCGCTCGGCCAGTCCCCGTCCCCGCCACCGCGCAGCCGTGGCCACGCCCGCCAGCAGCCCCACCGACGGCGCCGACCAGGCATCGGCCGCGACCGCGGCCGGCCTCCCGCCGATGCGCACCCCGGCCCACCGCCGCACTCCCGCGTCACCCGGGACCGCGTACGACCCGGGTGCGTGCCGGGCGATCAACGCCGCGACCTCGTCCTCTTCGGCCGCGTCCAGCCAGCCGGCCTCCCCGGCGCTGACCTCCTCAGCACCGACCTCCCCGGCACCGGGGTCCGCAGGTGGCGGGGGGACGGTGAGACTCATCCAGGAGAACTCACCCGAGACCTTCAGCCCGGTCAGCTCCGCCATGACCCGCGTCATCAGCTCCCGCTCCCCGAACGGGCGGTAAGTGGGCCCCAGCTCTGCGAACGCGTGACGTACCAGCTCCACCGCGCAGGCCGGACCGCCCCAGACGGCGATCCGGTCGTGGCGGGAGATGTCCGGGGCGGCGGCCACCACGGCGTCGCCGAGCGCCCACGCCCGCGACCGGCGGCCGGTCAGGTCCTGCGCCGCCCACACCAGCAGGTCGTCATCGCAGGCGGCCCGCAGCTCCGCCAGGCTGGTGAACTCGCGTATCAACGCCCCTCCCGGGCCTCCGCACCCGACGCGAACCCGCCGCCGGTCACAGGATCGCGCCCGGCCGATAGGCCGCCGCGCCGGGGTGGGCGGCCACGACCTGGGCCACCTGCTCGGCCACCGCCGCCACCTGGCCGCCAGCCGCGCCGGTGAACGACACCCGGTCGGCCAGCAGCGCGTCCAGCGCCGGCCGGTCCAGGGGGAACCGGTCGTCGGCGGCCAGCCGGTCGAGCAGCTCGTTGGCGGCGCCGCGCGAGCGCATCGCCAGCGCCGAGCCCACCGCGTGCTCCTTGATCAGCTCGTGGGCCTGCTCGCGGCCCATCCCGGAGCGGACGGCCGCCATCAGCATCTTCGTCGTGGCCAGGAAGGGCAGGTAGCGGTCGAGCTCGGCGGAGATGACCGCCGGGAACGCGCCGAACTCGTCCAGGACCGTCAGCATCGTCTCCACCAGCCCGTCGAAGGCGAAGAACGCGTCCGGCAGCGCCACCCGGCGCACCACCGAGCACGACACGTCGCCCTCGTTCCACTGGTCGCCGGCCAGCTCCCCGACCATGGAGGCGTAGCCGCGCAGCACCACGGTCAGGCCGTTGACGCGTTCGCAGGAGCGGGTGTTCATCTTGTGGGGCATCGCCGAGGAGCCGACCTGCCCCTCCTTGAACCCTTCGGTGACCAGCTCGTGCCCGGCCATCAGGCGGATCGTCCGGGCCAGCGAGGAGGGCGCGGCGGCGAGCTGGACCAGGGCGGTCACCACCTCGAAGTCCAGCGAGCGGGGGTAGACCTGGCCGACGCTGGTGAATCGGTGGGTGAAGCCGAGGTGGCCGGCCACCCGGTCCTCCAGCTCGGCGAGCTTGGCCGGGTCGCCGCCCAGCAGGTCGAGCATGTCCTGCGCGGTGCCGACGGGGCCCTTGACGCCGCGCAGCGGGTAGCGGGCGATGAGCTCGTCCAGCCTGCGGTAGGCGACGAGCAGCTCGTCGGCGGCGGAGGCGAAGCGCTTGCCGAGGGTGGTGGCCTGCGCCGCCACGTTGTGCGAGCGGCCGGCCATCACGGTGGCCTCGTGCGAGGTGGCCAGCGCGGCGAGGCGGGCCAGCAGGGCGACCACGCGGTCGCGGGCCAGCAGCAGGCTGTCACGCACCTGCAGCTGCTCGACGTTCTCCGTCAGGTCGCGGGAGGTCATGCCCTTGTGCACCTGCTCGTGCCCGGCCAGCGCGTTGAACTCCTCGATGCGCGCCTTCACGTCGTGGCGCGTCACCCGCTCCCGCGCGGCGATCGAGGCCAGGTCGACCTGGTCGACGACCTTGTCGTAGTCGCCGATCGCCTGCTCGGGGACCGCCACGCCGAGCTCGGCCTGGGCTCGCAGGACCGCCAGCCACAGCCGCCGCTCCGCGACCACCTTGTACTCGGGCGACCACAGGCGGGCCAGGTCCGGTGAGGCGTAGCGGGCGGCCAGAACATCGGGGATAAGCGGCTTCGAAGTCACGTCGGACAAGTGTATTCACACGCGTCCGCCCGTACGACACGCAGGTCGTACGGGCGGGCAACCCTCCTTCAGGGGCTCACGACGTCGGCGTCAGCACCTTGCTCTCGGTCTTGGCCGGGGCGGGGGTGCGGCGCAGCCGCTCCTTGCCCCGCTCGACCATCGTGTAGAGCGTCGGCACCAGAACGAGCGTCAGCAGCGTCGAGGTGACCAGGCCGCCGATCACCACGATCGCCAGCGGCTGGGAGATGAACCCGCCCGAGCCGGTCACTCCGAGCGCCATCGGCGTCAGGGCGAAGATGGTCGCGATGGCGGTCATCAGGATCGGCCGCAGCCTGCGGCGGCCGCCTTCGATCACCGCCTCCACGATCCCCATCCCCTGGTCCCGATACTGGTTGATCAGGTCGATCAGCACGATCGCGTTCGTCACCACGATGCCGATCAGCATGAGCATGCCGATCAGCGCGGGGACGCCCATCGCCGTGTCCGTCGCCACCAGCAGGCCCACCGCGCCGGTCGCCGCGAACGGGATCGACACCAGCAGGATGAGCGGCTGCACGAAGCTCCGGAACGTCGCCACCATGATCATGAACACGATCGCGATGGCGGCCAGCATCGCCATGCCGAGGTCCGCGAAGGCGTCCTCCTGGTCGGCGGACGCGCCACCGATCTCGTACGACGAGCCCGCGGCCAGGCCCAGCCCGTCCAGCTTGGTGGTCAGGGCCTGGGTCACGCTGCCCAGGTCGGCGGCGGACGCCTTGGCCGACACCGTCGCGGAGCGTTCGCCGTCGATCCTGGTGATCTGGGTGGGACCGGCGACCTCCTCGACGTCGGCGACCGTGGACAGCTTCACCATGCCCGCGGCGGTCGCCAGCTCCAGGTCCTCGACCGCCTTGACGTTCTCCGGCGCGTCGTCGCCGCGCAGCACCAGGTCACTGGCCCGGCCGTCCAGGGTGAGCTCGCCCAGCGGCGCGCCGCGGAACGCCTGCGCCACCGCCTGGCCGATCTGCGCCTCCGACAGCCCGCGCTCGGCGGCTTCCTCCCGGTCGACGCGGACCTCGATGCGCGGGGCGCTGTTCTCCAGGTTGGACGCCACGTCACGCAGCCCGGTCACCTGGCCCATCGCCCCGGTGACCGCGTCGGCGGCAGCGCGCAGCGCGTCGGCGTCGGGCGCCCGCACGATCACGTCCACCGTGTCGCTGGAGAACCCGCCGCCGCCGGCGGCTCCGACGGTGACCTCGCCGATCCCGGACAGGGTGGCGAGCTTGTCGCGGAGCTCCTGCTCCACCTGGGGCGTCTCGGCGCCCTCCTTGATCGTCACCGAGTAGGAGGCCCGGTCGGCGCCGCCGCCGCTGCCGCCCATCATGGCGTCGCCGCCGCCCACGTTCACCTGGTAGGACTCCACCGCGTCCAGCTCCGCCAGGGCGTCCTCGACCTTGGCGGCGGCCTTGTCGGTGGTCTCCAGGTCGCTGCCGACGGGCATCCGCTGGCTGAGCGAGATCGTGTTCTGCCCGGAGGAGTCCAGGAAGTTGGTCCGCAGGCCGCCCGCCAGCCCGAGCGTGCCGACCATCACCGCCACGCCGATCAGCACCGTCACCAGCTTGAACCGGGTGGCGAAGCGCAGCACCGGCAGGTAGGCGCGCTGCAGGGGGCTGCGCAGTTCCTTGGCCTCGGCGGCCTCACGCTGGGCGCGGGCCTGCTCCGGCGTCAGGTCGGGCGCCTTGAGGAACCAGTACGCCATCACCGGCACCACGGTCAGCGACACCACCAGCGAGGCGATCAGCGCGACCGCGACGGTGATCGCGAACGGGCTGAACAGCTCGCCCACCATGCCGCCCACGATGGCGATCGGCGCGAACACCGCGACCGTGGTCAGCGTGGACGCCGTCACCGCGCCCGACACCTCGCGCACACCGGCCAGGATGGCGGACTGCTTGGCCTCGCCGTAGCTGAGATGGCGTTTGATGTTCTCCAGCACCACGATGGAGTCGTCCACCACCCGCCCGACCGCGATCGTGAGCGCGCCGAGCGTCAGCATGTTGAGCGAGTGGTCGCCCATCCACAGCACGATCAGCGCGATCACCACCGACAGCGGGATGGACACCGCGGTCACCAGCGTGGAGCGCACTGACAGCAGGAACACCAGGATGACCAGCACCGCGAAGGCCAGGCCGAGCAGTCCTTCGGTGGTGAGGCTCTCGATCGACTCCTCCACGTACGGGGCCTGGTCGAAGACGACCTCCACCGCCTTGTCGGAGCTGTCGCCGAGCGCCCGGCCGAGCTCCGGCAGCTTCTCGGTGACCTCGTGCGAGATCGCCACCGCGTTGCCGTCGGGCGCCATCGTCACCGACACGCCGAGACTCGTCTTGCCGTCGGTGCGGGTGATCGTGCTGGCCTCGGCCAGGCCCCGCTCCACCGTGGCCACGTCGCCCAGTTTGACCGGCTTGAGCGGCTTGGGCTTGACCACCGGCTGCGCCTGCGCCTGCGGCTGGCCGGGGCGGGCCTGCTGCGGCTGCTGTTGAGGCTGGGCCTGCGGCTGGGGCTGAGCGGGTGTCAGGTAGAGGTCGCGCAGGTCGGTGAGCGAGTCGACCCGGGCGCCCACCTGCACCGTCAGGGACTTGCCGTCGTCGACCAGCGCGCCGGCCGGGATGGGCGTGCCGTTGGCCTTCAGCACCTCGGGGATCTGTGCCGGCGACACCCCGGCCCGCGCCATCTTCTTCACGTCGGGGGTGATCGTCACGACCTCGTCGCGGGTGCCGGTGACCTGGACCTCCCGCACCCCCTCGATGGCCTGCAGCTCAGGCACCATGATCGTGCGCAACTCGTCGGCCATGGCGCGCGGATCGCCGCCGTCGCCCACGGCCAGCACCAGCACCGGGATGTCGTCGGTGTTACCCGCGACCACCTGCGGCTCGACGTTGGCCGGCAACTGACCCTGGATCCGGGACACCGCCTGCTGCATCTTGTTCAGCGACGCCTCGATGTCGGTGCCGAAAGCGAAGGCGACCTGGATCTGTGCCAGGCCCTCCTTCGAGGTCGACGTCATCGTCTCCATGCCGTCCAGGCCCTGGAAAGAGTCCTCGATCGGCTTGGTGACCTGCTCTTCCACGATGTCCGGCGAGGCGCCGGGGAACGACGCCACCACAAATGCGCCCGGGAAGGACAGGGAAGGCAGCAACTGCTGCTTGAGCTGCGGAATCGTGAACGCGCCGAAGGCGGTGAGCACGAGCGAGAGCAAGATCACAAGGCTGCGATTAGCGAGGCTTAACCGGGCGAGTGCGGTCATCGGCGTCCCTTCAATATGAGTGCCCCAGAGACTAACACTTAGCCTTGAACGAATTATTAGATAGAAGTGACTTTCCTGATAACCTTCTCAGGAAAGCGAAGAGGTGCAAGTGAACGACGAACGTGAAGAGCTGATCCGGCGGATCATCGACAACCAGCGTGGCCTCGTCCGGGCCTTCGCCCAGCACCAGTCCCCCCTGTTCGCCTCCAACCTGACGATGCGCCAGCTCAAGGTCGTCTTGCTGGTGTCGGTCAACGGCTCGGCCACCGGCCAGGACCTGGCCCACCATCTCGGCGTCGCGCTCGGCACCGTGACCGGCATCGTGGACCGGCTGGTCGCCCACGGCCTCGTCAGCCGGCACGAGGACCCGCAGGACCGCCGGGTGCGCCGGGTCGAGCTCACCGAGGCCGGCACCAAGCTCATCGACCAGATCAACGACGCCGGCCTGCAGCAGTATCAGGCGGTCATGGCCTATCTCGACACCGAGATGCTCCGCTGCCTGAACAAGGTCACCGACCGGCTGCGCGAGGTCGCCATGGATCTGTACGCGGAGTGACCGCCTTTACAAAGTAGATTCAAGGCGGACGAGCGGCGCGGGCAGATCGCCCTCGTGGACCACCGTCAGCCGCCGGGTCGCCCGGGTGATCGCCACGTACAGATCCCGCGTCCCCATCGGCGACTGCGCCACGATCCCCGCCGGATCCACCACCACGACCCCGTCGAACTCCAGCCCCTTGGCCTGCGTCACCGTCAGCACCACCACCCGCGCGTCCAGGTCGCCGTCCGGGAACAGCGCCGCGACCTGCCCGTGCCGGACGTCGGAGGTCACCACGCCGACCCGGCCCTCGCCGATCGCCGCCAGCTCCCCCGCCACGATGCCGGGCAGGCCCGCCACGTCCGAACGGACCGCGCGCGGCGCGGCCTCGCCCTCCCGCACCGACTCCGGCGGCCGCAGCCCCGGATCGATCGCCCGCAGGACGTCCGCCGCCACGCGCATGATCTCGGCCGGGGTCCGGTAGTTCACCTCCAGCCGCTCCTGGCGCCAGCGGCCCTCCAGGTAGGGATCGAGCACCTCGCCCCACGATCGGGCGCCCGCCGCCGAGCCCGTCTGCGCGATGTCGCCCACCACCGTCAGCGACTTGGCCGGCACCCGGCGCATGACCAGCCGCCAGGCCATCGCCGACAGCTCCTGCGCCTCGTCGACGATCACGTGCCCGTACGCCCACGTCCGGTCGCGCGCGGCCCGGTCCGCGGTGCTCAGGTCGTCACCGTCGCCGGCGTGCCGCTCGGCCAGCACGTCCGGCCGCTGGAAGATGCCCTCCTCCGCCAGACCCGTCGAGCGCAGCACCTCCGCGGCGTACAGCTCCTGCTCCTGCCAGTCCTCCTGCCGCCGCCTGCCCGCCTCCCGCTCGGCCGAGTCGTCCTCCCCCAGCAGCTCGGCGGCCTCGTCCAGCAGCGGCACGTCGTCCACGGTCCACGCGGCGCCCGCCGGTCGCACCAGGGCCCGCCAGTCCAGCCCCGGCGGGGACACCGCGCGCAGCGTCTCCGGCGAGGCCAGCAGCCACGAGACCAGCCCCTGCGGCGTCAGCTCCGGCCACAGCTCGTCGAGCGCCCGGCGCACCTCCGGCTCCGCCCACAACCGCCGGCCGTTCAGCCGCAGGTCGACCTCGTCCAGCTCACCCTCCAGATCCAGCGGCCCGGCCAGCTCCGGGTCCTCCAGCTCCATCTCGTCCAGCCGCAGCGAGGCCTCCAGCGCCCGCGCCTCGGCCAGGGCCAGCTCCTTGAGCATCTCCAGGACGTACAGCTTGCGCGCCATGTTGTGCGGCAGGCGCACCGCCTGCGCGCGCGCCCGCAACCTCGCGCACACCTCGTACGGCACCCGCAGCGTGAGCCCGTCGGTCACCACCTCCAGGTCGCCCTCGGGCACCCGCTGCCGCTCCCGCACCGCCGCGGCCACCACGCCGGCCATCCGGGCGTCACCCTTGACCACCGCGACGCGCGGCTCGTCGGCGGCGGTGGCGCGCACCCCCGGGAACAACTCGCCGAGCGTCGCCATCACCACCTGCGTCTCCCCGAGCGCGGGCAGCACCTGGCTGATGTAGCGCAGGAACATCGCGTTCGGGCCCACCACCAGCACGCCGCGGCGTTCCAGGGTGGCGCGGTGGGTGTAGAGCAGGTAGGCGGCGCGGTGCAGGGCCGCCACCGTCTTGCCGGTGCCGGGGCCGCCCTGGACCACCAGGGCTCCCTGCATCGAGGCGCGGATCACCCGGTCCTGCTCGGTCTGGATGGTGGCCACCACGTCGCCCATCCGGCCCGTCCTGCCCCGGCGCAGCGCCGCCAGCAGCGCCGCCTCGCCCACCAGGGTGCGGCGGTCGCCGTCGCTCATCCCCGTCAGGTCGAACACCTCGTCGTCCAGCCCCACCACCCGGCGGTCCCTGGTGTGCAGGTGACGGCGGCGCAGCACCGCGCCGGGGTCGGTGGCCGTGGCGACGTAGAAGGCGCGGGCGGCCGGCGCGCGCCAGTCGATCAGCACCGACTCGTGCTCGTCGTCACGCAGCCCGATCCGGCCGACGTAGATCGTCCGGCCCGAGCTGTCGTCGATCCTGCCGAAGCACAGGCCGCGTTCGACGGCGTGCAGCTGCGCCAGCCTCCTGGCCTGCTCCGACGCCATCACTTCGCGCTCCACCATCGCCTGGCGGGTGCCGATCGCATCGCCCTGACCGTGGACCTGGCGCAGCGTCGCCTGCGCGCGCGTCCTGGCCTGGTCGAGCCGGTCGTACAGCGCTGAGACGACACGCTGCTCGGTGTCAAGGGCTTCAGCAAGAGCATCTTGACGATTAGCCATTCGCTGGTATACTCCTAACAGGAGGACTGTCGAAACTGTCGCCTGGCGACAAGTTGTTCAGTCTACTCGTCCGCGCGCTCCCCGAGCAAGGGTCGAGCGCGAGCCCGTGCTACCTTGACCGGTCGTGGCTGACTATCTTCGCGAGCTGTTCTCCCTCGCCGGCCGCCGCGCCCTCGTGACGGGCGGCAGCTCCGGCATCGGTCACCGCATCGCCGAGGCCCTCGGGCGGGCCGGCGCCGAAGTGGTGATCGTGGCACGCAGGAAGGCCGAGCTCGACCAGGCCGTCGACGGGCTCGGCCGGCACGGCGTGCGAGCCTCCAGCATCAGCGCCGACCTGGGCGACCGGCAGGCGGTCCAGCGGGTCTGCGAGGCGGCCGGCCGGATCGACATCCTGGTCAACGACGCCGCCAACAACATCCGCAAGCCCATGGCGGAGCTCACCACCGACGACTACGAGCAGACCATCGCGGTCAACCTCACCGCCCCCTACCTGCTCGGCCAGCACTTCGGCCCGCGCATGGCCGAGCGCGGCTGGGGCCGCATCATCAACATCGGCTCGCAGCAGACCGTGAGCGCCTTCGGCGACAGCGGTGTGTACGGCGCCGCCAAGGCCGCCCTCGGCGGGCTGACCCGCTCACAGGCCGAGGCCTGGTCGCCGCGCGGCGTGTGCGTCAACACGATCATCCCCGGCTTCGTGCTCACCCCGCTCACCGAGCCCGCCCAGGCCGTGCCCGGCCGCGTCGAGCAGCTCGCCGCCCGCCACATGGTCGGCCGCAACGGGGTGCCGGAGGACTTCGCCGGAGCCGCCGTCTTCCTGGCGAGCCAGGCCAGCGCGTTCGTCACCGGGCAGATGCTGTTCGTGGACGGCGGCTTCTTCGTGCACTGAGAAGGGCACGCCTTTACAAAGTAGATCACCTTGGGTGATTGATAAATGTACGGTCATTTACAAATGGGGCGGCCTCCGGGTAGGTTAGCGAACGTCCGTTCACGAATGGGGGTTCCAGCGTGGCCAGACCGCGCACCACCAGCGACGAGGCGATCCTGGGGGCCGCCGCGCGGGCGATCGGGCGGCACGGCCCGCAGGGTCTCACGCTGGCCGCGGTCGCCCAGGAGGCGGGGCTGGCGCCCGCCACGCTGGTGCAGCGGTTCGGCTCCAAACGGGGGCTGCTGCTCGCGCTCGCCGCGCACGCCGAGCAGACCGCGCACGTCCCGTTCGCACGGGCCCGGCAGGAGCATCCCTCGCCCCTCGCGGCACTGCACGCCGCGCTCGCCGGTCTGTCGGCCGGCGCGTCCACGCCCGAACAGCTCGCCGGCAGCCTCGGCTTCCTGCAGCTGGACGTGACCGATCCGGAGTTCCGGGCACACGCGGCCGGCCACGCCCTGCGCACCCGCGAGGAGATCGCCGCCCTGCTCGCCGACGCGGTCGCGGCGGGCGAGCTGACCCCGGCCACCGGCGTCGCCGCGCTGGCCCGCGCCGTTCAGACCACCTACAACGGCGTGCTCATCCTGTGGGCGCTGACCGGTGAGGACACCCTCGCCGCCACCCTGCGCCACGACCTCGACCAGACGCTGCGCCCCTACCGGGCGGGCGCCGGGAAGTGAGACGACCATGACGGTTACAGCACCGTTCACCGCCTCGGTGTTCATCGGCACCAGCCTCGACGGCTTCATCGCCCGGCTCGACGGCGACCTCGAATGGCTCACCAGCCGGGGCGAGGCCGCCGGCGACGACCTCGGCTACCAGGAGTTCATCAGCGGCATCGACGCCATCGTGATGGGCCGGGGCACCTACGAGGCCGGCCTGACCTTCGACACCTGGCCGTACGAAGGCATGCGGGTGGCCGTGCTCAGCACCCGCCTGGAGCCCGGCGCGGACCCGCGCGTCACCGTCTACCGCGACCTCGACCGGCTCGTCGAAGGGCTGGCCGGGCATGGCGTCAAGCGCGTCTACGCCGACGGCGGCCAGGTGATCCGGTCGTTCCTGCGGGCGGGGCTGATCCACGACCTCACCATCACCACGGTCCCCGTCCTGCTGGGCACCGGCCTGCCGCTGTTCGGCCCGCTCGACGGCGACATCTCGCTCACCCACCGGTTCACCCAGGTGTTCGGCGCCGGCGTCGTCCAGTCCACCTACACCGTCGGCTCCTGACGCGCGAACCCCTGGATTTGGCGGACATTCTGCGGGAAAGTGGCAAGATCCCGGCGTTGAGGAGGCGGCTGTGCGGCTCGGATTCAGCATTGGCACCCTGGGGCCGGTGGCGGCCACCCATGAGGCCCAGTTGAAGCTCGTGCGTGAGGCCGAACGGCTGGGCTACGACTCGGTGTGGGCCTCGGAGGGCTACGGGGTGGATCCGGTCACGACGATGGCGTGGCTGGCGGCCGGCACCGAGCGCATCGGCCTGGGCACGGGGGTGCTGCAGGTGACGGGCCGGACCGCGATCTCCGCGGCGATGGCCGCCGCCACCGTCGACCGGGTGTCGGGCGGCCGGTTCCTGCTCGGGCTCGGCACGTCCGGGCCGCAGGTGGCCGAGGGCTGGCACGGGCACCGCTACGAGCGGCCGCTGGCCCATCTGCGCGACTACGTGAGCGTGGTGCGGACCGCGCTGGACGGGCGGCCGGTCGAGCACGACGGGCCCGAGATCGTGCTGCCGCTGCCCGGCAGCCGCGGCAAGGCGCTGAGCATGACGGTCTCACCGGTGCGCAAGCCCCTGCCCGTCCACCTGGCGGCCATGGGGCCGAAGGCGATCGAGCTGGCCGGGGAGATCGCCGACGGATGGCTGCCCATCCACTTCCCGCCCGAGCACCTGGCCGACACGATGGAGCACCTGCGCGCCGGAGCCGCCCGAGCCGGGCGGGACGTGGCGCGGGTGGAGGTGTCGCCCATGGTGATGGCCATGGTGGACGACGACGCCGACTACGCCCGCGACCTCATCCGGCCGATGCTGGCCCTCTACCTGGGCGGCATGGGCAGCCGGGGGGTGAACTTCTACAACCGGCTGGCCCACCGGCTCGGCTTCGGCCCGGCCGCGACCCGCGTACAGGACGCCTATTTCGACGGCGACCTGGGAGAGGCCGTGGAGGAGCTGCCCGACGACCTGGTCGACGCCCTGTCCCTGTGCGGCACCCCCGAGCGGGTCCGCGAGCGGCTCGCCGCCTACCGCAAGGCGGGCGCGACCAGGCTGATCGTCGGGCTCAACGCGCCCACCGTGGACGACCGCGCCGAGCAGTTGGGCTGGCTGGCCGAGCTCAGCTCGTGACCGGCGCCTGAGGCATCTCGCGCAGCTTCGGGATCGGCGACATCGCGAGCACGATCATCGGCACCACCGCGCCGATCACCGCCGCGACCAGGACCACCGGCCACATCCCCACCGCCTGGCCGAGCAGCCCGGCGACCAGGGCGCCCAGCGGCGCGGGCACCAGCCCCATCGCCCAGATGGTGGCGATCACCCGGCCGACGAGCTCACGCGGCGTCGCCGACTGCAGCACGGTGATGTTGTTGACCACGAAGATCTGCGTGCACAGGCCGACGAGCAGCTGGGACACGGCCAGGACGCCGATCGCCAGCCACAGCGGGCCACCCGCGAGCGGCACCAGGATGAGCGCGCTGTTGCCGATGACCGTCGACCAGAACATGGTGGGGCCCGGCCCCGCCCGCTTCATCAGCCGCACCGACAGCCACGCGCCCGCGATCGCGCCGACGCCGCCGACGGCCAGCACCGCCCCGACCCAGCCGGCCGGCACGCCGGCGCCGTCGATCACGTACGGGATGTAGAGGGTCTGCAGGATGCCGATGTCGAAGAAGGAGTAGACGGCGCTGGCGATGGCCAGCGGGCGGATGATCGGCTGCGACATGACGAAGCCGAACCCCTGCCGGATGGCCGCGATCATGGTGCCGCCGTCGTCGGGCGGCGGCGGGTCCTCCCGCTTGCGGATGGAGATCAGGCACAGCGCCGACAGCACGTAGCTGACCGCGTCCACCAGGATGACCAGCGGCGCCGAGCGGGTGGCGATGAGCACGCCGGCCAGGCTGGGGCCGACCGCCTTGGAGACCGAGTCGCTGAGCTGCAGCTTGCTGTTGCCGTCGCCGAGCTGCTCCGGCGGCACCAGGATCGGCAGGTAGGAGCGGTAGGCGATCTCGAACAGCACCCCGGCCACGCCCATCGCGAACACGACCACGTACAGCCACCACAGCGTCAGCATGTCCATCACGAACAGCACCGGCACGGTGGCGAGCATGAACGCGCGGAAGACGTCGCTCCAGATGAGGACCGGGCGGCGGCGCATCCGGTCCACCCAGACACCCACGACGAAGAACAGCACCATGGGCAGCCTGGCCAGCGCGCCGAGCACGCCCATCTCGGCGACGGAGGCGTTCAGCCACAGGTAGGCCACGATCGGCATGGCCAGCACGGTGACCTGGGAGCCGACCAGGGACAGGCTCTCGCCGGACCACAGTTTGAGGAAGTCGCGGTTCCTCCAGAGGCCGGCGGGTTCAGTCGTGGGGGGTGAGGCCATGGTCGACGCTGCTCCTCAACTCGGCGGCCGCCAGGGCGACCCTCGGTTCGTACATGACGGTGAAACGTTCGCCGTGGATGGGCGAGATGCGCAGCCGTCCGGTGACGACGTCGCGCCAGCCCATGTCGTCGGGTTCGACGCCTTCGGCGGTGGGGGAGAACAGCAGGACGTCGCCGTCGTACGGCGCGTGCCGGTAGTGGCCGACGGCGTGCGCGTTGGCGCGGAAGACCTCGACGAAGCGGCGGGCCTGGCGCAGGTCGGCGGTGTCGGGCTGCAGCTTGTCGGCGCGGGCGGCGGCGTCGATCACGGCGAGCAGCCGCTCGTCGGGGTCCATCTGGTGCAGGTCGTCCAGGTTCACCTGCACCTGGCCGCCGGCCAGCGCGTGCATGAGCAGGACCGCGTCGTCCTCCAGCGAGGCCCGCAGCACCGGCTCGGCGGCGTCGGAGTAGAACAGGACGACGAGCGGCACCTGCTCGCCCATCGCGCGCAGCCGCCGGGCGGTCTCCAGGGCGATGTTGCCGCCGATGCAGTAGCCGCCGAGCACGTACGGGCCGTGCGGGCGGACGCGCAGCAGGTGGGCGGTGTAGTCGTCGACCATCTCGGCCAGGGTCGCGTGCGGCCGCTCGCCGGGGGCCAGGCCGGCCGCCTGGACGGCGTAGACCGGCTGGTCGGGGCCGAGGTGGCGGGTCAGCGGCAGGTAGCGGAAGACCTGGCCGCCGAGCGCGTGGAACAGGAAGATCGGGGTGCGCTCACCGGCGGGACGCAGGGGCACGATGCGCTGGGGGGCGCCGTCGTTGTCCTGCGGGCGGCGCAGCTCGACGGCGAGCCGGGCGACGGTCGGCGCGGTGAGCACGGTGGACAGCGGCACGTCGCGGCCCAGCTCCTTGCGCAGCCGCATGGTCAGGCGCAGCGCGAGCAGGGAGTGGCCGCCGAGGGCGAAGAAGTCGTCGTGGACGCTGACGGCGTCGACGCCGAGCGTCTCCTCCCACAGGGTGGCCAGCTTGGCCTCGAACGGGTCGCGGGGCGGCAGGTAGGGGGCGCGGCCGGCGTCGCCCGGATCGGGGAGCGCGGCGCGGTCGAGCTTGCCGTTGGCGGTCACGGGCAGCGCGTCGAGCCGTACCCAGGTGGCCGGGACCATGGGGTCGGGCAGCTGCCTGCGCAGCGCCGGAGCCAGATCGGGCAGGTCCTCGCCGTCGGGGACGACGTAGCCGACCAGGCGGTCGCCGCGCAGGACGACGACGGCCGCGCGGACGGCGGGGTGGGCGGCGAGCAGCGCCTCGATCTCGCCGAGCTCCACCCGCTGGCCGCGGATCTTCACCTGGAAGTCGGTCCGGCCCAGGTACTGTACCTCGCCGCCGGGCAGCCAGCGGGCCACGTCGCCGGTGCGGTAGAGGCGGGCGCCGGGCGGGCCGTACGGGTCGGGGACGAACCGGTCGGCGGTGAGCGCGGGCCGGTTGACGTAGCCGCGGGCGAGCTGGACGCCGCCGAGGCACAGCTCGCCGGGTGTGCCGACGGGGACCCGGCGGCCGTCGGCGTCGAGAATCTCCAGGCGGGTGTTGGCGACCGGCGCGCCGATCGGCACGAGGCTCTCGCCGGCCGCGCACGCGTGCCAGGTGACGTCGACCGCCGCCTCGGTCGGCCCGTACAGGTTGTGCAGCTCGGTGCCGGGGAGCCGCTCGTGGAAGCGGGCGGCGAGTTCGGCGCTGAGCGCCTCGCCGGAGCACAGGACGCGGGTCGTCGCCGGCAGGGCGGGCTCGTCGAGGAAGAGCTCCAGCATGGACGGCACGAAGTGCATGGTGCTGACGCGCTGCGCGGTGGCCAGGGCGGCCAGGCGGGCGCCGTCGCGGTGCGCTCCAGGCTCGGCGACGACCAGCCCGGCCCCGGTCATCAGCGGCCAGAACAGCTCCCACACCGACACGTCGAACGACAGCGGCGTCTTGTGCATGACGCGTTCGCCGCTGGTCAGCCGGAAGGTGTCCTGCATCCACCGCAGCCGGTTGACGATCGCCCGGTGGGAGACGCCGACGCCCTTGGGTCGCCCGGTGGAGCCCGACGTGAAGATCACGTACGCGAGCGAGTCCGGATGCACGCGCGGCGCCGCGGCGGCCTGCGGCGCGGGGCCCCCAGCAGGCAGCACGACGGGGAGCACGACGGTCAGCGCGACGCCGTCCGGCAGCACCGCCGCCCCGGCCGCGCCGGTGAGGACGACGCGCGCCCGCGCCTCCTCGATCATGTACGCGAGCCGCTCCGGCGGCAGTTCGGGCTCCAGCGGCAGGTAGGCGGCGCCGGCGCCGAGCACGCCGAGCAGGGCGGGCAGCAGGTCGGGGCCGCGTTCCAGGCAGACGCCGACGACGTCGCCGGGGGCGGTGCCCGCGGCCAGCAGCCGGGCGGTGACCGCCCGGGCGCGTGCCGCCAGCTCCCGGTAGCTGAGCCAGGTGCCGTCGTAGCAGACGGCGGGCGCGGTCGGGGTGCGCCCGGCCTGCTCGGCGATCAGCTCGTGCAGGGTGGCGGCCGGATACGGGCGGGCGGTGGCGTTCCAGCCCTCGATCGCCGCGGTGTCACCGGTCAGGTAGGGGGCGGTGTCCCGGGGGTCGGCGCCGGTGTCGGCGGCCAGCCGCAGCGCCGTCGCGTACAGCTCACCGGCGCGGGCGATCTGCTCGGCGCCGAACTGGCCGCGGTCGTAGGTGATGGTCAGGTCGAAGCCGCCGTGCTCGCGCGAGCGGGTGAACCCGGCCGCGAACGGCAGGTCCGTCTGCTCGAAGAAGTCCTGCTCCACGATGTCGATGCCGGGCATGCCCCGGTAGACGTGGAAGTCGCGGAAGTCGAACAGCACGTCGAGCAGCGGCGAGCGGCCGGCGGCCCGCTGGATCTCGAACAGCGGATACTGCCGGTGCGGCAGCAGCGCCACCTCGGCGTCGAACACCCGCCGCACCAGGTCCGCCCAGGTCGGGGCCGCCACGTCGACGCGCAGCGGGACGGTGTTCAGGAACAGGCCGAGCACCTCCTCGCCCGCCTCGCTCTCCGGGCGGCTGTGGGTGACCAGGCCGGTCATCACCTCGCTCTCGCCGGTGAGCAGGGCCAGGACGCGCAGGTGGGCGGCGAGCAGCACGGTGCGCAGCGGCACCTTCAGCTGCCTGGCCGCCTCCTCCACCGGTTCCAGCTCCATCGGCAGGCGCAGCACCTCGACGCCCTCGCCGCCGGCGTGGCCGGGCAGGCGTGGCAGGCGGGTGTCGGGGGCGTCGGCCACCTGGGCGTGCCAGAAGTCACGGGCCTCGGCGGAGGCGACGGCGGCCCGCTCGGTGGCGACCAGTTCCCTGAAGGCGGCGCCGGGCGGCTCGACCGGGAGCGGCTCCCCGGCCAGGTGCCCGTGGTAGCGGCGGAAGAGCTCGGTGACCAGCGCGGCCACGCTCCACCCGTCCAGGATGGCGTGGTGGAAGCTCAGGCTGAAGGCGAACAGGTCTCCCGGCAGCAGGTGCACGTGCGCGCGGGCCAGCGGCGGCGTCCCCCAGTCGAACGGCCGCCGCTTCTCCCCCTCCGCCCACTGCGCCACCTGGTCGCGGGCCGCCGGGTCGGCCGAGAGGTCCGTCACCTCCAGCGGCAGCACCGCCGAACGGTGCACGAACTGCAGCGGCTCGCTGTACCCCGTCAGGTCCATCGACGTGCGCAGCACCGGATGCCGGGCGGTCACCTCCGCCAGCGCCGCCGCGAAGGCCTCCCGCTCGAACCGGCCGCGCAGCGTCATCGTGGTCAGGTCGTGGTAGGTGGTCGCGTCCGGCTCGTAGGCGCTGTGGTAGAGCATGCCTGCCTGCAGCGCGGCCAGAGGATAGGCGTCCTCCAGGTCGCGTGCGGCTCCCGTCGTCACTGTCATCGCTTCTCGCCTTCCAGCATTCGTGCCAGATCCTCGGGGTTGAGCAGGCCGAACGCCGCGGGCGCCGCCTCGGGGCGTTCGGCTGCTTGGGCGGGCAGGAGCTGTCCGGCGAGCTCCCTGACGGTCTGGTGGAGGAAGAGCTGCTCGAGCCGCACGGCGTAACCGGCCTCGCGCAGGCGGGCGACCACCTTGAGGCTGCGGATGGAGTCGCCGCCGACGGCGAAGAAGTTGTCGTGTGCCGAGACCCGGTCCAGCCCGAGGACGCCGCGCCAGGCGGCGGCGACGGCCAGCTCGGCGGCGCCCTCCGGCTCGGCGTGCGCGGCCGCCTTCGGCGCCTGGGGGTCCGGCAGGGCGTTGCGGTCCAGCTTGCCGCTGCGGTTGAGCGGCAGCGCGTCCAGGAGGGTCCACGCTCTGGGGATCATGTGGTCCGGCAGCCTGTCGCGCAGCGGCCCGGCCCAGTCGGGTCCGGCCGAAACTCCCTCAGCCGGCCCCACCTCGGTCAGCGCGCCTTCTTCAGGGACCACGTAACCGGCCAGGCGGAGCCCCGCGCCGTCGTGGACCGCGCGTACGGCGGCGGCGCGCACGCCCGGCAGGGAGGCCAGGGCCGCCTCGATCTCGCCGAGCTCGACCCGCATGCCGCGGATCTTGACCTGGTGGTCGGACCGGCCGAGATACTCGATCTCGCCGTCGGGCCGCCACCGGGCCAGGTCACCGGTGTCGTACAACCGTCCGCCGGGCGGGCCGTGCGGGTCGGGGACGAACCGTTCGGCGGTCAGCCCCGGCCGGCCCGCGTACCCCCGGGCGAGCTGCACACCGCCGATCCACAGATCGCCCGGCACCCCGATCGGCACGCGGTTCAGCCGCTCGTCGAGGACCTCCAGCCGGGTGTTGGCGACCGGCCGCCCGATCGGGACCACGCCTTCGCCGGGCCGGCACGCGTGCCAGGAGACGTCGACCGCCGCCTCCGTCGGACCGTACAGGTTGTGCAGCCCCGCGCGGGGCAGCGCGGCCGCGAACCGTTCCGCCAGGTCGGCGCCGAGCGCCTCACCCGAGCAGATCACGGTACGGAGCCCGCCGGGCCGCTCGCCCAGGCCGGGCTCGGCGAGGAAGGCGTCCAGCATGGACGGCACGAAGTGCGCCGTGGTGACCGCCTCGGCGTCGATGAGGCGGGTCAGATAGGCGGGGTCGGCCTGGCCGCCGGGCCGTGCCACGACCAGGCCGGCGCCCGTCATGAACGGCCAGAACAGCTCCCACACCGACACGTCGAAGGAGAAGGGCGTCTTGTGCAGCACCCGGTCGTCCGTGGTCAGCCGGAAGGCGTCCTGCATCCAGCGCAGCCTGTTGACGATCGCGCGATGGGAGACTCCCACGCCCTTGGGCCTGCCGGTGGAGCCCGAGGTGAAGATCACGTACGCGAGCGAGTCCGGATGGATCGGGACGCCGAGCGGTGCGGGCTCCTCGGCGCTGACGGCCTCGGCGTCGCGGTCGAGCAGCACGGCGGTGACCCCGTCCGGGAGCCGTGCCGCGTGCCGGCCGGTCGAGACGGCCAGCCGGGCGCCCGCGTCGGCCAGCATGCCCGCGAGCCGGTCGGCCGGGTGGTCCGGCTCCAGCGGCAGGTAGGCCGCGCCGGCGGCGACCACGGCGTGCACCGCGACGACCAGCTCCGGTCCCCGCTCCAGGCACACCCCCACCACCTGGTCCGGCCCCGCGCCGAGCGCCCGCAGCCGCCTGGCCAGGCGGTTCACCCTGGCGGTGAACTCCCCGTAGGTGAGCCACTCGCAGGCCCCCCGCGAGGTCTCGAACCCCAGCGCGGGCGCGGACGGGCTCCGCAACGCCTGCTCGGCCACCAGCGCGGGCAGCGTCGCGAGCTCTTGACCGTCGGGGGCCGTCTCGCTCGTCGGGGCGATGCCTTCTGGGCCGGTGACCGGGTGCGCGGAGGCGGTGGTCGTGTCGTTCGCGTGCAGGATGGTGGCCAGCTCGGCGGGGGTGAGGAGGGGGACGTCGGTCACCGGCCGCTCGGGGTCCGCCACCGCCGCGGACAGGAACGCGCGGAAGTGATCGGCGAACCGCTCCATCCGATCGTGCTCGAACAGGTCGGTCGCGTAGTGCAGCACTCCCGCGAGCCGCTCCCCGGCCTCCTCGATCACCAGGTGCAGGTCCGCCTGGGTGACGCCCGGGTCGATGTCCAGCGTGCGCAGCCCGATCCCCGCCACGTCCGGCGGTGACGGCGGCACGTTCTGGTAGGCGAGCATCACCTGGAACAGCGGGTTCCTGGTCAGGTCGCGCTCTTCGGCGAGCTCCTGCACCAGGACCTCGAACGGCAGCTCGGCATGGTCCTGCGCGTCCAGCACCCGGTCACGGGTTCGGCGCAGCAACTCGGCGAAGCTCGGCTCTCCGGACAGGTCGCCGCGAAGGACGAGCGTGTTGAGGAAGAGACCCGCCATCTCCTCCACCTCCGGATGCGCCCGCCCGGACACCGGCGTGCCGACCGGGATGTCATGCCGCCCGGTGTAGCGGGCGAGCACCGCCTGGAACGCCGCCAGCAGCACCATGAACGGCGTCACCTGCAGCTCCAGCGCGCGGGCCCGCACGGCGGCCACGGTCTCCGCATCGATCGTGAACGTCAGCCGCCGCCCCGCCAGGCTCGCCCGCCCCTGCCGGTGCCGGTCGGCGGGCAGGTCCAGCGTCGCTGGCGCGTCGGCGAGCGTGTCCTTCCAGTACGCCAGATCGGCCGCCCGGCCGGACACCCGCTCCCGGTGCCAGACGGCGAAGTCCCGGTACCCGGCCGCCAGCGCGGGCAGCGTGGCCGGGGTGCCGGTGAGCCGGGCCCGGTAGAGCTCCATCAGGTCGCGCAGCAGGATCGACAGGCTCCACCGGTCGGCGATCACATGGTGCAGGGTGAGGAACAGGTCATGCTCGTCCGGCCCCGTGCGCACGAGCAGCGCCCGCACGAGCGGCCCCGCCCCCAGCTCGAACCGGCGGCGCGCCTCCTCCCGCCCGATCGCCGCAGCCGCGGCCGGGCCCCCGGCCGGCGGTGAGCTGGACAGATCGCGTACGGACAGCCGGGCCCGGTGCGGGCTCTCCCGCAGCCGTGGCTCGCCGTCGTGACCCACGATGACCAGGCGCAGGGCTTCGTGCCGGGCCACCAGCGCGTCGAACGCGGCGGCCATCGCGTCCGGGTCCAGGGGCCCGGTCAGGTGCTCGGCCCAGGCCACGTTGTAGGCGGGGTTGCCCGGGTCGAGCTGGTCCAGGAACCACAGGCGGGCCTGCGCGTGTGAGGGCGGCACCTCTCCATCCGTCCCGGCGGCCCCGGCGGGTCCGGCGGACCGGTGGGTCTCGGTCCCGGCGGTCATGCGCTGGGCCAGTCCCGCGATCGTCGGGGTTTCGAAGCACTGGCGCAGTGACACCTCGGCGCCGGCCGTCTCCCTGAGCCTGACCACGAGCCGCATGGCGAGCAGGGAGTGGCCTCCCAGGGTGAAGAAGTCGTCCTCGATGCCGATGTCGTCGCGTTGGAGGAGTTCAGTCCAGATGGCGTGCAGGGCGCGTTCCGCCGGGGTCCGGGGCGGGTGCAGGCGGGGTCCTCCGGTGCCCGGCTTCGGGGGTGGCGGGAGGGCGGCGCGGTTCAGCTTGCCGCTCGGCAGCACCGGGAAGTCGTCCACCAGCACGAACGCGGCCGGGACCATCGCCTCCGGCAACCTCGCCCGTAAGTGAGCGCGCAACACACCGGCCGCATGCTCGTGAGCAGGACCGGCCACCGCGTCGGGGGCGTCGCCCCCCGCCGGCACCACGTAGGCGACCAGACCACGCCCGCCCGGCGCGTCCTCCCGCACCGCCACCACCGCACGCCCCACCAGCGGATGCTCCCCCAGCACCGCCGCCACCTCGTCCAACTCGATCCGCACCCCGCGAACCTTCACCTGATCGTCCAGCCGCCCCAGATACTCCAACGACCCGCCCGCACACCACCGGACCAGATCCCCCGTCCGATACAACCGACCGCCTTCACCACCGAACGGATCCGGCACGAACCGCTCAGCCGTCAACCCCGCCCGACCGTGGTAACCACGCGTCACCCCCGCACCGCCCAGGAGCAACTCCCCCGGCACCCCGACCGGCACCGGACGAAGCTCCCTGTCCACCACGTACGCCGTCGTGTTGGCCACCGGGGTGCCGATGGAGCCGCCGGCGCCGCCGGTGACCTGGAGCCGGGTGGACCAGACGGTGGTCTCCGTCGGGCCGTACAGGTCCCAGAGCTCGCCCGTCACCTTCAGCAGGCGGGCGGCGAGCGGGCCGGGCAGTGCCTCGCCCGTGCTGACCACGCGGGGGACGCTGCCGTGGGCGAGGGCGGGCAGCAGGCTCTCCAGCACCGAGGGGGTGGCCTGGAGGGTGTGCAGGTCGCCGTGCCGGATGAGGTGGTGGAGACGGTCGACGTCGGCCGTGGAGGCGATGACGACGGTCCCGCCGGTGACCAGGGGGCCGTAGATCTCGATCATGGCGATGTCGAAGGACACGGAGGTCAGGAACAGGTAGCGGGCGCCAGGAGCGAGACCCGGGCGGATCCGTACGTCCCAGAGCAGGCTGACCAGACCGCGGTGCGGCACCACCACTCCCTTGGGGCGGCCGGTGGAGCCGGAGGTGTAGATGAGGTACGCCGCCTGGTCGGGGTGGAAGGCCGCCGCTGAGCCGTCTTCCAGCAGGTCAGGGTGCTTGGGGTCGAGGGCGTCGAGGAGGAGTACCGGAGGGTTGCTCGGGAGCCGGTCGGTGAAGGAGGTGACGGTGATCACCAGGCGAGCGGCGGAGTCGGTGAGGATATGGGCCAGGCGCTCGGGCGGGTAGCCGGGGTCCAGGGGGACGTAGCAGCCTCCGGCCTTGAGGACGGCGAGCAGCGCCACCGGCAGGCCGAGGTCGCGGGGCAGGCAGACCCCGACGCGGGTCTCCCTGCCGACGCCGAGCCGCCGGAGCCGGTCCGCCAGGGCGATGGCGCGGGATTCGAGCTCGGCGTAGGTCAGGGTGGAGCCGTCCGGGCCTTCGACCGCCACCGCGGACGGGGTGCGAGCGGCCTGGTCGGCGACGAGTTCGTGGACGCCTCTGCCGGGATGAGCGGCCTTGGTGTCGTTCCAGGTGCGCAGTGTGCGGTGGAGTTCGCCGGCGTCCATGAGCGGCAGGCGGGACAGGGGCAGGGCCGGTTCGGCGACGGCGCCGGCGAGCAGGGTGCGCAGGTGGGCGGCCAGGCGTTCCATGCGGTCGTCGTCGAACAGGTCGGTGGCGTAGTCGAGGACGCACAGCAGTCCGCCGTCGGGGCGTTCTTCGACGATGAGGTCCAGGTCGAACATGGCGGTGCCGGGGCGGACGTCCAGGCGTTCGAGGCGGAGGCCGCGGGAATCGCCCGGCAGGGCCGGGGTGCTCTGGTAGGCGATCATGACCTGGAAGAGCGGGTTGCGGGACAGGTCCCGGCCGGTGGCCAGGTCGTCGACGAGGGTCTCGAACGGCACGCCGGCGTGGTCGAAGGCGGCCAGCACCCGCTCCCTGGTGCGCCGTACCAGCTCGGTGAAGGGAGGGTCGCCCGACAGGTCGCCGCGCAGGACGACGGTGTTGAGGAAGAGGCCGACCGTCCGGTCGAGGGAGGGGTGCGGCCGGGCGGACATCGGGGTGCCGAGGGGGATGTCGGGCTGGCCGGTGTAGCGGGCGAGCAGCGCCTGGAGGCCGGCGACGAGCACCATGAACATGGTGGCGCGCTGGCCGGCGGCGAGCTCGCGCAGGCCGTCGGCGAGCCGCTTGTCCAGGTCGAACAGCAGCCGCCTGCCCTCGTTGGCCCGTGCGGGTGGCCGTGGCCGGTCGGCGGGCAGGTCGAGCACGTCCGGCAGGCCGTGGAGGGCCTGCCGCCAGTGGTCGAGGTCCTCCTGCGAGCTCTGCGGCCGTCCGGCCCGCCAGGCCACGTAGTCGGCGTAGGCGACGGGCACCGCGGCGAGCGGTTCGCCGGCGTGCAGCCGCAGCAGGTCCTCGAACAGGATCGTCACCGACCAGCGGTCGGCCAGGATGTGGTGGACCGTGAGGACCAGCAGGTGCTCCCCCGGGGCCACATGGATCAGGCGGGCTCTGGTCAGGGGGCCCGCGCCCAGGTCGAAGCGGAAGCGCGCCTCGTCCCGGGCCACGGCGTCGGCTTCGGCGGCGGTCAGCGTCTCCACCCGCAGCGTGGGCCTGACGGGGCCGGGGAGCTGGCGTGGCTCACCGTCGCGGGCGTCGATCACGTACCCGAGGATCGGATGCCGCTCCACGAGCCTGTCGAAGGCCGCCGCGAGCGCGGCGCCGTCCAGGTCGCCTTCGATCTTGTACGCCCACGACAGCGTGTAGGCGGGGTTGCCCGGGTCGAGCTGGTCGACGAGCCAGAGGCGTCGCTGGGCGTCGGAGAGCGGCGCGGCGGTCTCCGACCGGCGGGGGACGGCCGGTGGGCCGTCGTCCCGGGGGCGAGGCGGGCGGCCGTTACCCGAGCGGGCGAGGCGGGCCTCCAGTGCGGCGCGCTGTTGCGGGCTGAGCCGGGCCAGCCGCTCGCGTACCCCGTCCACGTCGCTCACTGCTCATCCTCCAGGAATTCCAGCAGGTCGGCCTCAGTGAGGCTCTGTTCGAGCACGGCCAGGGCCTGCTCTTCGACGGTGGTGGCGTCGAAGCAGCGGCGCAGCGGCAGTTCCACGCCGAACTCGTCGGAGATGCGGCCGACGAGGCGGACGACGAGCAGGGAGTGGCCGCCGAGTGCGAAGAAGTCGTCGCTCGCCCCGACGCGTTCCCTGCCGAGGAGGTCGGCCCAGATGGCGGCCAGGGTCTCCTCCATCGGGGTGCGCGGCGGGACGTGTTCGGCCGCGGGGCCCGGCTCGGGTGGCGGGAGGGCGGCGCGGTTCAGCTTGCCGCTCGGCAACACGGGGAAGTCGTCCACCAGCACGAACGCGGCCGGGACCATCGCCTCCGGCAACCTCGCCCGTAAGTGAGCGCGCAACACACCGGCCGCATGCTCATGAGCAGGACCGGCCACCACGTCGGAGGCGTCGCCCCCCGCCGGCACCACGTAGGCGACCAGGCCACGCCCGCCCGGCGCGTCCTCCCGCACCGCCACCACCGCACGCCCCACCAGCGGATGCTCCCCCAGCACCGCCGCCACCTCGTCCAACTCGATCCGCACCCCACGAACCTTCACCTGATCGTCCAGCCGCCCCAGATACTCCAACGACCCGCCCGCACACCACCGGACCAGATCCCCCGTCCGATACAACCGGCCCCCACCACCACCGAACGGATCCGGCACGAACCGCTCAGCCGTCAACCCCGCCCGGCCGTGGTAACCACGCGTCACCCCCGCACCGCCCAGGAGCAACTCCCCCGGCACCCCGACCGGCACCGGACGAAGCTCCCTGTCCACCACGTACGCCGTCGTGTTGGCCACCGGGGTGCCGATGAGCATCGTGGTCACGTCGTCCGGCACCCGGTGCGCGGTGGACCAGATGGTGGTTTCCGTCGGGCCGTAGAAGTTCCAGAGCTCCTTGGTGACCCGCAGCATCCGACGGGCCACGTCGAGAGGCAGGGGTTCGCCGCCGAGGATGGCCCGGGGCAGTCCGGCGGGCAGGTGCTCGGCCGCCAGGCCGGCCACCGAGGGGGTGAGCTGGACGAGGTCGGCGTGCTCGGCGGCACTGCGGATCTCCTTGGGCGTCCGGGCGGCGTCCTCCGGGGCGAGCAGGAGGGTGCCGCCGGACAGCAACGGCGTGAAGATCTCCAAGGCGGCGATGTCGAAGGACAGCGACGTCATCAGCAGCGTGTCACCGCCGCCCAGGCGGCGGATCACGTCGGTGACCAGGTTGACGACGCCCCGATGCGGCACCTGCACGCCTTTCGGGCGGCCGGTGGAGCCGGAGGTGTAGATGAGGTAGGCCAGGTGATCCTGGCCGACGGAGGGCAGCAAGGGCTCCGGCGCAGGCGCGGGCGACGGCCGGTCGGCCAGAGGCTCGGACGACGGCCGACCGGGCGGGCGCTCGAACGGGGGCTGGTCGAGGAGCAGCTCGGGTGGCCGCCGGGCCGGCAGGCGGTCGCGATAGCTGGAGTCGGTGATCAGCAGGGCCGCGCGGGAGTCGTCCAGGATGTACGCCAGCCGCTCCTGCGGGTAGGCCGGATCGAGCGGCAGGTAGCAGGCGCCCGTACGTAGCACGGCGAGCAGCGCCACGATGAGGCCGGTGTCGCGCGGCAGGCACACCGCCACGCAGGACTCCGGGCCCACACCCAGCACCGCCAGCCGCGCGGCCAGGGTCCGCGCCCTGGCGTCGAGTTCGGCGTAGGTCAGCGCCGCGCCCCCCGCGCCGTCCGCGCCCCCCGCGCCGCCCGCGCCGCCCATGCCGTCCGCGCCGTCCGCCGCGCGTACCGCCACCGCGTCCGGGGTGCGTGCCGCCTGCTCGCCGACCAGCTCGTGCAGCGGCAGGTCAGGGTACGGCGCGGCGGTGTCGTTCCAGCCGGCCAGCACCTCCCGCAGCCGCTCCGGGCTCATCAACGGCAGCTCCGACAGCCGTGTCCGGGGCTCGGCGACTGCGGCGCCGAGGACGAGCTCGTAGGCTCCGGCCAGGCGGGCGATGGTGTCCTCGTCGAACAGGTCGGTGCTGTATTCGAGGTAGACGCCGGCTCCCTCGGCGGTCCTGACGACGTCCACGCTCAGGTCGAGCTGGGCGGTGCCGTTGGCGAACTGCCCGCGCGACTCCATCGGCAGCAGGTTGAAGCCCACCTGGTGCAGCGGCGTGCGGCTCGGGTCCCGTTCCGGCTGGAGCGCCTGCACGAGCTGGTCGAAGGGCACCTCCGCGTGGTCCAGGGCGTCGAGCACGGTGCCGCGCACGCGGCCGAGCAGTTCCTCGAACGGCGGGTCGCCGGTCAGGTCGGTGCGCAGCACCAGGGTGTTGACGAACATGCCGATCAGCGGCTCGAACTCGGGCAGGTCGCGCCCGGCCACCGGCGTGCCCACCGCGACGTCGTACTGGCCCGAGTACCGGGCGAGCAGCGCTTTCAGCCCGGCCAGCAGCACCATGAACAGGGTGGCGCCGCGCTGCCTGCCCATGACTTCGAGGCCGTCGACCAGGTCGGCGGGCAGCGCCAGGTGGAATTCGGCGCCGTCGTGGCCGCGCGTGGCGGGCCTGGGGCGGTCGGTGGGCAGCCCGGCGTCGCGGGGCAGTCCGGCGAGCCGTTCGCGCCAGTGGACGAGCTGGTCGGCGAGCACCCCTTGGGCGAGGTGCGCACGCTGCCAGGCGGCGTAGTCGGCGTACTGGACGGGCAGGTCCGGCAGCCGGGGCGGGCGGCCCTCGCCGAGGGCCGTGTGGAGCTCGCGCAGCTCGGTCGCGAAGTTGGTGCCGGAGCGGGCGTCGAACACGGCGTGGTGGACGACGAACACGAGCCGCTGCCCGCCGCCGGGCATCCGCACCAGGTGCGCCCGCCACAGCGGCGGCCGGTCGAGCACGAACGGCCGCCTGGCCTCGGCGAGGGCCAGCGCCCGGTACTCCCGCTCGGCGTCCTCGGGCGGCAGGTGCCGCAGGTCGGTGCTGGGGAGGGTGACCGGCAGGTCGACGTGCACGACCTGGACGAGGGCTCCGTCCTCGATCGTCAGGGCGGTACGCAGCGTCTCGTGCCGCCTGACCAGCTCCCGCAACGCCTGCGCGCACCGGTCGGGATCATCCTGCCCGGGCAGCTCGATCATGGCGTTGACGTGGTGCGCGGGCGCGTCGGGGTCGAGCCGGGCGAGGAACCACAGGCGTTCCTGCGCGAACGACGCCGGTAAGACGTACGTGCCGGTCACGGGCCGCTCCCCCTACTGCCCCATGGCCTCGCGCAGGCTGCGCGGGCGCATATCTGTCCAGACCTGCTCGATGTGGTCGAGGCAGCTCTGCTTGGCCCCTTCGAAACCGGTCTCCCGCCAGCCCTGGGGCAGGGGCCGTTCGGCGAACCAGATGGAGTACTGCTCCTCGTCGTTGACCACGACCTTGTACTGGCCGTCTCGCATGTCAGCGCCTTTCCGTGCGGGGGAGCCGGGTGATCGTCGTTGCCTGCTGGGGTGCGTTCTGCCCGCGCAGCTCTTCCACGAGCGCCGCCATGCCGGCGACCGTCGGCACCTGGAAGAGGCTGCGCATCGGCAGCCGGACGCCGACCTTCTTCCTGATGAGGGCGATGAGCTGGACCGCGACGAGCGAGTTGCCGCCCAGCTCGAAGAAGTCCTGCTCGACGCTGACCTGCCGGGCGCCGAGCACCTCGCCCCACAGCCCGGCGAGGGTGGTCTCCAGGTCGTTGCGCGGTGCGACGTGGTCGGACGGCAGCGCGTCCTGGCCGCCGGCGGCGGAGGCGGCGTCCAGTTCGTCGGCCACGGTGTCCTGGGTCAGCTCGCGGACGCCCGCCACGAACTCCGGGAGCGCGGTGGCGTTGACGACCACCTGCGGGCCCAGGGGGACGGCGAGCAGGCGGCGGAAGGCCTCCGCGCCGTCCGCCGGGGGGATGCCGCGCTTGGCGCCGTCGAGGTCGAGGGCGACCCCGGCGGTGGCGGACTCCTCGTTGACCGCCGCGTCCTCGGCGCCGTGCCGGGCCCCCTCGCCGACGGTCCTGGTGACGGCCTCCTTGTCGATGCGCCTCAGGACGAAGTCGGTGATGGTCACCACCGGCTCGCCCGCGTCGTCGTACAGGGTGAGATCGGCGGCGAGGACCTCGCCGCCGCCGGTGTCGCGGTGCCTGGCGTGGCTCCACAGCCGGGCCGGGAGCGGGGCGTGCACGGTGATGCGGCCGTAGCCGAGCGGGAGGTAGCTGTGCTCGCCGGAGACGGCGATGTACGCGGTCGCCTCGTCCAGCAGGGCCGGGTGGAGGGGCAGGTGGTCCAGCTCGGCGGCGACGTCGGGGCCGGCTTCCAGGCGGGCGATCTGCTCGTTCTGGCCGAGGTGCACGGCGCGCAGGCTGTTCCAGTGCGACCCGAAGGTCACCAGGCCGGACGCCGAGGTGAACGGGGCGGCGTCCGCCGAGCCGTACGAGCAGCGGGCCCGGACGTCGGCGAGGTCGCCGGGGTGCTCCTCGGCGGCCACCCACACCGCCGAGCCTCTGGCGTGCTGGGTGGGCTCGCCTCCTGTCACGCTGACCACGTCGAAGTCCATGCCGTCGCCGCTCGGGGTGAGCAGCACCCGCAGCTCGGCGGTGGACCCGTCGGCGACCGGGAGCGGCGCGACGAAGGCGACGTCGCGCAGCTCGATCACGTGCCCTGGGGCGGGGCTGGGCACGGCGGCCTCGAAGGCGGCGCGGGCGGTCTCCAGGTAGCCGGTGCCGGGCATGACGGGCACCCCGGCGACGCGGTGCTCGTTCAGCACCCAGTGGCTCTCGGCCGAGAGGGTGGCGGCGTACCAGGGGCGACGGCCGCCGCTCTCGTGGCGGTGGCTGAGCACCGGGTGGTCCAGGCGGGTGACCCGGTCGCCGCGCTGCAGCGCGCGGAAGGCCACGGGGGCGGCGACCTCGGCCGCCATGCCGACCTCCAGCCAGGCCCCCCAGTTCACCGACACGACGTGGCCGGGCCAGGTGTGGGCGTAGGCGTCGAGGAAGTTGTTGGCGGCGCAGTAGTCGACCTGGCCGAAGCCGCCCGCGACGGCCGTCACCGAGGAGCACAGCATGACGAAGTCGAGCGGCAGCTCGCCGAACACCTCGCGCAGCGCCAGCGTGCCGGTGATCTTGGGTGCCATGACGTTCTCGGCCGTCTCGCGCTCCTTGACCTCGGCCATGCCACCGCCAGGGACGCCCGCGGCGTGCACGAGGCCGTCGACGCGGCCGAACCGGTCCAGCGCCTCGGTCCTGGCCCGGCGCAGGGAGGCGGGGTCGGTCACGTCGGCGGCCACGACGACCACCTCGGCGCCGGCCGCCTCCATCCGGCGGATCGCGGCGACGGCCCGGCGGGTCCGCTCGGGCGTCTCGTGGAGCTCGTGCAGGGAGTCCCACTCCTCGCGGGGCGGCAGCCCGGACCGGCCGAGCAGCACCAGCCTGGCCTCGGCGCGCCGGGCCAGGTCCTCGGCCAGGGTGAGGCCGAGACCGCCGAGACCGCCGGTGATGACGTACACGCCGTGCCGGCGCAGCGGGTCGTCCTGCGGTGGGAGCGGCACCGGCTCGAAGCCGCGCACCCAGCGGCGGCCGGCGCGCAGCGCGACGGGAGAGGGCGGCACGCCCTCCTCGGGGTCGGCGTGCTCCGCGGCCAGCTCCGCCAGCACGGCGGCGGGGTCGTACGGTCCCTCCTCCAGGTCGAGGTGGCGGACGGCGAGCCAGCGGGCCTCCAGCGGGACCACGCCGGTGATCCCCGCGACGGTGGCGTGCTCGGGTCTGCGGACGTCCTGGCCGACGACGCCCTGGGTGCTCGCGGTCAGCACGTCGAGCCGCACCTCGGCGTCACGCTCGGCCGAGGCCAGGGCCTGGACCAGGGCGAGGAGGCTGAAGAAGCCCACGTCCTGGGCGGCTCGCGTCTGCGGGGCGTCGCGCGCGGGGTCGCCGTCCAGCGCCCAGGCGTGGATGATCCGCTGGGGCACGCCCGTCCGGGCGATGAGCGCCTCGTAGTCGTCCCGCTCGGCCGGGCGGACGGTGATGGTGCCGTCGGGTGCGGTGCCGTACGCACTGCCCGCGACCACCGGGACGACGTCGGCGCCGGCGGCGCGCAGCCCTTCCAGCAGCGGCCGCGCCGCCGGTCCGGCGAACACCAGGCAGCGGACGCCCGCGAGCACGGCCGGCGAGGCGGGAGCGACAGGGGCCTGACGCCAGGCCGGCAGGGAGAACCACTCCTCCAGCGGCTGCGCGCCCGTGCTCGGCGGCCGGGGGAAGACGAGCTCGGGGTCGACCGGCGTGTCCACCCAGTGGTGGGCGCGCTCGTAGGGGTAGGCGGGCAGCGGGACGCGGCGGGCGGGCTCGGCCAGCGCCTCGGCGTCGATCGGGACGCCCGTCGTCCACAGGGCGCCGGCCGTCGCGTAGATGATCTCCAGGTCGGGCCTGGCGTCGGCGGGGCCGGGCAGGCTGGCCAGCGGCGCCGGGGAGGTCCGCCCCAGCTGGGCCCTGGCCAGGCCGGCGAGCTGGCGGCCTGGCCCGCACTCCACCAGCCGCCACTCGCCGTCGGCGGCGAGCGTGCTGACGCAGTCGCCGAACCTGACGGCTTCGCGCAGGTGGCGCGTCCAGTAGGCCGGGTCGGTGGCGTCCTCGGCGGTGATCCAGCCGCCGGTGACGTTCGAGAGGAACGGCAGGGCGGGCGCGTGCCGGGCCGCCTGGGCGACGGCCTCGTGGAAATCGCCGAGGATCGGGTCCATCATCGCGGAGTGGAAGGCGTGCGAGGTGCGCAGCGCGGTGTGCTGGACGTCGGTCGCGTCCAGGTGCGCGGCGTACTGGGCGATGAGCTCGGCGGGGCCGGACACGACGCAGGTGCCGGGGCCGTTGACGGTGGCGATCGACAGGCCCTCCGGGAGGGTGTCGCGCACCTCGTCGTGGTCCTGGCGGACGGCGAGCATCGCGCCGGACGGCATGCTCTGCATGAGCCGGCCGCGGGTGGCGACCAGGCGCAGCGCGTCGCGCAGCGGGAAGACGCCCGCGACGGTGGCGGCCACGTACTCGCCGATGCTGTGGCCGATCATCGCGGCCGGCTCCACTCCCCATGAGCGCCACAGGCAGGCCAGCGCCCATTCCACGGTGAACAGCGCGGGCTGGGTGAGCGCGGTCTGGCGCAGCCGCTCGTTGGCGGCCGCGCGCTCGTGCTCGGCGGGGAAGAGCAGGGTGCGCAGGTCGAGCCCGAGGTCGTCGGTCAGCGCCTCGGCGCACTCGTCCACCGCCTCGGCGAAGACCCGTTCGGTGCGGTAGAGCTCGGCGCCCATGCCCGCGTACTGCGCGCCCTGGCCGGGGAACAGCCACGCCACCCGGGGCGTGCCCGCCTTGCCCTTGACCAGGCGCCGGGAGTCCGACAGCGCCGCGACCGCGTCGGCGGCGTCGGCGGCCACCACGGCGGCGCGGTGCGCGAACTGCCGCCGCCCCACGCGCAGGGTGTAGGCCACGTCGGTGAGGTCGATCTCCCGGTCGGTGAGGTGAGCGGCCAGCCTGGCCACGGCGGCGTCCAGCGCGGCGGGCGTGCGGGCGGACAGGTGCAGCAGGTGGGCGGGGCGCGGCGGCGCGGTCGGCAGCGGGGCGGGCGGCGCCTGCTCGACGACCACGTGCGCGTTGGTGCCGCCGATGCCGAAGGAGCTGACGCCGGCGCGGCGCGGGAAGCCGTCGGTGTCCCACTTGGTCAGCGTGTCGGCGACGTGGAAGGGGTTGCGGCCGAAGTCGATGCGCGGGTTCGGCCGCTCGTAGTTGAGCGACGGCGGGATCAGGCCGTTCTCCAGGGAGAGCACGGTCTTGATGAACCCGGCGATGCCGGCCGCGGGGCCCAGGTGGCCGATGTTGGTCTTGACCGAGCCGATGCCACACCAGCCGGCCTCGTCGGTGCCGGCGCCCAGCACGCTGGACAGGGCGGCGACCTCGATCGGGTCGCCCAGCGAGGTGCCGGTGCCGTGGGCTTCGACGTAGGTGACGGTGCGCGGGTCGATCTGCGCGACGCCCAGCGCCTGGGAGACCGCGGCCGCCTGCCCTTCGGCGCTCGGCGCGGAGAAGCCCACCTTGGAGGCGCCGTCGTTGTTGATGGCGTTGCCGATCACCACGGCGCGGATGTGGTCGCCGTCGGCGACGGCGTCGGACAGCCGCTTGAGCAGGACCATGCCGCCGCCTCCGCCCCAGATCGTGCCGGTGGCCGAGGCGTCGAAGGCGCGGCAGTGCCCGTCCGGGGCGTAGATGCCGTCCTGGTGGTACTGGTAGCCCCATTCGGCGGGCATCTCCAGGGAGGCGCCGCCGGTCAGCGCCATGTCGCACTCGCCCGTCCGCAGCGCCTCGCAGGCGACGTGCAGGGCGACGAGCGAGGAGGAGCAGGCGGTGTGCATGGTCACGCTGGGGCCGCGCAGGTCGAGCTTGTACGACACCAGCGTGGCCAGGTAGTCGGGGTGGTTGCCGGTGTAGATGGCGAGGTTGCCGACGGAGGCGAACACCTTCTTGTTCGGGCGGATGTACATCCATTGGTACTCATCCGAGCCGATCGCGCCGTATACCCCGATCTCCCCCCGGTAGCGCCCGGGATCGTATCCGGCGTCCTCCAGCGCCGTGTTGGCGAGCTCCAGGAACATCCGCTGCTGCGGGTCACGCAGCTCCGCCTCACGGGGCGACATACCGAAGAAGGCCGCGTCGAGCGCCCCGTAGTCGGCCGCGATGGCCGCCGCCGGGACGAACGTCGGGTCGTCGAGCAGGTAGTCGGGGACGCCGATGGCCTCCTGCTCCTGCCTGGTGTAGAACTTGACGGATTCGACGCCGTCCACCAGGTTGCGCCAGAACGTGGGCGCGTCCTCCGCTCCGGGCAGCCGGCAGGCCAGCCCCACGACCGCGATCGGCTCGACCCCAGGCTCCTCTTCGTGGTACGTCATTCGGTGCTCTCCCGTCTGGCCTGGTGAGGCCGCTGAGTTGAGGGTCGTGCCCGGCGCGCCGCGACCCGCCGCGCGGCGCGCTCCGAACCGGCCGGCCGCCGCTCGCCGTCGAGGTGTGCGGCGAGTGTCCGTACGGTCGGGAAGCGGAACAGGTCCACGATCGGCACCTCGCGCCCGAGCGAGGCGGCCAGCCGGGCCTGAACCTGAGCGGTGGCGAGCGAATGCCCGCCGATCTCGAAGAAGTTCGCGTCGGCGGAGATCCTCGGCAGGCCGAGCACCTCCCGCCAGACGCCGGCGACCAGGCGTTCCGTCCCCGTGGCCGGTTCCTGGCCCCGCCCTGCGGCGGGACGGTGAGCGGGAGCGGGCAGGCGGGCCCTGTCCACCTTTCCGTTCGGGGTGAGAGGGAGGGTGGGCAGGAGGACGACTTCGGCGGGGACGGCGTGGTCGGGGAGGCCGGCCGCGAGGTGCCGCCGCAGCTCACCCGGCTGGACGGCGGCGCTCCGCGGCACCGCGTAGGCGTGCAGCACCGCTCCCCCGGGCTGCTCGGCCACCTTGGCGGCGGCGGCCAGGACGCCCGGATGGGCCGCCAGGACGGCCTCGATCTCGCCGAGCTCGACCCGGTAGCCGCGGATCTTCACCTGTCCGTCGGCCCGCCCGGCCGGCACGACGCGGCCCTCGCAGTCGTACCGGCCGAGGTCTCCGGTGCGGTAGCGGGCCGTCTCGCCGTCCGGCTCGCGGGTGAAACGCTGCCGGGTGAGGTCGTCGTCCAGGTACGCCTCCGCGAGGCGGCGGCTCCTGACCACCACCTCCCCCAGCTCGCCGACGGCCGCCGGGGCGCCGCCCGCGTTCAGGACGAGCAGCTCCGCCCCGTCCACGCCCCGGCCGACCGGCACCGGATCGCCGGTGCCCGCCGGCTCGCCGGTGATCTCGTGCACGGACTGGGCCTGGGGTGTCTCGGTGGTGCCGTAGGTGTTGACCAGGCGGGCCGCCGGTGCGACCGCCCTGAAGCGGGTCACGTCCGCGTAGGTGAGGCGGTCGCCGCCGAACAGCACCAGCCGCAGGTCCGGCAGCTCGACCCCGGCGGCGGAGATCAGCGTGGCGAGCTGCGGCGTGAGGTGGACGACGGTGACGCGGTTCTCGCGCAGCCAGGAGGCCAGGCGGGCGGGGTCGCGGACGCGGTCCTGGCCCGGCACGCACAACCGCGCGCCCAGCACCAGCGGGGTGAAGACGTCGCGCAGCAGCGGGTCGTGGGCCAGACCGGCCAGCAGGGCGAACCTGTCCTGCGCGGTCAGGCCGAACTCGGCGGTGTACCAGGACAGGAAGCGGGCCAGCGGGCGCTCGGCGGCGCGCACCGGCTTGGGCTCGCCGGTGGTGCCGGAGGTGAACGACAGATACCCGCGCCCCTCCATCGGCACATCCGGCGCCGCCTGCCCGCCCTCCCGGCCTCCCGTTCCCGCGCCCGCCCCGTCGTGCCCGACGGCACCGTCATGATCGTGGCCGACGGCACCGTCACGCGGATCGGCTTCGCCGGCGCGGGGCAGCCAGGCCAGTTCGGGGGGGCACGGGGACACCGGGGCAGGCGATCAGCGCGCGGGCTCGTACCGAACGGGCCTGGGCCGCCAGGCGGGCCGGTGGGAGGGCGGGGTCGAGCATCGCCCAGCGGGCGCCCGCCGCCAGGACGCCGAACATCAGCGCGGGCAGCTCGCGAGTACGGGCCGCCAGGATCGCCACCGCCTCGCCCGGCCGCACGGTCGCGGCGACGGCGGCGGCGGTCGACGCCGCGAGCTCGGCCAGCTCGGCGTAGGTCAACTCACCGTGGGTCGGCTCGCCGCGGGTCGGCCCGCTGTGGGTCGGCTCGCCGCCCGCGCCGCTGACCGCCACCGCGCCGGGGCCGTCGGCCACCTGCTTGAGCACGCGCTCGACCAGGCCGGGGCCGTCCCAGGCGGCCGGCGCGCCAGTCCCGTCGGGCAGCTTCCCCGAGCCCGCCGCCGAGGTCGCGAGCGGGCGGAGGGAGGCCTGCCGTACCGGCTGCTCCGGGGCCGCGACCAGGTCGGCCAGCAGCCGGAGATAGCCGTCCAGCAGCGCCTCGACCCGCTCGGCCCGGAACAGCCGGGGGTTGTAGACGGCCTGCAGCACGTAACGCCCGTCCCGTTCCCCCACGTACAGGGTGAGGTCGAACAGCGCCCCCGGCAGCCCCGGCGGCAGCGGGCCGGCGGTGACGCCCGGCAGGTCCAGCCGGGGCAGGGCGAAGTCGTACATGTTGAACAGGACCTGGATCAACGGGTTGCGCGACAGGTCCCGGCCCGGCCCGAGCCGGTCGACCAGCCGCTCCAACCGCACGTCGAGATGCGCCAGCGCGCCGGACAGCGCCTCCTGGCAGCGCGTCACGTGCGCGTCGAACGCCGTGCCGTCCTCGACCCGCATGCGCACCGGCAGCACGTGCACCAGGCACCCGGCCAGCGGGTCCAGCACCGGGTCACGGCGGTCGGCGACCGGGGTGCCGACGATCAGGTCGTGCTGCCCGGTGAGCCGCCGCAGCACCTGCGCGTACGCGGCCAGCAGCACCGCGTACGGCGTGCCGCCCAGCCGCGCGGCCAGCTCCCTGACGCCGTCGCTGACCCCGGCGTCCGCCTCGGCGGAGACGGACGCCCCCTCGAAGGTCTGCACGGGCGGGCGCGGATGGTCACGGGGCAGGTCGAGCACGGTGGGCGCGCCGTCCAGCCGCGCGCTCCACCACGCGAGGTCCGCCTCGCTCTCGCGCTCGGCGAGCCAGGCCACATAGCCGCCGTACGACGCCTTCAGCGGGGTGAGGGTCTCGCGGCGGTAGGCGCGGCCGATGTCGTCGTACAGCACCTTCTGCGACCAGCCGTCGAACACCAGATGGTGCGCGGTGACGGCCAGGACGTGCTCGTCGTCGGCGACGCGGAGCAGCCGGGCCCGCCACAGCGGCCCCGTCTCCAGGTCGAAGGGCAGCCGGGCCTCGGCCTGCAGGTGCTCGGCCACCTCATGCTCGGGCACGTCCGTCACGGGCAGCGGCACCGGTCCCGGCTGAGCGACCGCGACGACCGGCACCCCGCCGGACTGCGGCACCCGCCACCGGAGCACCTCGTGCCGCCGCGCCACCTCCGCCAGCGCGTCCCGCAGCGCCGCCACGTCGAGCGGGCCCGACAGGCGCTGCGCCATCGCGATGTTGTGCGCGGGGGTGCCGGGGGCCAGCCGCTCCACGAACCACATCCGCCGCTGGATCGCCGACAGCGCGGCCGGGGCCTCGCCCGGCGGCTCGTCCCGCACGGGCGCGGCGCGCTCCGCGCGGCGGGCGATGCCGGCCACGGTCCGGCCGGTCAGCACGTCCTCGACCGCGAGGTCCTTGCCGAGCCCGGCCCGCAGCAGGGCGGTGAGCCGCATGGCGAGCAGCGAGTGGCCGCCACAGGCGAAGAAGTCGTCACCGGGCCCGGGCACCCCGCTCCCGAACGCGACGGCCCACACCCGCGCGACCTCGCCCTCCAGCCCAGCGCTGGTCCCTGCCCCAGGCCCTGCGTCCTGCTCCGTCTCCGGTCGCAGAGCCGCTGGGGTGCTCGGCTCCGTTTCGGTGAGACGGTGGGCGCGCAGGGCCGCCAGGTCGGTCTTGCCCGCCACCGTCAGCGGGAGCGCCGCCAGTCGCACCACCCTGGTGGGCACCATGTACGCGGGCATGCTCTCCAGGCAGTGGGCGCGCACCTCCTCGACACCGGGCGCGTCCCCGGGGGCCAGGTAGGCGGTGACCTCCTTCAGGCCCGTCGCGCCGGTGTCCACGTCGACCACCGCCTGGCGGATGTCCGGGTGGGCGCGCAGCACCGCCTCGATCTCGCCGATCTCCACGCGCTGCCCCTGGACCTTCACCTGCCGGTCCAGCCGCCCGATGAACCCGATGCGCCCGTCACCGTCCAGCACGACCTGGTCCCCGGTGCGGTACAGCCGCGCGCCGGGCTCGCCGTACGGGTCGGGCGCGAACCGCTCGGCGGTCAGCTCCGGCCGGTGCAGGTAGCCCCGGGCCAGCTGCGGCCCGCCGATGCACAGCTCACCGGGCGTGCCGGGCGGGCAGGGCCGGAGCAGGTCGTCGAGGATGTACGCGGTGCAGCCGGGCAGCGCGTGACCGATGGGCAAGGGCCTGTCCCAGGACCCGTCGAGCTCGGTGCCGACGACGCACACGGTCGTCTCGGTGGGCCCGTACCAGTTGTGGAAGCGCCGGGACCCGGGCTTCGACCAGCGCGCGACCTGCTCGGGCCCCGCCGGTTCCCCCGCCGTCAGCAGGTCGCGCAGCCACGGCAGCCGGTCGGGGTCGAGCAACGGCAGCAGCGCGGGCGGGATGGTCCCCCACGTCACCTGGTGCCGCTCCAGGAAGCGCTGAAGCCGTACGGGATCCACCCGATCGCCGTCGGGGATGAACATGACCGACCCGCCACGGGCGAGCGGCGCGAACACGTCCAGCACCGACACGTCGAACCCCAGCGCGGCGAACCCGATCGACCGGCATCCGGCGTCGAGCCCGAACACCTCCCCCGCCATCGTGACGAAGGACACCGCCGAGGCGTGACTCACCACGACCCCCTTGGGCCGCCCCGTCGAGCCGGAGGTGTAGAGCACGTAGGCCGCCGCCTGCGCCGGGATCACGGACGGCGAGCGATCGGCGGGAGGTGGCCCGTCCTCCGCCAGGGTGACCAGGTCGACGGGCAGCCCGGACAGCAGCTCCACGCCGGTGTCGTCGGCCACGACCGTGGTGATCCGCGCGTCCTCGATGATCCCGCTGAGCCGCCGTCGCGGGTGCGACGGGTCCAGCGGTACGTACGCGCCGCCGGACATGAGCACGCCCAGCACGGAGATCAGCAGCTCGGGGGTACGGCGGCCGCAGACGCCGATCCGCACCTCCGGCCCCGCGCCGCACGCGCGCAGGCGGTGGGCCAGCGCCGAGGCGGCCGAGGTCAGCTCCCGGTAGGTCAGCGTCCGATCCCACTGCCGCACGGCCGGCGCGTCCGGCGTACGCCCGGCCTGGGCCAGGACGAGGTCATGCAGCAGCGGCCCGATGCTCATCCCGGTCACGTCGTCACCCGGCCTGTTCGGCGGGCATGTCGAATCTCAGCCGCACCCTGTCGTACGGCACCGCCACTGCTGCCAACGCTTCCCCCCGTGAGGTGTGCAGAGGTAGGTGTACGACCCGCCACCGGGCGAGCCGGTCCAGCCCCGGGCCGCCCTGGGCACGCCAGGGGCCAGGGTCGGCGAGGTCGGGAAAGTCGGCCAGCGCGGGATCGGCCCCCTGGCCGTCGGCCGCCATCAACGCCCGCTTCGCGGCGACGGCCCGCAGGGCCAGCCACCGCCTGTCCTGCTCGGCCGCGCCCTCGATCTGCTCCCGCTCCCCCGCGCTCAACTCCGCCCCACCTCGACCGGCCCCCTCTCTCGCCGGGGTCACGGGCCCGCCGTACGACCTCCCCGGCCCGGACGCAGGGGAGGACGCCACGGACGGCACCACGGGCGACACCGCGGGCGACGCTGCGGGCGACGCTCCCGAGCCCGGCTCCGACGGTGACGAGGCTGCGGCGGGCGGCGTGGTGGAGTGGCCCGCGCGCATCACGGCGACGCCGATGCCGGGGTCGCAGGCCGCGGCCAGCAGGGTCAGGCCGTCGGCGTGGCTGACGGTGATCGTCGCCTGGCCGTCGTAGTGACGCAGGAGCCGGCCGGGGCTCGCGGGGTCGGGGTGCTGGTCGAGCCAGAGGTGCACCTCGTCGGGCTCGGGCGGGGTGTGCCGGCCCGTCAGGTCGGCGGCGACGAGGGCGGCCAGTTCGGCGGGGCGGTCCTTGACGAAGAGGTGGCCGCCCCGCAGCGTGCGCAGGCGGAACCCGGCCGTGGTGTGCCGGGCCCAGCCGAGCATGTCCTCGGCGCCCACTTCCCCGTCGTCGAGGCCGGTGAAGGCGACGATGGGGCAGTCGAGCGGCGGCTCGGGCGCGTACCGGTAGTTCTTGATCCAGGCGAAGTCGGCCCGGAGCACCGGCAGCAGCAGCTCGCGCAGCTCGGGGACGTGCTTGAGCTCGGGGAGCGCGCCCGATCGGCGGACGAGCTGGTCGATGAAGGCGTCGTCGGGCAGGTCGGCGGAGGCGGCCAGCGGCACCTTGCGATGCGGCGGGTGCGCGCCGCCGACATACAACCTGCGAGGCCCGGGCAGGCCGCGACGGCGCAGCTCGCGGGCGACCTCGAAGGCCAGCCGCGCGCCCATGCTGTGGCCGTACAGCAGGTACGGCGCGTCCGTGGCGGGCGCTATCTCGTCGGCGATCTCCTGGACGGTGAAGGCCGGAGGCTCGGCGATGCGGTTCTCCCGGCCGGGAAGCTGGAGGGGGGTGACCGTGAGGTCGGGGAGATCGGTGAGGTCGGTGAGTTCGCGGAGGAGCCCGGTGAAGGCGCTGGCGCCTCCTCCGGCGTACGGCAGGCAGAACATCGTGCGGGCGGAGCGTGGGTCCGAGGGGTGGGAACCGTGCGGCGCCGCGGTCAGCTGGCCTGTGATCGCCCCGCACCTCCCCAGTAGGAGGTCACTGCCGGCCGCGCGTCCGGCCCGGACACCGGCAGCTCGATTCGTCGCTGAATACAGAGGTCGTCAATCGCCATGTTACGGCGCTCCTCGACAAATGCCTCAAAACAACATCGAAATTGATTTACTACGAACAGTCACTACATTTCGTACGATCTTACGCCGAAGCTCGACAGAGACTCTTATATCTATGTTTGGAGCCTGGAGTCAACGGCGCGATTTCGAGCGGGAACCGCAGCCCGCGAAACACAGTTCAAACCTTGACGGACACTTGATCTGTCAGGCCGACGATGATAGGCGCCACACACCCAATCTGACCGAAACTCCGATTCGGCCCCCCATAATCTCGCCCTCGCCCGATTTATCCCATTTTATGCTCTTTTCATATGCTTTAGCCATTTTCACGGCACATGGGCCGCCGTGGGCAGGCGCCGGCAACACGGGCCGGGCCGACAGATCGCCGCCATTCTCGCCCCACCGCAGCGCGAGCCCGCAGAGAAAGAACTCCCGCCGCACGCGCGAGCGCCCATTCCCGAACAACCAAGATCACCCCACCGCGACCTAAGTCACCTGGACAACGATCATTCGGCACGGCCAAAGCGGCCGCCCTGCCATCGACCGGGCTCCCAACCGCGAAAAATCGTCTTTGTCAAGAACCTATATGGCCCGCATATATCGGCCAGGCCGATCGCACATCCAGCCCCCGCGCACCATAATCCCAGCTCGCGCCGCACCGAAACCCCCGCCGAAGGGCAGCACCCTGACACAACTCGGTCACGCCCCGGACTCCCGGAGTTAACCTGACCTTATTCGCGGCGATTCAATGCTTAAAACTTTTCGCATCCATTTTCACTTCGTACGGACTCCGCAGTGATACGCCTTACCTTTCCGCGGCCCTCGCGAAATGGCCACCACATCAGCCGCGCACCCGAATGCGGCGACACCCCGTTCGAGTTTCTCGATCGGCCCGCCCCACGATCTCGGCGAGCGTCCGCCGCTGCCCGGCGACCCGGCCGACCGCCAAGGCCATGACCGAACCGGCACACGCTCCTGACGCCCTTTCCCGAAGTTTCGGCTGGGCCGTTACGACGGGCGAAAGTGTCCGCGCGAGCGATCGAAAAGCATCAACCTCAGGCCTGACGGACAACGACCGCACAGCCCGGCCGTCCGGAAAGCGGATACAAGCCGGCCCGCACCGGGCGACTGTCAGGGGATCCGGCGCTCAGGCGCTCATCCGGCCCTCCTGCTGACGGCGGCGGTCCTCGCCGCTCATCGACCCGCCGCCGTCGGCCTCGCTCTGGTCGGTGGTGCCGGGGGTGTAGTAGCGGCGCAGCCAGGCCGCCAGCCCGTCCAGCCCGGGGAGGAGCATCCGCTCGGTGACGCCCGCCTGGTCGAGCCGTTCCCTGATCTCCGCCTTGACCCGCGGGGGGATCGTCCATCCCCGCCACAGGCGGGGATGCTCGCCGAGCCACTCCTCCACCTGGAACGTCGGCCTGGACGTCGCCGACAGCACCGATGACTGGTTGACCACCCGCTCGTCCAGCGACGGCGGCTCGAAGAAGGCGAGGAACGGCCGGTCGGCGGTGAGCCGGTCGAAGCTCGCCAGGTCGCGGGCCGCCTCTCCCAGCATCTCGGTGGTGAGCACCAACGCCCCTTCGCGCTCCAGCGGCGCGCGCAGCGCCTCGGGCAGCAACTGATGGGTACGGTCACAGTCGACCGCGAGCAGGATGCCGTCCTCATCGGGCCAGGAGGCGGTGGCGAAGTGCAGGGCCACCAGCGGTGAGAAGGTCCAGTCCAGCAGCCGGGTGGGCAGCCCGTGATGCTGGCCGAGCGCCAGCCAGTCCCACACGGTCGGGCCCGGTACCGCGCGGTGGGCGTACTTGCGGAAGTTACGCACCAGGTGCGGTTCCAGCGCCGCGTAGTCACCCTCCAGCCGCGCCAAGCTGGACACGTGCGAGTAGGTGCTCCTCGCCAGGCCGCGGAAGACCAGGGTCGAGTGCGCATGCCCCTGCCTGCGGGACCCGCTGGCCGCGCAGATGGCGTCGTCGAGCTCCCGCCAGGAGGACACCTCTTCCATCCTCATCCGGCCTCCGCTGCCCCGGGCCCGGGTCCCCACACCTGCGACCGGCCGGCACGGGCGGTCAGGAGCCGGCCGGCAGCCGGGCCGGGGTACGGCCGGGAGCCGGCTAGGAGAGGTTGCCTCTCACCTGGCAGGTGCCCGTGTGCCCGTGCCATTCGGTGAGCAGGACGGTCGCGTCGTCATGCAGCCGGCCGTCATGGTGGTCGAGGACGTCCTTGATGAGCCGGCGCAGCGTCTCGGGGACGGGCAGCCGGGCGGCGCAGTGGCGCAGGATGAACTCGACGAAGCGGACCACCCCGAACTCCTCGCCCTGGTGACTGCCGGCCTCGACGATGCCGTCGGTGTACAGCAGCAGGCGGTCGCCCGGTTCGAGCTGTTCGCGGCAGACGGTGACGGGCTGGTCGAGGCCCAGGCCGAGCGGCGGCGCGGGCGGGCAGTCGAGCACGGTGGTCCACCGGCCGCCCCGGATGAGGATGGGCGGGGGGTGACCGCGGTTGACCCAGGTGAGCATGCCGGTGCGCAGGTCGAAGTCGGCCATGATGGCGGTGACGAAACGGGCGCTCTCCCCGAACTCCCGCAGCAGCAGGCCCTCGATGCCCTCGCCGTTGCTGGCCAGGTCCGCGCCGTGGCGGCGCAGGTTGCGGGAGGTGGCCAGGGCGAGGTTGGCGGCCAGCCCGGCGGCGAGGTCGTGGCCCATGGCGTCGAAGATCGCCAGATGGACGACGTCGTCCGCCAGCGCGTAGTCGAAGGCGTCGCCGCCGATCTCGTAGGCGGGCTCCAGCACGCCGGCGACCGTCACCTCGGCGTTGGAGAACGTCAGCGGCGGCATCAGATGCCAGAGCATCTCCGCCGCCACGTTCATCGGCCGCGAACGCACCAGGCGCGGGTAGGCGTCACTGTAGGCGCGTTTGCTCGCCACGAAGAGCGCCACCATCTCGGCCAGCGCGCGGATGACCTGCTGGTCCAGCTCGCCGAGGCCGTCGGCCGTGACGCGCAGCACGCCGAGGCGTTCGGCGCCGTTCAGCAGCGGCACCCACCAGCAGTCCTGGCCGTCCTCCCCGCTTTTGCGCAGGATCCGGTTCTCCTGGAAGGCGCGGCCGCCGTACGTGGCGTCGATGCGCAGCTCGTCGGGCGGTTTGTCGTCTCCCTCGGGCACCTGGGCGTCCGCGTCGGGGAGCAGGCGCAACCTGGTCTGCTGCAGGTCGGCGAGGTAGATCAGGCACTCCCGGATGCCGGCGTCCGGGAGGTACTGGCCCACCAGGGACGGCAGTTGCTCCAGGGTCGCCTCCCCGCCGAGGTCCAGCAGGCTGACCAGCATCCGAGGTACGCCGTGATGGTCGTTCATGGCATTGTGTGCCCCTATATCGCCTGATTCTTGCTGCCAATTATCGACACCTCAAGCGCCTCAATTGTAAAAGGCCATACCAAAGGACGATAAACGGCCCAGGAAAACAGGGGCGCTTTGCCGTACATAAAGCATAAAAGCTAAAAAAATACCCTATAGGGGTCCTGACCTGGCGCCCACCCCACGGATGGTGACCTTGAGCCGGGCCGCGAGGCACGCGGGCGTGACCTGGACGATCAGCCCGCAGGGGCGTGACCCGGCCGGTCACGCCCCTCAGGAGCCGGTCACACGACGGCGCCGGAGCCCTCGCGTGGCCGTTTGGTTCGCGGCTTGGCCGGCTCGGGTGGCGACTGCTTGTCGAATCTGCCGAGCACGATCGCCATCGGCCCCGCCACGAACGACGACGACAAGGTGCCGACCACGATGCCCGCGACCAGAGCGATGGCGAAGTCGCGCAGGGAATCGCCGCCGAAAACGGCCAGGGCCATCAGGATGAACAGCGCGCCCAGTCCGGTGTTGACCGTGCGCGGCATGGTCTGCAGGATCGCCCCGTTCACCGCCTCGGACAGCGGCGCCTTCCGCCGGGCCGCCCACAGCTCGCGTACCCGGTCGAACACCACCACCTTGTCGTTGACCGAGTAGCCGACGACGGTCAGCATCGCGGCGAGGAAGACGCCGTCGATCGGCTTGCCCAGCCAGGCGAACAGCCCGATCACGATGGAGACGTCCACCAGCAGCGCGATCACCGCCGCCGCGCCGAACGACCACCTGAACCGGAAGGCCAGGTAGGCGAGCTGCGCCGCCACCGCCACGGCCAGCGCGATGAGGGCGTTGCGCCGCAGCTCCTCACCGAGGCTCGGGCCGATGAACTCGTCGCGCCGCTTGGTCACCTCGCCCGCCTGGCCCTCCAGCGCTTCCTGGATCTTGGCCACCTCGGGGATGGTGAGCTCGCCGGCCCGCACGGAGACGCCGTCGCCGGACGCCTGCACCACGGCGTTGGGGAAGCCGGCCTGCGCCACCGCCTGCCTGGCCGCGTCCGCCGTCACCGGCTGGGACGTGCCGAACTCCACGAGCCTGCCGCCGGTGAACTCGACGCCGAAGTTCAGCCCGCGGGCGAACAGCCCGGCGAGCGCCACGACCGCGAGGCCGCCCGCCACGGCCAGCCACAGCTTCCTGGTGGACATGAGCTGCGGGTTCCTGCGCGTCAGCCAGGTCCTGACCGAGCCGATGGAGCCGAGGCCCGACACGCGCGGCCCGATCCGGCCGATGACGGTCTGGGTGAGCACCCGGGTGATCAGCATCGCCGACACCAGCGAGGCCAGCACACCGATGCCGAGCGTCACGCCGAAGCCCTTGACCGGGCCGGAGGCCAGCCAGAACAGCAGGCCGGCGGCGATCAGGGTGGTGATGTTGGAGTCGGCGATGGCGCTCCAGGCGTTCTTGAACCCCCGGTCCAGCGCCGCCTTCAGGCCGCGCTCGGGCGCCTGGTGGTATTCCTCCCTGGCCCGCTCGAAGACCAGCACGTTGGCGTCGACGGCCATGCCGATCGCCAGCACGAACCCGGCCAGCCCCGGCAGCGTGAACGTCGCGCCCATCGCCACCAGCACGGCGTAGGCGATCAGGCCGTAGCAGACCAGCGCGACGGCGGCGAGCAGTCCGACGAGGCGGTAGACGGCGATGATGAACAGCGTGGTCGCGATCAGGCCCACGATGGCGGCCTTGGCGCTGGCCTCGATCGCGTCCGCGCCGAGCGTCGGGCCGACCGTGCGCTGCTCGACCAGGTCCATCGGCACCGGCAGGGCGCCGCCCTTGATCAGCACGGCCAGCTCGTTCGCCTCCTCGTGGGTGAACGAGCCGGTGATGTCGGTGCCGCCGCCGGGGATGCCGACGCGGCACTGCACGGACGGGTCGACCTGCGGCGAGGAGATGATCTCCTTGTCGAGTACGATCGCGACCCGCCGCTCCGTGTCGCCGACGGGCGCGCAGGCGGCCTCGCCGGTCATCTTCTGCCAGGCGCCCGCGTCGCGGAACTGGACGCTGACCCACCAGCCGGGCCCGCGCTGCGGGTCGCTCTCGGCCGCCGCGTCGGTGATGCCGTCGCCGCTGATGACGGGCGGGCTGAGCTTGAGCAGCTGCCCGCTTTCGTCGGGCAGCGCCGTCTTGTCACCCTTCTCGGCCAGGCCCTCCACGGAGTGGAAGGCGAGCTGGGCGGTGCGGCCGATGACCTCGGCCGCCTGCTGGGGGTCGAGCACGCCGGGGAGTTCGACGATGATCCGCTTCTCGCCGGAGCGGACCAGCGTGGGGTCGACGACCCCGAGCGCGTCCGCCCGGCGGCGGAGCACGTCGAGGGCACGGTCGGTGGCGGCCGAGTCCGCCTTGATCGTCGGCGAGTCCTTCGTCTCGAAGACGAGCTGGGTACCGCCGCGCAGGTCCAGGCCCAGGCGCGGCTCAGTGGTGAATGCGAGGAACAACGAGGTCGCGATGACGGCGAACGCCGCCAGCGCGCGCCACAAGGGCGCACGTGACATGGAGACCTCCACAGGGCTCAAAAGAAAGAAAAAGGTGTCTTCAGCGCGCTGTGGAGGGTGGCGCCCGCGCGGGCGTGGCGTTCCGGTGACCCGTCACGGGGGCGCCGGTGGCGGGCCGCCGCACGACGGTGGCCCAGGCGGTCCGCGCGTGCGGGCCGCCCGACGCGAGCACGACGGGCCCGCCGCCGATCATGTCGGGCGAGCCGGTCCGCGAATGCGCCGAGGCCGGCTGGAAGGGTGTCTGCCGGGCGCCGGGATGCTGCTCGGCGTGCCAGGTCGCCTCCTGCACCGCGACGACCCGGGCGGCGGCGTGGGCGTGCCCGGAGGCGGGCAGCATCCAGGACAGCAGCAGGAGCAGCGCGGCGGGCAGTCTGGTCCGCACAACGCCTCCCCTCTGCCACGGTCGATCCGCCCGTTCGGTCACGGGCCCTCTCACCGTAGCCTGCGCCCGGCGTGCCCGCCGGAAACATCGCCGTGAGTGGCGGCCGAGGCAAGTGCCCTTCGCGGGAAAGTGGGCTATGGTCGGCCTCATGGCGACCTGGGGCACTTCCCGTGACTCCGCCGCTTCCCGAGCGGTGGCGGTCCTGCTGCTGCTTGCCCTGGTCATGGCCGCTTCCGCGCCCACCTGGGCGGGCGGCGGCGTCGAGCGCTCCAGCGCCGCCGGCGTGATGACGCCGGGCTCCGAGGTCTCCGCGCTGTCCACCTTGCCGTTGCAGCCGTTCAGGGGCCCTGAGCACCTGCCGCGCCTCGGGCTGCCCCGCCACGACTCCCCGCCCGCCTCCGTGCGGCCCGCCCTGGCCTGGTTCGAGGCCGGTTCGGCGAGCATCCGCGGCCCTCAGCAGCCTGGGCACCGGGCTGCGGGCTCGCGCAGTCCGCCGACCGCCTGAAGGTCCCCGTCCTTCCCCCTTGCCGCCCTCCAGGAGGCTCACGCGGGCGCCGCGACGCGCCCAACGGCACCGGGGCTCATCGGCGTATCCGCCTCGCGGGCAGCGCCGGATTCCTCAGGCTGGGAGCGATGACTCATGGCTTCATTGCAGACATTCATGCAGGACTACGACCACCACCTGGCACGCCTGGAGGAGCTGCGGGAGCTGCTGGAGGAGCGGCTCACCGCGGCCCGTGACGTGCTGGCCGGGATCGCGCTGCCGAGCGCGGCGGAGCCGGCCAGGGAGCAGGTCGCCGCGATCGAGGCGGCGCTGGAGCGGATGGACCGCGGCCTTTACGGCACCTGCCGCCGGTGCAGCGCCTTCATCCCGTACGAGGTCCTGCTGCGCGCTCCGCAGGAGCAGCTCTGCGCCGGCTGCCGCGGCGCGGAGCGAGCAGGAAGTACCGGACGAACAGGTAGTGCGGGACGAGCAGGGGATACCGGACGAACCGGTAGTGCGGAGCGAACGGGGACCGCGGCTTGATCGGTGACGACCGCGCGCCCGGCCTCACCCGCCGGGCCACGGTCGTCCTGCGCATGCCCCGGTCCTTGATGACGGCCCTCGCCACCCACTGACCATCGACCGACCATCGACGAATTCGGACGCCGGACCCCGGCGTCCGCTCAAGCACGCGTCCTGACCGGCGGCTGATGACGGGCGGCTGATGACGGGCAGCTGATGACCGGCAGCTGGTGACGGGCGGCGCCCGTCGAGCGAGACGGCACCCGGCGTCACACCACATGCACCCGCCCGCACGGCTCCGGCGCCCTACGGGCGATCACCTTTGGACGGCCTGTCAGCCGTGCCACGACTTCACGAAGGAAACACCCATGACTCAGCACGACGAGTTCACCATGATCAGCGACACCCAGGTCCAGGTCATCACCGAGCACCTCCGGGCGCAGCTCATCTGGCGCACCTCGCGGCTCGACGAGCTCAGGGCACTGGTGGACAGCGGCGGAACGGACGACGGGTCACGGCAGAGCGTGCTCGCCGACCTGGCCGCCACCGAGCGGATGATCACCGACATCAACAAGAGCCTGGAGCGGCTGGCGGACCGCTCCTACGGCCGATGCGTCGACTGCGACTCGTCGATCCCGTTCGAGCGGCTGAAGATCAGGCCGTTGACCCGCCACTGCATGCCCTGCCGTCAGCGGCATGAGGCTCGCTGACGACATGCCGCGCGCCCGGTGCGGGCGCGCGGCGTCAGCCCTGTCGAGGGGCGACCGCGGCCGGGGCGCGTCATGGTTGAATCTTGCGAAGCGTTGATGTTTCCATGGCTCGTGAGTTCCTGGTCGTGTGGGGGGATAGTGCTGCAAGCGCGGGAGAAGGCGACGCGGGCCGCCTGCGGACGCGTCCGGTGACGTCGCAGGGGGCGCTGCGGTGGCTGCCGTTCGTCGTGCTGTTCGCGGTGGCCGTGATCGACTTACTCGCCGGGCCGTCGCTCGGCTTCCTGCCGCTCCTCACGCTCGGCCCGACGTTCGCGTCGGTGTCCGGCGGCGTCCGGCGGACCGCGATGGTGGGGCTGGTGGCGATCGTCATCTGCGTTCCCCTGGCCTATTACAACGGCCTGCTGTGGAAGCGGCAGAACACCATCACCATCGTCACGATCGTCGGCGTGACCGCCGCGAGCATGCTGGCCGCCCATCTGCGGCTCAAGCGTGAGCGGGAGCTGGCCAACGTCCGGCTCGTCGCGGAGGCGGCCCAGCGCGTCCTGCTGCGCCCGGTCCCCCGGCGGGCCGCCGACCTGCGGGTGGCGCTGTCCTACACCTCCGCCGCCGCCGAGGCGCAGATCGGCGGCGACCTCTACGAGGTCGTCACCACACCGCACGGGGTACGGCTGCTCATCGGTGACGTGCAGGGAAAGGGGCTGGAGGCGGTGGAGACGGCGGCCTGGGTGCTCGGCGCCTTCCGCGAGGCCGCCTACGACGAGGCCGAGCTGTCGGAGGTGGGCGAGCGGCTGGAGGCGAGCCTCGCGCGGCATCTGAGCGGCGAGACGTTCGTCACCGCGATCCTGGCCGAGGTGCACAGGTCGGAGATCTCGCTGTTCAACTGCGGTCATCCGGCGCCGTTGCTGATCAGCTCCGACGGGCGGATCACGCCGATGGACCCCCCGCACGAGGGGCTGCCGCTCGGACTCGGCTCACTGGCCGCCGACCGGCCGAAGGCGCACCGGGTGATGTTCGAGAACGGGGACCAGATCCTGCTGTTCACCGACGGGGTCATCGAGGCGCGGAACACCGCCGGCGAGTTCTATCCCCTGACCGAGCGGGCCGGGCTGCTGATGGGCGGCGACCCGCAGGCGGCGCTGGACTCCCTGCGGGGCGACCTGGTCCGGCACGTCGGCGGGCCGTTGCTCGACGACGCGGCGATGCTCCTGCTCCGCCGCATCCCCGCCTGAGCCTCCCGGCCAGGGTGACCGGGGCCGCCGCATGCCGTACTGTTTGGACAGTTGCCCAAGTCGTTCGTCCAAAGGAGGGGGCATGGCATCTGTTTCCGCCGAACGTGGCCGGACCACCCGGCAGCGGCTGCTCGACGCGGCCGTTCCACTGATCAACGAGGTCGGCTGGGGCGGCGTGAGCACGCGCCTGGTCGCCGAGCGGGCCGGGGTCGCGCCGGGCGTGGTGCACTACCACTTCTCGTCGGTGACCGGCCTGCTCATCGAGGCCGGGATCGGCTTCGCCGGCGTGATGTTCGAGCAGTTCCTGAAGGAGCTGTCGAGCCGGGCCACGATCGGCGAGGGAGTCGACTGGATGCTCGGCGAGCTGTCCCGCTACAGCGGCACCGACCCGGCCTCGCTGCTCATCGTGGAGATGTACCTGGCCTCCACCAGGCAGCCGGAGCTGCGGGCCCGGCTCAACGAGCTGCTCGCCCGCTTTCGCGCCGAGACGGCGTCCTGGCTGCGCGAGCGGGGCCATCCGGGTGACGCCATGGCGGAGGCGACCGTGCTCGCCGCGGCGGTGGACGGCATCATGCTGCACCACGCCCTCGACCCCGGCCTCGACCTCGCCACGCTGGCCGGGCCGCTGCGCGCGCTGTTCGTCCGGGCGGACGCATGAGGGCGCTCATCTGCGGCGCGGGGATCTCGGGGCTGACGCTCGCCTGGCATCTGGAGCGCGCCGGTTGGGAGGTGGAGCTGGTCGAGCGCGCGCCCGCATTCCGCGAGAGCGGCTACCTGATCGACTTCTTCGGCCCCGGCCACCAGGTCGCCGAGCGGATGGGCCTGCTCCCCCGGCTGCTCGACGTCCGCTATCCGGTCAGCGCGGTCGACTACGTCGACGGCGCCGGCCGGACCACGAGCCGGCTGACGATGCCGCCCGACATGTTCCAGGTGATCAGTCTGCTCCGCGGCGATCTGGCCCGGGTGATCCAGGAGCAGGTCCGTTCCCCGATCCGCTACGGCACCAGCGTCGCGTCTGCCGAGCGGTCCGGCACGATGGCCGACGTGCGTCTCACCGACGGCACCCGGCGGACGGTGGACCTGCTCGTCGGCGCGGACGGCGCGCACTCGCGCGTGCGGGAGCTGGTCTTCGGGCCGGAGCACCGCTTCCTGCGCTATCTGGACCACCAGGTGTCGGCGTACATCCTTCGTGACGAGGAGCTCAGCCGGCGGATCGGGGCACGCTATCGGATGCTGACCGTACCCGGGAGGATGGCGGGCGGTTACGCACTGCGGGACGGGCGGCTCGCCCTGCTGTTCCTGCGCCACGAGACCGATCCCGCGATCCCGGCCGACCCCGCCGCCGCGCTCCGGCGGCACTTCGGCGACCTGGGCTGGATCCTGCCCGAGGTGCTGCCCCGCTGCCCGCCTCCGCCGGAGCTCTACCACGACCAGGTGACCCAGATCGAGATGGCGCGCTGGAGCGAGGGGCGGGTGGTGCTGCTCGGCGACGCCTGCCAGGCCGTGTCGCTGTTCGCCGGGCACGGCGCGTCGCTGGGGATGGCCGCGGCCTGGGTGCTGGCCGACGAGCTCGCCCACGGCGAGGTGGCCGGCGCGCTGATCCGCTACGAGGAGCGCATGCGCCCCGCCGTCGAGGAGGTGCAGCGGGCCGGCCGCCGTTTCGTGAAGTGGATGGCGCCCGCGACCCGGCGGCACATCGTGGCCCGCGACCTGATGATCCGCCTGGCCGGGCTGCCCGGACTCGGCCGCTTGTTCGTCAACTCCCTCAGCCCCGGCGGCCACCGGCTGATCACCAGCCGCGCCGACCACCTCGACGACCACCTCGACGATGCCCGCGACAGGGCCTGAGCCGGTACGCCGGGCGCGAACCCACTGAGACCCGAATGACACAATGTCCGGTATGGGAATGTCCGGTACGGAGGTGCGCATCCGGAACAACGTCGTGGTCACCGGGCGGCCCGGCGCGCCGGTGATGATGCTGGCCCACGGGTTCGGCTGCGACCAGAACCTCTGGCGGTTGGTGGCGCCCGCGCTGGGCGAGGAGTTCGAGGTCGTCCTGTTCGACTACGTCGGCTCCGGGCGTTCGGACGTGTCGGCGTGGCGGGAGGAGCGCTACGCGTCGCTGGACGGCTACGCCGACGACGTGCTGGACATCTGCCGCGAGCTGGACCTGCGGGACGTGGTATTCGTCGGCCACTCGGTCAGCGCCATGGTCGGCGTGCTGGCGGCGGCGCGCGAGCCCCGCCGGTTCGGCAAGCTGGTCCTGCTCGTCCCCTCGCCGTGCTACATCGACGAGGGCGATTACCGGGGCGGCTTCAGCGCCGCCGACATCCACGAGTTGCTCGACTCCCTGGAGTCCAACTATCTGGGCTGGTCCGCCACCATGGCGCCGATCATCATGGGCAACCCGGACCGGCCCGAGCTGGGCGAGGAGCTGACCAACAGCTTCTGCCGCACCGACCCGGCGATCGCCCGGGTGTTCGCCCGCACCACGTTCCTGTCCGACAACCGCGAGGATCTCGCGTCGGTGCGGCTGCCGACGCTGATCCTGGAGTGCAGGCAGGACGTGATCGCGCCACCCGAGGTGGGCGCGTACGTGCACACCGCGATCCCCGGCAGCCGGATCGTCACCCTGGACGCGGTCGGCCACTGCCCGCAGCTGAGCGCCCCCGAGATCACCGCCGCGGCCATCGCCTCCTTCGCCCGCGACCGGCGATGAACGACCGGCCCTACCCCGGCGCCGAGCCCGAGCCCGGGCAGGACGGCCTGCTGGAGGACAGCGCCGAGGACCTCTACGAGAACGCCCCCTGCGGCTATCTGTCCACACTCCTGGACGGCACGATCGTCAAGATCAACAAGACGCTGCTGAGCTGGCTCGGCCACAGCCGCGACGAGGTCGTCGGCCGGATGCGCCTGCCCGACCTGCTCACCGTGGGCGGCAAGCTCTACCACGAGACCCACATCGCGCCGCTGCTGCGCATGCAGGGCGAGATCAGCGGGATCGCGCTCGAGGTGCGGACCGCCAACGGCGCCCGGCTGCCCGTGCTGGTCACGTCCGTGGTGAAGACCGCGGGCGACGGCCGACAGCTGATCATCCGCACCACGGTCTTCGACGCCCGTGACCGCCGGGCGTACGAGAGTGAGCTGCTGCGCGCCCGCCACGAGGCGGAGGAGGCGTGGCGGATCGCCGAGCGCGACCGCGAACGGCTCAAGAGCGTGCTGGGCACGCTGCAGCGCAGCCTGCTTCCGCCCTCCCTGCCCGAGGTCCCCGGCCTGGAGGCCGTCGCCGCCTACCACGCGGCCTCTCAGGACGACCTGAGCGGCGACTTCTACGACCTGTTCCCGCTGGGCGGCGGGCGCTGGTGCTTCTTCCTCGGCGACGTGTGCGGCAAGGGGCCGGAGGCCGCGGCGGTGACCTCGCTGACCCGTTCGACGCTGCGGGCCGCCGCCCTGCACGACCCGGAGCCGATCAGCATGCTCGGCACGCTCAACACCGCCCTGCAGGAGCGTTACACCGGCGACAGCTCGCGCTACTGCACGGTCGTCGTCGGCATCCTCGCCGCCGATCGTGACGGCTTCTCCGTCACCCTGGCCAGCGGCGGCCATCCCCCGGCGCTGCTGCTGCGCGCCGGCGGCCGGGCCGGCTACCTGCCCACCACCGGCGGCATGCCCGTCGGGCTGCTGCCGTCGCCGTCGTTCGTGGTCGTCGAGGCCCGGCTGGGGCCCGGCGACACCCTCCTGCTCTACACCGACGGGATCACCGAGGCCCGGACCTACACCGGCGACGGGCGCTACGGCGACGAGGCCCTGCTGGCCTTCGCCGAGCGGGTGGCCCCCGCCTCGGCCGCCGCCACGATCGAGGCCGCCACCCGCCTGATCGAGAGCTTCGGCGCGGGCCTCGACGACGACACCGCCCTGCTGGCGCTCGGCGTCCCACCCGCCTGAGCCCGTTCCCATGAGGCCCCGGCCTCGCCGTCCTGAGGAGTGCGTATGACCACGGCATCCGGCGCCGACGTGGAACCGTCGAGCCACGACCCCAACATGCTGGACTACAACGCCTGGCTGTTCTGGCGGGAGGCGACCGAGGAGAGGCGCGGGGCCCAGCTCGACCGGCAGGCGGCCCTCGCCGAGCTGTCGGGCGGCTCGATCGGCGCGCGGGTCTTCATCTCCGAGCTGGCCATGGTGCAGCCGACCCGCCTGCGGATGGGCGACGACTCCTACATCGCGGCGCACGCCTACGTCACGGGCGACTTCCACGCGGGCGACGACTGCAGCGTGAACGCCTTCGCCGTGGTGCGCGGCTCGGTGACCATGGGCGACGGCGTCCGCGTCGGGGCGCACACGTCGATTCTCGGCTTCAACCATTCGATGGAGCCGGACCGGCCCGTCCACCGCCAGCCGCTCACCGAGCGCGGCATCACCATCGGCGACGACGTCTGGATCGGCTCGAACGTGGTGATCGTGGACGGCGTCACGGTGGGCTCCCACGCGGTGATCGGCGCGGGATCGGTGGTGACCAGGGACGTGCCCGCCTGGGCGGTGGTGGCCGGCAACCCGGCCCGCTTCGTCCGCGACCGCCGCCACGCCTCCCGCCGGGCGGGCGCCGCGCACGCGCTGGCCGGGCTGGCGGCCAGGGCCAGGGAGCAGGCGGCCACAATCATCGAGCGGAGCTGGGAGCCGGACGCGACCGCCGCCGACGGGACGCGTACCGGCCGGTACGTGAACGCCCCCGGCGATCCCGCCACCCTGCGGGCGCACGCCGACGCCGTGGAGCTGTCGTACCTGCTGTCGGACGCTCCCCCGGGACAGCTGCCGAAGTCCGGGCACGTCCGCAGGCTCCGGCAGAACCAGGACCCGGTGACCGGCCTGACCCCGCCGCTGGACGCCTCCGGCTCGCACGGCCCGCCACCCGCCGGGTTCGAGGACGGGACGGCGCATTATCACGTGCTCAGCCTCGGCTATGCCCTCGACCTGCTCGGCTCCCGCTTCGAGCATCCGGTCGGCGCGGTCGGGCGGATGTCGCCGGCCGAGCTCACCGCCGTGCTCGACGGGCTGCCGTGGCGGGGCGGCGGTTGGGCGGCGGGGGCGGCCGTGGACACCCTGGGCACCGCCCTGATGTGGAACCTCCGTCACTTCCCCACCCTCGGCTCGCGCACCGCCCTCGACGCCCTCTTCGGCCGGCTGCTGATGCGCTGCCACCGGGACAGCGGCCTGTGGTCCCCCTCGCGCGCCGCCGACGGGCTGCTGCAGGCGGTCAACGGCTACTACCGGGCGGTACGGGGCTCGTTCGCGCAGTTCGGGCTGCCGGTGCCGTATCCGGAGCGGGTCATCGACACGGTGCTGGCGCACGCCGCCGACGAGCGGCACTTCGGGCCCGGCCGCACCACCGCGTGCAACGTCCTGGACGTGGCGCACCCGCTCTGGCTGGCCCGGCGGCAGAGCGCGCACCGGGCGAAGGAGGTGACCGCCTGGGCTTCGGGGCAGGTGGAGGCGATCACCGAGCAGTGGGTCGACGGTCAGGGATTCCCGTTCGCGCATCCGCCGCTGAGCGGTCCCCGGCATCGCGACCACCGGCCGGGTCTGCAAGGCACCGAGATGTGGCTGGCGACCCTGTGGTACGTCGCCGACCTGCTCGGCGTCGCCGAATCGCTCGGCTACCGGCCGCGTGGCGTCCACCGGCCCGAACCCGCGCTCGACGGGAACGACGAGCCCGCGGTCACTCCTGGCCGGTGAGCCGGGCCCGGACCTCCTTGAGCTCGGCGCGGAGCACACGGAGCTCACTCTCGAGCTCGAGAATGCGGCGGATGGCGACGAGCGTCATGCCCTCGTCCGCCATCCGCGTGACGTGCCGGACGGCCAGGACGTCCTGGCGCGAGTAGCGGCGCTGGCCGCCGGCCGACCGGCTGGGGCTGATGACGTCGTGCTGGTCCAGGCGCCGCAGGAAGGCCTGCCGCACCTGAAGCATCTCGGCCACCTGCCCCAGGGAGTAGAGCGGCGCGCGCTCGTCGTCGAAGGGCAGCTCGGACATCGTGACCTCCTCGGGTCCGGGGGCGGGAACCGGGGCGCCCGCCCTCGGAGCCCGGGTCAGGCCTTGATGGCCTTGCTACTGGTGGTGCCGACGTCGCCGGTGGTGCCGGCGCGCTGGATCTCGACCTTGCGCGGCTTGGCGCGCTCCGTGACGGGGATCCGCACGGTCAGCACGCCGTCGGCGTAGCCCGCGTCGATCCTGTCGCTGTCGAGGTGCTCCGACAGGTAGACGCGCCTGGTGAAGGTGCCCATCGGGCGCTCGCGGACGAACAGCCGCTCGTCCTCGCCGATCTCCTCCTCGCGCGTGGCGCTGACGCTGAGGACGCCGCGGTCGACCGTCACCTCGACGGAGGCGGGGTTCACGCCCGGAAGGTCGAAACGCAGGACCACGTCGTCGTCGCGGCGCAGCCCGTCCATCGGCATGACGGCCGCGGCGGTGTCGAAGGACTGACGGGCCAGCTGGCTGAACTGGCGCTCGAACTCCTGCAGGAACGGGTCGATCGACGTGAGAAGCATGGTTCGTACCCCCTAGCTGAGCTTCTCTGGTGAGAGCTAACCTCTAACTTCATTTGTAGGTTAGCTCTCAGCCGATGTCAAGAGAAGGCGGCGGGTGAAATTTTCGGCGGGCTGCCGACAGCTATCGGAGCGGTATCTGTTAGGTTCACGCCGAGCCTGACGCCGCACGCCGGACCGGAGGACCCCCCATGACCGTTCCAGAACCGACCAGCGCGCACGCGGCCTGGCTGCCCGCCGAGGCGTTCCGGCCGATCGGCGCCCGGCGCACCCTCGTGCTCGGCGACGGCCTCCTCGTCGAGACCGCCCGCGACGAGGTCGCGCACGCCTGCGCGCGTTTCGGCGGCAGCCTCCTGCGGCGGGCCGACGACCGGGCGAGCGGACAGGCGAGCGACCGGGCGAGCGGCCGCACGGGCGACCAGGCGGGCGGACAGGCCGATCTCGTGCTCGCGCTCGCCACCGAGGCGCACCTGCCGGCCGCCGCCCAGGCCGTACGGGAGGAGTCCGGGCAGGACGAGCGGCCGATCGGGGCCGAGGGGTTCCTGCTCGCCCGGCGGGGCGAGGTCACGGTGGTGCTCGCCGGTGGGCCCGCCGGGCTGCTGTACGGGCTCTTCCACGTGGTCCGGCTGGGCGAGGCGGCGTTCGGCGGCCCCCGGCCCGTCGAACGGCACCGGCCAGCGCTCCGGCGGCGCATGCTCGACCACTGGGACAACATCGACACACACCCGGTCATGGGGCAGGTCGAGCGCGGATACGCGGGCGGGTCCGTCTTCTGGCAGGACGGCGGCCCGCGCGGCGACCTGACCCGGGTCCGCGCCTACGCCCGGCTGCTGGCCGCCGCCGGGGTGAACGCGATCACCGTGAACAACGTCAACGTGCACGCCACCGAGGCGCACCTGCTGACCGACCGGCTCGGCGACGTCGCCGCGATCGCCGCCGAGCTGCGCCCGTACGGGATCCGTACCCATCTGTCGGTGAACTTCGCCGCGCCCATCGTGCTCGGCGCGCTGGCATGCGCCGACCCGCTCGACGAGGACGTGCGCGCCTGGTGGGCCGCGGCCACCGCGCGGGTGTACGACGCGATCCCGGACTTCGGCGGTTACGTGGTCAAGGCGGACTCCGAGGGGCAACCAGGGCCGTTCGCGTACGGGCGCAGCCACGCGGAGGGTGCCAACCTGCTGGCCGACGCGCTGGCCCCGTTCGGCGGGGTGGTGCACTGGCGCGCCTTCGTCTACGACCATCGGCAGGACTGGCGCGACCGCTCCACCGACCGGGCCCGCGCCGCCTACGACCACTTCGCCCCGCTGGACGGGCAGTTCAGGGCGAACGCGATCCTGCAGGTCAAGCACGGGCCGATGGACTTCCAGGTGCGCGAGCCGGTGTCGCCGGTGATCGCCGCCATGCCGCGCACCCGCGTGGCGGTGGAGCTGCAGGTGACGCAGGAGTACACCGGCCAGCAGCGGCACGTGTGTTACCTGCCCCCGATGTGGCGCGAGGTGCTCGACTTCGAGCCGCGCGGGCCGGAGGGCCCGGCCGTGGCCGGGCTGGCGGACGAGCTGGTCGCCGTCTCCAACGTGGGCGACGACTTCTACTGGACCGGCCACCCGCTCGCGCAGGCCAACCTGTACGCCTTCGGCCGGCTGGCCTGGGATCCCCGGCTCGACCCGGCCGCCCTGCTCGACGAGTGGATCGACCTCACCTTCACGCCCGCGGCGGCCGGCGATCCGGAGCGGCTGCGCGGCACGCTGCACGCCATGATGGACGGCTCCTGGCTCACCTACGAGCGGTACACCGCGCCGCTGGGCGTCGGGTTCATGGTCCGCCCCGGGCACCACTACGGCCCCGACGTGGACGGCTACGAGTACACGCCGTGGGGCACGTACCACTTCGCCGACCGCGACGGCGTCGGCGTGGACCGGACGCGCGCCACCGGCACCGGCTTCACCGGCCAGTACCCGGAGCCGTGGTCACGGGTGTACGAGTCGGCAGAGGAGTGCCCGGACGAGCTGCTGCTGTTCTTCCACCACGTCCCGTACCAGCACGTGCTGCGCGGCGGGACGAGCGTCATCCAGCACATCTACGACACCCACTTCGCCGGCGCCGACCAGGCGGCCGAGACACGGCTGCTGTGGCAGAAGCTCACCGATCTGGTGGACCCGGAGCTGCACGCCCGGGTCGCGGAGCTGCTGGACGAGCAGCTCCGCTCCGCCGAGGAGTGGCGCGACCAGATCAACACCTACTTCTCGCGCAAGTCGGGGGTGCCCGACGCGCACGGCCGGCGTATCTACTGAGGCACGTATCCACTGCGGCACTACTGTCCGCTGCGGCACTACTGTGGCTCTACTTCGGCTCTACTGCGGTGCGACGAACCGCTCCTTGATCTCGGCGATCATCGGGCGGCTGTTGCGCAGCAGCCCCGCCGCGAACGCGAACGCGACCAGCGCCAGCGCCGCCTCGGTGGCCACCAGCGTGACGCCGCCCGCCACGATCACCAGGCACGCGTTGCCCAGGGTCGCCATGGGGAAGCGGGCCAGCGAGTACGCGGCCAGCCGGGCGACGTCCACCGCCCGGAACCGGAACAGCGACGCGATCACCACCGCGTTGGCGACCCAGAGGAGGGCCACCACCGCGACGGCGACCAGCAACCCCGCCCACCAGCCGGGCACCCCGGCGGCGGACAGGTTCGCGAGGTTGATCCCGACGACGGTCAGCCCGGCCAGCCACGGCGCCCAGATCATCAGCACGTCGCGGACGTTGGCCCGGTAGCCACGCCAGAACGCGGCCGCCGGCGACAGGTCCGCCAGGTCCAGGCGGCGGTGGTGCAGCGCGTACAGCGCGGCCGACAACGCCGGGCCGACCGGCAGCGCGCACACCGCGGCCAGCGGCAGGTTGCCGGCGTCGCGTTCCAGCAGGACGAGCGCCACCAGGCCGGGCACGGCGGTGACCAGGAACAGCAGCTCGACGATCAGCAGCGTGTAGATCAGGGCGGCGGCGCGCGACAGCGGGCCTTCGGTGAACCGCCGCCCGGCGGTCATGTCGCTCATCAGCGGGCTCCCAGCCGCGGACCGGTCAGCCGTGCTCCTTCTTGAACCGCTCGTACGCGCCGTTGACCAGGTTCAGGTAGGAGGCGCTGTTCTTGCTCTCCAGTTCCTTGACGTAGGCGTCCCACTCGCTCAGGTCGCGCTCGCCGAGGATGAACTTGAGCGTGTTCTGGGTGACGTGGTCCTTCAGAGGCGTCTCCCAGAGCGACGACTGCTCGCGCTCGGCGTCCGTGAAGGGGTGCGCCGGCTCCACCGGCCAGGGCTTCCTGGCGTTCATCACGTTCTGGAACTCCAGCTCCTCCTCCGAGAAGGTGGACTGCAGCAGCTTGGTGGCGCCGCCGTAGGCGAACACGCCGTTGGAGAAGCCGAAGTCCTTCTGCAGGTGCTTGGGCGCCCCGGCGTTGAGCCCGAGGAAGTCGATGTCGTCGGCCAGCTTGTAGGCGCCGGAGGAGTCCTTGGTGAACGTCGTGCCCTCGACGCCCCACTTGGCGAACTCCTGGCCCTGATCGGAGTACCACAGCCAGTCGATGAACTGCATCATGGCGACGAAGTTCTCGTTCTCCAGCGCCTTCTTGGAGATCATGACGCCGTTCTCCAGCCTGGTGCCGATCTTGAAGTCGCCGACCGGGCCCATCGGCACCGGGATTTTGACGATCTTCGCGCCTTCGACGGTCTTGGTCAGCGTCGTCCGGTAGTCGTTGATGATCGCCTGCGCGTTGGCGCTGATGACGAAGGACTTGCCGGAGTTGAACTTCTGCTTGGCCTGCTCGTCCTGCTGCGTGAAGCTCTCCGGGTCGAGCAGCTTCTCCTTCACCAGCTTCTGCAGATACTCGATCATCTGCTTGTACTGCGGCATGGCGCCGGTGTAGGCGAACTTGCCGGTGGCCGCGTCCCAGGTCGCGTGCTGATAATCCCAGCCGCCCCTGCTGCCGTAGGCCTGGGCGACGAGCTTGAGCAGGTTGCCGCCGGGGGTGGGGACGCCCCACCGGTCGGTCATCGGGTAGCGGTCGGGATACTCCGCCTTCATCGCCTTGAGCACGGTGTAAAGCTCGTCCCAGGTGGTCGGGACCTCCAGGCCGAGCTTCTCCAGGATGTCGGTCCTGATGGCCAGGGAGTAGTCGACCCAGGCGCTCTCGTGAATGCCGGGCAGCAGGTAGAAGCGGCCGTCGGCCTGCCGGAGCGTGTTCAGCTCCGGCTCCATCCCCCACTTGGCGATCTTGTCCTTGAAGTTCGGCATCAGGTCGAGGTAGTCGCTGACCGGCAGGATGGCGCCGGAGGACACGAACGCCTCCTCCTGCGGGTGGTACGTCTTCGGGATGATGAGCGGGGCCTGACCGGACCCCACCAGCAGGCCGCGCTTCTTCTCGTAGTCGCTGAGCGGCACCGTCACCGGCTTGATCGTCACGTTGGTCCGCTTGGTGAGTTCCTGCCAGAACAGCCAGTCGTCCTTGTGCGGGTAGAACGAGTGGTTGTTGTAGAGCGCGTCGAACGAGACCGGCGCGGTGGCCTTGAACTGCTGGTTGACGCCGTAGTCGGCCATCGCGCCCGCCTTGTTCGCGGACACGTCGGCGGCCTTCTTCGGGGCCTCGTCGCCGCCGCAGCCGGCGAGCACGAAGGTGAACGCGCCGAGTCCGATGATCGCCTGACGCCGTGAGAGTTCACGCATGGGGGGATTCCTTTGCCGTGGTCAGGGGGTTGTTGAGGCGTGGGGCGGGCCTAGCCCTTGACCGCCCCGAGCATGACTCCGGAGACGAAGTACCTCTGGACGAAGGGATAGACCGCCAGGATGGGCAGGACGGTGAGCATGATCGTCACCGACTGGATGTTGGCCGCGGCCTGCGTCACCTCCGAGGTCACGGCGCCGGCGGACTCGGCGCCGGTGGCTCCGGCGATGAGGTTGCGCAGGTAGATGGTCACCGGGAACAGGTCCGTCTCGTGCAGGTAGAGGAACGCGGTGAACCATGAGTTCCAGAACGAGACCGCGTAGAACAGCACCATCGTGGCGATGACCGCCTTCGACAGCGGCAGCACGATGCGCCACAGGATGCCGTAGGTGTTGAGGCCGTCGATGGCGGCGGCCTCCTCCAGATCGGTCGGCAGGTTCTCGAAGAACGCCTTCATGACGAGGAGGTTGAAGACGCTGATCGCGTTGGGCAGGACGATGGCCCAGATGGAGTTCGTCAGCCCCATGCCGTTGATCAGCACATAGTTGGGGATCAGGCCGCCGGTGAAGATCATGGTGAAGACGGCCACCCAGATCAGGAACGTACGGCCCTTCAGGTGCTTCTTGGACAGCACGTACGCGTAACAGGTCGTCAGCAGCATCGCGATGGCCGTGGCGACGACCGTGTACACCACGGTGTTGCGATAGTTGGTCCAGAACATCGGGTCCGAGACCACGATGTTGTAGGTCGTGAGGTTGAACCCGCGCGGGATGAGGTTGACCTGCCCGGTGACGATGTAGCGCTCTTCGCTGAACGAGCGGGCGATGATGTTCACGAAGGGGTAGAGCGTCACGATCACGACGCCGGTGAGGATCACCGCGTTGATTCCCTGGAACACCCGGTAGCCCCGGCTCCGGTTGAGCGTCACCACAGGCTCGTCCCTACTGTGCGGCGGGAGATCAGGTTCGCCGAACCGATCAACACCACCCCGATCAGGGCCTCGAACAGGCCGATCGCGGCGGCGTAGCTCATGTTGCTGGACTCCACGCCCATGCGGTACAGGTACGTCGAGATCACGTCGGCGGTCGGATAGGTCAGCGGGTTGTACAGCAGCAGGACCTTCTCGAAGCCCACGGCCATGAAGGTGCCGATGTTGAGGATCAGCAGCGTGATCGCCGTCGGCCGGATGCCCGGCAGGGTGACGTGCCAGATCTGCCGCCACCGGTTGGCGCCGTCGATCCGGGCCGCCTCGTACAACTGGTCGTCGATCGTGGTCAGCGCGGCGAGGTAGAGGATGGTGCCCCAGCCGACCGTCTGCCACATCTCGGACGAGACGAAGATCGTCCGGAACCACTCGGGCTTCTGCAGGAAGGGGGTCGGCTCCTGGCCGACCAGCTTCAGCATCTGGTTGATCGGGCCGTCGATGGCCGTCATCTGCATGACGATGCCGGCCACGATGACGATGGACAGGAAGTGCGGCAGGTAGGACACCGACTGCAGGAACCGCTTCAGCTTCCGCGTGCGGATCTCGTTGAGCAGCAGCGCCAGCACGATCGGCAGCGGGAAGCAGAACAGCAGCGTCAGCCCGCCGAGGGTGAGCGTGTTGGTGAAGACGGTCCAGAACGTGGGGTCGTCGAGGAACATGCGCACGTAGCGCAGCCCCACCCACTCCTCGCCGAAGATGCTGCCGCCCGGCTCGAACTTCCGGAAGGCGATGACGTTGCCGATCATCGGCAGGTACCGGAAGATCAGGAAGAACAGCAGGGGCAGGAGCGCCAGCGAGTACAGCTGCCAGTCACGGCGCAGCGCCTGCCGCCAGGTGCGGCGGGGAGCCCGCGTGCCGGAGCGCGGGCGGGGGCGGGGAGGGGGCGGTGGTTCCCGGGTGCCCTGACTGATCGTCTCGGTGGTGCTCATGTGTGCTCCCACGTGATGGGGTCGACGCTCACCACCGGCAGGAGTCGCCGCTGGTGACCGATCTCGCGTTCCTCGCCCACCAGGCGGAGCGGCAGGACCGCCACCGGCTCCGCGCTGGAGCGGGCCAAGCGCAGCTCGACGTCGCCGGGCTCGACCACGCGCCTGCCGTGCACGCCGGTGAACGAGGTGAGGTCGGCCGGGACGGTGAACGTCACCCGCGCGGCCGCACCCGCCTCCAGCGGGACGCGGGCGAAGCCGATCAGGCGGACCACCGGCCGCGTGACCTGCGCGACGGGGTCGTGCAGGTAGAGCTGGACGACCTCGACACCGGCCCGCGGGCCGGTGTTGCGCACGGTGACGGCGACGGCCGTCTCGCCGTCCACGGGCCAGTCGGCGCCGCCGAGCGCCTCGGCCCGCTCCCACGCGAAGGTCGTGTAGCTCAGGCCGTGCCCGAACGAGAACGCGGGCGTGGGGTCGACGGTCGACACCTGCGAGCGCCGGCCCAGGATCGGCGACAGGTAGGTGGCGGGTGCGCCGGCAGGGTCGCGCGGCACGCTGACCGGCAGCCGCCCGGACGGGTTGACCACGCCGGTGAGCACCTCGGCCAGCGCCTGGCCGCCCCGCTGGCCGGGGAAGAAGCCGTAGACGACGGCCGCGGCGGCGTCCGTCTCCGGCCCGAGCGCGTACGGCCGGCCGGCGAGCAGCACCAGGACCACCGGGGTGCCGGTGGCGAGCACGGCCCGCACGAGCTCGGCCTGCACGCCGGGCAGGCGCAGGTCGGTGGCGTCGCAGCCCTCGCCGGACGTGCCGCGCCCGAACAGGCCCGCCCGGTCGCCGACGGCGAGCACGCATACGTCGCTCGCCGCGGCCGCGGCCACCGCCGCCTCGATGCCGGAGGTGTCGTCACCGCTGATGTCGCAGCCGGGAACGTAGGCCAGATCGGGGACGAACGTGGCGAGCGCCTCGCGCAGCGACGGGATCTCCACCCCGAGCCCGTGCTCGGGGTGCGGGCCGACGTGCAGGGGGAAGGCGTAGCAGCCGAGCATCGCCATCGGGTCGTCGGCGACCGGGCCGACCAGGGCGATGCGCCTGCCTGGCCGCCGGCCGGGGGCGAGCGGCAGGACGCCGCCGGTGTCGCGGAGCAGGACCACGGCCTGCCGGGCCAGGCGCAGCGCGAGGTCCCGGGCGGTCTCGTCGTCGAGGCGGAGCCGGTCGACGTCGTCCGGCAGGGCCTGCCAGTCCTCGTCGAGCAGGCCGAGCTCGGCCTTCTGGGTCAGCACCCGGTGCAGGGCGCGGTCGATCAGCGCCTCGTCGACCGCGCCGGACTTGACCGCCTCGATGAGCGGCTCGCCGAACACGTCGATCATGGGCAGTTCGACGTCGATCCCGGCTCGCAGCGCGAGCCCCGCCGCGTGTCCCCCGTCGGCGGCCACGCCGTGCTGGGTCTGCAGGAACCGGACCGCGAAGTAGTCGGCGACGAGCGTGCCGGCGAACCCCCACTCCTCGCGCAGCAGCCCGGTGAGCAGACTCTCGCTGGCCGCCGACGGAACACCGTCGATCTCGACGTAGGAGTTCATGACCGAGCGGGCGCCGCCCAGGCGCAGCGCCATTTCGAAGGGCGGCAGGATGACGTCCGCGAGCTCGCGGGGGCCCATCGGCACCGGGGCGAAGTTGCGGCCGCCGGGCGAGGCTGAGTAGCCGGCGAAGTGCTTGAGCGTGGCCACGATGCCGGCCCGCTCGAGGCCGCGCACGTAGGCGGCGCCGACCGTGCCCACCAGGTACGGGTCCTCGCCGATCGTCTCCTCGGTGCGGCCCCAGCGGTAGTCGCGGGTGACGTCGAGGACGGGGGCCAGGCCCTGGTGCACGCCGGCGGCCCGCATCGAGGCGCCGATGTGGCCGGCCATCTCCTCGATCAGTTCGGGGTCGAAGGACGCCCCCCAGCTCAGCGGCGCCGGGTAGACGGTTGCCCCCCAGGCGGCGAATCCGGTCAGGCATTCCTCGTGCACCTGGGCGGGGATGGCGAACCGGCCGGCGGCGACGATCTCCGACTGGGACGTGGCCAGCCGGTGCGCGCCCGCGACGGGATCGATGGGCTTGGTGCCGAACGGGCGGGTCAGCTGGCCCAGCCCGTGCCGGATGACCGCGCGGTGATCCACCCCGGCCATGTCCGCCTGGAGCGGGGCGACGCCGCCCCCCGTGGCGTCGGCGCCGATCCACATCCCGACCAGCTGGTTGACCTTCTCCTCCAGCGTCATGAGCGGCACGAGCAGTTCGGCCCGCTCGGTGGGAGACAACCGGGGGTCCCGCCAGGGCGCGGTCCCGGCGCTTCTCGTGTCGATCGGTGCCTGGTCGCTCATGCCATCCTCTCGCCCCGGAGACGGCGTCACCCCGAAAGCGGACGCTGCCGAAAACTTTCGGTTTATCCGTTAATGTTTCCGAAACCTAAAGGGCACGGTTAGGTGTGTCAAGAGGGAGTCAACAGCGACATCGCCTGAAATGGACACGCTGCGGTAACGCCCTGTATCCGGCTTTGTTGCTGGAAAATTTTCCGACGCGGAGTCAGCCGGGATGGGGAGCGGTGCTGTGCCTGACGTTGAGGGTCGTGGCGAGCTCGATGCGGGTGCCGGCGGCGCGCGGATGGGTGAGGTTCTCGTGGACCAGGCGGATCGCCTCGTTGGCCATCTCGTCGAGCGGCTGGCGCACGGTGGTGAGAGGCGGCGTCATCATCTCGCACTGCGGCAGGTCGTCGAAACCGACGATGGACAGGTCGTCGGGGATGCGGACGCCCCGGTCGGCGGCGGCCTGATAGACGCCGGCGGCCATCAGGTCGGAGCCGGCGAAGATGGCGCTCGGCCGGTCGGCGCTGTCGAGCAGCTCGGCGCCGGCGGACTTGCCGCCGGAGACGCGGAAGTCGCCGTAGCGGGTCAGCCCGGGGTCGGGGGCGATGCCGAAGGTGCGGTGCGCGGCGAGGTATCCCTCGTAGCGGTCGAGCGTGCACTGGGTGTCGAGCGGGCCGCCGATGAAACCGATCCGCCGGTGCCCCAGCTCCAGCAGGTGGGTGGTGGCCATGACGCCGCCGGACCAGTTGGTCGCGCCGACGGCCGACAGCCGCGGGTCGCGCCCGCCGGCCGGGTCCAGGAGCACCAGCGGGACGTGCAGCAGGTTTCGGATCGCCTCGATCTCGTCATGGCCGGCCCTGGACAGCACCAGGACGATCCCGTCGGTGCCGCGCTTGCGCAGGATGCCCGTCCAGCGCCGCAGGTCGAAGTCGGACCGCTCGGACGAGGTCACCACGAGGGAGAATCCCCAGCGCGCCGCCGCCTGCTCCGCGCCCCGGACGAGGACCTGCGCCCAGGACGAGCCGAGGCCGTCGATGAGCAGGTCGACCATCCCGGTCCGGGAGGCGCTCGGCGGGCGGGCCGGCTCGTAGCCGTGGGTCCTGGCCGCCTCCAGCACCTTGTCGCGGGTGGCCGCGGAGACGTGCTTGCGGCCGCTCAGGACCTTCGAGACCGTGGGCACGGAGACGCCGGCCGTCGCCGCGATGTCGGCCAGCGTGGCTCGTTGCAACGGGACCCCCCTGATGCGCTCACGGACTGTTGACAGGCCCGCGAGGCGGAGCCTACCGTAACGCCACAGCAAGGTCACAAACTATTTTCCGATAACCCTGCCGATATTTTCTCGCCTCCTTTTCCGTTTCCAGCACTGCTGTTAGCGCTATCAGCCTTCAGGCTCGGGGAGCGTAAACGTGTCTCGCATGTCCGCATTCAGAAACCGGGTCGGCGGGCTGGCGCTCGGCGGCGACTACAACCCCGAGCAGTGGGACCCCGCCGTGTGGCGCGAGGACATGCGGCTCATGCGCGAGGCCGGGGTGAACGTGGTCTCGCTCGGCGTCTTCGCCTGGGCCTCACTCGAACCCGAGCCCGGCAGGTACGAGTTCGGCTGGCTCGACGAGGTCATGGACCTGCTGCACGACAACGGCATCAGCGTCAACCTGGCCACCCCCACGGCCGCACCGCCCGTCTGGCTGACCCACCTGCACCCCGAGGTCTTCCCGATCATGGCCGACGGAGAGCCGTTCGGCTTCGGCAACCGGTTGCATTACGATCCCTCCTCGCCGGTCTACCGCCGGTACGCGGCCGCCGTCACCACCAAGCTCGCCGAGCGCTACTCCTTCCACCCGGCGCTGGCGATGTGGCACATCAGCAACGAGTACGGCCCGACCGCCTACAACGAGGCCGCCTCGGCGAACTTCCGGCGCTGGCTCCAGCGCCGCTACGGCGACCTGGACACCCTCAACGAGGCCTGGACCACCCGTTTCTGGGGCCAGCTCTACACCGACTGGAACCAGATCGAGGCGCCCGGCATCCCCCGCACCTGGTCGAACCCGGCCCGCCGCCTCGACTTCAAGCGCTTCACCTCCGACGCCCTGCTGGAGTGCTACCTGGCCGAGCGGGACATCGTCCGCTCCTACCGGGACGACATCCCCGTCATGACCAACTTCATGCGCTTCTACCGCAACGCCGACTACTGGTCGTGGGCGCCGGAGCAGGACGCGGTCGCGCTCGACATCTATCCCGACCCGGCCGACCCGGACGCGCACGTCTCGGCGGCCTTCCAGTACGACCTGTTCCGCTCGCTCAAGGGCGGGCAGCCGTGGATGCTCATGGAGCAGGCGGCCAGCGCGGTCAGCCAGTGGAAGCTCAACGTCGTCAAGGAGCCGGGCCGGATGCGGCTGGGCTCGCTGCAGGCGCTGTCCCGCGCGGCCGACTCGGTGATGTTCTTCCAGTGGCGGGCCGGCCGGGGCGGGCACGAGCGCTTCCACTCGGCGATGCTCCCCCACTCCGGCCCCGGCTCCCGCACCTTCCGCGAGATCGTCGACCTGGGCCGGGAGGTGAAGCTCCTCTCCCCCGTGGCGGGCACCGGGATGCGCGCCGACATCGCCGTCCTGTTCGACTGGAACGGGTGGCGGGGGCTGGAGGAGACGTTCGGGCTGCCGCGCAACGACTTCGGCTACGTCGACACGGTCATGCGGCATTACACGCCGCTGTGGCGCGAGCACTACCCGGTCGACGTGGTGTCCTCCGGCAGCGACCTCACCCCGTACACGGTGCTGGTGGTGCCGAACGCGTACCTGATCGACGACGCGGGCGCGGCGGCGATCATCGCGTTCGCCCGGGGCGGCGGGACCGTCGTCATGTCGTTCTTCTCCGGCGTGGTGGACGAATGCAACCGGGTCCGTCCGGACGGCTACCCGGGCGCGTTCCGGCAGCTCATCGGCGCGAGGATCGACGAATACTGGCCGGCCAGGCCGGACGAGCACTTCACCGTCGAGTTCGCCGGCGGGCGCACCGCGCGGGCGAGCTGGTGGCGCGACGACCTCCACCTGGAGACCGGCAAGGCGCTGGCCACCTACACCGACGGCCTGCTGGCGGGCCGGGCCGCCGTCGTCGAGAACTCCTTCGGCGCCGGCCGGGTGGTCTACTTCGCCACGCTCCTGGAGGAGGCGGCCTTCGACGACGTCCTCCTCGACGAGGTACGGGCCGCCGGGGTGGGCAATCCGTTCGCCGGTGTCCCCTCGCACGTGGAGTGCACCGTACGAGGGGACGAGCGGCAGGAGTACGTCTTCCTCCTCAACCACAGCCCCGACCTGCCCGCCACCGTCCCGCTGTCCGGCGGCGGCACGGACCTGCTCACCGGATCCGCCGTCTCCGGGCAGATCACCCTCGCCCCGCTCGGCGCGGCGGTGGTCCGGCGCGGCTGAGCCGCCCTCTCCTACATGGCTCACCTGCGAAAGATGGGTGCTGGGCCCGATGGCGGAACCCACGGCCGGCGGCGAGGGTGGAGGCACGGCCCAGCAAGCAGGAAGGAGTGAAGATGGACGCGATCGCCCTCGGCGCGAGCCTGATCATGATCCTGCTCGCCACCGTCGTCATCAGAGCCGTCATCACGTTCGTACCCAGAGGACGGCGGCTCGTGGTGACCAGGCGCGGTCGCGCGGCCACGGTGAAGGGGCCCGGCCTCGCCGTCGTGCTGCCGGGGGTGGACAGCGCGGTGATGACCCCGCACGAACCCGACTACCTGGACATCCTCTGGCTCGCCGCCACCACGGCCGACGGGGTGGCGGTGAGCGTCAACGGCCTCGCGCTGGCGTCGGTGCGTGACCCGGTCGGCTACGCCCGGCATCACACCTCACCGGTCTCGGCGACCGTCACCGAGGCCGAGGAGGCGATCCGCCGCTACGTCTCCCGCCACGACCTGGCCGAGCTGGCCGACCCGTCGGACGACGACCTGCGTGAGCTGTCGGCCACGATCACCGAGCGCACCGGCGAGTGGGGCGTCGAGGTGGCGCTGATCGAGTTCTCCCGGATCGAGATCCGGCTCAAGGACGACCTGCTGAAGTGGGCGGACGGATTCGCCGTCCGGCGGGCGGCGGCGCTGTCCGCGCGGCCCGACGGGTCCGGCCCGGCCGCCCCGGACGGGGCGACCTCACCCGCCCTCCCGCACACCGACTCGCACACCGTGCCCGGCACCGTCTCGCACACCGTGCCCGGCACCGGGACGCTGCACCACCGCATGACCCGGGGCGGGCAGCGCCTGGCCGTGCTGGCACGCGGGGGCGAGCGCACGCTGTTCGTCTACGGCTCCGGCGCCGGGGACACGCCGCTGCAGACCATCGTGATGGAGCGGGACGAGTCCGACCACCTGGCCGAGCTGCTGCACAGCGGATCCGTCCCCGACCGGCTGGCCGCCCTGGAACGCCGCCTCGCCGACCTCGCCGCCCAGCCCCGCTGACCCTCGCCCCTGAGCAAGTCGGTCACTGAATCGGCCGGACGTCCACCGTCTTGGGGTCGGGGGCCTTGATCGATGTCTTGGCGCCCCATCCGGTGAAGCGGCTGTCGATCGTCATGGTCTTACCCTCGTGATTGCCCACGTCGAACACCGCCGTCGCCGCGTACGAGCTCTTCACCCTGCTCACGAGCCCGGCGGAGGTAAGGGTGAGGGCGTAGGTGACCGTCGCGTCGTCCTGCATGCGCAGCGGGACGGACATGGCGAACCAGGGCGAGATCTTGTCGAGCTCCTTGAAAGTGATCTTCCCCGTGATGGCGCGCTTGGTCAGTTTGCCCTTCTTGATAAGCGCGGCCAGGGTCTTGGACTCGGCGGGGTTGATGACCTGCCCGTTGAAACTGCCACCCCCGGCGACTCCGCGCGAGCGCCTGGCCCAGGTCTTCCCCTCCAGAAGCAGGAGCGACGGGCTCTTGAGGTAGCTGAACTTGCCGACGGAGATGACCCTCTCGAGCCTGTCGGGAGCGAAGGTGGTCACGATGTCGTGGGCCACGATGCCCTTGGCGTTGAACTGGAAGGTGCCCTTGCGGCTCTGCACCTTGGTCTTCTCGCCCGACAGGGTGGTGGTCTCGGTGAAGCGCACGCCGTGCCCGGCGACGAATTCGCTCTTCAGCGCCCGTACGGGATCTTTGGCCTTGGGGGCCGTGGCGTGGGCGGGGAGGGCCACCAGCAGGGGGGCGCAGGCCGCCAGCGCGATGATCGTCTTTCTCATGAAGGTGATCATGCCGAAGGCGGGTCACGGGCAGGCCACGGCCTCGGTCAGGCTGCGCACCAGCAGGGACTCGACGCCGAGCAGCATCTCCTGCGCCGTCTCCCGGGACAGGTAGGCGGTGTCGATGATGAGGCTGAGCTGCCCGGTGTCGGGCGCCGTTCCCACCGTGAAGAACACCTTGAACCGGACTCCGGGCCACGCGTTCGTGACGTACGTGTGGGTCTTCCCGGTGAGGGGGGCCAGGTCCGCCTCCGGTGCGAGCCCGGGCAGGTTCGGCCAGCTGCCGCCCCCTCGCCGGTCGTTGAAGAAGGCGTCCAGGTCCGGCTCACGGCCGCGCCGCCGGCCGACCTCCTCACGCATGGCCTGCATGGCGAACGGGTCGTAGTGCGCGTTGCGGTAGGCCATGAGGGCGCTGCGGTGCGCGGCCCGGCAGGTGTCGGCGAAGTCGGTGCCCGGCAGGTCGAGCACCAGCAGCCCGTCCTGCCCCACGGTGGCGACCATGCTCTCGGTACGGGGATCGCGCCGGTTGCTGTGGACCAGTTGCATGACGGCCCGCCGGCGGCCGTTCACCCGGGCCAGGGCGGTGGCGCAGGCGGCGATCAGGATGCTGGTCGTGCTGATCGTCCACCGTTCGGCCAGCCGGACGGCCGCGGCGGCGAGCGCGACCGACTCCATGCCGACCTCGATGAACCGGGGGTCCTCCGGCTCGCCCGCGGGATGGTCGAACACCTCCAGCGGCACCTCTTCGAGCACCGGGCGCCAGTAGCGGATGGACCTGGCCGAGCGGGCCTGGTACGGCTCGGTGCGCTCCAGCTCCGCCTGGTCCAGGGGCGTCCACGTGTCGGCGGGCGGGTCCTCGCCCCTGAGCAGTCCCCGCCACCGCGCGGAGAGCAGGCTCAGCGCCTGGAAGTCCACCGCCAGGTGGGAGAAGGCGAACGCCAGCGCCTTCGGCCGGCCGTCGGCCGTCACGACGGCGCAGCGCAGCGGCAGGTCCACGCCGTGCGCGAAGACGGTCCTGCTCAGCTCGCCGGCGAGCCGTTCGGCCGCCTCCAACGCCCGCTCCTGGCCTGCCTCCACCAGCTCCACGGTCAGCTCACCGCTGCCGGCCACCCGTTGCACCGGCCCGTCCGGCGTGTCGGCGAAGGTGGTGCGCAGGCTGTCGTGGCGTTCGAGCAGCACGCGCAGCGCCTCCAGCACCGTGCCGAGGTCGCGCCTGCCGTAGACGGGCAGCACCCAGGGGCAGTTGAGGAAGGACTGGCTGTCGCCCATCAGGTGGACGGCCCGCCACATCAGCCGCTGCCCCCACGTGAGCGTCCCCTCGCCGTCCCGCTGCCCGCCGAACGTCACCGTCCGGACGTCCTTCCGGCTCGCGGTCATCGCTGCGGCTGCCCGGCCATCAGGTCGGCGAGGTGGGCGGCCAGGGTGCTCACGTACTCGAAGGACGACAGGTCGCCGCTGAGGTCGACGTCCACGCCGAAGACGTCCTCGATCGCGTCGACGAGCCTGATCAGGGCCAGCGAGCTGAGCCCGAGTGCCGAGAGCGAGTGGCCGCCCGCGAGCACCTCCTCGGCGCTGATCTCGCCGTCGGACAGGCCGGCGATCATGTCGGCCAGCTTCCGCTCGAGCTCCTCCCCGCCCGTCGTCACAGCGCACCCCCCGTGCCGCCCACACCGGCGGGGGCGTTGGGGGCGTCGTCGGCGTCCTGGCGGGCGCGGACGCTGCGCGGCCGCATGTCCGTCCAGACCTCGTCGATGTGCGCCAGGCACTGCTCCCTGCCGCCGGCGAAGCCCTCGGCCCGCCAGCCGTCCGGGAGTGGCCGGTCCGCGGGCCACAGCGAGTACTGCTCCTCGTCGTTGACCACCACCTGGTGGCGTGGGGACTCGGTCATGTCAATGCCTCCGTCTTGTCACGCTTGTCGTTCTTGTCGTTCTTGTCGTTCTTGTCGTTCTTGTCGTTCTTGTCGTTCTTGTCGGGCGCGGTGGAGCCGGTGGACGTGGTGGTGCGGCGCAGGGCCTGTACGCCGACCAGGTCGTCGGCGATGGCGTCGGGCACCTCCTGGTCGAAGCGGGCCAGCGCCGGGATCCGCATGGCGATCAGGGTGATCACCAGGATGGCGGCGCCGAAGAGCAGGTACATGAAGCCGATGCCGCGTCCCGGTCCGGTGCCGATGAGCGCGCCGACGGTCGGGGCCAGCGCGCCGTCGTCCAGGAGCAGCGGATCGAGGACCGAGGCGGCGTACGGGGCGACCAGGCCGAAGCCGACGGGCAGTGTGGACCAGGCGATGAGCGTGTTCATCGCGAACACCCGGCCGTGGAACCGCTGGGGCACCTTGACCTGCACGATCGTGGTGTAGATGCCGTTGAGCAGGGTGAGCCAGGCCGTCATGCCGCACACCCCGATCGCGATCACGGTCAGGTCGGCGCGCATGCCGGTGACCACGCAGAAGACGCCCAGGGCCAGGGTGCACAGCAGCACGCCGCGCAGCCGCAGACGGCGCGGACCACCCCAGACGATCATGATGAGCGCGCCCGCGAAGGTGCCGACGCCGGCCAGGAAGGAGATCCGGCCGACGTCGGCGAGCCCGGCGAAGGAGAGCACCAGCGGCGAGAACATCAGCAGGAGCGGCGACAGGAACACGTTCAGCACGACGAAGAACAGCAGCATGCCGACGAAGCCGCGGTGACCGAGCGAGTAGCGCAGCCCGCCGAGGATCTCCGCCTTGATCGACTCGCGCCGTCGCCAGGGCATGGTGGCGGGGAACTTCACCATCAGCAGGATGACGATCGCGATCGCGTAGCTGGCCACGTCCAGGATGAGGATGCCGCCGAGGCCGATGCCGGCGAGCAGGCCGACCGCGAAGATGGGCACCAGGAGCTGGGTGGTGCCGTTGCTGAGCTGCATGACGCCGACCGCGTGCCCGAGGTAGCGCTTGGGCACGATCTGCGGCACGGCCGAGAAGTACGCGAGCCGCTGGAAGGTGAGCGCGACCGACAGGCAGCCCAGCAACGGGTAGATCATCGGCACGGACAGGTTGCCGGTCCACAGCAGCACGCCGAAGGCGAGCTGGATGGTGAACGCCGCGGCGTCGGCGGTGAGCATCACCCGCCGACGGCTCGTCCGGTCGATGATCGCCCCCGCGATCGGGGCGGTGAGCAGGCCGGGCACCAGGCCGACGACGGCCATCAGGGCGAACTGCGCCACCGACCCCGTCGTGGTGTAGATCCACAGGGGGACGGCGAACTCGGTGAGCGCCGTGCCCATGATGGAGACGAGCTGGCTCAGCACGACGGCGAGGAAGCGCGGGATGCCGGGCTGTGGTCCCGCCGGCCCCGCCGGCCCGGCCGCCCCGGCCGCCGTCGAGGGCGTGTCGGCGTGGGACACGTCGTGCAGCCACCAGGTGGCGTCGGGATCGCGTGCCGGTTTCAGCCGCGCGGGCGGCTTGGACAGCTTGGGGTGGACGGTGGTGACGATCTCGGCCAGCTCTTCGGCCCGATATTTCAGGAAAAAGTGCCCGGCTTCCGCGAGCACCACCACGGCCGACGTCGAGGTAAGGAAGTGCCATTCACGGAAGCGCTCCTGGTAGTAGTCCGTCGCCGGGTCCTCGGAGCCGACCACGCTGATCACCGGGGCGCGCAGCCGGTCGGGCCCGGCCTCGAACAGGCGGGTGTAGTACTCCTCGGCCTCCCGGGAGTCGCGGCGCATGTTCCGCACGATCCGGCGGGCCTGCGCGGGGTCGAGCTCGCTCATGTCCACGCCCTGCGAGATCAGCCAGTTGACGTAGCGCTGGTCGCTGCGCAGCCGCTCCGCCTCGGCGAAGCGGGCGATCCGCGACATCAGGGCGCCCCGTGGCCGGGCGAAGGGGAAGATCCCGCCGATGTGGACGGCGGTGAGATCCCGTCCCGCGGCCTCCAGCCGGAGGGCGATCGCCACGGTCACGGCCGAGCCGACACCGCAGTGACCGTACAGCGCGATCGGGCCGTCGACCTTCTCCAGGATCTCGCTCACGCAGGTGGCGACCAGCTCGTCCAGCGACAGCGGGTCCTCCTCCAGGCCCACGTCGTGACCGGGGATCGCCACCGACCACAGCGCGTGCCCGTCCGGCAGGGCGTCGGCGAGTGGTTGGTAGACGACCGCGCTGCCGCCGCCGTAGGGAACGCACACATGGCTGAGCACCGGCGCCAGGCTGCGGGCGGGGGTCAGGCGGTGCAGCAGCGAGCGGGGGCCGCGCCGCTCGGCGGGGGTGTCGGCGAGCGCCGCCAGCTCGCGGATCGTGGGGTGCTTGAACACGTCCATCACGCTGACCGCGCCGCCGGTCTGCTTGCGCAGCCTGGCCACCACCTGGGTGGCGAGCAGGGAGTGGCCGCCGAGGTCGAAGAAGTCGTCGTCGACGCCGATCGCCTCGACACCGAGCAGCTCGCCCCAGATCGCGGCGAGGGCCAGCTCGGTCGGCGTGCCGGGGGCGATGAGCTCGATCCCGGCGTCCCGGCCCGCGACCGGCGCCGGCAGGGTCCGCCGGTCCAGCTTGCCGCTGGGGCCGAGCGGCAGGGCGGCCAGGGTGACGTAACCGCTCGGCACCATGTAGTCGGGCAGCGTCCTCTTGAGCTCGGCGCGGATGCCGGCGTGGTCGAGCACCCCGTCGAGCACCCCGTCGAGCACCCCGTCGAGGTCCTCCGCCCGGTCGGCGTCGGCCGGCGTGATGTAGGCCACCAGGCGCGGATCGCCGGGCCGGTCCTCACGGACGATCACGGCGGCGTCCCGGACGGCGGGCAGGGCGCGGAGCGCCGCCTCGATCTCGCCGAGTTCGATCCGCAGACCGCGCAGCTTCACCTGGGTGTCCAGCCGGCCGAGGAACTCCAGGGCGCCGTCGGGGCGGTGCCTGGCCAGATCGCCGGTGCGGTAGAGCCGGGAGCCCGGCGGGCCGTACGGGTTGGGCACGAACCGCTCGGCGGTGAGCGCGGGCCTGTTCAGGTAACCCCGGGCCAGGCCCGCGCCGGCGATGAACAGCTCGCCCGGCACGCCGATCGGCACCGGCTCCATGGCCTCGTCGAGGACGTACAGGGCGGTGTTGGCGATCGGGGTGCCGATCGGCACGCGGGCCGCCGTGGTGAGCGTCGCGGGGCGGCAGTGCCAGGCCGACACGTCGACGGCCGCCTCGGTCGGGCCGTACAGGTTGTGCAGCTCGGCGGCGGGCAGCGTGGCGACGCAGCGGCGGGCCAGGTCGGCGGGCAGTTCCTCGCCCGAGCAGATCACCCGGCGGAGCGCGCCGCAGCCGGACGCGCCCTCCTCACCGAGGAAGACGGCGAGCATCGACGGCACGAAGTGGGCGGTGGTCACGCCCTCGGTGACGATCAGCTTGCGCAGGTAGGCCGCGTCCTTGTGGCCGCCGGGGGTGGCCAGCGCGAGCCTGGCGCCGATCCTCAGCGGCCAGAACAGCTCCCACACCGACACGTCGAAGCTCAGCGGCGTCTTCTGCGCCACCACGTCGCCGGCGTCGAGCCCGAACCGCTCCTGCATCCAGTCGAGGCGGTTGGCGATGCCGGCGTGCGTGTTGGGCACGCCCTTGGGCCGTCCGGTGGAGCCGGAGGTGTAGATGACGTAGGCGACGTCGTCCGGTCGCACCTCGGGAAGCGGCCCGGAGGCGCCGGTCCAGACGCCGGGGTCGTCCAGGTCGAGGGTGATCGCGGTGGTGGGCGGTAGCGTCGGCCGGATCCTGGCCTGGGTGAGGAGCGCGGCCGGCGCCGCGTCCGACAGCATGAACGCCACCCGGTCGGCCGGGTAGTCGGGGTCGATCGGCAGGTACGCCGCGCCCGCCTTGAGCACGCCCAGCAGCGCGGGCAGCAGCTCCAGCGAGCGTTCGGCGCAGACGGCGACGACCGACCCGGCGCCCACCCCGAGGCCGCGTAGCGTGTGCGCGACCTGGTCGGCGGCCGTGTCCAGCTGCTCGTAGGTGAGCGAGCGGCCCTCGAAGCGCACGGCGGTCGCCTCGGGTGTGCGGGCGGCCTGCTCCTGGATCGGGCCGTGCAGGGTGGCCGGGCCGGGGAAGTGCCTGGCGGTGTCGTTCCAGTCCTCCACGACCAGGCGCCGCTCGTCGCCGGTGAGCAGGTCGAGCTGCGACAGCCGCAGCCCGGGCCGGGCGGCCACCCGCGCCAGCAGGGTGCTCAGGTGGCCGGCCAGCCGCTCGACGGTGGCCGCGTCGAACAGGTCGGTGTTGTAGACGAAGAGCCCGGACGAGCCGCCGTTCGGGTCGTCGGTGACGTAGAGCTCCAGGTCGTAGCGGGTCGCCCAGGTGTCCAGGGGGAAGTCCGCCACGCTCAGCCCGGCCGGCGGGGTGATGGTGGCGTCGCGGAAGTTCTGCATGGCGAGGATGACGCCGAACAGCGGCGACCTGGACACGTCACGGGGCAGGTCCAGCTCGGAGACGAGCTGCTCGAAGGGCAGGTCCTGGTGGGCGAAGGCGTCCACGGCGACCTCGCGCACCCGCTCCAGCAGCTCGGCGAAGGTGGGGTCGCCCGACAGGTCCACCCGCATCGTGAGCATGTTCACGAAGCAGCCGATCACCCCGTCCAGCTCCGGAGCCTGGCGGCCCGCCACCGGTGATCCGACCGCGACGTCGGAGGCGCCCGCGTAGCGGCCGAGGAGCGCGGCGAACCCGGCCAGCATCGTCATGTACGGCGTGGCGCCGTGCTCACGGCCCAGGCGCGCCAGCTCGGCGGAGACCTCGGGGCTCAGCGGGAAGGCTCGCGCCGCGCCGGTGTAGGTGCGTTCCGGCGGGCGGGGCCGGTCGGTCTGCAGGTCCAGCGGCTCCAGCCCGGCCAGCCGGTCGCGCCAGAAGTCCAGGTCACGCCGCGACGGCGGCAGATCGCGCTGCCAGGCCGCGTAGTCGCCGTACCCGACCTCGGGGGGCGTCGGCGGCTCGCCCTCGTAGCGGCCGAAGACCTCCCGCAGCAGCAGGTCGGCCGACCAGCCGTCGGCGGCGATGTGGTGCACCGCGATGACCAGCACATGATCGTCGACGGCCAGCCGCACCAGCAGCGCCCGCGCCACCGGACCGGCGGCGAGGTCGAACGGCTCGGCCAGGAACTCCTCCACCAGCGCCCTGGCGGCGGCCTCGTCGTGGGCGTCGCGGCGGGTCAGCGGCAGCGTGACGTCGTCCGCGACCTCCACCCGCGGCCGGCCGTCCCAGGTCGCGGGGTAGCGCATGCGCAGCGCGTCATGGGCGGCCACCACGGCGTCGAGCGCGGCGGCGAGCGCCGCCACGTCGAGCGGGCCGCGCAGCCGCAGCCTGATCGGGATGGTGAGCTGCGTGGTGCCGGGCGCGAACTGCTCCAGGAACCACAGCCGCTCCTGGGCGTGCGACAGCGGCGGCGGCTGGTGGCCGGGCCGGGCGGGAATGGTGCGCCGCACCGGCGCCACCGCACCGCGCCGCAGCCGCCGCGCGAGCAGCTCCTGCTTGGCGGCCGACAGTTCGGTGGCGGGCAGTTCGGTGGCGGGCAGTTCGGTGGCGGGCTGGGCGTCCGGGCCGGTCAACGGGGCACCTCCACATCCAGCAGGCGAGCCGCCTCCGCGTCGGAGAGGCCTGACAACTGTTCGATCAGCAGGTTCTCGACCGCGGCCGCCAGCTCGGCGACGCTCGGCCGGTCGAACACGGTGCGGATCGGCACCTCCACCTCGAGCGCGTTCCCGAGCAGGGCCGCGACCCGGGTGGCCAGCAGCGAGTGGCCGCCGAGCGCGAAGAAGTCGTCGAGTGTGCCGACCCGTCCGACGTCCAGGCCGAGCACCTGCTCCCACACCCCGGCCACCAGCGCCTCCGCGTCGGTTCCCGGTGGCACGAACAGCGCCGCCGCCTCCGGCTCGGGGGCCGGCAGGGCGGCGGGGTCGATCTTGCCGGTGATGGTGAGCGGCAGCGCGTCCAGCGGCACCCAGCTCGTGGGCACCAGGTGGGCCGGCAGGCGCGCGGCCAGGTGCCGGCGCAGCTCGTCCGGCTGTGCCGCGCCGACCACGTACGCCACCAGCCGGTCCGCGGCCGCGGTCACCACCGCCTGGCGCACCCCTGGATGGGCCAGCAGCGCGGCCTCCACCTCGCCCGGCTCCACCCGGAAGCCGCGTACCTTCACCTGGCCGTCCAGGCGGCCCAGGAATTCCAGCGTCCCGTCCGGCAGCCTCCGCGCCCGGTCCCCTGTCCGGTAGAGCCTGGATCCTGGTGGTCCGTACGGGTCGGGGATGAACCGTTCGGCGGTCAGCGCCGGACGGCCCAGGTAACCCCGCGCCAGTCCGGCTCCGCCCAGGCACAGCTCGCCGGGGAAGCCTGGCGGCACGGGTTCGCCGTACGGGCCGAGGACGTGCGCGGTCGTGCCGTCGAGCGGCCACCCGATGGGCGGGCGGCGGGTCGCGTCGTCCACGCCGAGGGTGACCGCCGTGGCGATGACGGTCGCCTCGGTGGGCCCGTAGGTGTTGACCAGCCTGATCCGATCGCCGAACCGGTCCCGCCACCGCGCCACGGCCGTGGCCTGGACCTGCTCACCGCCGAGGATGACCAGCCGCAGCCCCTCGGGCCAGGCCACGTCGTCGGGCGACTCGGTGAGCCGGTGCCAGTAGGCGGTGGGCAGGTCCAGCACGGTCACCTCCCGGCCCGCCGGGGTGCGCAGCGCGGCGGGCAGGCTGAGCGCCCCGTCCGGCAGCAGCAGCACGCCCGCGCCGGCGGTCAGCGCCGGGTACAGCTCTTCGACGTGGGCGTCGAAGCTGAGCGAGGCGAACTGGACGACGCGGTCGCCCGGCCGCAGGTCGTACGCCTCCCGCATCCAGCGGACGCGTCCGGCGAGGCTGCCGTGCTCGACCAGCACGCCCTTCGGCACGCCGGTCGAGCCGGAGGTGTAGATGACGTACGCCGGGTCGTCGGGCTCGACCTCGTGCCAGCCGCCGAGCCAGCGGTCGTCGCCGCGCCGGGCCTCGTCGGCGGCGATGAGCGTGACGGTGTCCGGCGGCAGCCGCCGGGCGAGCCGTTCATCGGTCACCACCAGGCGGGCGGCGCTGTCGCCGATCAGGAAGGCTAGCCGTTCGTCGGGATGGTCCGGGTCGAGCGGCAGGTACGCGCCGCCGGCCCGCCAGATGGCCAGCAGCGCCACCACCGCCTCGGCCGAGCGGTCCAGGAACGCGCCGACCACGCACCCGTCGGCGACGCCGCGCCGCCGCAGCGCCGCGGCGAGCCGCGCCACCCTGAGGTCGAGCTCGGCGTAGCTCACCCGCTCCGCGCCGCACAGCAGGGCGGTGGCGTCGGGAGTGGCGGCGACCGCCCGCTGGAAGAGCACCGGCACGGGTTCGCTCTGCCGGTACGGTGCGCCGCCACCCGTCAGGGCGGCCGGGTCGCCGCCGCCTGCCAGGGCGGCCGTGTCGCGGCCGGTCAGCAGCGGCAGCCGCGACAGCGGGGTCTCGGGGGCGTCGGCGATGCCGCGCAGCAGCACGGCGAACCGCTCCGCCAAGCCCTCGACGGTGGCCGCGTGGAACAGGGTGGCGTCGTAGCCGAGCACGGCGAGCAGCCCCTCGTCGTTACGCCAGGTCTCCAGCGCCAGGTCGAACTTGGCCTGCCGGAACCCGCCGTCGAACAGCTCCACGCCCAGGCCGCCGACCCGCTCCGGCGGCGCGCCGTCGCCCGCCTGACTGTGCAGGATGATCATGGTGGCGAGGAGTGGATTGCGCTGCAGGTCGCGGGGCACGCCCAGCTCGCCGATGAGCCGTTCGAACGGCACGGCGCGGTGCGCGTGCGCGTCCAGCACCGTGCCGCGGGTGGCGGCGAGCAGGTCGCGGAAAGGCGGGTCGCCCGTGAGGTCGCCGCGCAGGACCAGGGTGTCGGTGAGGTAGCCGATGACCGGTTCCAGCTCGACCCGGTCGCGGGTCGCCCACGGCGTGCCGACCAGGATGTCGCTCTGCCCGGTGTGCCGGGCCAGCAGCACCTGGTAGGCGGCGACCAGCACCATGAACAGGGACGCGCCGTGCTCCTGGGCCAGTCGTTCCAGGCGGGCGACGACCTCCTGCGGGATCCGGAAGGTGTGGAAGGCGCCCTCGGGCCGTTCCCCGCCGGGCTTGTCCGTGGGCAGCTCCAGCAGGGGCGGCTCGGCCAGGCGGCGGCGCCAGTAGTCCAGCGACTCCTCGGCTGCCTCGCCCCGGTCGCGCTCCCGCTGCCACAGCGCGATGTCGCCGAACTGCACCGGCAGCGGGGCGAGCGGGGGCTCGGCGCCGGCGGCCGCGGCCTGGTAGAAGGCGAACAGGTCGTCGAACAGGACGCTGAACGACGAGCCGTCGGCGATGATGTGGTGCAGCACGAAGCACAGGACGTGGTGGCCGGGGCCGATCGTGAGCAGGGTGATCCGCAGCGGGGGCGCCCCGGCCAGGTCGAACGGCGCGTTGGTGCGCTCGGCGACCAGCCGTCGCGCCCGCTCCTCCGGGTCGGCCTTACAGTCGGCCGTTGAGTCGCGCTCCGGGGCGGCGTCTGAGGCGGCGTCCGGGGTCAGGTCCAGGCGTTCGACCTGGACGGGGCCGGGCGGGTGGATGACGGCGATCGGCTCGCCGTTCACGTCGGGGAAGCGGGTGCGCAGGCTCTCGTGCCGCGCCACCAGCGCCTCCAGCGCGGCATCCAGCGCGCCGACGTCCAGCGCGCCGCGCAGCCGCAGCACGAGGCACATGTTGTACGACGCGTCGCGCGGGTCGAACCGTTGCAGGAACCACAATCGCTCCTGGCCGAACGACAGCGGCGGGCTCACCCCTGGCGGCCGGCGCACGGGCCTGTCATCCCCCTCGTCCGGGTCGTCCGCCGTGGGCTGGTCGGCGCGGAGGCGGGTGATCTCCTCGACGATCCCGGTGATGGTGGGATCGTCGAAGAAGGCGTCCAGCGACACGTCGACGCCGAGCCGTTCCCTGATCCGGGCGGTGATCTGGGTCATGGTGAGCGAATGACCGCCGAGGTCGAACAGGTCGTCGTCAACGCCGATCTCGTCCACGTCGGCTGGATCCAGCACCTCCCGCCAGATCCGCCCAACGGTATCGACCAGATCCCCCCGCACAGAACCCGTCAGGTTCCCTCCGACCGGGCTCGGGGCTACGGCCGGGGCGTCACTGGAGTCGGTCAGCGCTCCTGAGGAGACCGGCAGCGCCGCGCGGTCGAGCTTGCCGACCGGGGTCAGCGGAAGGGCGTCCAGCAGAACGTACGAGCTCGGCAGCATCGCAGGTGGCAGCGTCCTGGCCAGATGGGCGTTCAGCGCGCCGGGCTCAAGGACCGCGCGAGCCTCGACGGCCGCACCAGGGCCAGGAACCGGGCCGGGCCCGAAGGCCGCACCGGGTCCCGAGGCCGGGCTGGGTTCGGAGGCCCCGCCGGGTCCGGGTGCGGGCCTGATGGGCGCGTCAGGTCTGGAGGGGACGTTCGGGGCTGGGACGACGTAGGCGATCAGGCGGGGGTCGTCGGCGTCGGTGTCGCGGACGATCACCGCTGCTTCGGCCACCTCGGGGTGCTCCAGCAGGCGGGTCTCGATCTCGCCGAGTTCGATCCGGTGTCCCAGGAGCTTGACCTGGCCGTCCTGACGGCCGAGGAACTCGATCTCGCCGTCGGCCCGATACCGGGCCAGGTCTCCCGTGCGATACAGCCGCGAACCGGGCGGGCCGTACGGGTCGGGGACGAATCGTTCGGCCGTACGGCCTGGCCTGCCCCGGTAACCGCGGGCCACCCCGGCTCCGCCGACGCAGAGCTCGCCCGCGACGCCCATCGGCACCGGGCGCAGGGCCTCGTCGAGCAGGTAGATCTGGGTGTTGGCGAGCGGGCGGCCGATCGTGACCGTGTCCCCGAGCTCGCCGTACGTGCTCCAGATCGTCGTCTCGGTCGGGCCGTACACGTTGAGCACCCGGTCGCAGCGGGCGCGTAACTCCTCCGCGAGCCCGGGCGGCAGCGCCTCGCCTCCGGTCAGCGCGGTCACGCCGCCGATGCCGCCCGGCAGCAGCAGCCGCCACACCGACGGGGTGGCCTGTACGTGCGTGACGCCCTGCTCGGCGACCAGCCGCGCCAGCGCCTCCGGCCGCCGCACCGCGCCGTGCGGGGCGACGACGATCCGGCCACCGGTGACCAGCGGCAGGTAGAGCTCCAGCGCGGAGATGTCGAACGCGGGCGAGGTGAGGGCGAGCCAGGTGTCGGCGGGACCGGACTTGAGCCGGTCGCGCATCGCGAGCAGCAGGTTGGCCAGGTTCCGATGGTCGACCTCGACCCCCTTGGGCCTCCCCGTGGATCCCGAGGTGTAGATCACGTACGCGATCTCGTCCGGCTCCGGCCCGGTCCCCCCGACGAGCTTCAGCCCGGAATCAGGATCCCCCTCACCGACGACGAGCGCCGGGACGGAAAGGTCCGGGGTGGGCGTTTCGGACAGCAGGAGACGGGGCTTCGCGTCGGCCGTGATCATGGCGAGGCGTTCGGCCGGGTGGTCCGGGTCCAGGGGCAGGTAGGCGGCGCCGCACCGGTGGACGGCGAGCAGGCTGATCAGGAGGTTGTCGGAGCGTCGCAGGTGGACCGCGACCAGGTCCCCGCGCGCGACGCCGGCGGCGCGCAGCCGCAGGGCGAGACGGTCGGCCGCGGCGTCCAGGCCGGCGAAGCTGAGCGAGCGGTCCTGGCACGTCACGGCGGTCGCGTCCGGGCGGGCCCGCACCTGCTCGGCGAACAGGCCGGGCAGGGTGGCGCCGGCGGGGTAGGCGGCGGCGGTGTCGTTCCACTCGGTGAGCAACCGCCGTCGCTCGGCCGCCGGCAGGACGTCCAGGTCGGACAGGTGGGTGTCGGGCTCGGCGGCGGCGTCGCGCAGCAGGGCGCGCAGGCCGTCGGCGAACCGGGTCACGGTGCCGGTGTCGACGGCCGCCGGGTCGAACCGCAGGCACAGGGCCAGCCCGTCGGGTCCGTCGACGAACTGCAGGTGCAGGGCGTTGCGTACGCCCCCGCCGAACATCATGCGGTCGACGGAGAGCTCCAGGCCGGGAAAGACCGGGTCGGCCGCCGCCTTGCGGTAGCTGATCGACACCGGTATCGCGGCGCCGCCCGGCGGCAGGCCGGCCGCCCGAGCCAGGGGCACTTCCCGGAACCGGTACAGCTCGCGCAGTTCGCTCCGGATGTCCTGGACGAACCGGCCGAACGCCTGGTCGGCCGCAGGGCGGGACAGCACGGCCAGTTCGTTGACGAACGGCCCGATGTGCTCGCGGGTGGCGGGCCCGCGCGTGGTCACGTCGATCGCGACCGCCACGTTCTCGGTGCCGTACCGGAACAGCAGCGCGTGCACCCCGGCGAGCAGCACCTCGAAGGTCGTCGCACCGACCGCCGCGGCCACCGCGGCGGCGTCCCTGCCGAGTTCGCGGTCGACGCCGACGTCGATCTGCTCGCCGACGCCGATCTGCCCGGCGACGCCGTGTCGCCCGGTGGTGCGGCGTTGGCCGGGCAGGACGAGGTCGGTGGGCCGCGTCCAGCGGGCGGCCCAGAAGTCGCGGGCGGCGGGCAGGGCTGCCGACACGCGCTGGTGTTCGGCGCGCACGACGTCGTCGATGGGCAGTGGTGGCACGGGACCCGGCGTCCCGGAGCCCATCCGGGACGCGTAGCAGCGTGCCAGGTCGTTGATCAGGATGTCCTTGGACATGCCGTCGAAGACCAGGTGGTGGGCGACGAACAGCAGCAGGTGCCGGTTCGGCCCGGCGGGCGCGAGCGTGAACCGGGCCAGCGGCCCCTTCTCCAGGTCGAAGCCCCGTGCGCTCTCCTGCCGGATGAGGGCGCCGGTGGCCGGACCGACGTCGTCGGTGAGCGTGACGGACGGCTCGGCCCCCGTGACCAGCCGCGGCCCGTCGCCGCTCTCCTCCACGGCGGTGGCCAGCACCGGATGCCGGGCGGCCACGTCCGCGCACGCCGACAGCAGTGCGCCCACGTCGAGGTAGCCGTCGAGCCAGAGGGCGAGCGGCATGTGGTAGGCCGGACCGGCGCCCATGCGCTCGCTGATCCACATGACTTGCTGGGTGAACGTAGCCGGAAGGCTTTCCTGGTGGTGCGTCATGTCCGTTCTCTCTGTCTCATCCACTGGCGCTTGAAGTCGGTTCTCACGTGGACGCGTCCGGGCTGCCGAGCAGGTCGAGGAGCCGCGGCTTCACCACCTTCCCGACATGGTTCTTCGGCAGTTCGGGCAGGAACAGCAGCCGGCTCGGCAACTCGTGCCTGGCGAGCCGGTCCAGCAGGAACGTCCGCAGGTCGGCGGCGGTGACCGGGGAGCGGGTGACGACGGCGGCGGCGGTCACCCGGCCGAGCACCGGGTGCGGGATGCCGATCACCGCGGCCTCGGCGACCGCGGGATGCTCGAACAGCGCGGCCTCCACCTGGAGGGTGGAGACCTTGTGCGCGCCGGACTTGATGACGTCGCTCTCCCGGTCGACGAGGTAGAGGTAGCCGTCCTGGTCGAGGTAGCCGACGTCGCCCATGCGCACCCAGCCGTCCTGGAAGATGTCGTCGGTCAGCCGCTGGTCCCGGTAGTAGGTCCGGGTCCCGGCGGGGGAACGCAGCCAGACGTGCCCCTGTTCGCCCGGTCCGGCGGGGCTGCCGTCCTCGGCGACGATCTTGAGGTCGCTGCCGGACGAGGGCCGCCCCACCGACGCGGGTCGCTCGGGGTCCACGATCATCGTGGTCTGCGCCGGGGCCGCCTCGGTGGAGGTGTAGTAGTTGACGATCGTCGCCTTCGGGAACGCCGTGGCCATGCCCGCCGCCACGGCCGGCGGCAGGCTGGCGGCGGTGGAGCCGAGCAGCCGTACGCTCGACAGGTCGTGCCGCTCCTGCACCCGGGCGTTGAGCAGCTCGATGGCCATGGCGGGCACCACGAAAACCGTTCCGACGCCGTACGACTCGATCAGGCGGGCGAAGCGGGACGGTGTGAAGCGCGGCAGGGTGAGCGCGGCCGGGCTGGCGTCCAGGGCGTTGACGAGCATGCTCTGGCCGGCGTTGCAGCCGATCGGGAACGCGTGCAGGAAGTGCCGGGAGTGGGCGAGTTTGCGGCGGCGGGGGTGGGTGGAGACGCCGTAGCCGAGGTTGGCGTGGGTGGCGCCGACGCCCTTGGCGCGGCCGGTCGTGCCCGAGGTGTAGATGATCTGGGCCAGCCGGTCGGGCCGCAGGCCACGCCGTACCGGGGTCTCGTCACCGCACTCCAGCTCGGCCGGGGTCGCCCGCCACTCGCCCACCTCGGGTGGCGTGACGTCCGGGCCGTGCAGGACGGCGGTCACGGAGCAGTCCAGCAGCGCGTGCCGCAGCTCGGCGGGCGCGAGCCTGCCGGACAGCGGCACGCTGACGCAGCCGGCCCGCATGACGGCGCACCAGGCGACGGCGAAGTCGATCCAGTCCCGCTCGTCGAACAGCAGCCCGACCCGGTGGCCGGGCGGGAGACCGCGGTCGATCAGCGCGTGCGCGACGGCGTTGGCCCGCCGGTCCCATGCGCCGAAGGTGATCGTGCCCACGTCGGCCACGATGAGCGCCGGGCGCTCGGGCTGCTCCTCAGCACGGTGTGCGAGCAGATCCGGTAGCGTGAGCCGCCGATCATCCCTCATCACGACACGTCACCGAAACATTTCGACAGCATGACGCACTCCCTGATCAACACCGCCGGGCCGAGGGACGACCGCGAACGCTCTTGCAGGGCAGAATAGGCAATGCCGATGCCAATGCAATAGAGAAACTTTAAGACGATTTCCGAAAGGTTTCGACACGCGTCGGCCCAGGGTGTCCCAGGAGCGACGATCGCCCCGCTTGACGCCTCAGAGTTTGCTTACCTGAGCTACGATTAGCTCATGCAAGCAAAACAGCCCCGGCCGCACGGCAGGACCTTCACGGAGACCGGGCGGCGGGCACAGATCGTGGCCGCGGCGATCGAGACGATCGCCGAGCTCGGCTTCACCCGCGCCTCCTTCGCGCAGATCGCCAAGCGTGCGGGGCTGTCCAGCACCGGGCTGATCTCCTACCACTTCGCGAGCAAGAACGAGCTGGTCCACCAGGCGGTGATCCAGATCTACGGCGAGATCACCGCGTTCATGACCGAGCGGCTGGAGGGCCAGCCGACGGCGTCGGCGGCGCTGCGCGCCTACATCGAGGGGAACATCGAGTTCTCCGGCGCGCATCAGACCCAGATGAAGGCGCTGCTCGACATCTTCATCAACGGCGGCATCGACTACGGCGAGCCCAAGGAGCGCGCCGCCGTGTCACCGCTGGAGCAGATCCTCCGCTGGGGGCAGGAGACCGGCGAGTTCCGCGACTTCGACGTGCGGGTGATGGCGACGAGCCTTCAGCGTTCCGTCGAGGGGCCGAACTTCCTGCTGGCCGGCGACGCCGCCCTCGATCTGCGCGCCTACGCCCGGGAGCTGGTGACGCTCTTCGAACGCGCCACCCGCGCGGATCCATGACCAGGCCGGCTGCATGAGCACCCGGCGTCCATCGACCGGAAAGAGCCCTTCATGACCATCGTGCACCGCCTACTGGCCGCCGCCACCGCCCTGATCACCCTCGGCGTGGCCACCCCCGCGCAGTCGACGGGCCCGCCCGTGCCGACGCCGGCGACCGGCGCGCCGGTCGTCCGCCTGCAGTCCGGACTGGTGCGCGGCACCGACGCCGGAGCGGTCCGGACGTTCCTCGGGGTCCGTTACGCCGAGCCGCCCGTCGGCCGCCTGCGCTGGGCTCCCCCCAAGGCCGCCCGGCCGTGGCACGGCGTGGCCGACGGCACCCGGCCCGGCACCGCGTGCCCCCAGGCACCCACTCCGGGCCTGCCGCCGACCGCCGAGGACTGCCTCTCCGTCAACGTCACCCTGCCGCGCGACACCGGCGGCAAGCGGCTGCCGGTGATGGTCTGGTTCCACGGTGGCGGGTTCACCAGCGGCGCCGCCGGCCTCTACGACGCCCAGCGCCTCGCCACCCAGGGCGACGTGATCGTGGTGACGGCCAACTACCGGCTCGGTGTGCTCGGCTACTTCGGGCACCAGGGGCTGGCGGGCTCGGGGACGTACGGGCTGGCGGACCAGATCGCCGCGCTGCGCTGGACGCGGCGCAACGCCGCCGCCCTCGGCGGCGACCCGCGCAACGTCACCGTCTTCGGCCAGTCGGCCGGTGGCATGAGCACCTGCGCGCTGCTGACCAGTCCCGCCTCGGCCGGCCTGTTCGACAAGGCGATCGTGTCCTCCGGCTCGTGCCTGCTCGACTGGCCGGACGGAGGGCTCTTCCCCAGCTCCCCCGCCCACGCGCCGTACTCCTCCCTGGCGACGACGCGGAAGGACGGGGCCGCGCTCGCCGCGCGCCTGCGCTGCGGCAAGGGCTCGGCCGAGCGGACGCTCGACTGCCTGCGCGACCTGCCGGTGGCCGAGCTCCTGCCGCACACGGGCGCCTTCAGCGACCATCTCACGTACGGCACTCCGCTGCTGCCCGCGGACCCGGCCCGCGCGCTGCGGGAGGGAAGGTTCCACCGGGTGCCGGTGATCTCCGGTGGCACCCGTGACGAGATGCGCGCCTTCATCGGCGGCGCGGCCATGGCCGGTCAGAAGTTCACCGCCGAGCGCTACCCCGAGCTGCTCCGCAAGTCGTTCGGGGCGAAGGCCGACGCGGTGCGGGCCCGCTATCCGCTGTCCGCGTACGACTCACCGGCGATGGCATGGGCGGCGGTCATCACGGACCGATCCTGGGCCTGCCCCACCCTGACGGCCGACCGGCTGCTGGCCCGCCACACCGACGTGTACGCCTACGAGTTCGGCGATCGTGACGCGCCGAACATCAACGGCATCGACGTCCCCGGGCTGCCCCCGGGCGCTGCCCACGCCAGCGACCTGCCGTCCGTGTTCGACCTGGGCGGCGCGAACCTCCTGGCGACCCCGCCGCAGCAGCGGCTGGGCGCGCGGATGGTCGACTACTGGACCACCTTCGCCCGCACCGGGGACCCGAACAGCCCGGATTCGCCGCGCTGGCCCCGGTTCACCCGGCAGGGGCCCGTCCTCGGCCTGGTGCCGGACGCCGTGCGGCCGGTCGACTACGCCGCCGACCACCAGTGCTCCTTCTGGAACACGCTCGGCTGAAACCCCGGCACGGGGGAGCCGATCCTTCTGATCCTCCCCCATGCCCTCTCAATCGCCCGGGTCGGCACCGTCCTCGCGTAGCTCGCTCAGCCGTGCCTGGGCGAACGAGCGGATCTCCTCTTCCTCGACCCTTGCCGCGTGCTCCAGGAGGCTCGTGTCCTGCTCGTCGGACAGGCTCGCGGCGGCCGCCGCGGCGAACAGCCGGGTCACCGGGTCGCCCGCTTCCAGCCGGATGACGATGCCGGGCAGGTCGGGCTCCTCGCCGTCCTCGAGGATCAGCCACTCGGCCAGCTCCTTCATCTGACCGGGGGGCAGGCATGACACCCCTGCCTGGAGCTGCTCGATCGAGGCCTCGGTCAGGAACTCGAGGACCTTCCAGCGGACGGCGCTCTCCGGGTCCCGGCTCAGATTCATGACCTGGGCGATGATGGGCCCGTGCCGCTCGTCGGCGTTCTCCAGCACCACCGCCGTCGCGTTGTACCGGACGGCGCGGAGCGGGCTGGCGAGCAGGGCCGGGACCTCGTCCATCATCGGGGCGGCGAGCTCGACCAGCTCCGAGAGCAACCAGGCTCCCGTCCCGACGAGCACCTCGTTGTCGCTGTGGAGGAGCTTGCCGAGATTCTCGACGGGATACCCCGCGTACAGCTCGCTCAGGAGGTCGTTGGCCGCCGGGCCCACGATGTCGTCGTCAGCCGGATGCGTGCGGATGCGCTCGATCAGATCGTCACCTGCTTGCGTCTGCATCGGCTGTCACCACCTCCTGTTCTTCTTCTGCTGTTCCCACTCTTCCGCGGTGGGATAGCGGTCGGCGCGCGCCTGGCTGCCGCTGTTGTACGTGCCGCCGCCGCTGGACGGCATGTCCGGCTGTTCGTACTGCTGCCGCCGCATGCTGTCCTCGAGCTCTCTGAGCGCTTTCTCTTCCGGGCGGGCGGAGCCGACGCGGCGGTCCGTGCCACGAAAGGACGGACTGCTCGAAGCGGCCGCCGACGGCCAGGGCGGGTTGACCCGGCTGCACATCGACCCGCGAGCGCTGCGACTCGGCCGGTCGGCGCTCGGCCATGAGGTGGCGGCGGTGCTCAGGGCGGCGCAGGAGGACGCGGCGGGCAAGGCGCAGGAGATCGCGGACGCGGCCGAGAGCGCCGCGGCCTTGCCCGAACCGCTCGACGAGACCTTCGTCCGCCATCGGGTCGAGCAGGTGGCCCGCGATCTTCTTTCCTAGGCTCGGAGGCAAGCGTGCACGGCCAGCAGTTCGACCCCGCCGCCATCTCGGATCAGGGCATCGACGAGGTGGCCCGGCAAGGTGAGCGGGTGCTGGCCTGGCTCGAGACGGCGCAGGATGACCTCGACCAGATCGTCGGAGCGGGCGAGACCGCACCGGACCAGGTAAAGGCGACCGTGGACGTGAACGGCCGCGTCCTCGACATCGTCTATGGCCCACGCTCGACGCGCATGGACAGCCGCGAGCTGGCCGAGGAGACGCTCGCGGCGGTGCACGTGGCGTGCGAGGACGCCCAGCGCCAGGCCCACGACCTCATGCGCGAGGCCCTGCCGGGCTACGACCCCGTGGAGGCGAACGAGCAGTTCCAGCGCCTGCTGACCGACTGGAACTGATCCGCGCATCGACAGGCTGATGCCGGCGATGCGCCGGCCATCGGCGACCGGCCGGTTCCACGTCGTCCGGCCTCGATCTTGCTCAGCGTTTCCGGCGAGATCCGGCCGCGTGCGCGCCTTCCGCCTGGTCGCGGACCCTCCCCCCAGGACAGGAATGGTATTACTATACCGGCGCGTGTTAGAGTTCCGGTATAACTATACCAACACCTGTGATGCGAGGCATTCGTGATCGAACTGAAGACGCCTGCGGAGATCAAGCGCATGCACGTGGCCGGGCGTTTCGTCGCCGAGGTGCTGTCCGAGATCGGCCGGCTCGCCGACGTGGGCGTCAACCTCCTGGACCTGGAGCGCCATGTGCGCGGCATGATCGAACGGCGCGGGGCGGAGTCGTGCTACTGGGACTACTCGCCGTCCTTCGGACGCGGCCCGTTCCGCAACGTCATCTGCCTGTCGGTGAACGACGCCGTCCTGCACGGCCTGCCCCACGACTACACGCTGCGTGACGGCGACGTACTCAGCGCGGACCTCGCGGTCAGCGTCGACGGCTGGGTGGCCGACTCGGCGCGCACGGTCGTCGTCGGGACCGCCGCCGAGGAGGACCTGCGGCTCATCCGTGCCACCGAGGAAGCGTTGGAGGCGGCGATCGAGGCAGCGCGTCCGGGCAATCGCCTGGGTGACATCTCGGCGGCCATCGGAGGGGTGGCCCACGACTACGGCTATCCGGTCAACACCGAGTTCGGCGGCCACGGCATCGGCCGCACCATGCACGAGTCGCCCCACGTCTCGAACAAGGGCCGGGCGGGGCGCGGTCTCACACTCCGGCCGGGCCTGACCCTCGCGCTCGAACCCTGGTTCGCCCGCACGACCGACCGGATCGTCTACGACGCCGACGGCTGGACCATCCGGTCGGCCGACGGCTCACGCACGGCCCACTCCGAGCACACGATCGCCATCACCGAGGACGCCCCCTTGGTGCTCACCCGGCGTGAGCCGGAGACCCCCGTGACGAGGGGTGATCACGCCGGTCGCCTGTCCGCGCAGGGCGCCTAGCACCCCTAGCACCCCTAGCACGCCTAGCACGCCTAGCACGCCGACGGCGGCTGCCCGGTCCGTCGCGGATCACAGGCGCCGACCCTGCTCAGCGGCGTGCTCACGCCGGGTCCGGCAGGTGCATCGACGCGAGCCTGGCCGGGTCAGCGACGATCGCGATGGCGGTGATCCGGCCGCCGGCGACCGTGAAGGAGATGATGGAGAGCGGGGTTCCGTCCTCGCGCCAGGAGACGTACCCGGGAAGGCCGTTGACGAGCACCGCCTGATGGCGTGCGACAGCGCCGGAGACCATCCGCGCACCGGTGGCGACCGCGGTGGCGCCGAGGGTGACGACCACCCCGCCCGGAGTGTCGACCGTCAGCCTCACGTCCGGGTCGAGCACGCGCAGCAGCGCCTCGAAATCGCCGCCCGCCGTGGCCGCGCGGAAGGCTTTGATGACCTGTCGTTGCTCTCGTCGCAGGATCGTCGGCCGCTCGGTTGCCCGCACCTTCCGGCGAGCGCGGCTGGCGATCATCTTGGTGGCGTCGGCGGACTTGCCGAGGATCTGGCCGATCTCGGCGAACGGCACCGCGAACAGGTCGTGCAGCACGAACGTGAGCCGCTCGCTGGGCCCGAGCACGTCCAGGACGACGAGCAGCGCGAGCCCCACCGAGTCGGCGAGCGACACGGTCTCCTCGGGCTCAGCGCTGTCGTCGACCGTGATCACGAGGTCCGACAACCCGTCCCCGTAGGACTCCTCGGGGCGGGTCTGGCGGGACCGCAGGACATCCAGGCTGATCCGGCCGACCACCGTGGTCAGCCAGCCCGCCAGGTTCGCGATGGTCGTCGCGTCCTGGCGGGCGAGCCGCATCCAGGCCTCCTGGACCACGTCCTCGGCGTCGGCGTGCGATCCGAGCACGCGGTAGGCGACCGCGCTCAGCCGGTCGCGCTGGGCCTCGAACGCGTCGGCCAGCAGGTCCGTCCGGCTGGTGTCAGTCATCCTGTGGCCTTCCTCGGATCTGCTCGTTCATGGGTCACGGCGGACCTGGATCGTCGCATGGTCCACGGTCGGTCAGCCATCGGCACGGTTCCGGCGGCGCTGCTGGCGGAGCGAGATCCGGTTGCCGTCCGGATCCACCGCCTCGATGCGAACGCCGAACGGGTAGTCCTCCGGCTCGGGCTGATCGAAGGTCACACCTCGCCGGCGGAACACCTCGAAGTCCTTTCTCAGGTCGTCCGACTCGAGGATGAGCGGGCCGGCGGCGGCACCCGGCCGCTTCTCGTCCGGCTGTCCCCCGGCCGGCGCCTGCGACCAGAGGATGATCTCGACCGGGCCATCGGGGACGCCCACGGTGAGGAAGCGCCCTTCCGGTCCCGGGTGGTCGATGCGCTTCTCCAGGCCGAGCCCTTCGGTGTAGAACTTCAGCGCCCGATCCTGATCGGTCACGTCGACCGTCACATACATGATGTTCGTCAGCACCCTGGTCTCCAATTTCGTCGCCGGTCCACGACCGTGCGCGTACACGGCCGTCGCTCGTATGACGGGCACGAGCGCCGGAAGGTAACGTCGAGGCGGCCGGACACGGCGTTTTCATTCGGCCGTCCCGGCCGCAGAATGTGATCGTGAGTCCCAGAAGCCGGAAGGTGTCGCCCGTCACGCTCGTGCTCATCCCGGTGGCGATCGGTCTTGTCGGCAACCTCTGGACCAGCACCGTGGCGGTGGACGCGTGGTGGTTCGGCCCGCTCACCGCGCTGCTCGTGGCCGTGCTCGTGGTCTGGTCGATCCGGATCGAGCTGGCGCGCTCGCGCCCGGCCTCCGCCGAGGAGGCGGTCGCGTCGCTGCGCCTCGCGGTGACGCGTCAGTGGGTGGCCGAGTCGAAGGTGCTGTCGCTGGCCAATCCGCGGCCGATGCCCGTGCGCTGGAACCTCACCGCTGAGCCGCGTTTCGTCCCCGGCTCCGACGGCGTGACCGTATCCGGAGAGGTGACCTGGTCGGGGTCGGCTGACCGTATCGACGCGCTGGCGGAGGCTTACCGCGCGTTGCCGGGCGGGCGACTGATCATCCTGGGCGAGGCCGGGGCCGGGAAGACGACGCTCGCCATCCAACTCCTGCTCTGCCTGGCCGAGGACACCGAGGGCCCGGTGCCCGTGCTGGTGTCGGCGGCCGGGTGGGATCCGGCCGTCCATCCGGACTTCGCCGGCTGGTTCGCCGCCCGTCTCGATCAGGGGTACGGCTGGCTGCGCGACTTCGGTCCTGACACCGCCGCGAACCTGTTCACCGACGCCCGCGTCATCCCGGTCCTGGACGGGCTGGACGAGGTCCCCGCCGAGGTCCGCCCGCTGATCCTGACAGGCCTGAACGCCGCCCTCGCGCGGCGGAACCGGCTGATCATCACCTGCCGCCGGCGCGAGTACGGCGAGGCGGTGCGGGCGGGGCAGACCATCAGCGACAGCGCGGTGATAGAGGCCGAGCCGATGCCGGGCCACGCGGCGGCCGGTTATCTCTCGGCCGTGATCGGCCGGACGGTCCCCGAACCGGGCTGGCAGGACGTCATCGCCCACCTTGAAGGCGAGGCGCGCGGCCCGCTCGCGGAGACGGCGGCCAACCCGCTGGGTCTGTGGCTGCTGCGCACCACCTACGCCGACGCCCGGGAATCCCCCGGGGTGCTGCTCGACACAGAGCGGTTCCCCACGGCGTCCGCGCTCCGGGCGCATCTGTTCGACCGGTTGATCCCGACCGCGATCGCCGCCCGCCCGTGGACGTCGCGCCCCGAGACCGACCTGTTCCGCCCGCGCCGACCGTACACCCCCGAGCAGGTCACCCGGTGGCTGGGGAACCTCGCCGTGCTGCTCGACCACACGCCGAACCCGGAGCGGGAGGTCGGCCGGGCGAGCCTCGGCAGCCGCGACCTCGCCTGGTGGCGGCTGGGGGCGGGCGTGCTGATCCACCGGCCGCCAGGGCCTTTCGGTTACCTCGGCATGGTGCTGAGCGGCGTCCTGTGGGCGGTGGCGGTCGGGCAGTTCGCCCTCGGCGTCCCGTGGGGGTGGGCTCTGACGGCGGCGGTGATCGTCCTCACCGAATACCACGAGGGGCCCGCGGGCGATCGCTGGTCGTGGGAGCGCGATCTGCCGGGGTCGGCCGACGTCGGGATCCGCGGCCGGCTCGGCCCGCTGGTCCAGCAGATCAGGTCGAAGGCCGTGCTGCCCGTCGTGCTGTTCGCGGTGTTCGGCGGGGTGCTCGCGGGGCTGCACGTCCTGGCGGTGGCGCTCGGCGCGGGCGACTTCCCGTTCACGCTCGCACTTCTCGTCCTGTACGGCCTGACCTTCACCCTCGGCCTGCTCAACGGCGCCGTGTCGGCGTGGATGGACGGCGACGCGGCGGGCGGGCCGATGGACCAGTGGCGGGCCGACCGGCGGCTCACGTTCACCCGCGCCGCGGCCGGGGCGGTGACGGGCGCGATGATCGGCGGCGGCGTCGCGGCGATCGCCCGGCCGGAGTCGGCCGTCGTGGTCACCGCTCTGACTGCGGCGGCGGGCGCTCTCTCCGCCTTCGTCAGCGGCACCAGGCACGCCTGGCCGGTGTACCTCATCGCGTCCGCGCGGCTCGCTCGCCGCGGCGACCTGCCCCGCCGCCTGATGCGGTTCCTGGACGACGCCCACCGGCTCGGCCTGCTCCGCGTGGTCGGACCGGTCTACCAGTTCCGCCACGCCGAGTTCCAAGATCACCTCTCGGCCCGCCTCCGCCCGGCGCCGCCTCCGCGCGCGGCCCGGCCGCCCACGCCCGTGGTGCGGATGCCCCCACGGGGGGACCCGGCCGACCTGCGGCCCGTCCACGTCCAGACGTTCGAGGGCTTCAAGGAAATCCTGGACGTCGCCTTCCACCCCGGCGGCGAGAGCCTGGCGCTGACCACGACGGGCCGGACCCACGTGGTCGATATCCACGGAAAGATCCAGCGGACCTTCCGCTACGGCGGCCTGGCTTCGCGCTTCGAGCGCTACGCGGCCATCCATGCCCAGGCCGTCCACAGCCCCGATGGCCGCTGGATCGCCGTGGCCGGCGGCACCTTCGACCTGCGCGCCACCGATTGGGGCAACGGGAAGGTCTGGATCCTGGACGCGGCGACCGGCGCCCGCCACCGCGAGTTCGTCCACGACGACTGGGTGAACGCGCTCGCCTTCAGCCCCGACGGCGGCCGGATCGCCAGCGGCAGCCGGGCGGGCAGCACCCGGATCTGGGACGTCGCCGACGGGACGGAGCTCCTGACGATCGCCCACGACAGCTGGGTGAACAGCGTGGCCTTCAGCCCTGACGGCACGCGCGTCGCCACCGGGACCGCCGGCATCTACCTCCCTCAGCGCGATCACCGCGCGGCCGAGGTCTGGGACGCCTCCACCGGCGCCGCGCTGCTCCGGCTGGAGGGCGTCGACAGGAGCCTGAGCTCAGAAGGGGTGAACGACGTCGCCTTCAGCCCCGATGGCACGTGGCTGGCCACCGCGGGCGACCGGGTCACCCGGATCTGGGACGTCGCGACCGGCGTCGCCGTGCACACCATCCCGGAGGGCTCGCAGAGCCTCGCCTTCAGCCCCGACGGCCTCTTGCTCGCCATGGCCGCCCGGGCCCCGGCCTCGGTCCTCTGGAACGCCCGGACCTGGGCCGAAGTCCTGCGGATCCCCCAGCCGGACTTCGCGACGAGGGTCGCCTTCGACGCCGGCGCATCGCTGCTCGCGACATGCTGCCGCAGTGGCGCGGTCCAGCTCTGGCGGCTCCGGCCCGACGCCTAGGACTCCGCACGATCTTCGCCGAACGAGCTCGGACCTGCTCCCGACCAGCAGTCGAAGATCAAGTGCCATCGAGTGGATGCCATGACTCCGAGAAGTCATTGCCCGATCGTCAGTCTGGGTCTCACGATCTCGTCCGGTGGCGGCCACGAACCGGGTCCGGGAACCGCGCTCAAGAACGCCCGAGAACCCGACCATGCTGCCGCGTAGTTACAAGCCCTGATGTATCTACTGAACCGGGGCACATTCATAAATCCAGTCCGGCATGCTTTGCTTGTGACGTGGAGAACCTCATCAAGGAGGTCTCATGCCCTCCGTATTCACGAAGATATCGGAAGGCGTTTCATGAGGAAATTACTCTCCGTCGTAACGTTGTCCGCCACAGTCATGCTGATCGCCGCGCCGGTTCCTGCCGGGTCCGCGACGGGCTCACGCACGTCGCCGTCCGCGTGCGACCACATCGGTGACAAGGACGCCGCTATCCGCGATTTCGTGGAAGGCATCAAGAAGGACTGGAAACTCGACGTCAACGCCCGCAACTACGAGATTCAGGCGCACGGCGCCGAATGCGCCATCCAGCCCAAAGGCGCTCGCCCTATCACCAGTGGAACCGAGGCGCGATCCGGTGGTTCAACCACGAGCATGACCACGGTCGAGACAATGCCCACTTCGGCAACGCCCGCGGACGGCGGCGCGACGATTCAGCAAGATGTGGACTGGCAAGAACCCAGTTGCTACGAGTGGGAGGACGCGGAACATATCGGCTGGATGCGGGCTTGCGGGCAGTGGGGCCGCATGGACTACGAGGCGGCGACGCGCAAGAACTACGCCTTCCGCATGTATGCGTCATGCCATGCACTGGCGGGTCACCCCTTCGATCAGGTCAACGGGTGTTACGTGGCCGCGGAGCCCTTCGCGAACGACCGGAACATCGTTTGGAATGACTGGGATCCCAAGGCGACCCTGCAATTCAACCCCTGTGGATCTTTGCCCATCGGTCTCACTGTAGGCCCATTCTCGACGTCCTTTACGATCACCAGCTGCGACAAGATCGTTCCGTCGGATAGCCCCAGGCCGGGGGTTCCTGACTTGCGAGCAACCTGGATCGGCAAGTCGTACTACGAAGAGGACGTTCGACAGACAGCGGCCCTTGTCGCCTTCGGTGTTCCCAAGAGCTACCAGTCGTCACCGAGTATCCTCTTCCAACGAGGATTCACTCATGAGGAATGCGTCTGGCCGCCGACGCCATCTCCCACCTTTCCCTGGTGCGCCATTTGATCGACGCCTTCCGCAGGGAAGATGGCAACAACAGAGACTTCCTCATCGATGAAATCGGTGTCCGAAACTCGTTTCTTTGCCAGGATGAAGGGCGAGGTCGCGCTGGATCACTCGCGTCCGGCGAGGTCGCGCTGGATCACTCGCGTCCGGCGAGGTCGCGCTGAACTGGGCGGGCCACGAAGTCACTGCCCACCCTCATCGCCTGACCTTTGCCACCCGACAGGAGACGCGCCGCCCTCCGGCAAGGCCGGACAGGTGCGGAACCTGATCACATGAGCCTGCGACTCCTCGAAGAGGCCGCTACCCAAGTGGAAAGAAGCCCAATGTCCGCTCTCACACCCCATATGTCATGAAATTTACCTATTGTCATGTATATGCCCATTAGGTAGATAATGCACCATGGCAGAACGCGAGCGACGTACCGGCGACCCCGAACTCGACCGGCTCATGACGGAGTTCCGAGCGAACTCCAAGGAGTTCTCCGACGTCATGGCCGAAATGGGGGACGTCGTCGGCCAGGCGGCCAGTACGGATGACAAGGTCAGGGTGCGGGTGTCGGCCTCGGGGCAGTTGATGGGGCTGCACATCGATCCCCGCGCGATGCGGCTGGGCTCGCAAGAACTGGCGGAGACGATCACGGAGCTGTCGCGGCGGGCGACCGAGGACGCGGCCCGCCGGGTCATGGAGCTGACCCGGCCATATCTGGAGACGAACGGCCGGTAGGGGCACCCCATCAGAAGATCCGGGGTATGAGGCTGCGGGTGCCGTGGATGACGAACTTCTGGTACATCTCCTCCTCGGTCAGCCCGTGCTCGGTGCCGGGGAGCGGGTTGTCGCCGTGCTGCGCGTCCAGGGCCACCGAGTACATGGTCGAGGCGGTCATCCGGGGGATGAAGCCGCCGGTGTTCAGCGTCGTGCCGTTCGGCAGCTTGACGTGGGTGGCGACCGTGCGCAGGCCCGGCACCTTGGACATGAGCGCCACACCGGCGTCGGCCACCCCGTCGAAGACCACGTTGGCCACGAAGTGCTCGCGGAACACCGTCAGGTTGTGGCTCACCGAGCGCACGTCGTTGCCGGACAGGTCGGTCTTGATGCCGCCCGCGAGGTTCAGCCCGAGAGGCAGCAGCACCTCGCCGCTGGCGTACGCGGCGCCGTCGGCGACGTAATAGGCGAACAGGGGCAGCAACATCGCGACGTAGCGGCGCGCGGTGAACCTGAGCAGCAGCGCCTGCCGCTTCATGATCGCCTGCAGCAGCTTCCAGGTGAGCACCTGGTACCCGATGGTGTACATCATGTCCACCGTCATGATCCAGCACAGCACTCGCAGCGCGTGGTTGACCTTCTCGATGACGTCGGCGTAGGCGCGACAGGCATTGGCCGCCCTGCGGTGCTTGAGCGAGACCGCGAGGACGGCCGGGCCGTACCGCTCGGTCCAGAACTTCTCGAACTCGTCGACCGCCGGACCGGAGCTTTTCGTCCAGACGGCCTTGGCGGCCGTGTTCGCCTCGCGGAAGTGGGTGTCGATGGCGTCGGCGATGTCGTCCAGGACGTCGGCCGCCTCGCGGATCTTGTCCGGGTCGCCTTCCAGGTACGAGATGCCGAACAGAAACTCGGGCGCCAGGATCCCGGCCGCGCCGGCACCGGCCATACCGCCCAGGGCGACCTTGGTCGCGACCCCGATGGGCATGTCCGCCTCCTCAGGCCCGCTCGACGGGAGTGGTCGGCACGCCGATGTCGTCGTTCTCGCGCTCGGCGAACGTGAGGAGATCCTGCACGAAGGCGTCCTTGTCGATCATGCTGGCCAGGTCGGCCGCCTTGATGTTCTTGCTCATCGCCACCACGGCGGCGCCGATGACCTGGTACGCCTCGCTCAGGTCGGTCAGGGCCTTGCTCAGGTCCTCGTAGGCGTGGTCGAAGCCGGGGTGGCCGTCCTCGCCCAGGCGGAAGATGCGCGCCGCCTCGTCGCTGGACGGGTTGCCGAAGTAGGGGATGAACCGCTCCAGCTGCGTGCCGAGCCGGTCCTCGCTTCGCCGGAACTCCCCTCCCTCGGTGTGGATCGCCCGGCCGGCTGCCTCCATGCTCGTATGGTCGAGCTCCAAGATGATCACCTCCACGGACTCCGCTGCGTGTCCAGTCTCTGTCCCGCCGATTACCGGAGGATGATCACTTTGTTGCAAGTGTGCGCTCTCGTGGCAGCCCTGATCGCCTGACACATCTCCGGGGGTTGCCACGATGCCGTACGCCAGGGAACGGACTTGACCCCATCCAGCATCTGACGCCACACCGGGGGCCCTGGCCCGCGAGGAGGATCGATCGACCCACGTCACAGCGCGATCGGCCGGTAAGCCAAAATCGCATCGACGATCTCCTCGGCGGATGCCGACTCCAGTTCAGGCGGCGGCCAGAAGATGAGATCGCTCACTGCCGGATGCGATGTGTTGGTCTTCAATACCAGCAGGTACCAGTCCTGGTCCGGAGGCAGGCACGTCTGGATCCTACGGACGATCTCGACAAGCTCATCGCGCGTGAGGTCCGGAACCCGCGGATAACTGGGCCGCGCCGCCCGCAGGGCGGCTTCCTCACGGGACTCGGCCACCCGATGATTTCGGAACTCCGAATAACCGTGGCCCGTCGTCTCCTTGAACATGGCCACCGCCTCATGGGCGACGTCGCCGCTCGGCTCCGCGATCCTGTCGATCTCACAGCCCAGTTCCTCAATGCGCTGGGGATTGACCTGCGGGGGCAGCAGTTCAGGACGCAACTCCATCCGCGCATTCTGCACGTCGCACGGAAACGCGGCATCTCGGGCAGAGATCCACCAGCAGCGTCCTATGCGCGGGACAAACCGCAGCCCAGCCCAGCCCAGTTTCCACCAGACCGACCACACTCCCCCGAAGCCGCTGGCACTTCGGACATGCCCGGCTGCCGAAGAACTGCGCCTAACGCCTCGACTGTCGTCCACGACGGGCATCCGTTCCACAGGGTCACCCGATCCACCCACGACGCGAACGACCCGCCGTACGCCGGTGCCACCACCAATGCCAGTTGCCGGGGCCAGACCACCATCTCCTGAGCCGAACCTCCTGCCATACACGCCCCTAAGCTGGCCCTGCGCACCCTCCCGCAGCGCCTGTCACCGCACCCATCGCCTGGATCCTCGCCGCGCGGACCGGGCCGCTCAACCCCGACGTCCGTGCCACGATCTCCGCGCTGAGCCTGACCGGCGGCCACCTGCTCACGCTCGCGCCCCTGGCCGGCGAGGCGGTCGCGGCGATGGCCGGCGACCTGCCGGCGGCCACGCCCGACCTTGCCATGCTGCGGATGGCGCAACAGGCCGGGGGCCGTCCGCTGCTGCTCACCGAGCTGATCAACGGCGTGCTCGATGAAGGCGGGGTCACCGTCACCGACGGCGTCGCCCGGCTGAGCAGGCAGCGCCTGCCGCTACGCTTCCACGCCTCCGTCCAGCACCGCCTGGAGCAGGTCTCACCGCAGGCCAAGCAGATCGCGCAGATCGCCTCGGTGCTGGGCAGGACCGTCTCCCTCGACCAGCTCGCCGAGCTCATCGGCCCGGGATCAGTTCCCGCGTAGAGCTCACCCGGCTCGTGCTCGAACAGGACCCCGCCGCCGGGCGCTGATCCCGGCCTGCCCGCCGTACCGAGCTGAGGTGGCGCCGGTCGGTATAGCACCTGCCCCAGCGGTCGCCGGGCTCCAGCGAGGCGGTCGCCGCGTGGCCGATGGCGGCCCAGCGCTCGGCAGCGTGGCGGCCGGAGGAGGTGTCACAGCAGCCGACGTGGCCGCAGGTCAGGCGTTCGCGCAGTTCCACCCATCGGCCGCCCATCGCCCGCAGGACTCGTAGCCGTCGGTGTGGTTCGGCGGAATGGGTGGAAGCGTCCTGGCCACATGGCGGCATTTGAGGTTCATACCGACGACTGTCTCCTGCCGCTTCGCCGTACACATCGCACGAAAGCGTGAGCTCGGGTGTCACCGGCGGAACCACCCACTGCTCTGTCCGGTGCAAGCCGCTGACCTGGCCGAACGCCGTCGCGCCTTTCATGACAGATCGTTGCCGACATCCCTTGGACCGGAAGCTTGGCCTGGCGTAGGCCGTGGGAGTATCAGAGTCGTGCAATGGGGACAAAAGGAGGACCGTGGACCAAAGCAGGCGGGGCGCCGGGCACGGTAAGAACGTTGGTCTGCTCGGGCGGGGGTCGGAGTGTGCTCTCCTCAATCAGATGATCGCGGCCGTCCGCAGGGGGGAGAGCCGCGTGCTCGTGATGCACGGCGCGCCGGGAGTCGGAAAGTCGGCGCTCCTGGAGTACGCGGAAAACTCGGCGGCCGGCATGCGGGTGCTGCGTGCGGCCGGTGTCGAGTCCGAGATGGAATTGGCTTTCGCCACATTGCATCAGTTATGCGCGCCGCTGCTGGATCGGCTGAGGAACCTTCCCGCGCCACAGCGCGATGCGCTCGAGACGGTGTTCGGGACGCGAGCGGGAGCCCCGCCGGAACGGTTCCTGGTCGGGCTGGCGGTGCTGAGTCTGCTGTCGGATGCCTCGGAGGGGCATCCGCTGCTGTGTGTGGTGGACGACGCACAGTGGATGGACCGGTCCTCGGCGCAGGTCCTCGGCTTCGTCGCCCGGCGACTGCTGGCGGAGTCGGTCGCCCTCGTCTTCAGCTCTCGCCAGCGGGCTCAGGACTTGCTCGGACTGCCGGAGCTGGAGGTCACCGGGCTGAAGGCCGCCGACGCCCACGCCCTGCTGGACTCGGTGACGCACACCCGGCTCGATCAACACATCCGCAATCGGTTCGTGGCCGAGACCAGAGGCAACCCGCTTGCCTTGCTGGAGCTACCGCGTGAGCTGACCGTGACCCAGCAGGCGGGCGGATTCGGCCTGCTGCGCGCAGACACGCTGCCGAGCCGGATCGAGCAAAGTTTCCTGGCCCGGATCGAAGACCTGCCCGAGCAGACCCGCCTGCTGCTGCTGCTCGCCGCCGCCGAGCCTACCGGCGACCCCGCCCTGGTACGGCGTGCCGCCGAACGGCTCGGGGTCACCCCGGAGACGGCCCAGGGGAACGGGACGGACGGGCTGCTGGTGTTCGGCGCACGGGTGATCTTCCGTCACCCGCTCGTGCGGTCGGCCGTGTACGGGTCGGCGAAGGACGAGGATCGCCGGGCGGTGCATCTGGCGCTGGCGGAGGCCGCCGACGCGACAACCGACCCGGATCGCCGTGCCTGGCACCTGGCGTCCGCGACAGCCGCGCCTGACGAGGCCGTCGCCGCCGAGCTCGAACGGTCCGCCGGCCGGGCGCAGGCGCGCGGTGGGCTGGCCGCCGCGGCGGCGTTCCTGCAGCGATCCGTGGCACTGACCATGGACACCTCGCGGCGCGCCGAACGTGCCTTGACGGCCGCGGACGCCAGCCTACGGGCGGGCGACATCGACGCCGCGCGCCGATTCGTCGACCTCGCCGACCGGGACGCCCAGAGCGAATTCCAACGCGTGCGAGCCCACCTGGTGCGCGGTCACATCGCGTTCTCGGCCGGCTTCAACAACGAGGCGCCACCGATGTTGCTGACGGCCGCGCAGCGACTGGAGCCCTTCGATATGGATCTGGCGCGGGAAACCTATCTCATCGCCTGGGCCAGCGCATCTTATGGGGCCGCGAACCGGGACAGCCTCATGGCGATCTCGCGGGCGATGGGGGAACTTCCCTGTCCCGAAGATGGCCCGCGTGCCCTCGATCTCGTCCTCGAGGGTTACGCGCTGCTCATCACCGACGGCCGGAGAGCCGCGCTGCCCACGTTGCGAAGGGCGATGACCGCGTTCACCGACGCTCCCCTACAGGACATCATGAACTGGAGCTGGGCCGCCGGTGGCTTGACCGCGCTGCTCTGGGATGACCGGATCATGGCCGAGTGGCCGGTCAGGGTGATCGAGGAGGTACGCACGGCCGGCGCCCTGTCCGAGCTTCCCATCTATCTCCACGCGTTGGCCCTGCCGATCGTGCTGAGCGGCGAATTCGCCACCGCGGCCGCGATCGTCGCCCAGTCCGAAGCTGTCGCCGACGCTACGGGTGTGCCCATGACGCAGCACACCAAGCTCCTGCTGACGGCAATGCAGGGTAAGGAGGCCGCGGCCGCGGCGCTGATCGCCGCCACGGTCGAGGAGGCCGGTGCCGGTGGTCAGCTGAATGGCGTCGCCTCCGCCCACTGGGCGGCCTCGGTCCTCTACAACGGCCTCGCACGATATGAGGAGGCGCTGCCGGCGGCCCAGGCCACCGCCCAGAGCGCCAACCTGCTCGTCTCCCAATGGGCGCTGCCCGAACTCGTCGAAGCGGCGACACGCGCCGGAGACGACACGGCGGCCCACGAGGCGCTCGAAGGTCTGGCGGACGCGGCGGAACCCTGCGACACCGACTGGGCCCAGGGAATCCTGGCTCGCTGCCGGGCGCTGCTGAGCGGCGACGCCGCCGCGGACGACCTCTACCGCGAGGCGATCGAGCGGTTGCGCCGGACGCTCCTGCGCCCCGAACTGGCGCGCGCTCACCTGCTGTATGGCGAGTGGCTGCGCCGCAACCGTCAGCGGGCCGAGGCGCGCGACCACCTGCGGACCGCGTACGAGATATTCGTGTCGATCGGGATGGAGGCGTTCGCCGAGCGTGCCCGGCGGGAGCTTCTCGCCACGGGCGAGACCATCCGCCGCGAGCGCAAGAACGCGGCCTCGACGAGTGAGGAGTTGACGCCGCAGGAGCAACAGATCGCCCTGCTGGTGCAGGACGGCCTGTCCAACCCGGAGGTCGCGGCTCGTCTCTTCGTGAGCCCGCGTACCGTCGAGTGGCACCTCCGCAAGATCTTCCTCAAGCTCGGGATCAGCTCCCGAACGCAGCTCCGCCACGCCCTTCCCCGCCGAGCAGCAGAAGGTTAGAGGACGAGCCGGTTGGCCGGCCGTCGACGTCAGGTCGCCCCGATGAGTGCGCGACCAGTTTCATCCTGTCGCTCCCGCTCGCGACGCCCTTCATCGGCGTGGCGGCAGTGGTCGCGGCGATCGCGGCCATCTACGTCCTGCTGGTCACGGTCCCGATCTGGACCGCGGCTATGAGGGCCCGCGCCATCATGGCCCACAAGTCTCCGGTTCTGGGCTGACATAGGGCAGACCAACCCCCCGGACCGAACTGCGGCTCGCGCGGGGACATCCGGCCCGCCAAGAGTGACCGTGCACGCCTGCATGGATGTCACAGATCGCGGCGCTATCCGGTCTTGCTTCGTGGAACTGCTTTCGTGAAGACGCGGGTTGAGGAGCACACCATGCACGCGCCGGAGAACCGGATAGCCACGTCCGTCCTGGTCATCGGCACGGGAGGTGCCGGGCTGCGGGCCGCCATCGAGCTCGCCGAGCATGGCGTCGACGTCCTCGCCGTGGGCAAACGGCCGAAGGCGGATGCGCACACCTCGCTCGCCGCCGGGGGCATCAACGCGGCGCTCGACGTCCCCATCCTCGACAGCGTCTACATCACCCGCCTCCTCGTCCGCGACAACGCGGTCTTCGGCGCGTACGGGTTCGACCTGACCGACG
>NZ_JBITLM010000014.1:0-310417 GCF_044465295.1 Nonomuraea sp. NPDC049714 | reverse complement strand
GGGCGCGGTCTTGCGGGGGGCGCGCGGCGCCGCCCCCCCCCCCGCCCGCCGCGCCGGCCCGCCCCCCCCCCCGGCGGGGGGGGGGGGGGCCCCCCCCCCCCCGCCCCCCCCCCCGGGGCGTCAGGAGGTCAGCTGGGCGGGCAGGGGCTTGCGGTGCAGGACCGTGAGGGAGGTGACGGCCCGGGTGAGCACCACGTACAGGCGGGCCAGGCCGCGGGGCTCGGCCTCGACGATGTCGGCCGGCTCCACCACGATCACGTGGTCGTACTCCAAGCCCTTGGCCAGCGTCGCGGGGACGATCAGCAGCCGGTGCTCGTCGGTCGAGTCGGGGCCGAGCACGACGTGCGGGACGTCGGCCAGCGAGGCGGAGGCCTCGGCGGCCATCGCGTCCGGCACGATCACGCCGATCGAGCCCTCCCTGGTCAGGACCTCGGCGACGGCCTGCCCGAGCTCGCCGTCAGGCCGTACGGACAGGGAGCCCGCGCCGGGGCGCAGCGAGCGGGGGGCGGCGAGGTCGGGGGCGATGGAGGGCAGCAGGCGGGCGGCGTAGTCGAGCACCTCGCGCGGCACGCGGAAGCCGAGCGTCAGCTCGGTGACCTCGCCCTCCTGGCCGAGGTGCTTGAGCACGGTCTGCCACGAGCTGGTCGACCAGGCGGTGGTGCCCTGGGCGAGGTCGCCGAGCACGGTGGCGGAGCCGTTGCGGCAGCGGCGGCCGAGGGCGCGCAGCTGCATCTCCGACAGGTCCTGCGCCTCGTCGACGACGAGGTGGCCGATCGAGGGCGTGCGCTCGATGAGGTCGCCGAGCTCGTCCAGGAGCGCGGCGTCCGCAGCGGACCATTTCGCGGACTTCCAGCTCCGGTACGGCTTCCGCCAAAGCAGCATCTCCTGCTCGTCGGGCGAAAAATCGGATTTGGCGGCTCGGGCGAGGAACTCCGGGTCCGACAGGAGACGGTGGAGGACCTGCTCGGGGGTGAGCTTCGGCCAGACGGCGTCCACGAGCTGCCTGACCGGCTTGGAGCGGGCCACCGCGTCCTGCACCCGGTCGTCGGGCGACTCGCCGCGCTGCTCCATCCGTACGAGGACCAGGTGCGCGAGACGCTGGGTCAGGGCCGCACGGCCGGGACCGTAGCGGGTGGTGCCGCGCAGGGAGGCCACGATCTCGCGCACCTCGTAGTCGGCCACCCGGTGGCGGTAGGCGCCCTTGCTGAAGACCAGGCCCTCCTCCGGCTTCGCGATGTGCAGCCAGAGGGCGCGCCGCAGCACCTCAGCCATCCGGGCGTCGCCCTTGACGGCCGAGACCATCGGGTCCTCCGGCGTCGCGTGCTCGCCGAGCAGGCCGGACATGGTCGTCTGGTCGACCTTGACCTCGCCCAGCGCGGGCAGCACGGAGGAGATGTAGGACAGGAAGGCGCGGTTCGGGCCGACGATCATCACGCCTGACCGGGCGAGCCGCTCGCGGTGGGTGAAGAGCAGGTAGGCCGCCCGGTGCAGGCCGACCGCCGTCTTGCCGGTGCCGGGGGCGCCCTGGACGCACACGGTCTCGGTCAGGGCGGCGCGGACGATCTCGTCCTGGTCGGGCTGGATGGTGGCGACGATGTCGCGCATCGGGCCGGTGCGCGGGCGTTCGATCTCCTCGGTGAGGATCCTGGACGGCCCGATCTCGGCGCCCTGGCCCAGCGGCTCGTCCTCGAACGCGGTCAGCGCGCCGCCGTGGTAGCCGAAGCGCCGGCGCAGCGCCACGCCCATCGGGTCGGCCGGGCTGGCCTGGTAGAAGGCGCGGGACACCGGGGCGCGCCAGTCGATCACCAGCGGACGGCTGTTGCCGTCGTGCACGTGGCGGCGGCCGACGTAGATGACGGACGGCAGGTCGTCGTCCATCGAGCGGTCGAGCCGGCCGAAGAACAGCGGCGTGTCCGGATGGTCGGCCAGTGCGGCGACCCGCTGGTCGAGGAGCGACTGCAGGATCTGCTGCGAGACCCAGTCGCCGGCCGCGTCCGACGACAGCGACTGCGCGTGCGCGCGCATGGCCTGGAGCGCGGCCCTGGACTCGGCGAGATGGGTCTGTTCGGCGGCGAGCACGTCGGAGGGTATGTCGGGGGCCAGCTGGTGTGCGGGCATGCGAAAGTGCCTCCCGGAGGTGGTGGTCAAGGTAGCGAATCCACCAGCTTAGTGGGCCCGCCGACGGCCCTCCAAAGCATTTAGCCGGGCCTGAAGGAGGGTAGGAAGTCGGCGTGTCGCGCGTCCGGCTCGGTATCTCCCCGATCATCCCCACCGTCGCGAGCTTCCTGCTGGCGGCCCTCTGGAGCCTGTCGGTGTTCGCCGGCTGGGGGCTGGAGGCGTTCTGCGGCAGCGGTGAGTCGTCGTCCGCCTGCTCACACCGGCTGGCCACCGTCTCCACCGTGTCGGCGCTGTTCGCGGCCGTCGCCGCCAGCTTCACCCTGGCGGCGTGGCTGGTCCCGTCCGCCAGGTACGACCCGCGTCTGTTCGGCCGGCTCATGGGGACGGGCGTCGTGGCGTGGATCGCCGCCGAGGGCGTGCTTTTCCTCGGCGGCATGCTCGCGAAGTGATCGACACGGCCGCGTAACGAACCCCGGAAATACCGAAAAATCCGGGCATACCAGGTGGGAATGCCGGATCATCAGGGTATGTCGCTGCCGGATCCGGCAGTGTCGCGGAGAGGACGCAGTGAGGGGGGTGGTTCGATTGTCGACGGCCCGCGGAGTCTCGTGGACATAGGGCATTAGCGCCTGGCCGCTCCTGGCGGGCGGCCGGGCGTCACACCTCGTCGTGGATGTCGTCCGCGTCGATGATCTGGTAGGCGTATCCCTGCTCGGCCAGGAACCGCTGTCGGTGCGCCGCGAACTCCTGGTCGACCGTGTCCCTGCTCACCACCGTGTAGAAGCGCGCCCCGCCGCCGTCGGCCTTGGGCCGCAGCACCCGGCCGAGCCGCTGCGCCTCTTCCTGACGTGAGCCGAACGTCCCGGACACCTGGATCGCCACGGCCGCCTCGGGCAGGTCGATGGAGAAGTTCGCGACCTTCGACACCACCAGCACCTGGATCTCCTTGTCGCGGAAGGCCTGGTAGAGGCGCTCCCGCTCCTTGATCCTGGTCTCGCCCTTGATGACCGGCGCGTTCAGCTGCTCGCCCAGCTCGTCGAGCTGGTCGATGTACTGGCCGATGACCAGCACCTGCTCGCCCAGGTGGCGGCGGACCAGCGCCTTGGTCACCTGCGTCTTGGACGGTGTGGAGGCGCAGAAGCGGTAGCGCTCCTCCGCCTCGGCCATCGCGTACGCCAGCCGCTCCTCGTCGGTGAGCGTGACGCGGACCTCGACGCAGTCGGCCGGTGCGATCCAGCCCTGGTTCTCCATCTCCTTCCAGGGCGCGTCGTAGCGCTTGGGGCCGATCAGGGAGAACACGTCACCCTCGCGGCCGTCCTCGCGCACCAGCGTCGCCGTCAGCCCGACCCGCCTGCGGGCCTGCAGGTCGGCGGTCATCCGGAAGATCGGCGCGGGCAGCAGGTGCACCTCGTCGTAGACGATCAGGCCCCAGTCGCGCGCGTCGAAGAGCTCCAGGTGGCTGTAGACGCCCTTACGCCTGGTGGTCATCACCTGGTAGGTGGCGATGGTGACCGGGCGGATCTCCTTCTTGGAGCCGGAGTACTCGCCGATTTCGTCCTCGGTCAGCGAGGTGCGCTTGAGCAGCTCCTGCCGCCACTGGTGGGCCGAGACGGTGTTGGTGACCATGATGAGCGTGGTCGCCTGGGCGTGCGCCATCGCGGCCGCGCCGACGATCGTCTTGCCGGCGCCGCACGGCAGCACCACCACGCCGGAGCCGCCGTCCCAGAACGCGTCGGCCGCATCCTGCTGGTAGGGGCGCAGCGTCCAGCCGTCCTGGGTCAGGTCGATCTTGTGGTGCTCGCCGTCGACGTAACCGGCCAGGTCCTCGGCGGGCCAGCCCAGCTTGAGCAGCGCCTGCTTGACGTTGCCCCGGTCGCTCGGGTGCACGGCGACAGAGTCGGGGCCCAGGCGCTCGCCCAGCATCGGCTGGATCTTCTTCGAGCGCAGCACCTCTTCGAGCACGGCCCGGTCGGTGGAGGTCAGCATCAGGCCGTGGACCGGATCCTTCTCCAGCCGGAGCCGGCCGTAGCGGGCCATGGTCTCGGCGATGTCGACGAGCAGCGCGTGCGGCACCGGGTAGCGGCTGTGGCCGATCAGCGCGTCGATGACCTGCTCGGCGTCGTGCCCGGCGGCACGGGCGTTCCACAGCGCCAGCGGCGTGACGCGGTAGGTGTGCACGTGCTCGGGCGCGCGCTCGAGCTCGGCGAACGGCGCGATCGCCTTACGACACTCGGCGGCCTTGTCGTGATCGACCTCGAGCAGCAGCGTCTTGTCCGATTGGACGATGAGCGGGCCGTCGTTCACAGACATCCCTTCTACGGTTGACGCCTATCCAACACGCACGACGGCCGAATCAGTCCCGATCTGCGAAACGGCCCGGCTAGTCGTCGAGATAGCCGTTGACGCCGAGGAAGAGGAAGGTGCCGATGGTGAGCAGGAAACCCAGCCCGAACAGGACCCAGCTCCAGATCACCATGGTGCGGGCGGCACCGGGCTCGGTGGACGCTCGCAGGGACAGCCCGGCGAGGATCGCGCCGGGGATGGCGAGCAGGTTGCAGCAGCTGACGATGGCGATGAGGTTGAGCACGAGCGAGACGATCGCGTTGGCGTTCGGCCCGCTGTGTCGTGGGGGCGGGGGATAGCCGTAGCCGTACTGCGGAGGGGGCTGCTGGCCGTACGGCGCGCCGTAGGGCTGGTAGGGGTATCCGCCGGGGGGTTCTTCGTGGCTCATGTCACCTCCTTCGAGGTCAACATTTATCACGGATCAGCCACACGCCCGACCCGGCCATGCCTTACCGCACTGGATCGGCGTCAGTCGCGGAGCCTGGCCCGCAGGGCCTTGCGGTCGAGCTTGAGCACGCTGGTGACCGGGATCGAGTCGACGAACGTCACCTCGCGCGGATACTTCACCCGGCCGACCCGGTCGCGGGCCCACGTCATCAGCTCCTCGGCGGTGACCGTGCCGCCGGCCCTGAGCTGGACGAAGGCCACGACCTCCTCGCCGAGTCGCGGGTCGGGGCGGCCCACCACGCCGGACATCACCACGTCCGGGTGCTCGTTCAGCGCGTCCTCCACGTCGCGCGGGAAGACGTTGAACCCGCCCCGGATGATCAGGTCCTTCTTCCTGTCCACGACGTGGAGGTAGCCGTCGTCGTCCAGGCAGCCGATGTCGCCGGTGCGCAGCTCGCCGTCCTGCAGCGCGGTGCCGCCGGGGTCGGGCTCGTGCTCACCCCAGTAGCCGAGCATCAGCGCCTCGCCGGAGACGCAGATCTCGCCCACGTCACCGGTCTCCATGACCTCGCCCCACGGGTCGCGGATGGTGATCGTGTAGCCGGGCAGCGGCAGGCCCACGCTGCCGGGCTTGCGCCTGCCCGGCGGGTTGAACGTGGTCACCGCGCTGGTCTCGGTCAGTCCGTAGCCCTCGAGGATCCGCACGCCGGGCATCCGCCGCTCGAACTCCGTCAGCACGTCCCTGCCGAGCGGGGCCGCGCCGCAGGTGAGGAAGGCCAGGTCGGGCAGCGGGTGTGACTCCAGCGGCTCGGCCAGCAGCATCTGCAGCATGGCGGGGACCACGGTGCCGTACTGAACGCGCTGCTCGGCGGCGAGGCGGAGGAACGCCTTGGGGTCGAACCAGCGCATCAGCACGGCCTGTGGCGGCTCGGTGGCGTGCATGCCGGCGACCGTGACGATCAGCCCGTAGGCATGGGAGAGGGGCACCGGCACGATCGCACGATTTATCCCCTCCTGGTGGGACATGTCGTAGGAGGCCTTGGCCACCTGCCACAGGCCCGCGTGGCTGAGCATGACGCCCTTGGCCTTGCCGGTGGTGCCGCCCGTGTACATCAGCGCGGCGAGGTCGCCCGGGTCTCTCGGCACCGGTCCGTGCTCGTCGGCGCGTTCGAGCTCGGCCGTGTCCACGAACACCGGCACGTCCACCCCGGTCGCCTCCACCGTGGCCACCAGCTCCGGCGAGGTGACCACGGCCACGGCGCCGCTGTCGAGCAGGATGTGCCGCAGCTCCTCGGCGCCGACCAGGAAAACCACAGGCGTCACCACCGCGCCCGCCGCCCACAGCGCCTGGTAGATGAGCCCCACCTCGGGCGAGGTGGCCATCATCATCACGACCCGGTCACCTGGCCGGATCCCGGCCTCGACGAATCCGCCACAGGTCCGGCGGGCCCGCTCGGCCAGCGTGTGGCTGCGGTGCCAGACTCCCTCGTAGAACACCGAGTCGAAGTCCTCGAACCTGGTCCACGATTCCTCGGCCAGCCGGCCCAGTGTCTGCTCGGTCACATGCCCTAACTTGATGCGGTTCGCGGGGCGGCGTCAAGCCTCGGCGGCGCGCGAGTCGCGGGCTGACTAGTCATTGTGGAGGGTGTGCCACTTCCCTTTATTTAGGCATAAATCCGCCCTGTGGTGATTCCTGTTTTTCGCACCGGCCGATCCAGGATTGGGGGAGATGTGTTTAGATACCCAACTCCGGCCTTGTCCGGGCATGACAGTCACCAGCAAATGAAGGAGAAGATCGTCATGGCCACGCTCGCCCCCGTTCCCGGGGATACGCCCAGCTCAGAGCGGCAGAAAAGTAATGGCCAACAATCCTTACCACTGGTGAAAGAACCTGCCTGCCCACGATTACCGACGAGAACGAGCTTCATACCGCCTACTCACGGTGCGGTCCGTGGACCACGGGACTGAGCCGCCACGCGAGCACCCCGCCGACGTCCCCGAGCTCCCACCGGCCGTCCCACCGTTCGTCCCACCGGCTGTCCCGCTGGCCGTCCCACCGGCCGTGCTGGCGGACCTCAACCCCTACGACGTCGACCGGCTCCTGCGCACCTACCTGGAGCCGCCCTGCTTCCCGGACGCGGTGCGCAGGCTGGCCGTCGGTCACCTGCTGGTCCTGGCGGGCGCCGCGTCGACGGGCAAGAGGCTGGGCGCCATCGCCCTGCTCTCGCGGATGCCGCTCGCCGAGGGCAGCGTCGCGGTGCTCTCCCCGGTGGCGACGGTGGTGGAGCTGGCCGCGCGGATGGAGTTCGAGCCCGGCCGCGCCTACCTGCTGCACGACTGGGCCGGTGACGCCGGCGAGCGGCACGACCTGCTCAAGCTGGCCGACGAGCTCACCGAGGTCGGCTGCTTCCTCGTGCTGACCAGGAACGGCCCCCCCGCGCCGGCGGTCGAGGTCGAGCACCGCTGGGAGGCACCCGCCTCCGGCGAGCTGTTCGAGCTGTGCGTCGCCGGATCCGGCACCACGCCGCGCAGAAGCGGCCACGAGCTGGCCGCGGCCAGAGCGTACGCCGCCACCCTGTCGTCACCCGCCGCGGTCGTGGACCTGGCCCGGCAGACGGTCCACCTCGACACGCCGATGGCGACCCTGCTGGCCCGAGCGGGAGCGGGAGCGGGACCGGGAGAGCGCGGCTCAGAGGCTTGAGACGCCGGTGATCCGGTGCAGGGCGAAGCGGTGGACGGCGGCCCTGGTCTCGTCGTACGCGGTCAGGTAGCCGCCCTCCATCCTGGCCGGCTCCAGGATGCGGGAGGTGGCGTTGCCCTGCGAGTCGCGGTAGCCGATCCACACCCGCACGCCCTGCCTGATCGCCTCTCGGAGAACCGAGATCGTGGCGGAGTTGGGGCTCTGCGGGATCTGGCCGCTGGGGGCGTCGACGGGCTCCCGCCGGGCCAGGTGCGCGGCGTCACCGGCCCGTAGCGCCCGCACGGCCGCCGTGGCCACATCCGGGTCGAGGCCGTTGGAGGAGGTCATCGGCCGGGCCGGCGCCGATCCCTCGGTGCGCCTGCTCTCCAACTGGGAGATGATCACGTCTCCGTCCAGCGACTCGGGGACGGGGGCGTACCCCATGGCGCGCAGCGAGTCGACCAGCGCGGCCCGTGACGAGCGCGAGGCGATGACGGTGGGCGCCAGCCTGCGCAGGCGCAGCGCGGCCGAACGGCGGTCGGCGGTGATCTGGTCGAGCAGCGCCGGGTCGTCGCAGCGGATGTAGGCGCCGGCGGTGCCGACCCGCATCCGGCCGTGCCTGCGGCCCACGTCGGAGATCAAGTAGGACAGCGCCTGCGGGACGGGCGTGGCGGAGTGGCGCTCCAGCATGGCCAGCAGCTCCTCGACGCCCTGACCGGCGTCGAGGGCGCGCCGGATGGAGCTCTCGCCGAACCGGTAGACCGTCGCGCCGCCCTTGGACTCCACGTCGGCGGCCAGCGTCATCCAGCGGTTCAGCTCGCTGGTCAGCGGCCCCGGCGCGACCGCCGTCAGGTCGGCCTGCAGCAGCACGTGGTCGACCGGCTGGGGCAGCAGCGGGTCGAGCACCGAGGCGGCGTCCTCGCCCGCGAGCAGGGCCCGCCCGTGGCCGGACAGCACGCCGAGCCCGGTGAGACCGAGCTGCTCGGCCTCCCGCAGCGCGAACTCGGTGAGCTGCTCGCGCAGCGGGCCGCGGCGGCGCGGCTGCTCCCATTCGAGCCGGCGCAGGACGCTGTCCCGCGAGGGCGCGAGGCCGGGCGCGGCGTGCAGCACGCCGAGGGTGGCGGCGCGCACCGCCGGCGCGGAGGAGCGGCGCAGGTCGGGGTGGAGCGCATTCAGCGGGCGGTCCCGGTCGTCACGCTCGCCGACCAGGCCGGGCACCCGGTCCATCTGCAGCCAGGTGGTGGCCAGCACCACCCACCGGTCGGCGGTGCCCCTGATCCGCCACAGGTCGTAGCCGCTGGTCGGCAGCCACTCGCCGTCGACGCTGCCGCCCGACGCGGTCAGCCCGGCCGCGTGCGCGACCTCCACGGCCAGCGCGGCCGCCCACTCGGGCAGATCGAGCTCGTTCGCCGTACGTTTCATGTCGCGTACGCCCAGGCCGCCGGTGCGCAGCACGCCGGGCGGCTCGATGCTCCACCGCTCGCACAGCTCCTCCACCGCCCGGACGAACATGAACGCCTGCCCGGCGGCGGTCCGGTCGGCCATGGCCTGGTCGCGGGTGGTGCCTTCGAGCGCGGGCGGAACGGCGAGCAGGTCCCGGTGCACCCGCCCGCCACGCAGGTGCAGGCCGACCTCGCGGGGCAGCGTCACGCTCTCCTCGCCGGTCGCCGCCAGCAGGCCGCGGGCCAGGAGTTGCTCGATGGGCGAGCGGGCCGAGGCGAGCCGCACCTCGCGGCGGGCGTTGGGCACCCGGCCGGTCGGCGGCCCCCAGGTGAGCTGTTCGAGCGCGTTCTTCGCCTCGGGCGAGACCTGATCGATGAGCGCCGCCGGGTCGGCCAGCGCGGCGGCCAGGCGTTCCTTGCCGGACCCCGCCGTGCCGGGCGCGATCTCGTCGGCCATCTCCTGCAACTGCTCCGGCGGGTGGTGCCGGAACGCCGTGTCGGCGGTCGGACCCAGCCCCGCCGGGTCCTCCAGCACCTTGCGCACGCCCGGAGCCAGGTCGATCGCGCTGTCGGGGCCGAAGACGAGGGCCAGGTCACGCAGCCGCGCCAGCGCCGCGCCCAGCGCGGGCTCGGGCTTGCCCGCCGCCAGCGCGCCGCCGACCCGCTCGCGCAGCGCCGTCTTCCTGACCGGACCCTGCTGTACGGCCAGCGTCTCGACGACCGCCAGGGTGAAGCGGTCCAGCCGGTCGAGCACACGCGCGATCGCAGAAGGGCTGCCCGCCCGCGACGCCAGGCCCTCCAGGTGTGCGGGCACCGGACTGATCAGCTCGGGACGCGCTGAGACGAGCGTCCGCAGCTCCTCGTCGGTGCGCCCCCTGATCCACTCCGTGAACTCCATCGTTGCCATGGTATGTCCCTGCTCATTGGGGCAGCATTGCTAGGCGTGACAGAGCGAGCGGACCAGCTCATCCTCAACTACGTCAGCAAGGCGGCCGACGCGGCTCACGGTGTGCTCCGGCCCGACCAGCGGCTCGACTTCAGCAGGCGGCTGCGGGCCAGGATCGAGGAGGAGCGGCACGGCAGCCAGGACCCCCGGCGGGTGTCCAAGGTGCTCGCCCGCTTCGGCGACCCCGTCCTGCTGGTCGAGCGGGAGGTGCGCAGGCTGGCCGAATCCGCCCCCGGCACCGTGCGGCCCCCGGCCGCACCGGCCCTGCCCACCTCCGGCCCCGCCCCGACGGCGCTCTCTCCCGCGCGGTCCGACTCTCCCGCGCGGTCCGGCGCGACGGCGGCGTTCCCGAGGATCGCGGACGACGTGAGCCGGCCGCCGGGGGCGGTGCGCGGCCCCGGGCCGGGCGGGCGGGCGCGCGGTCTGCCGTTCGCCTCGCTGCGCAGGGCGGCCATGTTCTCCGCGAACCCGATGGCGACCCGCGGCAGGGACGCCAGGACCGTCGTCAAGGACCACCCGCGTGAGACCGCGGCCCTGGTGATCCTCGTGGTGGCCGCGCTGCTGGTGCCCTTCAACCTGCCCGCCGTGGCCATCTTCCGGGTGCCGGTGATGGTGTGGGCGCTCGGCGCGATCCTGGTGATGGCCGGCGACACCTGGACATTGCGCGACCGGTTGATCGGGGTCTGCGCTCCGCTGCTCGGCTACACCGCGGGCGGCGTGGTCGTGGGCGGCCTGCGGGTGGGCGACCAGCCGGGGCTGCAGGCGTTCATGCTGCAGTTCTTCAACGTCAGCGGCGTGATGTTCATGATCGGGACCGGCGCGGGCGTCGCCTGGCTGGTCTACCGGCTCCTCGACGGCGACGTCCACAGGTGACTCGACGGCGACGTCCACAGGTGAGCGTCAGGTGACGGGCGCGGGGCTGGGCAGCAGGCCGACGGCCAGCCGCACCCACGCGGTCACGAACTGGTCCTTCTCGGCGTTGCCCGGTGACCTGCCCACCGTCTCCTGGAACAGCCGGTAGTGCACCACCGCCCCGCCGAGCACCGCGCCGATGCCCGCCCAGTCGACCTCCGCGCCCCGGTATTCGGGCTGGGCGCCGAACCAGGTGGTGATCGCGTCGAACATCGGCTGCAGCAGCCCCTCGCGCACCACCGTCACCAGCTCGGGGAACTGGCTGAGGTCGCGGAAGAAGACCCGGGTCAGCTCCGACTCCTCGCGGACCTTGGCCAGCCCGGCGCGGCACAGGCGGGACAACCGCACCTCCAGGTCGACCGAGGCCTCCATGCCGCTCAGCTCCGCCAGGCTCTCGGCGACCTGGGAGCGGGTCCTGGCGGCGTGCTCGTTGATCGCCGCGGACAGCACTTCGTACTTGGACCTGAAGTGCCGGTAGAGCCCGCCCGCACCGGGGGAGAGCCCGGAGGCGGCCTCGATCTCGGCCACGGACGTGGCGGCGTAACCCCGCTCGGCGAACAGCCGCAGCGCCTCGTCGACGATCCGGGCACGGGTGCTCGCGGGCACACCGGTGGGCTTGGCGCCCGTGCTTGACGATCTGGTCATCTCGGTAAGTAGTTCCTTTCTGTCTTTCCTACGGTCCCACAGCCGGTGCCCGTTACGCGGACCGCGTCCTTCTTTGACATCCTTCACCTGTGGGTACTTCGGTGGGATTCGACCTGGACATGACATTGGCGGATACGAGAACGGGGATCGCGGCGGTTTACGATGAGCTCTCCTCCCGGCTGGGTGTGCGCATCGACAGTCAGGCGATCATCACGCGGCTCGGCCCGCCGCTGGAGCACGAGCTGGCCAACTGGCTGCCCGCCGAGGCGATCCTGGACGCGGCCGAGCTCTACCGGGAGATCTACCCCGACGTCGGCGTGCCGGCGCACACCGTGATGGCCGGGGCCCACGAGGCGATCGAGAGCGTTCGCGCAGGTGGCGGCCGGGTCATCGTCGTGACCGGCAAGAACTCCCGGGACGCGAGGAGCACGGTGCGTCGGCTCGGGCTGGACGTGGACGAGGTGGCCGGCTCGGTCTTCGGCGCGGCCAAGGGCTCGGCGCTCACCCGCTTCGGCGCGGAGGCGTACGTGGGCGACCACGTCGCGGACATCGAGGCGGCGCGGGCGGGCGGCGCGGTCAGCGTGACGGTCGCGACCGGTCCCTACACGGTGGGAGAGCTGCGCGATCATGGGGCGGATGTGGCGCTGAGCGACCTGACGGAATTCGGCACCTGGTTCGCCGCTTGGCGCTCGCGCGAGGAAGTCCGCTAATTCACCGGCATTTACCCGGTCGCCCTGCCGCTCTGCGGGGCATAACCTACGTCCATCACCTTAATCACGACTGTTTGAACGAGGTCCTCCTGTGCCGAGTGGCAAGGTCAAGTGGTACGACGCCGACAAGGGTTTCGGCTTCCTCACCCGTGACGACGGCGGTGAGGTCTTCGTGCATTCCTCCGCGCTCCCGGCCAACGCCGGGCCACTGAAGCCCGGCCAGAAGGTCGAGTTCGGCGTCGCGGAGGGCAGGCGCGGCCAGCAGGCGCTCTCGGTGCGGATCCTCGAGCAGCCGCCGACGCTGGCGAAGACGAAGCCCAAGGCCAAGCGGAAGAAGCCGGACGAGCTGGTGGTCATCGTCGAGGACCTGATCAAGTTGCTCGACGACGTCTCGACGTCCTATCAGCGCGGCAAGCACCCGGACGCCGCGCACGCCAAGAAGATCGCGCAGGTGCTCCGGGCCGTGGCCGACGACCTCGACGCCTAACCGTGCGGGTTCGTCAGCGGCTTGGTGGTGTCGAGTTTGGTGGTGTCGAGCGGCTCGGCGTCTGAATAGCGGTCCGGCCGCCGGCCCGCGGCCTGTTCCGCGGTCTGGGCCGGCTGGTGCTGGTCGGCGTGCTGGGCGCGCGTCCGGCGGTTGGCGGCGCGGATGCGGGTGCGCCTGGTCACGACCAGCCAGCCGAGCACGGCGGTGAGCACCACGGCCAGCGTGACGAGCCCGGCCGTGCTGCTCTCGGTCAGCGACAGGACCAGCCCGATCAGCCCGCCGAACACCCAGGCGAGCTGGAGCATCGCCTCGACCACGCCGAACGTGGACGAGCGGACCTCCTCGCCGATCTCTCGCTGCACGATCGCGTCGAGGGCGAGCTTGCCCAGCTCCTGGGCGAACGCGGTGATCAGCGAGACCGCGACCGCGGCCCACAGGCCGAAGAAGATCGCGGCCAGGATCGTGGTCACCGCGGTCGTGCCCAGCGTGAGCAGCACGACGACGCCGGGCGCGTGGTTGCGGGTCCAGTTGGCGGCGAACGCGCCGATCAGGCCGCCGATCCCGGCCGCCGCCGCGAGCACCGCGATCGTCTTCGGCGTGTCGAAGAAGGGGTCGGGCACGGCCAGCCACGGCACGCCCTTGTCCTGCACCAGGAAGAGCAGGAAGAACAGCAGGAAGCCGGAGAACAACCGGATGGCCACGTTGGCCCAGACGGCCTCGCCCACCGCCGGGCCGACCTTGAGCAGGGTCCGCCAGCGCGGCGCCCGGCCCTCCTCGGGCGTCTCCTCGTCGAGGTCCGGCGAGTCCACGTGCCGGGGCAGCCGGACGGCGAACACGCCGGCGACCAGGAACACCACCATGGCCACCCGCAGCATCATGGTGCTGCCCAGCCAGAGCGTCAGCCCCGCGCCGACCGGCACCATCACCCCGGCCGTCACCAGCGAGAACAGCGCCACCCTGGCGTTGGCCGAGACGAGCGTGATGTCGGCGGGCAGCACGCTCGGCATGATCGCCGCACGCGACACGTTGTAGGCCTTCGACAGCACCAGCACGCCCAGCGCCCCGGCGAACAGCGTCAGCAGGTCCTGCGGCCCCACGGCGGCGGCCATCGCGAAGCACAGCAGGCCACGGCCGAACAGCGTGCCGGCCATGACGTAGCGGCGGCCGGACCTGAACCGGTCGAGGATCGGCCCCACGAACGGCGCCAGCAACGCGAACGGCAGCATCGTGATGACCAGGTAGAGGGCGACGGGCCCGCGGGCCTCGCCGACCGGCACCCCGAAGAAGACGGTGCTGGCCAGCGCCACGGTGACCAGCGTGTCACCCGCGCTGTGCCCGGCGGTGAGCTCGATCAGGCGGCCGAGTCCGGTGCGGTCGGCGCCGTGGGCGTGGGTGAGGCGGCGGGTGGCCTGGCCGACCTTGCGCACGCCCCGGCCGGTGGCCCGGCCCGCGCGGGCGGTGCCGCCGGCGGTCGCCTTTCCGGCGCGTGCGGTCGCGCGGCCCGCGTCGGCGACGCCGCGTCCCATGCGTCGCGAGATCTCTCTCGCTCGCTCCCAGCCTCCCTCCACGCCTACCAGTCTTACCCGATCTCGGGGCGATCTCAGCGCCGGATCCGCACTAGAGGTCCCCGTCCGGTCCCGTCATGGGTGAGAATGAAGTGTGAGCGAACAGCACCTTTCGGCGGAGGCGGGCCGATGAGCCGTGCCAGGACCCGCGTCTCCGCGCCCGATCAGGCATGTGTCGACGCGGTTGATCTGGCGCGCGCCGCCGCAGGGGAGCTCGCGCGACCGGGCGAGCCGGGCGAGCACCTCGGCTACGAAGGCGAGGGCGACCGGATCGTCACCCACTACTTCGCCTGCCTCGACCGCGCCTACCGCGGCTGGCGCTGGGCCGTCACGGTCACCCGTGCCTCCCGGGCGAAGAAGGTCACGGTGAGCGAGGCCGTCCTGCTGCCCGGCCAGGGGGCGCTGCTGGCGCCCGAGTGGCTGCCGTGGAGCGAGCGGCTGCGGCCGGGCGACCTGGGCGTGGGCGACCTGCTGCCGACCCCGGAGGACGACGACCGGCTGGAGCCGGGGTTCACCGAGACCGACGACGACGCCGATCGTCAGATGATTTTCGAGTACGGCCTGGGCCGGGCACGTGTGCTCTCGGCCATCGGCAAGGACCGGACCGCCAGACGCTGGCATTCGGGCGAGCACGGGCCGCATACTCCGATCGCACACGCCGCTCCCGCGCAGTGCTCCACCTGCGGCTTCTACTGGCTGCTCGCGGGTGGGCTCCGGCAGATGTTCGGCGTCTGCACTAACGAGTACGCGCCGGACGACGGCCGCGTGGTCGCCGCCGACCATGGCTGTGGCGCGCACTCCGAGGCCGCCGTCATGCCGCCGCCGGTGGACCAGGCGATGCCGATCCTCGACGAGCTGACTTTCGACATGATGGAGGAGGAGGCGGGCTCGGTCGACGAAGCCGCCTCCGAGGAGCTCGGCCACTCCTGATCCTTTCCGTCGGGGAGTGTCGGTGAGGGCCGCTAACCTACGGTGTCTCGCCTACTTCCATGTACAGGATCGTGATCGATGACCGACACCTTCGGCACCGACCGGATGCGGGCCGCCGTGCTCGCCTCCTGGACGGCCTCGCCTGCCCGATTCCGCGAGGACGCCAACGCCGAGGAGGACTTCGCGCTCGGCGGCTACCGCGACCGGCTGATCGTCGAGCTGGCGCAGAACGCCGCCGACGCGGCGCTGCGCGCGGGCGTGCCAGGGGTGCTCCGGCTGACGCTGCGCGGTGACGTGCTGACCGCCGCCAACACCGGCGCGCCGCTCGACGCCGTCGGGGTGGAGGGCCTGTCCACGCTGCGCGTCTCCGGCAAGCGTGACGAGGTGGGCGCGGCGGGCCGGTTCGGCGTCGGGTTCGCGGCGGTGGTCTCCATCTGCGACGAGCCGTCCATCGGCTCCCGCGCCACGGGCGCGGTCCGCTGGTCGCGCGCGGAGACGGCCGGGCTGGTCTCCTCCGTGCCGGGGCTCGCGGGCGAGCTGACCTCCCGTTCGGGCCACGTCCCGCTGCTGCGCCTGCCGTTCGCGGCCGACCCGCTCGACGTGCCCGACGGCTTCGACTCCGTCGTACGTCTCCCGCTGCGTGACCAGGCGTCGGCCGAGGCGGTGCGGCGGATGCTGCTGGAGGCGAGCCCGGCGCTGCCGCTGGGCATGCCCGCGCTGACCGCGATCGAGATCGACCTCGACGGCGAGATCCGCACGGTGTCGGCCGACGGCTGGCACGTGGTCTCCGCGTCCGGGGAGTTCGCCTCCGACGAGGTGGCCGGGCTCTTCGCCGACCGCCCGACCGAGGAGCGCGCCCGTCCGTTCTGGTCGGTGCGCTGGGCCGTCCCGCTCACCGGCACCGGGGAGCCGGGGCCGCTGCCGGCCAACGTGCCGCCCGTGGTGCACGCGCCGACGCCGAGCGATGAGCCGCTCGCGCTGCCGGCGCTGCTCATCGCCTCCTTCCCGATGGCCACCGACCGCCGCCACGTGGCCAAGGGGCCGCTGACCGACTTCCTGGTCGACAGGGCCGCCGACGCCTACGTCACGCTGCTCAGGGAGCTGCCGCGCACCCCCAGGCTGCTCAGCCTCGTCCCGGCCCTCATGGGCAAGGGCGAGCTCGACGCCCGGGTGCGCCGGGCCATCCTGCAGCGGCTCCCCGACGTGCCGTTGCTGCCGGCGCTGTCGGCCCCGGCCCCCGCCGTGCAGACGCCGTCGTTCGCCGACGCCGACGTCTACGAGCCCGACGCCGAGTGGCAGGTCGAGCACCCGGCCAAGGAGCCGGAGGCCGACGGCTGGGTCGTCACGGGCCGGGAGGCCGCCGTGGTGGCCGGCTCGTCCGAGATGCTGGCGGCCGTCGCCGACTTCGTCCCGGGCCTGCTGCCGGCCGGCTGGCCCGCCAGGGATCCGGCCATGGGCTCGCTCGGCGTGCGCCGGGTGGAGCTGGCCGAGGTGGTGGACCTGCTGTCGGGGGAGGCGGTGGAGTCGCGCGACCCCTCCTGGTGGCGCTCGCTGTACGACGTGCTCCCGGCCGACGACCCCGAGTCGCTGGGCGCACTGCCGGTGCCGCTGGCCGACGGGCGGCTGGTGCGCGGGCCGCGCGGCACGCTCATCCTGGAGCCCGGCTCGGTCGCCTCGGGTGGCGGAGCCGAGCAGGTCGGGCTCGATCTCGCGCCGCTCGGGCTGCGCATCGTGCACCCGGACGCCGCTCATCCGGCGCTGGTGCGGCTGGGCGCGGCCGAGGCCACCCCCAGGACCATCCTCGAAGACCCGCTCACCAGGGAGGCCGTCTCCAGGTCGCTCGACGGCTCCGACGCGGAGCCGCTGGCCAAGGCGGTGCTGTCGCTCGTCCAGGCGGTGTCGCTGGCTCCCGGTGAGGCGCCGTGGCTGGCGGAGCTGGCGCTGCGCGGCGCCGACGGCGAGCTCTATCCGGCCGGTGAGCTGATGCTGGCCGGTGGCGCGCTGGCGGGGCTGCTGGAGCCCGACACGCACCTCGGGGTGGTCGCCGACGACCTGGTGGAGACCTACGGCCCGCGCGTGCTGGCCGCCGTCGGGGTGCTCGACGGCTTCGCCGTGGTGCACGACTCCGACGTGCTGCTCGACCAGGACGACTGCGATCACGACCTCGACGGCGAGGACGACTGGCTCGATCATCTGCACGACCTGCTGCCCGACCTCGAGGTGCCGCCGGTGGTGCCGGAGTTCGTGGCGGTGCGCGACCTGGAGCTCGTCGCCGACTGGGAGGCCGCGCTGGCGCTGCTGACCAGGCCGCCGCTGCGCGCTGCGCTGCACCCGCTGCGCGTCGAGGGCGTCGAGGTGCCCTCCTACACCGCCTGGTGGCTGGCCGGTCACCCCGTGCTCGGCGGGCGCAAGCCGCGCGAGCTGCGGCTGCCGGGGGCCGATCCGCTGCTGCAGGGCCTCTACGGTGACGCGCCGGCGGGGCTGGACGAGGCGGCGCTGGCGATGCTGGGCGTGCGCAGCACGCTGGCCGAGCTGCTCGACTCCCACGGCGGCCCGGAGGAGCTGCTCGATCTGATGGCCGACGAGTCCATCGTGGTGGACCGGGCCCAGCTGCGGGCCCTGTGGATCGCGCTGGCGGGCGTGGAGCCGTCCCGGGTGGCGCCGCCGCCCCGGGTCCGCTCGGTGCTCGGCGGCGACATCGTGGTGTCCGACGCCGAGCGGGTCGTCGTGGTGGAGGCGCCCGACCTGCTGCAACTGGTCACCCAGCATCCTCTGGTGCTGGCGCCGTACGACCTGGCCGAGTCCCTGTCGGAGCTGCTCGACCTGCCGCTCGCCGGCGAGATGACTTCCGGCGAGGTCACCTCGGCGGGCGAGACGCGGCCGGTGCCGCCGCAGGTGCGCTCGCTGCTCCCGACGGCCCCCGAGACCTACGTCGAGCACGACAAGCTGCTGGTCGACGGCGTGAGCTGCGCGTGGCGCTTCTTCGAGGGCGCCGTGCACTGCACCGGCCTGGACGGGCTGGCGCGGGGCCTGGCCTGGGCCACCGGCCAGTGGAACGACCGGCTGGCGGTCGCCGCGCTGCTGCGCGACCCCGACGCGGTGCCGCTCTTGCTGGCGGAGGCGGACCTGTCGTAGACCGCCCCCGAGCGCGACGTCCGCGCGGGCCTGCCTGGGCAGGCCCGCGCCGAGCCTGCCCGGCCGGTTCGGCGCGGGCAGGCTCGGGGTGGGTCGTTCAGTTGGCGGGGCAGGAGGTGTCGGCGGCGGGGAGCTTGCCGTTCAGCAGGTAGGTGTCGACCGTGCGCATGACGCAGCTGCTGCCGCTGAGATAGGCGCCGTGACCCTCGCCCTCGTAGGTGACCAGCACGCCGGTCTTGAGCTTCTCGTTGAGCGAGACCGCCCACTGGTAGGGCGTGGCCGGGTCGCCCTTGCCGCCGATGACCATGATGGGCGCGGAGCCGGTGGCGTCGATCTTCTTGGCCTCGTCGGACCCCTCGGCGGGCCAGTGGGCGCAGGCCGCGCCGGAGCCGTCGGCGGCCAGGATCGGGAAGACCTTCCGCACCTTCTCGTTGATCTCGGCCGTCTCGGCCTCGGTAGGCCGCTCGGTGCTGTCCACGCAGGTGATCGCCTGGAGGCTGGTCATCATGGTGGAGTAGGTGCCGTCGGGTTTGCGGCCGGTGTAGGAGTCGGCCAGCGACAGCAGCATGGCGCCGTCGCCCTTGATGGCGGCCGCGGCGCCCTGCTCCAGCATCGGCCAGGTGGCCTTGGCATACAGCGGGGTGATGATCGACAGCTGGGCCAGGCCGTAGGTGAGGTCGCGGTCGCCGACCTTGAGCGGCTTGTCCTTGAGCCCGTTCAGCAGCTTCTCGACGGTCCCCTCGACCTCGTCGCCGGTCTTGCCCAGGTCGCAGCCCTGGGCGAGGCAGCTCTCGCTGAAGGCGTCGAAGGCCTGGGCGAAGCCGGTGGCCTGGATGACCGCCCGCTCCTCGAAGGTGACGGCAGGGTCGTAGGCGCTGTCCAGGACGAAGCGGCCCACGTTCTGCGGGAACTTGGTGGCGTAGACGGCGCCGAGGTGGGTGCCGTACGACAGGCCGAAGTAGTTGAGCTTCTCGTCGCCGACCGCGGCCCGGATGCGGTCGAGGTCCTGGGCGGCGTTGACGGTGCCGACGTGCGGCAGCACCTTGCCGGAGTCCTTCTCGCAGGCGGCGGCGAACTCCTTGGCGAGCCGGTCGCCGTCCGCCGCGACGGCCGACTCCAGCAGCTTGTCGATCTCGCCGCCGCAGGCGACCCCGGCGCTGCGGTCGACGCCGCGCGGGTCGAAGCTGACCAGGTCGTAGCGGGTGCCCAGGCTGGCGAAGGCGCGGTGGGCAAGGACCAGCGTGTCGACGCCCGATCCGCCGGGGCCGCCGAAGTTGAAGACCAGCGAGCCGAGCCGCTCGCCGGTGGCCTTCACCCGGATCAGCGCCAGGTCGATCGTCTCACCGGCGGGCTTGGCGTAGTCGAGGGGAACGGCGACCTTGCCGCATTCGACGGCCGGGTCGGGGGTGACCGGCTTGCCGTCGGCGCCGGTGAGGCCGGTGCACGTGCTCCAGGCCACCGTGCCGGCGCTCTGGGCGGCCGGCGTCGAGGTGGGCTGGGCAGCGGGCTCGCCGGTGGTGCCGCAGCCGGCGAGAGCCGTCACACCCACGAGGAATGCGAACAAGGTCTTCTTCATGACATCTAGCATGATGGGAAGACGATTGCCCAGGTAGTGCGGCGTAACAGCTCTTTTGGGTGACTTCTTGAAGCGGTCCGGGGTGACAACGGGCAGGCCCCGGATGTGACAGATGTCAGCTGTTCCGGGGGCGGCGCACCAGCCAGATCCCGCACAGGCCGAAGCCGATGCCCGTGACGCAGGTCCAGATCCACCAGGCGTTCTCCGGGGCGGGACGGAAGATCAGCAGCGCGACCAGGGCGATCGCCCACAGGCCGGTGCCGATGGCGACCGCCGCCGTGTCGTTGGTCTCGATCGGCTCTGGGTCGGGATGCCACTGTCGGGTCACGACATCCACCCTAGCTTCCAATCGGGTCTCGATCCGATTACCGGTCCTTTTCGCAAAACGCCCCAACTGTCACTCTTCGCGCGTGAACGACACTCGTCATGCAATAGATCGTTTCTTCGCAATCTCCGCACGAGGCTCAACCGTATCCCGTGAGGTCCGGGGCGGGTTGGCCACCTTCTTCACCATGGCCTACATCGTCGTGCTGAACCCGATCATCATCGCCAACGGCAAGGACATCCAGGGCGAGGTCATCGGCGACGGCACCACGCCCAACGTGGCGCTGGTGGCCGCCGGCACCGCGTTCGTGGCCGGTGTGCTGACCATCCTCATGGGCGTCGTGGCCCGGGTGCCGTTCGCGCTGGCGGCCGGGCTGGGGCTGAACGCCTTCGTCACCTTCAACATCGCGCCGTTGATGACCTGGGAAGAGGCCATGGGCCTGATCTTCCTGGAGGGTGTCGTGATCGGCATCCTGGTCCTGACGGGGCTGCGGGTGGCGGTGTTCAAGGCCATCCCCGGTCAGCTCAAGACCGCCATCAGCGTCGGCATCGGCCTGTTCATCGCGCTGATCGGCTTCGTGGACGCCGGGTTCGTGCGCCGGGTGCCGGCCGGGCCGCCGCTGGAGATGGGCATCGCGGGCAGCCTGACGTCCTGGCCGATCTTCGTGTTCGTGGTCGGCCTGCTCCTCACCGCGGTCCTGGTGGCGCGGAAGGTCAGGGGCGCGATCCTGATCGGCATCGTCGTCACCACCCTGCTCGCGATCGTCGTGGAGGCGCTCACGGCGTCCGGCCAGTTCTCCGCCGAGAACCCGGGCGGCTTCCAGCTCACCGTCCCCGCCTGGCCCACCGAGGTCTTCGGCTTCCACAACCCGCTCGTGCTGTTCACCGAGTTCGACCCGTTCGGCGCCTTCAGCTCGGTCTCCGTCCTGCTGGCCCTGCTGTTCGTGTTCACGCTGCTCATCACGGACTTCTTCGACACCATGGGCACGATCGTCGGCGTCGGCCGCCAGGCGGACCTGGTGCAGGAGGACGGGACGCTGCCGCGTACCAAGGAGATCCTGCTCGTCGACTCGCTCGGCGCCGTCGCCGGCGGCGCCGGCTCGGTCTCCTCCAACACCACCTACATCGAGTCGGCCGCCGGGGTCGGCGAGGGGGCGCGGACCGGCCTGGCGAGCGTGGTGACCGGCCTGCTGTTCCTGGTCGCGATCTTCTTCACGCCGCTGGTCAGTGTCGTGCCGTACGAGGCCGCCGCGCCGGCGCTGGTGATCGTCGGCTTCCTGATGATGACCGCGATCCGGGACATCGACTGGACCGACTACGAGATCGCCATCCCGGCGTTCCTCACCATCGTGCTCATGCCGTTCACGTACTCGATCTCCAACGGCATCGGCGCCGGCTTCATCTCGTACGTGCTCATCAAGGTCGTGCGGGGCAAGGCCAAGGAGATCCACCCGCTGATGTGGGGGGTCGCGGTGCTGTTCGTCGTGTACTTCGCGCTCGGGCCGATCCGGGTCCTGTTCGGGCTGTGACCTGGCCGGGGCGGCCCGCGCGTGGCAGGCCGCCCCGGTGTATCAAGGAGTGAGACACTTCCTCCGTTAGGGAAATAGCTTGATCTCCTATATAGTTAGCAAAGGTAATGACGCATGCTAACAAGACCCCAGTCCCAGATGGACCTGCGCACCGGCGCCGGCCTCGCTTCAGCGCTGCGCGTTTCATTGGCAAGGCTGAACCGGCGGCTCCGGCGACAGGCGGCGGCGCACTCGCTGACGCCCACACAGTTCGCGACTCTCGCCGCGGTGGAACGGCATTCCGCGATAACCCCCGGCGAGCTGGCCGGGCTCGAGAAGGTGCAACCGCCCTCGATGACGCGCGTGATCGCCGCGCTAGAGGAACGTGGGCTGCTCCAGCGCACCCCGCATCCGACCGACCGGCGCCAGGTGACCGTGACCGTGACCGAGGCCGCCCGGCAGTTGCTGAAGGAGGAGCGCGCCCGCAAGGAGGCGTGGCTGACCCAGCGGCTGAAGGAGCTGACCCCCGAGGAGCGGTCGATACTCAGGCAGGCGGCGCCCATCCTGGAGAAGCTCAGCAGGATCTAGAGCCCGAAGAGCCCGAGGAACCCAAGACCGGGATGTTCCGGTCACTCAGGATTCGCAACTACCGCATGTTCGCGGCCGGTGGCGCCGTGTCCAACATCGGCACCTGGCTGCAACGCACCGCCCAGGACTGGCTGGTGCTGGACCTGACCGACAACAACGCGACCGCGCTCGGCATCGCGACGGCCCTGCAGTTCCTGCCGATGCTGCTGTTCGGGATGTTCGGCGGCGTGCTGGCCGACCGCTACCCCAAGCGGCCCATCCTCATCACCGCGCAGATCATGATGGCGGTCCTGGCGCTCGGCATCGGTGTGCTCACCATCACCGGCAACGCCGCGGTGTGGCACGTCTTCACGATGGCGTTCCTGCTCGGCATGATCTCCTGCGTGGAGGTGCCGACCCGGCAGGCGTTCGTGGTCGAGATGGTCGGGCGGCGCGATCTGTCCAACGCCATCGCGCTCAACAGCTCGATCTTCAACCTGGCCCGCGTGCTGGGCCCGGCCCTGGCCGGTGTGCTCATCCACCTGCTCGGCGGGACCGGCCCGATCTTCCTGATCAACGCGCTCAGCTTCGCCGCCGTCATCTCCAGCCTGGTCTTCATGCGCAGGTCCGAGCTGACCCTGGCCGAGCCGGTGCCGCGCGCCAAGGGACAGCTCCGCGAAGGGCTGAAGTACGTGCTCCGGCACGAAGAGCTGCTGATGCCGATCCTGCTGCTCGCGTTCGTGTCGATGTTCTCGCAGTCGTTCTCGATGTCGATCGCGCTGATGGCCCGCGAGGTCTTCCAGGCGGGGGCGTCCTCCTTCGGCCTGGCCTCCAGCATGTTCGCCGTCGGCGCGCTCGCCGGCGCGCTGCTGGCCGCGCGCAGGGCGAGGATGTCGCGCAAGGTGCTGCTCGCCGGCGCGATCGGGTTCGGGCTGTTCCAGATCGCCTCCGGATTCGCCCCCTTCTACCCGATCTACCTGGGGATGCTGGTTCCCGCAGGCATCGCGTTGATCACCATCAACACGGCCGCGAACTCCATCGTCCAGCTCGCCACCTCCCCCGAGATGCGCGGCCGGGTGATGGGCATCTACATGCTGGTCTTCACCGGTGGCGCACCCCTCGGGGCACCGCTCGTCGGCTGGCTGTCGGAGGTGGGCGGCCCCAGGATGGGCGTCGTGCTCTCCGGCGCGCTCGTGCTCGTGGGCACCGCCCTCGCGATCCTGGCGACCAAGCTGATCGTCGCGCGGGTCGCGCGCCGGGTGCCCGCGACCGCCTGAGCCGTCCCGGGCGGGGGACAATCGGGTGGCATGAGGCTCTTCGCGGCCGTGGTGCCGCCCGACGAGGTGCTCGACGAGCTCGAACGCGCCATCGCGCCGCACGTCGGGCAGGTGCCCGGCCTGCGCTGGCCGGACCGCGCCACCTGGCACATCACGGTGGCCTTCTTCGGCGAGGTGCCCGAGGAGGTGCTGCCGGACCTGCGGGTCCGCCTGGCCCGCGCCGTCCACCGCCACACCGTCCCCACCCTGGCCTTCACCCGGTTCGGGGCGTTCTCGTCCGTACGGCGCGCCAGGGTGTTCTGGGCGGGCCTGTCCGGCGACCCGATGACACGGCTGGCCGAGTCGGTCAAGGCAGGGGCTCGCCGGGCGGGAGCCGTACACACTGATGAAAAGCGCTTCCACCCGCACCTCACGCTCGCCCGCGCCAAGGCGGAGACGGACCTCCGCCAGCTCGTCGAATCGCTGTCCGGATTCACCGGTTCGACCTGGCGGGCGGAGAACGTCCGTCTCGTCAAAAGCGAGCAAGGCGCCCAAGTGAGGTACGAGTCACTCGACGAATGGGCGCTGGCAGCCACGCCACGGGACTAGGCTCCAGGGCGTGGATCGTCCTCGCTCCTGGCTGCTGCCCACCGTGCTCGGCCTCCTCTTCCTGATCGTGATCGTCGGCGCCCTGCTGGGCTGACTACCAGGCGTAGTCCTCCGGAGCCGGGCGGTGGCCCGGGAAGATCTCGTCCAGCCGGGCCAGCGCCTGCTCGTCCAGCTCGATCTCCAGGGTCCGCATGGTGCCTTCGAGCTGCTCCAGCGTGCGCGGGCCGATGATCGGGGCCGTGACCGCAGGCTGCGCCAGCAGCCAGGCCAGCCCGACGTGGGCCGGGTCCTCGCCCAGCTCGTCGCAGAACTTCTCGTACTGCTCGATCTTGTCGCGGTGCTTCTCCAGCTCCGTGACCATGCGGTCGTTGGCCGACCGGCCCTTGTCCAGCTTGCGCAGAATGCCGCCCAGCAGGCCACCGGCCAGCGGGCTCCACGGGATCACGCCGAGGCCGTAGTCCTGGCAGGCGGGCAGCACCTCCAGCTCGACCGTCCTGGTGAGCAGGTTGTAGTGGCTCTGCTCGCTGGTCAGGCCGAACATGCCGCGCTTCTCTGCCGCCTCCTGCGCCTTGGCGATGTGCCAGCCGGCGAAGTTGGACGACCCCACGTACACGATCTTGCCCTGCTGGCGCAGGACGTCCATGGCCTCCCAGAACTCGTCGTACGGGGTGTCCCGGTCGACGTGGTGGGCCTGGTAGATGTCGATGTAGTCGGTCTGCAGGCGCTTGAGCGAGGCGTCGCAGGCCCGGCGGATGTTCAGCGCGGACAGCTTGGCGTCGTTGGGCCACTCGCTCATCGCGCCGTTGAGCTTGGTCGCGAGGACTGTCTTCTCCCTGCGGCCGCCGCCCTTGGCGAACCACCGGCCGATGATGTTCTCGGTGATGCCCTCGCCGAGCTTCCAGCCGTAGACGTTGGCGGTGTCGAAGAAGTTGATCCCCAGCTCAAGGGCCCGGTCCATGATGGCGTACGAGTCGTCATCCGAGGTGTACGGGCCGAAGTTCATGGTGCCGAGGCAGAGCGGACTGACCCGGAGGCCACTGCGTCCGAGTTTCACATAATCCATGACTATCACCCTAAGTACCTGGAGTGCGCTCCAGGCCAGAGGGGGGCCACCGTGAGTTCGTCATGACCGCTCTGCTCCGCGCAGCGGTACCGCTGTTCCTGTCCATGGTGACGGGGCTGGTCGGCTCGCTCGTCGTCACCGCCGTGCTCGGCCGCCATGCCACCGTCACGCTGGCCGCCTTCGCGGTGGTGACCGCCGTGCTGACGCCGGCCGCCACGGCCGTCGCGGGGGCGTTACGCGGCCTGGCGCCGTTCGCGGCCGTGCATCGGGACGACCCGGACGCGGTGGTGCCGATCCTGCGGGACGCGCGCTGGCTCAGCCTCCTCGTCGGGGCGGCGGGCGCCCTGGCCGTGCTCGGCGTGCCGGTTCTGGCGGGCGTCGCCGGGGTGCCTGGCGAGGTGGTCGCCGAGATCGGCGCGCTGCCCTGGCTGCTCGCCCTCTACCTGCTGGTCTACGCCTCCGGAGGCGGCGCCACCTCGGTCCTCGTCGCCATCGGCCGCCCTCGGCCGGTGCTCTGGTCCTCCCTGGCCGGCACGGTGGTGATGATCGCGTCGGCCGTGGTCCTGGTACCGCGATCCGGGCTCACCGGCGTGGGGGTGGCGTGGCTGCTGTCCGGCGCCGCGTCCGTGACCGTCGCGAACCGCAGCCTGCGCCGTGCCCTCGGCCGCCGGGTCGGTCGGGCCTGGCCGCGCCTCGGTGAGATCGCCCGCCTGGCGCGGGTGAGCGTGCCGCTCGCGGGGACGATCCTGGTCAAGTTCGGCGGGCTGGGAGTCGTCACCTTCGCCGCCGGGCTGACCAGCACCCGCGACACCGCCGCGCACGCCGTGCTGAGCACGCTCACCGGGTTCACCATGCTGGCCTCGCTGTCGGTCGCGCAGGCGTCGGTGCCGGAGGTCGCGCGGGCGCGCACCACGGCCGAGGCCCGGCGGGCCAACCGGACCGCCGCCCTGCTCGCCGTCATCGCGACCGGTCTCGCCGCGCTCGCGCTGGTGCTGCTCGGCGATCCGGTGGCGGCGCTGTTCAGCGACGATCCAGGGGTACGCGAGCGCGTGCTTTCGTTGCTGCCCCTGATGCTGGTGGCGTCCATGGCCGATGCCGCGCAGGCCGTGCAAGGGATCGGTCTCACCGCGCTCAAACGGTCCGGGGCCAGCCTCGTGTACTTCGCCGCCTGTTATGGGCTGCTGGTGCTGTCGGCCGTGCCGGTGGCCGTCAGCTGGGGGATCGAGGGGTTATGGGTGTCTCTGGTGGTGGTCAACGTGCTGCTGGCCGGGCTGCAGGGGCTTGGGTTTCACCGGCACAGTGGCCGCGTGGGGGAGCCGGGCATGGGGGCGATTGGGGCATGATTGCGGCGTGGGGGATTCATGATTCGGGCCGGCGTGGTGGCGGGGGTGCTGGTCGTCGTCTGCGCAGCTGTCTGCGCGGCGCCGGCGTACGGTCTGTCTTCCGTTGATGATGACAAGCTGTTCACGTTCAGGGACGCTCGGATCACCGAGTCCAGTGGTCTGGCCGTCTCGCCCGGTCACGACGGGGTCTACTACACCCACAACGACAGCGCGGCGCGGCCGGAGTTCTACGCCGTGGGCGAGAACGGACGGACGAAGGCCACGTTCCAGCTGCGGGGGGCGGAGGCGCGTGACTGGGAGGGCATGGCGGCGAGCAAGGACCCGGAGACGGGGCGCGGGGTGCTCTGGTTCGCCGACATCGGGGACAATTTCGACGGCGCCTGGCCGGACATCTCCATCTACAAGGTCAACGAGCCGCGCGACCTCACCGATGCCACTCTCCCGGCCGTCCGCTACCGGTTCCGCTACGCCGACGGCGCCCGCAACGCCGAGGGCATCATGGTGCATCCGAAGACCGGGCGGCTCTACGTCGTGTCCAAGGAGTTCGCGGGCGGGGTCTACGCGGCGCCCAAGAAGCTGCGTACCGGCCGGGTGAACGTCCTGCGCAGAGGGGTGGCCGCGCCGCTGATGGCCACGGACGCGGCCTACGCGCCCGACGGCTCTTCGTACGTCGTCCGTACGTACTTCTCCGCCACCCTCTACCGGCCGTCGGGGGAGCAGATCAGCAAGGTGACGATGCCGGATCTGGAGCAGGCGGAGTCCATCGCCTATACCGCCGATGGGAAGGCGCTGCTCACCGGCTCGGAGGGGCCCAAGAGTCCCGTCTACCGGGTTCCGCTGCCGGATGCCGCGCTGCCTTCGGTGACTCCGCGGGCCTCCGCGCCGCCGGACCGGCCCACGGCCCAGGGCACTCGTGCCGCCGCCGAACCGGCGAGCGAGCCGGTGGGGCTGACCGGGCGGGACATTCTCATCTGGCTGGTCGCCGCCGCCCTGGCCATCGGCGGCATCGTCCTGCTGGCCCGCCGTACCCGCTGATCAGGGCCTGGTCCGTCCACCGCGAGGGGCCGATTGCCGCCGGCTGACGTCGCGGCTATCCCGCGCAGACCGTGCCGGCGGCCGGTAGTACGGCGTCGAGCAGGTAGCGGTCCACTGCTTCGGTGACGCAGGCGTTGTCGCCGTAGGCGGCGTGCCCGCTGCCGTCGCGGGTCAGCAGCCTGCCGTTGGCCAGGTGCTTAGCCGTTGACCGGGCCCATTCGTACGGCGTCGCGGGGTCGCGGGTGGTGCCGATCACGAGGATCGGCGCGGAGCCCCGGGCGGTCACCGGACGGGGCTTGACGACGCCGCCGTTCGGCCACAGGGGACACATCGTGCCGGAGGTGAACTCGTACCCGAACACGGGCCGGCTGCGGGCCGTTCGGTTGGCGTCGGTGAGGACCTGGCGCGCGGTGCGGCGGTCCGGCAGGTCCTGGCAGTTGATCGCCAGGTTGGCGATGTCCACGGCATCGGTGGGCTGGATCGCGCTGTGGTCGCCGGCCTGGATCTTGGCGAGCTGACCGTCCAGACCGGGCCAGTAGCGGGGCGAGCGGAGCAGCGCGGCCATCATGTTCACCAGCTCCTCCTGCTCCGGCGGGCGTGAATCGGCGGCCCGGAGCAGCTTCGCCACTTCGGCCCGGCCCTGCGCCTCGCTGAACGGGCACCCTGCCCGGTCGGCACAGTCGGCCAGATAGTCGTCGAGCGCTCGCTCCACGCCTCTTGCCTGGCCGTTCAGGAACGCCTTGTTGTCGCTCGCGGGGTCGACCGCCGAGTCCAGCACCATCCGCCCGATCCGGGTGGGGAACGTGTCGGCGTACCGGATCCCGATCCGGGTGCCGTAGGAGGTGCCGAGGAACGACAGCTTCGCCTCGCCGAGGACGGCCCTGAGCACGTCCAGATCCCGGACGTTGCTCAGCGTGTCGACGTGGTCGAAGAGCGGCCCCGACGCGGCCCTGCACTGCCGGACCCAGGTCCTGACCGCGGCCTCCTGCCTCTTCCGTTCGGCGAGCGTGTCCGGCGACGAGTCCACCGTCCGCAGGGCCGCGTCCGCCTCGTCCGGGCAGGTCAGCGGCGCGGACTCGCCGACGCCTCGGGGATCCCAGCTGACCAGGTCGAAGCCGGCGGTCACCGCACCGCTCCACGTCCGTGCCGCTTCGGGGAGGTATGTGACGCCGGATACACCGGGTCCGCCCGGGTTCGTCAGGAGCGATCCGTGGCGGGTGCCGGTCGCTTTGTGGCGGCGGACCTTGAGCGTGATGGTGCTGCCCTTCGGGCGCGCCCAGTCGATCGGGACGGTTACCCCGGTGCAGTCCAGTGGCAGGCCCCGGTCGTCGCAGGCGCTCCAGGAGACCTTCTGCCGGTAGAACGCGTCGTACGCGGCCGCGTGGTCGCCGGCATCGGCGTTCGCCACTGGCACGCCGATTGCCGTGAGACCGCCCAATAAGACCGCCATGACGGCCCGTCGTCGCCTTGTCATGACGCCCAAGCATCGGCGGCCGGAACAGCCGTCGCCAGCCGGGTAGCGGTACGGGCCTGGGTAGGGCGGGCCTTACCGCGCGCGGTTCGCCGTTCGTGAGGGACGGCATGCCGCACCTGTCGCCGGAGGTCGTCTACGTGGGCTGACTCAACCGGGCCTTCATCAGGTCCCAGAAGGACCTGTGACGATCGGCGCCGGCTAGCCAAGGTGCGAGATACCAGGCCTCCCACTCGCCATCAGAGGTCTTGATGTGGGGGTTGAGGAGAAATACTCCATCGTCCCAGTGCCCGACCAGAAGGGTGTCAGGCAGATACTCCATTCTCAGATGGCCGCAGTCCTGCTCCTTTCCATAGACGAAATAGAGGTCATCGGGCACAGTCCAGGACTCGCCGCCCTTGGGCGTCCAGCACTCGATCATCCAGGGCTCAAGGTCACGGAGCCAGCCGACTTCCGGGACCGGCCGCAGGGAGTACTCATCGACGCCCCAGCCGTTGGCGAACAGGAGGAACTGCCGATAGCTGGGCGGCAGGATCGTACCCAAGCGCTCTTCGAGCCGGCTGACTTCCAACTCGTCCGCCGGCAGGTGGAGACCGTGCTCCGGCCCTAACGGCGGCTGGTCAGAGCCTTCGGCCGCCGGCTCCTCCGCTGGGAAGAGGTCAGACCATGCGCGCTTTGTCGTCATGATGGGAGACGATATCCATCACGACTGACCTTTCTCGGACTGAGTTCGGGCGGCTGTAGGGTGCCTGGGCCCGCACCTCGGGCCAGGATGCTGATGTCTCCGGTGGTGTTAGGCCAGCCGCTGAGGAGGTCGCATGTACTTCATGCCCGACTATCACCCTGAATGGCTTGTGGGATGCGCAGCGATTCGATACGTCCATGGTCAGCGGCTTGCCGCACTCGTCGGGCGACGTCTGAACCAGGTGTGGCTGCTCTGGAATCTGAAGAGCGACTCGTATTTCGGTGACGGGCCGGTCATCATGGATTTCGACGGCGAGCAGGTCGAGATCTGCCAAGATGTGTCGCCCACCTGGGCCAAGCGAGGCAATCGTTGGTCGCTGGTGAGGAGGGATATCAGTGGAGGAATTGCTAGAAACTCTAGAGCAAGCATGGGATGACGAAAGCGGATTGTTGGGAAAGCTTCGCTCGGGGGAATTTGACCTTGAAGCAGGAGAAGCCTATGTGGCGCTCCTATCAAGGATTCCGCCGGCTGGTGAAATCATCGACTCGACGCTCGTCCGACTGATCTGGTTTGCCCCTATGTTCATTGAATGGCAGATCGAGAGGGCAAGTAGCAGCGAAAGTGAAATGGCTCAGTTGAAGCGTATCGCGGACCAAGTCCAGGAAGCTGTAGCCGATATTCTTGGTATTCCTTAGCCCAACTGTCGGAGGCGAAGCCCATTTGGCTACGCCCAGGTCAGCAAAGGGGCCTGCGGGGACGACGAGGTCCCGCCTGGTGCAGGCGACCAGGTTCTCTCCGCGGTCCCCGTCGAGCCGGATCGGCCGCCTCGCACCTATCCGGGTGAAACAGTGAGTCACCCACGTCTCATCGGTGTAGGCCAGCGAAGCCAGTCAGGCCCCCGCGACAGCGTCGGCTATTGCCTCCGCATCAGGCGCAGGGTTCGTATGGCGGTAGTTGCCAGCTCGGCCCGTCAGGGTCGCCGAGCCAGACGCGCTGATCTTCTGATGTCACGGTGAGGCCGAAGCCCGACTGGTGGGGTCGGCCTGCCTCCATCCAAGTCAGGATGATCTCCTCTACCTGGTCCCACAAGCGGTGTGGCCCGTGCTGATGGACCACCCAGCCACCGCCGGGCGATGGGCGGATGTCGGCCTGGGAGCCGGCGATCACGTCATGCAGGACCAAGATGTCCTCGGCCCACCCGTGGTGGGCCCGCGGGATGGCGAGTTGGGCCACGAAGAGCGCCGTATCGTCCTTCAGGTTTGCTGGGTCGACCTCGCTATGACCGACTTCGCCGATGCCCATCTGCAAGGTAGACCGTGGAGGCGCGGCGTGTGCCCGTGCAGGCATGAAGTAGACGTCATCCTCGCGGAATCGGCCGCTTGCAGTGCCGTCCTCGCTGACGTGGAGATGGGCGAACGCGACTCCGCCCAGCCAGCCGAGCATGGGCGCCGTGACGGTTCCTCCATTCCTGACCTGCCGGAGCCAGGCCGGCGGAATGGTTCGTACTGCGCATGTGGCGATCAGCCGATCATAGGGAGCATTGCTCTCATGACCCAGCAGCCCATCGCCCTCGATGAGCGTGGGCGCGTAGCCGGCCTCGTTGATGGCTCGCCTCGCACGAGTCGCGATCACAGGGTCGTACTCGATGGATGTCACCGACGACGTGCCCAGGCGGTGGCACATCAGCGCCGTGGAGTAGCCGGTACCCGTGCCTATCTCCAGAACCGTGTCCCCTTCGCGGATGCCCGCAACGTCGAGCATTCGTACGACCAGGCTCGGTTGCGTGGATGATGAGGTGGGCCGCAGGATCGTGACGGGCTCGGTCGCGTCCTCCGCGAGCACCCCGTCGATCTGGGTCACCCAGGTCTCGTCCTCGTACGCCAAGGCGAGCCACTCTTCGCTGGTCATCTCTGTGCGATGCGTGGGTACCCAGCCGAGATGAGGGTCGTGTCTGTAGACGGCATCTCCCAGGAAGATCGCGCGGGGCACCGCCTCCAGAGCCTCGCGCCAATCGGGAGACTTGATGCTCTCCGCCAGCGCTCGGCGGAAGCGTGCGGCAGTGGTCACGACCACCATCCTTCTAGGATCTTGTCAGCGAAGGCCTGAGCCATCGCCTCGGCGCCGGGCAGCCAAGCCCACTGCCCGTTGGGGTTGCATTCGATGAAGACCCATTGTCCGGTCTCTGCTTCGATCGCGAAGTCGAAGCAGCCGAAGGCCAGGCCGAAGGTGTCGAGATAGGCGTGCAGAGCTGCCTCGATCGGCTTGGGCACGTCGACCGGTTCGTGAACCAGCGCGCCCCAGTCTCCTCGACGCCAGTCCAGCGCGCCGTCAGGAGTTGTGATCCGGTACGCGAACACCTTCCGGCCGATCATGGTCACCCTGGCGTCAGCGTTCTTGAGGACCTGCGCCTGAAACATGTGCGCGGTCATCGTGACCGAGTCATCGATCTCATGCTCGGCGACCGGCTGGGTCCATATCGCCGCGACCTGACCGTCCGAGGCATGTGGAGCCCCACGGAAAGACTTGTAGATGATCGGGCCGTGCTCGGCAGCGAACTCTCGTGCCCGCGCCGCGTCGTTGGTGATCAAGGTTCGTGGTACGGCCATGCGGAGCTGGGCGGCTGTTTGAAGCTGGGCAGGCTTGAAGTCCGCCCGGTTGATCGCGCTGGGATGGTTGACGTACGCGGCACCGCGCAGGTTATAGAGGACACCGCCAAGTCCATGCCAGGCCTCGGTGACGGCGAACTCCTATCCGCTAGGTGAGTGAAGCGACTGGAGAAAGAGCTGGGGCGGCGGTAGTACACCGCCCCGACCTCGTCCAATGCGACGTCACGGCTCGGCGTGTGGAGCCGGCCTGACCACTGGCCGAGCTCTGGACCCATATGTGCGTCGAACGACAACGCATCCCCGATGTCAGCGGGGTCTACGCGCGCAACCTGCACGCCGCGACGCTCGTTGAGCGCCATGATCACCAGGTTGGCGGTTACGTCCTCCGCCGATGTGATCACTATGACGGTGCTCTGCGGGGACTGCATTCTGCTACTTCTGGTCGGTGTTGGAGTCGTCCGCCGATTGGGGCGCGTTCGTTGCGCCGTCATGCGGCCTGGACTGGGTCACCGTTGCGAAGGTGCCCATGTCCACCATCCTCAGTTTGTCGTCGAGAAAGCGCGTGACCTGAGTGGCGGGGTCGAGCTGAACCGTGGCGTAGGGCGTGGGGGTGAGCGTGTGGAGACGGGTGGCTCGGGTCAGGCCCCAAGGCATGGTGAGTTGCGCGTTGGACATTCGAGGACCTCCGTTTTTGGAATTTCCTGGACGGAGATTGCCACGGGGGCGCATGAGATGCATGCCTACGTATGACTACGCACAAAAGTTTATTGGCGTCAAGAGGCAGGTAGCTCAGAGGAGACCGTTTTAAGATGCTGCCGGGCTTCCCTGACTTCGGGTACGTTCTGCCATTTGGCTGACTCGCGAAGAATGTCCGCCACGCGCTTATTTACCCGTGCTGATGATATGAAGGGCACTGCCCTTGTCAGCAGCGCGATCCGATCAGCTGCGAGGCCAGGGTCAGCGGCCTTTATTGCCGTCTGTACTTGGCGGCCGATGTATTGAGCCCGGAAAAGTGGTGAATATTTTCCTATGTCGTCCGCTGCCCGTCTTAGGAGGGAGCCTGCCTCGTCATAGCGGCCGAGCCTGCTGAGACCTATGGCGACATCGCCCACAATGGCCGCCTCGGTGAACGGCGACAAGCCGTCAACGTTGAGTGCCCTGTCGAGGGTGTCTCTGGCCGCTCTGGCGTTTTCCGGTATGCGTGCGAGCGAACGACCGAGCCGCATGGCCAGCGATGCCGCCCTGCTGGGTGGAAGGTCCGGGAGGTTCAGCCCTCGACGGGCATACATGATGGCCCTGGCGGCATCGCCACGGTAGAGGGCGACGCGGCTCAGGCTCTCCAGAGCGTGGGCCTCCGCACCGGTGTCGGCGGCGCGGTGCGCGAGCTCGAGGGCGAGCATGCCTGTGCGCTCGGCATGCGCGAGTTTCCCGGCGTCGTACAGCACCAACGTGGCTTGATACACCATCTCGGAGACGGCTCTCTGGAGCTGGCTCCCGGATATGTCGGCCACCTTGTCAACGTTCTTGACGTGGCTCAGCGCGCGAGAGGCGAGAGGTATGCCGCCGCATTCGTAGCGGTTCCGTGCCAGGCTTTCGGCCAAGGTGCTTACATAGCTAGGGTCTTGGTAGGGGTTCTTGTTAGTAGACGGTACGAATACGGACGCGGCGGATACGAGAAATTCCCGGCGTTCCACAGGCTCCTCCGTTGCTGGAGACATTCGGACTTCCCAGCCAACGCGGGCGAGCAGGGCGGTTACCCTGGCAGTCGTTGTGTCCCTGAGTCCTCTGGACACATGACTGACCCAGGTCTGTGACACGCCTAGTTCCCGTGCAAGACCAGCCTGCGTCCATCCCCGCTGCGCCATGATCGCTTTGAGGGCATCTGGGAAAGTGCGAACGTCCATGACGTGAGCGTATAGCTGAAAGCAATCTCTTCTCTATGTCTCTATTGCTCTAAGCAATTCCCTTGCTGGTGTTACCAGAAACCGGTCGTAACCATGGTCACCCAACCGGGAAGGACATCACCGCACCCGGAGTGCGCTGAGCCGATGGAGACAACCGGATGCTTCAGGAACTGGTGGGAAGAACAGCCGAAGAGGGCCGAGCGAACCCTGTCCGCGAGCCGATCAGCGACGTCGTCGCGGGCCGGCATGACGAAGCGCTGGCCAAGCTACGGGAACTGCTGGCCAGGCGCGGAATGCGCAGCCAGGTGGTCGAATGGCTCAAGCTCACGCTCAGGTCGTCAAGGTTTCCCCTGCAGCCCACGAGTTCTCTGGTCCGGTATCCGCCGGAGCTGCTGGTCTTCTCTCCTCAAGGGTGGCGCGTCGCCACCGTGCGAATAGCGCCACGGTCCAGCGCGTACATCGTGGAGGTCGCCCAGGCCGGGGAGAAAGACGTTGTCCTCCCCGACAGGGTGACGCTGGTTCCCGGAGACTCGCCGGACAAGGCCGCCGCGCTGATCCCGGGCTACAGGCCATGAACTGCGAAGAGCTCGAAGCGAGGTACGGCCGGGAGTGGCACATCTACCCCCTGTGCTGGGGGACTGCGGCGGTCAGGAAGCGCGTGCCGACTCCCGAGCAGTTCGCGCAGGGTTACTTGTACGCCCTGATCGGTGCGAACCCGGACGACCTGGCGAGCCAACTCGACCACCAGCCGGACCAGCGTCATGCCCAGGTTGACGACGCATGGCGGTGGTGAACATGTCAACTGGCGGCCCACCTGCACGTCTGGTCGGCGGCCAGGCCCGCCACGCGGAACCCGGACGTGCCCTGACGGTCCGGCCGAGGGTCAGCTCCAGGTGAGCCGCTCGGCCAGCAGCGCCTGCTGGGCGGGGTTGGCCGTCAGCGCCAGCGCCCGCTCGTCGCAGGCCCGTGCCCGCTCGGCCTCGCCCAGCTCGCGCAGCAGCTCGGCGCGGGTGGCGTGCCAGAGCGCGTAGCAGGCCAGGTCGTGCTCCAGAGCGTCCACTTCGGCCAGCGCCGCAGCGGCGCCGTGCACCTGGCGCAGGGCGATGGCCCGGTGCAGCCGGGTGATCGGCGAAGGGGCCAGGTGCGCCAGCATGTCATAGAGCACCAGGATCTGCGCCCAGTCGGTCCGCTCGAAGGAGGTCGCCTCCGCGTGACAGGCCGCGATCGCCGCCTGTAGCTGGTACGGCCCCGGCCGCCGATGCGTATGGGCCGCGCGGGTCAGCAGGGCGATCGCCTGCTCGATCGCCTGATGATCCCACCGGGAGCGGTCCTGATCGGCCAGCAGCACCAGTCGGCCGCGCTCGTCGAAGCGGGCGGGGCCGCGCGCCCGGTGCAGCCGGATCAGCGCCAGCAGCCCGGCCACCTCCGGCTCCCCCGGCGCCAGACCCGCCAGCAGGGCGGCCAGCCATTCGGCGTCGTCGACCAGGTCGCGCGCCTGGGCCCGCTCGGGCGTGCTGGACAGGTAGCCCTCGTTGAACAGCAGGTAGACGACCGCCAGCACCGAGCGCAACCGCTCCGGCAGCTCCTCCTGGGCGGGGACACGGTAGGGGATGCCGGCCTGGCCGATCTTCTTCTTCGCCCGGGTGATGCGCTGCGCCACCGTGGTCTCGGGCACCACGAACGCCGCGGCGATCTGCCCGGTCGACAGGCCGCACACCACCCGCAGCGTCAGCGCGATCCGCGCCGCCGGGGCGAGCGCCGGGTGGCAGCAGGTGAAGATCAGCCGCAGCCGGTCATCGGCCGCCTGCGGCTCCAGCCGGTGCAGCTGGGCCAGCTTGGCCCGGAAGTTCGACTCGCGCCGCAGCACATCCAGGCCACGCCTGCGCGCCACCGTGTACAGCCACGCCTGCGGCCGCTCCGGGATGCCCTCGACAGGCCAGCGGCGCAGCGCGGTCTCCACCGCGTCCTGTACCAGGTCCTCGGCGGCGGAGAAGTCGCCCAGCAGCGAGATCAGGCTCGCCGCCAGCCGGCTCGCGTGCTCGCGCACCACCTGGGCCAGCACCCGCCCGCTGTCGCCGTCGAGGCCCCGGGCGTGGCCGGGCGGCCCGCCGGCGGGGTCGCCGGCGGGTGGGTGCCGGTCTGCCGTGCCGGTCATGAGGCGGGGCGGATCTCCACGATCGGGCACGCCGGCCAGGAGCGGGCCAGCTTCAGCGCCTCGTCGAGATCGGCCACCTCGACCTCGGCGAACCCGCTCACCACCTCCTTGCCCTCCACGAACGGCCCGTCGGTGACCACCGGCTCGGCGCCGTCCAGACGCAACGTGGTGGCGGTGTGCACCGGCGCCAGATGCGTATGGTGCGTGATCACCTCGGCGTTCTCGGCGAACCACCGGCCCACCGCCTCATATGCCTGGCGCTGCTCCAGCTCGCCCATCGCCTCCAGTTGCTGGGCGAACTGCTCGGTCTCGATGAACATCAGCACATACTTCATGCTCTGCTTCCTCCCGCTCGCCGAATGATGTACCCAGGCACGCTCAGCTGGACGGGAGCGTGGCGTACAGGTCGACGCCGCACCCGTCCGGGTCGGCCACCGTGGCGTAGCGCATCCCCCAGAAGGCGTCGAACGGCTCGGCGATCCCGTGATAGCCGGCCTGGAGGAGCTCGGCGTACTTGGCGTCCACCCCTGCCGGGGTGTCGAACTCGAAGCACAGCAGGGTACGCGGCCCTCCGGACGGCTTGGTCCAGCCGGGCAGGAACGGGGTGCGGAAGCTCTCGGTGTCGAGCATCACGTGCAGCCCGCCGGGGAGATCGCAGCCGGCGTGCTCGGGCGAGTGCTCGTCGAGCTTGAACTCCAGCCCGAGGTGGGCGTAGAAGGCCATCGACGCCTGGAGGTCGGACACCACGACGTCGATCGTGTTGAGCGTCGGATTCATGATCGTGCTCCCTGTCTTCCTGGTCGATCGTGCCCGGTGCGGCGCCATCCGGGCCCTTCACCAGCACGACGATCGGGGCAGGCCCCGATACGACACCTCCCGGCGCGAAGTTTCCCAGGAGCAAGGCGACGGTCACGGGCGGCGCATGGTGGCGGTGAACATGTCGCCGCGCAGAGCCTGCTCGACCACGGAGATGGAGCGGGACAGGCGTACCAGCCGGGGCCCTTCCTCCCGGTAGGTGTCCAGAACGGCCTCGATGGCGTGCGGCGGGAGGTGGCCCTTGAGGTCGACCGCCGCCCGCCGATAGCCGGTGCGGGCCGCCTCGATGGCCGAGTTGACGTGGTGGTTCGCCATCCTGGCCAGGGCGATCGGGTGGCGGCGCAGCACCTCGTAGGCTCGGTAGTCCGGCGGGACCGCGTCGAGCAGCCAGGCCACGGCCGAGGCCTCCCAGTCGGGGACGCTGGGCGGCCGGACCTCCGCAGGCCATTCTGGCGGGACATACATGAATCCATCGTACTCATGTTCGATTCGCCCGCCCAGTGGTGGTGGAAGACACCGCTTCGGGCGCCTTGTGGTGGTCGAGGGCTGAATGCGCGGGCACACTGGCCTGGTGACGGAGAAGATCGGGATCGTGGGGGCCGGGATCGTCGGCCTGGCGGTCGCTCGTGAGCTGGCCGTGACGCGGGGTGCCGAGGTCACCGTGCTGGACAAGGAGGCCCGCGTCGGCGCGCACCAGACCGGCCACAACAGCGGCGTCGTGCACGCGGGCATCTACTACCCGCCCGGCTCGCTCAAGGCCAGGCTCTGCCGCGAGGGCGTGGCCCTGCTCAAGGCCTACTGCGCCCAGCACGCGCTGCCGTACGACGAGGTCGGCAAGCTGGTGGTGGCGAGCACGCCGGCCGAGCGGCCGCTGCTGGCCGCGCTGGCCGAGCGGGCCAGGGCCAACGGCGTGCCGGACCTCGCCGAGCTTGACGGGCTGGGGCTGCGCGAGATCGAGCCGCACGCGGTCGGCGTCGGCGCGATTCACTCGCCGCGCACGGCGATCACCGACTTCCCGGCGGTCGCGCGCCGGCTCGCGCTCGACGTCGCGGAGTTCGGCGGTTCGGTACGGCTTGAGCACGCGGTCCACGGCATCAGGGAGACCGCCGGTGGCGTCGAGGTGGTGGCGGGGCGGCGGAGGTTCGGCTTCGACCGGCTGGTGGTGTGCGCGGGACTGGGCACCGACGCGGTCGCCAGGATGGCCGGGATGCCGGGGGATGTGCGGATCGTGCCGTTCAGGGGTGAATACTACGCGCTCGACGGAAATGCCAGGGAGCTGGTGCGGGGGCTGATCTACCCGGTGCCCGATCCGCGCTATCCGTTCCTGGGCGTACACCTGACCAGGCACATCGACGGTGAGGTGCTGGTGGGGCCGAACGCGGTGCTCGCCACCGCCTACGAAGGCTACAGATGGCAAAATTTCAGTAATTTTCCGGCAATTATCCGCTGGCCCGGCACCCTCCGCATGGCCCGGCGGCACTGGCGTACCGGCGTCAAGGAGGTCTACGGCTCGCTGGTCAAGGGCGCGTTCCTCAAGGCGGCGCGGCGCTACGTACCCGAGCTCACCGCCGCCGACCTGCGGCGCGCCGAAGGCGGCGTGCGCGCGCAGGCCGTCGCGCGGGACGGCGGGCTGGTCGACGACTTCGCGGTGGACGTGCACGGCAGTGTGGTGCTGGTGCGCAACGCCCCCTCACCGGCGGCCACGTCCAGCCTGGCCATCGCCCGGCACATCGCCGGAATTGTCCCAGCACCCGTCCGATGAGTGCATCCTTGGTGGTGATGGAAGCGCGACTCCTGATCGTCGAAGACGACCAGAACATTCTCGAACTCCTCGCCGCGAGCCTGAGGTTCGCGGGCTTCGACGTGTCCACCGCCAAGAGCGGCATGGACGCCGTGGCCACCGTCCAGCGGCAGCGGCCGGACCTCGTCGTGCTCGACGTCATGCTGCCCGACCTGGACGGTTTCGAGATCGTCCGGCGGATGCGCGGCGGCGGCATCCGTACCCCCGTGGTGTTCCTCACCGCCCGTGACGAGACCGAGGACAAGATCCGCGGCCTGACGATCGGCGGTGACGACTACGTGACCAAGCCGTTCAGCCTGGAGGAGGTCGTCGCCCGGATCCACGCGGTGCTCCGGCGCACCAGCGGGGAGACGCAACCGCCGCCGCCCAGGCTCACCTTCGCCGACATCGAGCTGGACGAGGAGAGCCACGAGGTGTGGCGGGGCGGCCACCCGGTCGCGCTGTCGCCCACCGAGTTCAAGCTGCTGCGCTACTTCATGACGAACGCGGGCCGGGTGCTGTCCAAGCCGCAGATCCTGGACCACGTCTGGGACTACGACTTCCGGGGCGAGGTCGGCATCGTCGAGTCCTACGTCTCCGTGCTCCGCCGTAAGATCGACAACCGCAGCCCCCGGCTCATCCACACGCTGCGCGGCGTCGGCTACGTCCTGCGACTCCCGCCGGGCGCGTAGTGGCCGGGTTGAGCGGCCTGCCGCTCAGAGTCAAGCTCATGACGTCGATGCTGGCGCTGCTCGGGCTCGGCATGAGCTTCATCGGCGTGGTCAGCGTCTCGGTTCTGAACGGCTACCTGCTCGACCGCGTCGACAGCCAGGTCAACCTCGTGTCCGTACGCGTGCACAAACGGCTGATCAACGACGAGGACAGGCGCCGGCTGGGCAGGAGGTCGCTGGAGAAGGCGCTGCTCATCGAGTCCGACACGATCGTGCTGATGAAGGACTCCACCGGCCGCCTCACCCCGACGCAGAGCGACCGGGACGTCGACATCAAGCCCAAGCCGGTGCTGGAGGACTCGCCGGGGCCGGGCATCTACACCGCGCCGGCCGTCGACGGCGACGGCGCCTGGCGGGTGAAGGAGACCACGACGCCGCAGGGCACCTTCGTGGTGGCCACGGACCTGGAAGAGGTCAACGAGATCACCTGGCGGCTCGTCCTCATCGAGCTGCTGGGCGGCGGCGGCATCGTGCTCATCCTCGCCGTCGTGGGCGTCACCATCGTCCGGCGCAGCATGCGGCCGCTGGCGGAGATCGAGCACACGGCCGGCACCATCGCCGCCGGCGAGCTGAGCCGCAGGGTGCCGGACAGCGACCCGCGCACGGAGGTGGGCCGGCTGGCCGGCGCGCTCAACGGGATGCTGGCCCAGATCGAGAGCGCGTTCGCGGCCCGCTCGGCGTCCGAGGAGGCGGCCCGGCGGTCGGAGGACCGGATGCGCCAGTTCGTCACCGACGCCTCGCACGAGCTGCGCACCCCGCTCACCTCGATCCGCGGCTTCGCCGAGTACGCCAGGCAGAACCCGAACGCCGACACCGCCGAGCTGATGCTCCGGGTGGAGAGCGCCGCGGGCCGGATGGGCCTGCTGGTCGACGACCTGCTGCTGCTCGCCCAGGTGGACCAGGCCAGGCCGTTGAAGATGCGCCCGGTGGACATGCTGGCGCTGGCGGCCGACGCCGTGCAGGACGCGCGGATCCTCTCGCCGTCCCGCGAGATCGGGCTGGACGTCGTCGGCGGAGCGGCCCTGATCGTCTCCGGTGACGAGGTACGGCTGCGCCAGGTCGTCGGCAACCTCATGTCGAACGCCCTCATCCACACCGAGGACGGCACCCCGATCACCGTCCGGGTCGGAGCCGACGACGAGACGGCCTTCCTCGAAGTGGCGGACAAGGGCCCCGGCCTCACCCTCGACCAGGTCGAGCGGGTCTTCGAGCGCTTCTACCGGGCCGACTCCGCCCGATCCCGCCGCAGGTCGGGCGAGGACCGGGGCAGCGGGCTCGGCCTGGCCATCGTGCAGGCGCTGGTGCGGGCGCACGGCGGGACCGTGGTGGCGAAGAGCGCGGTGGGCGAGGGCGCGACGTTCCGGGTGGAACTCCCACTCGCTTTGGATTAGTCCTTCAGCAATTCCTCAGGTGCCTTTGTCACTGTGGGTACGTGACCGATCCCGAGGCGCTGATCATGGTGGTGGACGACGAGCCCAGTATCAGAGACCTGCTCTCTGCCAGCCTGCGCTTCTCCGGGTTCGAGGTGGTCACCGCCGCCGACGGGCACGAGGCCGTCGAGGTGGCGCAGCGGGTCGAGCCGGATCTGGTCGTCCTCGACGTCATGCTGCCGGACCTCGACGGCTTCGAGGTGGCCAAGCTCCTCGACGCGCCGGTGCTGTTCCTGACCGCCCGTGACGCCACCGAGGACAAGATCGCCGGGCTGCGGGTGGGCGACGACTACGTCACCAAGCCGTTCAGCCTGGAGGAGGTCCAGGCCAGGATCCGCGCGGTGCTGCGCCGTACCAGAGGAGAGGGCGCGCCCGCGAACCGGCTGAAGGTCGCGGACCTGGAGCTGGACGAGGAGGCGCGTGAGGTGTGGCGCGCCGGCCGGGCGGTGCGGCTGTCGCCGACGGAGTTCAAGCTGCTGCACTACTTCATGGCCAACGCCGGGCGGGTGCTGTCCAAGGCGCAGATCCTCGACCACGTCTGGAACTACGACTTCGGCGGCGACGCGGGAGTGGTCGAATCATACGTTTCCTACCTGCGGCGCAAGGTCGACGACGTGGAGCCGCGACTCATTCACACGCTGCGCAGCGTCGGTTACGTGTTAAGGGAGCCTCCTGCGGGCTAGCTTGACCGTATGGACCTGTTGGGCGCGCTCGAAGGACTGCGCCGGCCGCTGGACCGGGAGCTGTTCCCGCTGGCGGTCGGTGAGGCCGCCGCGGATCGGCGCGCGCTCAAGGAGCTGACCGGGCAGCTCGACGACTATCTGCTGCCCCGGCTGCGCGCCATCGACGCGCCGCTGCTCGCCGTCGTCGGCGGGTCCACCGGCGCGGGCAAGTCCACGCTGGTCAACTCCCTGGTCGGCGCCGACGTCACCGAGCCCGGCGTGCTGCGCCCCACCACGCTGGTGCCCACCCTGGTGGTGAGCCCCGCCGATCGCGACTGGTTCATGGGCGCGAACGTGCTGCCCGGCATGTCCCGCGCCACCGGCACCGGCGTGGGAGCGCTGCGGGTGGTGACGGCCGAGGCGCTCGGCGCCGGGCTGGCGCTGCTCGACGCGCCCGACATCGACTCCGTGGTGACCGCCAACCGCGAGCTGGCCACCCAGCTCCTGGCCGCCGCCGACCTGTGGCTGTTCGTCACCACCGCCGCCCGCTACGCCGACGAGGTGCCGTGGAGCTTCCTGCGCTCGGCCCGCGAACGCAGCACCGCGCTCGCCCTGGTGCTCGACCGGGTGCCGCCCGAAGCCGCCGGGCCCGTCACCCGCGACCTCGAACGCCTCCTGGCCGACAACGGCCTCGACGGCATCCGCCTGTTCGCCGTACCCGAGGCCACGCTGCCCAGCGAGAAGGCCCGGCTGCCCGCCGAGTCGGTGGCGCCCATCGCCGGCTGGCTCACCGGGCTCGCCGCCGACGCCGTCGAACGCTCCCGGGTGGTACGCCAGACCCTCTCCGGCACGCTCGACAGCCTGGCCGTCCGGGTGCCGGCGCTGGCCGACGCCGTCGAACGGCAGGAGGCCGCCTTCGCCGGGCTGCACGACATCGTGACCGCCGCCTACGCCGGCGCGATGGCCGACTTCGACGAGGGCATGCGCGACGGATCGCTGCTGCGCGGCGAGGTGCTGGCCCGCTGGCAGGACTTCATCGGCACCGGCGACCTGATGCGCTCACTGGAGACCCGGGTCGGCTGGCTGCGTGACCGGGTGGTCGGCTTCTTCACCGGCCAGGCGCCCAGCATCCAGCTGCGCGACGCGCTGGAGAGCGGCGTCGAGGCGCTGATCAGGGGCGCGGCCGACGGCGCCGCCGAACGCGCCCTCGACGGCTGGTCCGCCGCACCCGGCGGCCCCGGCCTGCTCGACCGCGTCGGCGCCGTCGAACGGGCCCGGCTCGGCCGCGCCTCCCCGGACCTCGGCAAGCGGGCCGAGGCGGCGGTGCGCGGCTGGCAGGAGTACGTGCTCGATCTCGTACGGGAGGAAGGGGCGTCCCGGCGGACCACGGCGCGGCTGGCGTCGTTCGGCGTGAACGGGGCCGGGGTGCTGCTGATGCTGGCCGTCTTCGCCTCCACCGGCGGGCTGACCGGGATCGAGGTGGGCATCGCGGGAGGCACCAGCGTGTTGTCGCAGAAGCTGCTGGAGGCGGTGTTCGGCGACCAGGCCGTGCGCACGCTCACCGTACGGGCCCGGGAGGACCTGCGGGAGCGGGTACGGGCGCTGATGGCGGAGGAGGCGGTCCGCTACACCACGTTGCTGGACGCCGTCCAGCCACCCCCGGACACCGCCGCCCTGCTGCGGGCGTCCGCCCGTTCGGTCCGCACCCATCAGGCTGAGCTACCCGAGGGCGGGCCGGAGTGAAGCTGCTGCGCCGTAAGAAGGGGCCGTCGCTGGACTCGCGGCTGACCGCGCTGCTGGAGGCGGTCGAGCTGGCGGACGGGCGACTGCCCGCGGAGGCGGTGGCCGCGGCGCGGGGAGTGACCGAACGGGCGGGGGTACGCCGCCGGCTGTCGGTGGAGCACACCGTGGCGGCGCTCGCCGGGGCCACCGGCAGCGGGAAGTCGTCGCTGTTCAACACGCTGGCCGGGGACGAGCTCTCGGCCGTCGGCGTCACCCGGCCCACCACGGCGACCGCCCAGGCGGCGCTGTGGGACGGCGAGGGGGCCGGTCCGCTGCTCGACTGGCTGGAGGTGCCGCGCCGGCACTCCGCGTCCTCCGCCGACCTGTCCGGGCTGGTCCTGCTCGACCTGCCCGACCACGACTCCATCCGGCTCGCGCACCGGCTGGAGGTGGACCGGCTGGTGGAGCTGGTCGACCTGCTGGTGTGGGTGCTGGATCCGCAGAAGTACGCCGACGCCGCCGTGCACGAGCGCTACCTGCGGCCGCTGGCCGGGCACCAGGACGTGATGGTGGTGGTGCTCAACCAGATCGACCGGCTGCCCGAGGCCGCCGTCGCGCGGTGCCTGGACGACCTGCGGCGGCTGCTCGACGAGGACGGGCTGACGGGAGTGCCCGTCGTCGGGGTCTCCGCCCGTACCGGCGCGGGCCTGGTCGAGTTGCGGGCTCTGCTCGCGAAGCGGGTGAGCGAGCGGCGGTCCTGGTCGGCCCGGCTGGCCGCCGACGTCGTCACCGCCGCCGACCACCTGACCCTGGCCTCCGCCACCGCACCGGCCCAGCAGGACGGGAGCGAGGCCGGGACCGGCTCCGGTGGGGCGGAGCCGGTGCGGGTGGCGGACGGGCGGGGGGCGGAATTGGTGCGGGTGGCAGACGGACCGGGGACGGGGCGGCTGGATCGGCCGCTCACGGCGGCGCTGTCGAAGGCGGCCGGGGTGCCGCTGGTGGTGGAGGCCGTGCGCAAGGGGCATCGGCACCGGGCCGTCGTCGCCACCGGCTGGCCCGTCACCCGGTGGATCCGCAGGTTCAGGCCCGATCCGCTGCGCAGGCTGCGGGTCGGGCTGGCGGCCGGCTCGTCCGAGGGGGAGGTGGTGGGGCACACCTCGCTCCCGGCCGCTTCGGTCGTACAGCGAGCGCAGGTGGAGACCGCGATCAGGGACGTCGGCGAGGGGGCGGCGGCGGACCTGCCGGGGGCGTGGGGCGCGGCGGTGCGGCGGGCGGCGCGCTCGCGGGAGGCGGAGCTGGCCGACGCGGTGGACCGGGCCGTCGGCCGGACCTCACTCCGGGAGACCAGGAGGCCGCGCTGGTGGCGGGCCGTGAACGTGCTGCAGTGGCTGCTGTTCGCCTCCATGGTGGCCGGGGGCGGCTGGCTGGGCGCGCTGCTCGCGATGGACTATCTGAGGCTGCCGCAGCCCCCGCTGCCGACCGCCGGGGAGCTGCCCTGGCCCACGGTGCTGCTGGCCGGTGGCGCGCTGGCCGGGGTGCTGGTCGCGTTGCTGTCCAGGCTGGCCGCCTGGCTGGGGGGCCGCCGCCGGGCGCGCCGGGCGGCGAAGGCGCTGCACGAGGCGATCGGGCAGGTGGGGCAGGAGTACGTGCTCGGGCCGGTGGCGGAGGAGTTGACCCGCTACGACCGGTTCGCCGAGGTCATCGAGGTGGCGCGCGCGTAGCGGCGAGGTCATCGGGGTGGCGCGAGCGTAGCGGCGAGGGAGCCGGCGACGTCGCGGAGGGTGTCGAGCAGGGGGCGCAGCAGGGGGTGGGAGTCCGCGCCACGGCGGACGGCGGCGAAGACGCGGCGCTCGGGGCCGGGCGTGTGGTGGACGGTCACGCCCGACAGGGCCATGTCCCGCAGCGCGAGCCGGGGGACCAGCGCCACCCCTGAACCGGCGCCGACCAGGGCGACCACCGCGCGGAAGTCGTCGGAGCAGTGCGCGAAGCGGGGCGTGAAGCCCGCCTGCTCACAGGCGAAGGCGATCACGTCGTGCACCGGATTGCCCGGATAGGGACCGATCCAGGTCTGCTCGCCGAAGGCCGACAGCGGGGCGGCGGCCAGGGCGTGCCCCTCGGGCAACACCAGGTCGAACGGCTCGGCGTACAGCGGCAGACGGGACAGGCGGCGGTCGGTCGCGTCGGGGCCGCCCCGGTACTCCACCGCGATCGCGGCGTCGGCCTCGCCGTCGAGCAACATGGTCAGGCTCTGGTCCCCCTCGGCGTCGCGTACCCGTACCTGAAGGCCGGGAGCGGCGGCACGCAGCGACGTGATCGCGGGGGAGAGGACGGCGCTGATCGCGGTGGCGAAGCAGGCCACGGTCACCTCGCCCGCCGTGCCGGAGCTGTAGGCGGCGACCTCGGCCTCGGCGCGTTCGAGCTGGGCGAGCACCTCGTTCGTGTGGCCGAGCATGATCTTGCCCACGGCGGTGAGGCGCACGCCGCGGCCGTCGCGCACGAACAGGCGGTGGCCCACCTCGTGCTCCAGCGCCACGAGCTGCTGCGACACCGCCGACGGGGTGAGGTGCAGGGCGGCGGCCGCGGCGGTCACCGTGCCGTGGTCGGCCACCGCGCGCAGCGTCCGCAGCCGCCGCGTATCTATCACGCGGCGAGCTTATCCAGCGCTCAGAGCTGGTCGGTGCGGGCCTGGACGAAGGCGGCCACCGCGCGGTCGACGTCGTCGGTGGAGTGCGCGGCGGAGAGCTGGACGCGGATGCGGGCCTGGCCGTGCGGCACCACCGGGTAGGAGAAGCCGATCACGTAGACGCCCAGCTCCAGCAGGCGCTCGGCCATGGCGCCCGCGGCGGCGGCCTCGCCGATCATCACCGGGACGATCGGATGGTCGCCCGGCAGGATGTCGAAGCCGGCCTCGGTCATCTTGGCGCGGAAGCGCTCGGTGTTGGCGCGCAGCCGCTCGCGAGCCTCGCTGGAGGTCTCCAGCAGGTCGAGGATGCGCAGCGAGGCGGAGGCGATGACGGGGGCCAGGGAGTTGGAGAACAGGTAGGGGCGTGAGCGCTGGCGCAGCAGCTCGCAGATCTCCGCGCGGGCCGCCACGTAGCCGCCGCTGGCGCCGCCGAGTGCCTTGCCGAGGGTGCCGGTGATGATGTCGATCCGGTCCGTGACGCCGTGCAGCTCGGGGGTGCCGCGCCCGGTGGGGCCGACGAAGCCGACGGCGTGGGAGTCGTCGACCATGACCATGGCGTCGTAGCGCTCGGCCAGGTCGCAGATGTCGGCCAGCGGCGCGAGGTAGCCGTCCATGGAGAAGACGCCGTCGGTGACGATCAGCCGGCGGCGGGCGTCCGACGCCTCCTTCAGGCGGGCCTCCAGCTCGGCCATGTCCCGGTTGGCGTAACGGAAGCGCCTGGCCTTGGACAGCCGGATGCCGTCGATGATGCTCGCGTGGTTGAGCGCGTCGGAGATGACCGCGTCCTGCGCGTCGAGCAGCGTCTCGAAGACGCCGCCGTTGGCGTCGAAGCAGGAACTGTAGAGGACGGTGTCCTCCATGCCGAGGAAGTCCGAAAGGCGGGCTTCGAGCTCCTTGTGCACTTCCTGCGTGCCGCAGATGAACCGCACGGAGGCCATGCCGAAGCCCCACCGGTCCAGCGCCCGCTTGGCGGCCTCGACGACCTCGGGGTTGTCGGCCAGGCCGAGGTAGTTGTTGGCGCAGAAGTTGAGCACTTCCTGCCCGGCGACGCCGACCGAGGAGCTCTGCGGGGTGGTGATCACCCGCTCGGGTTTGTGCAGCCCGGCCTCGGTGATCTCGTCCAGCGTCGCCCGCAGCTGGTCCCGTACGTTCGTGAACATCAAGCACTCCAATCCAAAATGACCTTGCCGGTACGGCCACTCGCGGCGGTGTCGAAGGCGGCGTCGAAGTCCCGGTAGGAGAACCGGTCGGTGATCACGGGGGAGAGGTCGAGGCCCTTCTCCAGCAGGACGGACATGTTGTACCAGGTGTCGTACATCTCCCGGCCGTAGATGCCCTTGATGGTGAGCATCGAGGTGACGACCGTGGACCAGTCGACGGCGAACTCCTCCGCGGGCAGGCCGAGCATGGCGATCCGGCCGCCGTGGGTCATGTTCGCGATCATGTCGCGCAGGGCCGCCGGGTTGCCGGACATCTCCAGCCCGACGTCGAAGCCCTCGCGCATGTCGAGCCGGCGCATGCCCTCGGCGAGGGTGTCGCGGGAGACGTTCAGCGCCAGGGAGACGCCGAGCTTGGTGGCCAGGTTGAGGCGCTCGTCGCTGACGTCGGTGATCGCCACGTTGCGGGCGCCCACGTGGGTGGCCACGGCCGCCGCCATCAGCCCGATCGGGCCCGCCCCGGTGATCAGCACGTCCTCGCCGACCAGCGGGAACGACAGCGCGGTGTGCACGGCGTTGCCGAACGGGTCGAAGATGGCGGCCACGTCGGGATGGACGGGCACCCGGTGCACCCAGACGTTCGTGGCGGGCAACGTCAGGAATTCGGCGAACGCGCCGTCACGGTCGACGCCCAGCCCGATGGTGTTGCGGCACAGGTGGCGGCGGCCGGCCATGCAGTTGCGGCACTTGCCGCAGACGATGTGGCCCTCGCCGCTGACCAGGTCGCCCACGGCGATGTCCTCGACGCCGTCGGCCACCTCGACCACGTGCCCGGAGAACTCGTGCCCCACGATCAGGGGGAGCTTCAGCGTCTGCCGCGCCCAGTCATCAAATTTCCGGATATGCAGGTCTGTGCCGCATATGCCGGTACGTAGCACTCTGATTTTCACCTCGCCCGGTCCCAGAACGGGCTCCGGTACGTCGACCAGCCACAGACCCGGCTCGGCCCGCTCCTTGACCAGCGCTTTCATCGCGTGCATCCCCCCATCCGAACCTAACGCACTGTGCCCGCTGTCTCCCCGCCGTGTCCATCGAGGGATTCTTAAGTGCCCCCACAGCTCAGCTTCACGCGGTGGGCTCTGCCCGGTTAGAAGTAGTTTCGTACGGAATGCCGTACATGATGGGAAGGACACCCGTGGAAGACCTGCGTTTCGGAGTCGTCGGCCTCGGCCTGCGCACCAGCCTCGCCCTGGCCGCACACCAGCCCGGCCGGGGGTCGGTGGTGGCCGCGGTCTGCGACGTGGACCCGGCGGCGCTCAAGGCGCAGGCCGCGCTCTTCGGCGAGCCCGTGACCACCCTGGACTACCGGGAACTGCTCGGCCGCGACGACCTCGACGCGATCATCGTGATGACGCCGGACGACACCCACGAGCGCGTCGCGATCGACTGCCTCCGGGCCGGCAAGGCCGTCTATCTGGAGAAGCCGCTCGCCATCACCGTGGACGGCTGCGACAACGTGCTGCGCGCGGCCCGCGAGAGCGGCACCAGGCTGTACGTCGGTCACAACATGCGGCACATGGGCGTCGTCAGGCTGATGCGCGACATCATCGCCAGAGGCGACATCGGCGTGCCGAAGACCGTCTGGGTGCGCCACTTCGTCTCCTACGGCGGCGACTACTACTTCAAGGACTGGCACGCCGACCGCACCCGCACCACCGGCCTGCTCCTGCAGAAGGCCGCGCACGATCTGGACGTCATCCACTGGCTCGCGGGCGGCTACACCACGCGGGTCAACGCGCTGGGCGACCTGATGCTCTACGGCGACCTGCCGCGCCGGGAGCCCGGCACGCCGCGGCCCGAAGGCTGGCTGCGCGACTTCGACTGGCCGCCCACCGCCCGCCGGGACCTCAACGACGTCGTGGACGTCGAGGACGTCTCGGTCATGAACATGCGCCTGGACAACGGCGTCATCGCCGCCTACCAGCAGTGCCACTTCTCGCCGGACTACGTGCGCAACTACACGGTCATCGGCACCGAGGGTCGGCTGGAGAACTTCGGCGACGGGCCGGGTGACACCGTCAAGGTCTGGAACACCGGCCCCAGCGACTACCGCGACGACTGCGACATCGCCTACCAGGTCCCCCGGGCCACCGGCAGCCACGGCGGCGCCGACCTGCAGATCATCGCCGAGTTCCGCCGCTTCGTCAGGGAGGGCGGCGTCACGGACACCTCCCCGGTGGCCGCCCGGATGAGCGTCGCCGCGGGTTACATGGCCACCATGTCGCTGCGCGACGGCGGCATGCCGTACGACGTCCCGCCGCTGGACGCGGACCTGGCGACGTATTTCGACAACGGCCAGCGCTGACGGACGAGAGCCGCGACTTCGCCCCCCGTGGAAAGGAAGTCGCGGCGCTCTCGTATCCTGCCGGAAGTGGTTTATCCGACAGTCGCCAGGTATTTTATTGCCTTCCGATATGCGGAAAAGTGGGTGGCATTTACGGAAATGTGGCACAAGTCTCTTTCGGTCGGCTGGGGCTGTGAGCCGGCCTGAATACCGCTAGGAGACGACCAATCGTGCCCATCACCCCCCATGACTCCCTTTCTCTCAACCGTAGGTCTTTCCTCAGGCGCTCGGCCTTCGCCGCTACGGCGGCCGCCTTGGGCTCAAGTTCGCTGGCCGCGTGCGGGTCGGACAGCGGCGACGGCAGCCGATTGACCTTTCTGAGCCCCATCCCGATCGAAACCTTGTCCCTCGCGCCCGAGTTACTCGCCGTGGCCGGGGGACACTTCAAAAAGCACGGGCTCGACGTCACCCTGCAGCCGGCCAAGGGCACGTCCCAGGCGATGCAGGCGGTGCTCTCGGGCGTCGCGCCGGTCAGCCGCCTCGGCCAGATCGACGTCATGACGGCGCTCACCACCACGAAACAACCCCTGGTCAACATCGCCACACCCTTCCGGACCTCCGCCGTACGGTTCGTCTACAGCAAGAGGAAGCATCCGGTGGAGAGGCCGGAGGACCTCGTCGGCCGGACGATGGGCGTGCCCTCCGAGGGCGGCAACAGCGACAAGGTCGTCTCGCTCGTGATGGCCGCCGCCGGGCTCGACCCGAAGGAGTGCGAGCGCCAGGTCGTCGGGCTGACTCCCGGCACGTTCAACCTGGTCCAGCGGGGCCGGATCGCCGGCTACGTGGTGAGCGTCGACACGGCCAACGTCCTGAAGGACTTTCGTATCATGCTCAATCGAAATCCGGACGATGACGAGTTCGATCGCCTCTTTGAGGCAGGTCTGGATGACTGCGCACTGGTCAGTGGCCGCTCGCCCTACTTCATGTGCGATCGAGAGGCCGACAGTCTGATGGAAGCGATCCTGTCCGTTCTCGTTCAGCTAAGAGCGGTCGATGAGTTGTGGGCAGTGGGAGTCCAGCACAACGACGGGGTGACGCTGGGGGACGCGGCGAGGCGGCATGGGGGGCGTACGCAGGCCAGCCTGAGGCAGTTGGCCGCCGGGCAGCGAGGGCCGGGGGGATTCCCGGAGCCGGTCGTCGAGGCCGACAACATCAGCGTCTACTCCTGGGCGGAGGTCTCCGACTGGCTGCGCACCGAGATGGGAGACGACATCCCCCAGGTGGATCGGAGTCTCGCGCTGGCGGACGCGGCCGTCAAGCTGGCCTGCAGGGCGCGGAGCATGCACCGGGAGAGCGAGGTGCGCCGACTGCTCGAAGTCGCCTGATTATCCGCCGGAGGGCTCGGGCGACTGACCTCTGAAGGCACGTGGTCTGGCCCGGAGGCTTGATCAGAGGCCCATCGGCTGAACGAGGATGCCCGCCGCAGAATGTCCGTGGCGGGCATCTCGTGAGCGGGTCAGCGGCCGGACTCGCGGTGCTCCCTGTCCAGGTCCAGGTCGGGGAAGGGGGACGGGTCGGGGACGCCCTTCGTGAGCTGGCGGGGGCCCTTGGGGCTCTCGGCCTCCTGGGCGTCGGCGACGGCCTCGGCGGCCGCCTCGGCGGCCTTGGCGATCTCCTCCTCGATGGCCGCGGACTCCGTGGCCGACTCCTGGCGGGCGGCGATCGAGGGCAGGGCCTCGGTGAAGGCCTTGGAGACGCCCTGCAGGGCAGAGGTGACCTCGCTGGGGATGACCCAGAAGGTGTTGTTGTCGCCCTTGGCGAGCTGCGGCAGCACCTGGAGGTACTGGTAGGCGAGCAGCTTGGGGTCGGGGTCGTTGCGGTGGACCGCCTGGAAGACCTGGTCGATGGCCCGGGACTCGCCTTCGGCCTCCAGGATGGCGGCCGACCGGGCGCCCTCGGCCCGCAGGATCTGGCTCTGCTTGTCACCCTCGGCGGTGAGGATCTGCGACTGACGCTGTCCCTCGGCGTTGAGGATCGCGGCCCGCTTGTCACGCTCGGCCCGCATCTGCTTCTCCATCGCGTCCTTGATGGACTTGGGCGGGTCGATGGCCTTGATCTCGACGCGGTTGACGCGCAGGCCCCACTTGCCGGTGGCCTCGTCGAGCACCCCGCGCAGCTGGCTGTTGATGGTGTCGCGGGAGGTCAGCGTCTTCTCCAGGTCCATCGAGCCGACGACGTTGCGCAGCGTGGTGACGGTGAGCTGCTCGACGGCCTGGATGTAGTTGGCGATCTCGTACGCCGCGGCCCGCGGGTCGGTGACCTGGAAGTAGAGGACGGTGTCGATCTCGACGACCAGGTTGTCCTCGGTGATGACCGGCTGGGGGCGGAAGGACACGACCTGCTCACGCAGGTCGATCATGGGATAGACGCGGTCGACGTACGGGATGACGAAGTTCAGGCCGGGCTTGAGCGTCCGGTTGTAGCGGCCGAGCCGCTCGACGTTGCGCGCACGGGCCTGCGGCACGATGCGCACGGCCTTCAGGACGGTGAAAACCGCGAAAAGGATGATGAACAGCCCGACTATCAACAGCGGATCCATGGGTCACTCCCGGGGATATACGAGGGCGGTCGCTCCGTCGATCTCGATGACGTCGACGGTGGCGCCGGTGGGGATCACGAGGGTCTCGTCATATGCGCGCGCGGACCATTCCTCGCCGGCGAGGCGAATTCTGCCGTCACGCCCGGTGACCTCGGACAGCACGTAGGCGGGCTTGCCGACAAGGGCTTCCACCCCGAAGCGGCGCAGTTGCGGCTGGCGGATGTGGCGCGCGGCGATGGGCCGGATGACGACCAGCCCCGCCGTGGACGACAAGGCGAACACGAGAAGCTGCAGTGGCACGGGCAGCCCGATGGCGGCGGTCGCCGCGGTCAGGAGCGAGGCGATCCCCAGAAGCCCGAGGGCGGCGGTGAGAGTGAATATCTCGGCCACGCCGAGGACGACCGCGAGGATTATCCAGATGATCCATGCATCCATGCTCCGCCTCCTATAGGAACAACGGTCCAGAACGTGAGACCGTTCCCCCTCCCCCCACCGTAATGCTGGATTTGCCCTTATGGCAGGGGTCGTGATGGCTTCGAGGCCTCGGAAGAAAGGGCGCTTCCGCGCCGCCATTCTTCCCATGGCAGTTGCCAGTAGCCCCAGCCGTTCTGCCAATCGAGCTCGCGGGTGGTGCCGGTGATCGTCACCGGGTCGCCGCGCAGCGAGTTGGCGTAGAACCAGGCCGCCTGGTCGGGCCGGGCGTTGACGCAGCCGTGGCTGACGTTCGCCCGGCCCTGGGCCCATACGTTGTCCTTGGCGTGCACGTACTCCCCGCTGTCGGAGATGCGGACGGCGTGGTCGATCATGACGTCGTAGTAGCCGGGATCGCCCTCCGTGCGGCCGGGCGAGATCATCCGGACCGGGTCGCCCTTGTCCATGGTCAGGTGGACGCCGCTGGTCGTGGTGTATTCGCGGGTGGTGGCCATGCCGGCGCTGATGGCCATGTCCTGCACCGTGCGGCCGTCGCGGCGGACGGTCATCCGGTGGGTCCGCACGTTGACGGCGGAGGTCTGGTCGCGTCCCACGGTGAAGCCGAACGTCTGGTCGGCCGCCCCGTAGACGCCGGTGGCGAGGCGGACGCCGGCCAGGTGGGCGGTGACCGTGACCTTCCGCCTGGCGGGCCAGAAGCGCCGGGTGCGGTAGACCGCCCGGGTGTCGCTGGTCCACCGCCAGGCCCCTTCGACGGGCGGCGTCGTCCGGACCTCCAGCGCCCGCTCGACGGCGGCCTTGGCGCGCACCGGGGTGTCGAAGTCGAGGATGATCGGCATGCCGACGCCCACGGTCTCGCCGGGCAGCGGCGCGATGGCGGCCAGGCCGAACGTGCGCTCGGCCGGTCGGGTGCGGAACCGCCCCATGGCGACCGTCGCGGGGCCGTCCGGATCTCCGGCAGCGGTGGCGGTCACCACGTATTCGGAGCCGGGGCGCAGCGTCCAGTCGGAGCGCCAGGTGGTGCGCGCGGCGTCGAGCGTGCCCCGTACGGCGGTGCCATCGGTGTAGGCGAGGACCTCACTGAGCGTGCCGCCCTGGGCCCTGACCACGATCCCCCGCTCGGGGCGGGCCCGCATGGTGTCGAAAGACGGGGAGACGTGGACCACGGGCGGGCGGGGCGGAGGGCCCTGAACGCCGCAGCCGCCGAGGGCGAGCAGGGCGGCCAGGAAGATCGTCGCGGCACGCCGCAGCATGTCACTCCTGCTGTCCGGGGAACGGGACCCTCAAGGTTAGCGGTGAGTCATGCCTACGGCACCCTGAGTCACTTATCCGATGGTTCCGGAAACTTCCCCCAGGCTGACCTCGCCCGCCGTGGCGCGGATGGTCACGGTGTCGCCGTCCTCCAAGAACGTCCTGGTGTCGCCGTTGGCCAGCTTGATCGGGTCGGCGCCGTTCCAGGTGAGCTCGATGAGCGAGCCCCGCTCCTCGCGCTGCTCGCCGGAGACCGTGCCGCTGGCGAACAGGTCGCCGGTGCGCAGCGAGGCGCCGTTCACGGTCAGGTGGGCGAGCATCTGGTCCGGCGTCCAGTACATGCCCCGGTACGGCGGCCGGGAGACGACCTCGCCGTTGATCGCCACCTCCAGGGTGACGTCGAGCCCCCAGTCGCCCTGCCGGCGCAGGTAGCCCAGCGGCAGCGGGTCCTGGGCCCGGCCGGGGACCCTGGGCAGCGCCTCCAGCGGCGTGATCCACGGCGAGATCGAGGTGGCGAACGACTTGCCCAGGAACGGCCCGAGCGGAACGTACTCCCAGCCCTGGATGTCGCGCGCGCTCCAGTCGTTGACCAGCGTCACCCCGAAGACGTGCTCCTCGAACGCGCCCGCCCGGGAGCCATGCTCGGACGGTACGCCCACCACGAACCCCAGCTCGGCCTCGATGTCCAGCTTGGCGGTCGGGCCGAACACGCCCGCCCCCAGCTGGCCGTGCGGCCGTCTCACCGGCGTGCCGGACACCACCACCGTGCCCGCCCGGCCGTGGTAGCCGACGGGCAGGTGTCGCCAGTTGGGCAGCAGCGGCTCGGCGTCCGGCCGGAAGATCCGGCCGAGGTTGCCCGCGTGCTCCAGCGAGCAGTAGAAGTCGACGTAGTCGGCGACCTCGAACGGCATGTGCAGGCGCACCCGGTCGAGCGGGATCAGGTGCGGCTCGGTGACGGCCAGGTCGCTGGTGAGCTTGTTCTGGATGAGCGCCCTGGTGTCGTGCCAGGCGCCGCGTCCCCGGGCCATGAACGGGTTGAGCGTCGGGGCGGCGAACACCTCGTCGTGCAGGGCGGCGGCCAGGTCGAGCACCTTGTCGCCGTAGCGCACGCCCACCCTGGGCCGCTCACCCTGCGGGGAGAAGACCCCGTACGGCAGGTTGTCCAGTCCCCAGCTCACGCTTCCTCCTCGATCAGTCCCAGGGTGAGCATGTCCTCGATGGGCGTCACCGTGCTGCACGAGCCGTAGCTCACCATCAGGTGACGCGCCCGCTTGGCGGTCTCCTCGGGCACGGAGCGCGCCAGCCGTACGAGATGCCCCGCGTCCGCGGAGCGCAGGACCGGCACCGCGTCGCGGTGCTCGACCGTCTCGCAGACCGCCAGCAGCACGTTGAGGAAGCCGTGCCGGTCGACGCCGAGCGCGGGGTCGAAGTGGCGGACGGCGTGGTGCAGCCCGGCCGTGGCCTTGAACGGTATGTCGTTGTCCGCACAGAACCGGATGAACCCGGCGAGCTGCTCCGCCGGTGGGAAGTCGCCGGCCTCCGGCCCGCCGCAGCGGACCTTCAGGCCCACCCCCTCGGGCACGTCCGAGAAGTGCTTCCTGGGCGGCACCTCGACGAACAGCCGCACGCCGGGCGGCAGCGACGTGTGCAGCTCCCGGACGGCGTGATCGAGACTGTGGTCGTCGTTCGGCCGCACCTCGACGAAGTCGACCGGCAGGTCGTCGAACGGCGGCACCTCCTCGGTGTCGACGATCAGTCCGATCCGCCGGGGCGTGAACGGCTCACGGCGCAGCGCGTCGAGGCGGCTGGCCGGGCACAGGAAGCGGTGGGTGAGCATCCGGGTGCCGCGCTCCTGGTCGCGCTCGTGGCGGCCCAGGGCTTCGGACATGTGCAGTGACGTCGGCGGGAACAGGCCCGCGTCGTCGACCAGAGCGGTGAAGAGCGTCGTCGGGAAGGAAGTCATCGTGACCAAGTCCAGGCATAGCCGGTGTCCTCGCAGGACAGTGCGCCCTGTCCGAGGTCGAGCGGGCGGAAGGTGTCCACCATCACCGCCATCTCGCTGGTGGTGGTGACGCCCTTGGCGACGGCGTCGATGACGGCCTCCACCGCGCCGGGCTGCGGCCCGTGCGTGAAGCCGGCCGGATGCAGGGAGATCGAGCCGACGTCGATGCCCGAGCCCTTGCGTGCGGAGTAGTCGCCGCCCACGTAGAACATGAACTCGTCGGAGTCCACGTTGTGATGGTTGTAGGGGATCGGCACGGAGTCGGGGTGGAAGTCGAGCGGGCGCGGGCAGAAGGAGCACACCACGAAGCCGGGCCCCTCGAACGTCTGGTGGACCGGCGGCGGCGCGTGGGTCTTCTTCACCACCGGCTCGAAGTCGTCGATGTTGAACGCGTACGGGTAGAGGCAGCCGTCCCAGCCGACCACGTCGAAGGGGTGGTGGCGGTAGACGAGCCTGGTCAGCCCGCCCCGGGTGCGCACCAGCACCGGCACCTCCCCGCCCTCGACGGTCAGCGGCTCGGCGGGGGCGCGCAGGTCGCGCTCGCAGTAGGGCGCGTGCTCCAGGAACTGGCCGTGCTGGGACAGGTAGCGCTTGGGCGGCCTGATGTGCCCGGACGCCTCGATGGCCAGCACGTTGACCTGCCCGTCGGGCACCCACCGGTGGATGGTGCCGGTCGGGATGACGACGTAGTCGCCGGGCCCCGCCTCGATCACCCCGTAGGTGGACTCGAAGCGGGCCCGGCCCGCCTGGACGTACACGCACTCGTCGCCCATGGAGTTGCGGTAGAGCTCGCTGGGCTGGTCGCTGGTGGCGTACGACAGCCGGACGTCGGCGTTGCCCGCCAACAGGATCCGCCCGGCCACCAGGTCACCCGCGCCGGTGAGCTCCTGGGTGCGGAAGTGGCGGGGGGACAGCGGCAGGTTGGGCTCCAGCCGCGTGTCGGTGGTGGCCGTGACGGCCTCGGCCTTGACGATCGCGGTGGGCAGATGGCGGTGGTAGAGCAGCGAGGAGTCGGACGAGAAGCCTTCCTCGCCCATCAGCTCCTCGGCGTAGAGCCCGCCGTCGGGCCGCCTGAACTGGATGTGGCGCTTGCGAGGCACCTCTCCCACGACGCGGTAGTACGGCATCTACTCCTCCACAAGCTGTCCGTATAGCGGACGCATCCGTCCTCTATGTGTGACCACGGTCCGTCATCGCCCCGGACATGTCAACCCAGGGCGCCGGCCAGTTCGGCCGCGGCCTCGACCACCCGCGCGCCGGTGGACTCCTCCAGCGGCCCGAACGTCACCACCCCGACCGAGGCCTCCAGCCAGGGCAGCCCCGTCACCGGCGCCGCCACCCCCCGTGCGCCCTCCTGCAACTGCCCCTCGGTCGCGAGATATTCGGCCCGTCCCTCGCGTAGGGCCAGGATCGCCTGTCCGGCCGCGCCTTTGGTCAGCGGATGGCGCGAGCCCTCGCGGTAGGCCACGTGCATGTCGGTCCACGACGGCTCGACCACCGCCACGGCCAGCCCGTCCGCACCCTCCGCGACGGTCAGGTGCGCGGTCGCGCCCACCCGCTCGGCCAGCCGCCGCAGCGTCGGCAGCGCCGCCGCTCTCAGGAGAGGTTGTACGGCCTGCGCCAGCACGAGCACCCCGAATCCCAGATGCACCCGGCCTTCGGCGTCGCGGCGCACGAACCCCTCGTTGAGCAGCGTGGTCAGCAGGCGGTACACCACCGGGCGGCTCAGCGAGAGCTCGGTGCTCAGCTCGGTGGGCGTGCGGCCGTTCCTGCCGTCGGACAGCAGCCTCAGCAGGCGGAGCCCGCGCTCCAGGGTCTGGGCGGATTCAGCGACCATGACCCCGATTATCTATGCGTGAGATGGGGGTGACGCTACGCGCTTAAAGGGGTACGTAGCTGGACAGAAGCACCGGGGGGTAAACATGCGGCAAACGTGGACACTCCTGGTTGCCGGATTGGCCATGTGCGCCCTTCTGCCCGCCCTGCCGTCGGTCGGGCCGAAAGCCATCCAGCTGGCGTGGGGCGCCCCCGAGGCGACCCGGTCGGACCGGCTGCTGGAGGACGTCTTCTACGTCACCGAGGGCATCGAGGTGAGCCGGAGCCTGACGCCGACCGAAAAGGGCGTGACCTTCCAGGCGGCCACCGACCTCGCCCCCGGCGTCGGGGTGGACGCGAGCGGCAGACTGTACGGCACGCCGGACCGCGTCGGCACCTACAACGCGCCCGTCCGCCTGTGCAGCGGCCGGGCCTGCGCGGAGGAGCGGGTCACGTTCGTGGTGCTGCGCAACGTGCCCTGGTATCCGAGCTCGCTCACCTTCCCCGGCAGGATCGGCCGGCCGCTGGACGGCCGGATCCAGATCAACGGCGGCCCCTCCGGAGTGCTCCCGACCTTCACCGTGACCAGCTACGAAGCCGTGCCCGCCGGGGTCACCATCGGCCCGGACGGTCGGGTCGGCGGCGTCCCCACCGCGTCCGGAGTGTTCCGGGTCCCGGTGCGGATCTGCGTGGCCGGCAACTGCGCGGGCGTCGTGGCCACGCTCATCATCATTTGACCTTGCGCGAAACGGTGTTTTGCGGTCACCGTAATGCCATGAAGACGGTCGTCGTGGTCGGGGCGGGCATCTGGGGATCATCGCTGGCGTTGCGGCTGGCCGAGAGCGGCTGGCAGGTGACGCTGGTCGAGCAGCACAAACCTGGGCATGTACGGCAGGCCAGCGCGGGCGAGACCCGGTTGATGCGCTGCGCGCACGGCACGGAGGACTGGTATGCCCGGATGGCCTGGCAGGCCCGGGACGGCTGGCGGCGGCTCTCCGAGCGGGCAGGGGAGGAGCTCTATCACGAGGCGGGCATGATGTGGTTCGCCGGGACGCCCGACGGCTGGGAGAGCGCCAGCGCCCGGGTCCTGAAAAATCTGGATATCCCGTGTGAGGTGCTGGACCCGTCGGACGGCGCCCGGTTCTTCCCCGAGTTCCGCGGGGACGACCTCAGCTTCCTGCTCTGGGAGCCGAAGGCCGGCGTGATCAGGGCGCGGCGGGCCACCCAGGTGACCGCCAAGCTGGCCGAGGCCGCCGGAGTACGCCTGGTCAGGGGCCGGGCGGTGCCCGTGACCGGCGACGACGCGCCGTACCGGAGCGCTGTCCGGGTCGGCGGCGAGGTGCTCGCCGCGGACCGGGTGGTGTGGGCGTGCGGCGCCTGGCTGCCGGGACTGTTCGACGTCCCGCTGACCGTCACCAAGCAGGACACGCTGCACTTCGCGGTGCCCGCCGAGTGGACCGTCCCCGGCACGCCCGCCTGGGTCGACCACGGCGCGGCCGCGTACGGGCACGGTGACGTGGACGGCGTGGGCATGAAGGCCACCTCCGACATCGAGGGCGCGCCGTACGATCCCGAGCACGGCGAGCGGACCGTGGACGAGGCCGGCGTCGCCCAGGCCAGGGCCTACCTGGCGCGGCGGTTCCCCTCGCTGGTGTCGGCGCCGGTGCTCTTCAGCCAGGTCTGCCAGTACGCGCTCACCCCCGACACCGAGTGGATCATCGCCGAGGTCGCGCCGGGCGTGTGGCTGCTGGGCGGCGACTCCGGGCACGGCTTCAAGCACGCCCCGGAGCTGGCCGCGTACGTGGCCCGGGTCCTCGACGGCGACCACGAGCCGGAGGCGCGGTTCGGGCTGCACGAGCGGACCCCCTCACGCGGGCTGCGGACCAGCGGAACAGCCGAGTAGGGCGGGCCCCACCTGCGGTTCGGGGGGCGGCGGGCCTGCCCCGACAGGGGGTGGCGGCGCAGACTTCTCGGCATGACCAAGACCGTCGCACCACCCACGCAAACCCCGCAGACCGTGCACGCCGCCGCCATCCTGTGGCTGGTGGCGGTGGCGGCCGGGATCTTCGAGACCGTGCTCGCGGTCACCGGCCTGCTGTCCAGCGGCACGGCCGGTGCCGGTGAGGTGCTGTCCGGGGTCGGCCTGCGGGTCGTCGTCTTCGGGACCGCGTGCTTGCTCATCTGGCGGATGTGGCAGGGCCGTGACTGGGCCCGCTGGAGCCTGACGGGCCTGCTGGGCGTGCTCGGCCTGCTCTCGATGGTGGTCGCGCCGGTCCAGTGGCTGCTGGCGGGCGGCTCGATCACCGAGGCCGTCGCCCAGGCCGGCGTGCGGGACCTGCTCTTCGGCGGCAGCAGGGCGCTGCACGTGCTGGCCGTGCTCGGGGCGGTGGCGCTGATGTTCCAGCCGCGGGCCCGCGACCACTTCCGGTCAGCCTGAGACCGGCTCGGGCAGCGGGGCGCGAAGGTTGCGCACGGCGGGGGAGAGCAGCGCGGCGCAGGTGGACAGCACGATGAGGATCCCGCAGCCGATCAGCGCCGCCTGCGGGCCGACGACCGCCGCCGCCGGCGCGGCCAGCAGAAGCCCCAGCGGGCCGAACATCAGCGAACCGAGCGCGTCGTACGAGGCCACCCGCGACAGCGACTCCGCCGGCACCTCCCGCTGCATGGTCGTCTGCCAGAGCACCCCGAAGACGTCGAAGCAGACCCCCAGCCCGAACGCCGCCAGCACGCTCGCCCAGAGCGGGGCCTCCGCGCCCAGCAGGAAGTACGGCAGCGCGGACGGCAGGCAGAGCAGGGTGCCGACCAGGATCGGGCGGCGTGGCCGCACGCGCAGGGAGACGAAGACGCCGGCGATCGTGCCGACGGCCTCACCGGCGAGGAACGCCGACCAGGCCGGGGCGCCGCCCAGGCTCTCCTTGGCCAGCAGCGGCCCGAGCACGCCGTGCCCCGCCTGCAGCGCCATCACCAGCACCGAGAACTGCGCGACCACCACCCAGATCCACTGCCGGGAGCTGAACTCGCGCCATCCTTCGCGCAGGTCCGACAGCACCGACTGCGCCGGGCCCTCGGCCCGCTCGCCGGGCGTCAGCCGCAGCGCCGCGAGCAGCAGCCCCGCCACGGCGAACAGCGCGCCGCTCACCGCCAGCGCCCAGCCGCCGCCGACCAGCACCACCGTGCCGCCGCCGAGCACCGCGCCGGCCACGCGGGACACGTTGGAGCCCAGGCCGAGCAGCGCGTTGCCGGTCTGCAGCCGGTCGGCCGGCACCACCTCGGGGATGATCCCGGTCAGCGCCGGATAGAGCACCGCCATCGCCACGCCGCTGAAGGCCGCGGCCGTCGCCATCGCGAACAGCGGGGTCCAGCCGCTGAGCATCATCGCGGCCAGCGCGAAGAACGCCAGCGCGTTGACCCATTCGCCGACCATCATCACCCGCTGGCGCGGCAGCCGGTCGGCGAGCACGCCGCCGAACAGCATGAACAGCACCATGGGCAGCGCCTCGGCGGTGAGCACCACGGACAGCGTGGTGGCGGTCGCGCCGGGGAGCTCAAGGATGCCGAAGGCGAGGGCCACGGGGGCGAAGGAGCTGCCGAGCATCGAGATGGTCCGGGCCGACAGGAGCAGGGCGAACCGCCGATCCCGGAGCAGGCCGAGATCACCCATGAAAGTACGCACGCCGCCCCCTTGGAAACACCCAAACAGGTACCAGTGTGCCCGTACCGCTGACCTGGTGTCGCGCCATTTTCGGTACGGCTACTCGTGCCGCCTCAAAGGGGCTGATCGCATTGAACGATACTGATCAGCCGGATATTGTGCGATATGCCCGACGATCACCCCCTCGGAAGTTAGGCGCCATGCGACTGCGGCAGATCTTCGTCATCGGCCTCGCCCTCTCCCTGCTCGGCATCGGCGTCCCCGCGTGGTCGGAGGACGACCCGCGCAGCTGCAACGACCTGATGTCCGAGGACGCCCCCGCGTACGTCGTCTGCCACTGGATGGCCACCCCGGACGAAGTGGACGACATCGCCAACTTCTGGCTGGGCAACGACGGCCAGAACATGAAGGACACCGGGCCGATGGACGGCAACGTCGTCGACTGCACCACGTCCGGCGAGCAGTGCGCCGACTTCGACGTCGAGGGCGACGGCGAGATGCACGACGGCGGCGCCCCCGGCCCCGACGACGGCGGCGGTGACGGCGGCACCCCCGAGTGCCAGACCGCCGAGCCCTGCTTCGTCGGCCCCGACGGGGTCACCCAGGCCCAGGCCAAGCAGGCCGCCGAGACCCCCACCGGCCAGGCCGCCAAGACCGCCGCCGACACGGGCATGCGCATCTGGATCGACGCCGAACTGGCCGACGACTACAAGGCCGGCAACCTCGCCGCGGCGGCCAAGAAGCTCGCCGCCCTCGCCGTACAGCCGGGGGTCGTGGGCGTGCGGTTCAGCTCGCAGCTCGGGTACGACAAGGACTTCGAGACCGCCGACGACCTGGACGCCTTCGTCGCCCAGGCCTCGGCCGCGCTCCGCCAGGCGGCGCCGGGCAAGAAGCTCGCCGTGCACACGCTGATGCCGGTGTTCGGCTGCGGCGTCAACGAAGAGTGCAAGACGGCGATCACCGAGAAGTATCCGCTGCTCGACGCCGACCGCGTCGGCGGCTGGCTCGCCAAGGGCCTCGTGGACCAGCTCGCCCTCGACGGCGGCCACCTGGCCACGGAGTACGCCACCTGGCAGATCGACGCCGCCACCGCCCAGCGCAACCAGTGGATCCAGGTCCGCGCCCGCGCCTGGGACGCCTACGCGCAGATCGCCGCGGAGGACGCCGGCTTCGCCGCCCCCGGCACCTCCCAGCTCACCCCCGAGCAGGCCACCACGTCGATCACCGACCGTGTCGCGGCCCCGCTCCAGCACGACGCCGCCGAGACCGTCACCCTCTGGACCCGCTGGCAGGACGGCCAGGGCCAGGTCAGCCGGGCCTACGGCGAGAAGTGGGCGGCCAACACCACCTGGGACCAGCTCAAGAAGCTCACCACCATCCGCCCGCGCCTGGCCACCGTCTACGACCCGGCGTCGCCCGAGGTGGACAACGCCACGGACCTGAAGCACCTGTCAGAGGTCTTCGGCCAGGTCTACCTGCACACCGCCTAGACGCCGCCTGGTCAGGCCATGGTCTCCAGAGCCGCCATGGTCTCCAGGGACAGCAGGCGCGCGTTCTCCAGGGCCACGACCACCCAGCGGTCGTCCCGCCACACCACGACGAAAAGCTGCATGGAGAAGCGCGTCGACGGTGGCTCCTCCTCGCCCGGCATGAGGATGCCGACGCGGCTGTGGACCACGCCGACGCCCGGGCTGATGATCCGGGCGAACGGCACCTCGCCCCGCACCAGCCGGGAACCCTTCATCACCGTGCCGAGGAGCGCCTCGTGTGCCGTGATCGCCTCCGCGCGGCTCCGGTAGATGGTTCCCTCAAGCTCCGCGAAAAGGGCGTCCTCGGCGAAATCCGCGAAGAAACCGGCGACGTCCCCGCGGTTCCAGGCCTCGTACATGTTGGTTGGAATGGTGCTCATCGCCTCGACCGACTGTTCCATGCGATCACCTTTCTGTAGTTCGGGCGCCCCCATCCTCGCTAGGCCGGGCGGCGGGCGCCTTGACTGCCCGTGCACGGTCACTGGACGTCAGCGCTGACGCGTTGTAGCCGTACGTCGCCTTGAAGAGCCTGCTGAAATGCGCCGGATCGGCGAATCCCCAGCGGGCGGCGACAGCCGCGACCGTCCGGTCGCTTCGCGCCAGGTCGGCGCGGCACTGCTCCAGGCGGCGTCGGCGGATGAGGGCCGCGACGGTCAGCGGCTGGTCTTCGAAGAGCTTGTGGAGCCGGCGTACGGAGATGTGGTGTGCGGCGGCGATCCTGGCCGGGGCGAGATCTCGGTCGGACAGCCGCGCCTCGATGTAGCCGAGAACGCGGTCGCGCAGCGTCTCGTCGGCGCCCGGCCGCGTGTTGCCCAGCTGGGCATCGAGCGCCACCGAGATCAGCTCGATCACCGCGGCCGCCGATCGGTCCGCCTCACCGGCGCGGAACCCGGTCAGCGACCGGGCCATGTTCCGTGCCATGTTCCGCGCCAGTGAGGACACCAGGGCGCCCGGGCCGCGGTCGCCTTTGATGCGTACGCCGGCCAGGCTGGCGGCGTCGCCCGGGCGGAGCCGCAGCTCCCGCCGGGGCACCAGGATGGTCACGTGCGTGGAGGCGGTGCTGGCGAACCGGACCGGCCGCGCCGGATCGATGAGGACCAGGTCAGTCGGCCCGAGGTCGGCGATGCCGCGGCCCTGCTCGACGCGTGCCCGGCCCCGCGTCATCAGGTCGATCTGCCACCACTCCTCGTCGGTGTCGCGGACGCCACGAGCGTCCCGGAAGCACTCGCCCTCGGGCGTGACCAGCTCGATCAGCTTGAGAGGCCCGAGGTCGCGCGCCGCGACGGCGGCCCGGAACTCCCTGCGGTCGTGGCGCGCGCTGAGGACAGGCGGCATCCCGCTGGTTGCGAGCGTCTCCTGGAAGGTTTCGATGTCGGTTAACACGGCCCCACGCTAGCGCCGCCGGTGAGGCTCCAGGCGACTCGGCCAGGGGGACGTGGCCGCCGCGTCAGGGCTGCAGGAAGGTGCCGAGTTCGGTGACGTCGATGAGGCCGTCGCCGTCGCGGTCGAGCCTGCGGACGCCTTCCTGGGCCGCGTCCAGGGTGATGGGGCGGCCGAGGACCTCCATCAGCCGCACCAGCTCGACGGCGGAGATGCGGCCGTCCTTGTCGGTGTCGATCAGGTCGAAGGTGATCGCGTAGTCGCTCATGGTGGCCCTTCCAGTGGATCGTGTCGCGTCAGACCTTAGTGGCGACTTGTCGTAGTGCGTCAATGAATGCGGTCACTTGTGGGCGTTGTGAGATCGCGGCCTCCCGGGGTAGTGAGGCGCGATGCGACTGACGTACACCAGCGACCTTTGGTGGAAGAACGCCGTCATCTACTGCCTGGACGTGGAGACGTTCAAGGACGGGAACGGTGACGGCATCGGCGACTTCCGGGGGCTCACGCAGGAGATCGACTATCTGGCGGGGCTGGGGGTCACCTGCCTGTGGCTGATGCCGTTCTATCCGACGCCCAAGCAGGACGACGGTTACGACGTCACCGACTACTACAGCGTCGATCCGCGACTGGGCACGCTGGGTGACTTCGTGGAGTTCATGCGCACCGCCCACGACCGCGGCCTGCGGGTCATCGCCGACCTGGTCGTCAACCACACCTCCGACCAGCACCCCTGGTTCGTGGAGGCGCGCTCGGGCAAGGACTCGCCGCGCCGCGACTGGTACGTCTGGTCCGACACGCCGGGGCCGGAGCCCGCGCAGCTCGTCTTCCCCGACAAGGAGGACAGCGTCTGGGAGCTCGACGAGGGCAGCGGCCAGTACTACCTGCACAGCTTCTACCGCCACCAGCCTGACGTGAACATGGGCAACCCGGAGGTACGCGACGAGATCACCCGCATCCTCGGCTTCTGGATGGAGCTCGGGCTGGCCGGGTTCCGGGTCGACGCGGTGCCGTTCCTCATCGAGAACATCGCCCCCAAGCTGGCCGACCCGCACGAGGTGCTGGCCGACCTGCGTGCCTTCATGACCCGGCGCAAGGGCGACTCGGTGCTGCTCGGTGAGGTCAACGTGCCGTACGAGGAGTTGCTCGGCTACTTCGGCGAGGGGCTCGGCGACCAGCTCAGCATGTGCTTCGACTTCATCGGCATGCAGCGCGCCTGGCTGTCGCTGGCCCGTGGCGACGCCGCGCCGCTCGCCGCCGCGCTCAAGGAGCGGCCCGCGCCGCCCAAGGACTGCCAGTGGGCGGTGTTCCTGCGCAACCACGACGAGCTGACCCTGGACAAGCTCACCGAGGACGAGCGCCAGGAGATCTTCGCGGCGTTCGGCCCCGACAAGGACATGCAGCTCTTCGGCCGCGGCCTCCGCAGGCGGGTGCCCCCGATGCTCGGCGGCGACCCGCGGCACGTCAAGCTCGTCTACAGCCTGCTGTTCTCGCTCCCGGGCACCCCGGTGCTCTTCTACGGCGAGGAGATCGGCATGGGCGAGGACCTGGGAGCCGAAGGCCGCATGGCGGTCCGCACGCCCATGCAGTGGTCCAAGGAGGGCGGCTTCACCAGGGGCACGCCGGTGCGCGCGATGACCGAAGGCGACTTCGGCCCCGACCGGGTCAACGTGGCGGACCAGCTGCGGGACACCTCGTCGCTGCTGCGCTGGATCCAGTTGCTCATCGAGCGCTACCGCCAGTGCCCCGAGCTGGCCTGGGGCACGTACACGGTGCTGGCGTCGGGGGACCCGGCGGTCTTCGCGCACCGCTGTGACGCCGACGGCGCGACGGTCCTCGCGGTGCACAACCTCGGCGACGACCGCGCGGACGTCGAGCTGTCGCTGACGGGCCTGGAGGGCTGCCGGCTCACCGACCTCCTGGTGGACGGCACGCTGGAGGTGCCCGAGAGCGGCCGGGTGAGCCTGCCGCTCGACGGGTACGGCTGCCGCTGGCTGCGCGTCTCGGCCCCGGAGATCCCTCCGGAGGACGCCTCGGTCCTGGCGCACTGACTCCTCAGAGGTACGACGGGCCGCTCACGCGATGCCTGAACGTCCACCACACCCACGCCTGCGACGCCACCAGCAGCGGCATCATGACCAGGATGACCGGCACCAGCAGCGCACCGGACGTCCCCGGCTCCAGGGGCAGCCGCAGCCCGGCCAGCACTCCGACGACGGCCATGGCGGTCGCCGTCAGGGCGAGGGTGCGTACCTCGCCCGCGCCGCCCGACAGCACCGCGGCGCGCTCACGCAGCGTTCCGCGCAGCCGCAGCGCGGCGAAGGCCAGCCCGTGCGTGGCGAACAGCGCCGCCAGCACCAGCGCGGGCAGCAGCGCGAGCGGCCCGCCCATCCCCAGCAGCACGTCCCCGAGCAGCATCCCCCAGCTCAGCGCCAGCCCCCAGCTGCCGGCGACGATCGCCCCGTCCCACAGCCGCCGCCAGCCGGCGCCCGCCACCCTGCCGCGCAGCCACAGCCCCATGTCGCGGACCACCCACGACAGCAACAGGATCACGACCAGCGAGTAGTGCCCGACCAGCAGTTCGGTCTCCAGATGGGGGAACAGGCCGACGAGCACCCCGGCGGTGGCCACCAGCCACACCTCGTTGCCGAGGAAGAACGGCGCGATCGCGGCGATCGTCTCCCGCCGCTCCTCCGAGGTCCGCCCCAGGTACGGCAGCAGCATGCCGACCCCGATGTCGGCCCCCGCCAGCACCAGATAGCCGAGTGCGAAGAAGGCCAGGATGAAGAGCTCCATGTCCGCTCCCTCAGAACGTCAGGACGGGGGTGGCCGTCTCGATCGGGCGGTCGCCCAGGGTCACGCCGACGGGCCCGCGCCGCGCGGCCCTGGCCAGCAGCCAGTAATTGATCACGACCAGTACGGCGAACACCGAGGTGAAGGCGATGACCGAGAACCGCATCTGCCCGGCGGTCACCGGTGACATCGCGTCGGCCGTCGTCAGCAGCCCGTAGACCGCCCACGGCTGCCGCCCCATCTCACGGAAGATCCACCCGGCCAGCATGGCCACGAACGGCACCGGGATCATCGCGGTCAGCAGCCAGTGCCAGATCCGCAGCCCCCGCACGACCGGCCGGAACAGCATCAGCAGGAAGCTCAGCCCGGAGAAGAAGAACATCAGCGCGAACAGGATCAGCATCGTCATCGCGCCGCTCTGCACCCACGCCACGGGTGGCAGGTAGTCGCCGGGCCCGTGCAGCGCCACCATCTCGGCCTGCGCCTCGGCCATCCGCCCGGCGTCACCGACCCAGGCCGCGCTCTTGGTGGGCTGCAACTCCTGGAACCCGATGCCGCCGAACGTGGCGGTGACCAGCGTCGCGGGCAGCGCGACCGTGATCCCGACGCGCAGCGACTTGCGGAAGAAGTCCTGCTCGGCCGTCCGCCTGCGCAGGTGGTAGGCGCTCACCCCGGCCATGAAGAACCCGGCGACCACCAGCGCGCCGCTCAGGATGTGCCCGAACGCCACCAGCGCCGCCGGGTTGGCCACCATCGCGCCGAAGTCGGCCAGGTGCAGCGCGCCGCCCTGCATCCGGTGACCGACCGGGTTCTGCAGGAAGCCGTTGGACACCATGATCCAGAACGCCGAGGCGTAGGCGGTGAGCGTGACCACCCAGATCAGCGCCAGGTGGGCCCAGCGGTTCAGCTTGTTCCAGCCGAAGATCCACAGGCCCAGGAACGTCGCCTCGACGAAGAACGCGATCATCGTCTCAAGTGCCAGCGCGGAGCCGAACGCGTTGCCCGCGAACTCCGTCAGCCCGCTCCACGACAGCCCGAGCTGAAACTCCATGACCAGCCCGGTGACGATGCCCATCGCGTAGTTGATGATGTAGAGCTGCCCCCAGAACCGCGTCATCGCCTGGTGCACCGGGTCGCGCCCGAACGTGGCCCTGGTCTGGACGACGGCCACCAGCGTCGCCAGGCCGAGCGTCAGCGCCACGAACAGGAAGTGCGCGCCCGCGGTGAGCGCGAACTGCAGACGGGCGAGTTCGACTGTCTCCATGCCGAGCAGCATCCGGCTCGGGCCTGCCCCGGCGCGTCAGCCCGGGGCGGGCACCTGGTGTACACCCCCGGTGACACGGCGCCCGGAAGTGTACGACTCAGGGGGTAAGCCAGCCCGGCGTGATGACTCCGGCCTCGTAGGCGAGCACCACGAGCTGGGCCCGGTCGCGCACCCGGAGCTTGCTCATGATCCGGCTGACGTGGGTCTTGGCCGTGGCGGGGCTGAGCACCAGCCTGGCCGCGATCTCGTCATTGGACAGCCCGCCCGCGACCAGCGCCAGGACCTCCCGCTCCCGCTCGGTGAGCGCGTTGAGCTCCGGCCCCGGCTCGGGGCGCTTGACCCGGCCCGCGAACTCGGCGATCAGCTTGCGGGTGACCGACGGCGCGATCAGCGCGTCGCCCCTGGCGACCACCCGCACGGCGTGGATCAGCTCGGCCGGCTCGGTGTCCTTGACCAGGAAGCCGCTGGCGCCCGCGCGCAGCGCGCCGTAGACGTAGTCGTCGAGGTCGAACGTGGTCAGGATGATCACCTTGACCTCGGCCAGCCGGGGATCGGCGCAGATCCGGCGGGTCGCCTCCAGGCCGTCGAGCTGCGGCATGCGGATGTCCATGAGGACCACGTCGGGCCTGCTCTCGCGGGCTCCCGCCACCGCCTCGGCGCCGTTGGCGGCCTCGGCGACCACCTCGATGTCGTCCTCGTCGCTCAGGATGGACCGGAAGCCGGCCCGTACCAGATGCTGGTCGTCGGCGAGCAGCGTGCGGATCATGACGCTCCGTTCAGCGGTAGTGCGGCGACGACCCGGAAGCCGCCCTCGGGCCTGGGGCCGGCGTCGAGGTTGCCGCCCAGGGCGGTGGCGCGCTCGCGCATGCCCTGCACGCCGAAGCCGCTGCCCTCGGTGAAGGCGACGCCCGGACCGTCGTCCTCGACACGGATCATGATATTTCCGGACGTGTTGCTGACGGTCAGGCGGGCCTCCTTGCTGCCGGAGTGCCGGGACACGTTCGTGAGCGCCTCCCGGATGATTCGGGCGGCGGCCAGATCCACCTCCACGGGCACCCCGTCCAGCGGCCCCGACACCTGGGTGCGCACGGTCAGCCCCGAGGTCTCCACCAGCGCCTCCAGCCGCGCCAGACTCCCGGCGGGCGCGGTCGGCGCGCCCTCGTCCACCTGGCGCAGCACGCCCAGCGTGGTACGCAACTCGCGCAGCGTCTCCTTGCTGGTGTCCTTAATCGTACGCAGCGCCGACTCGGCGTCCTCGGGCCGCTTCTTCAGCCCGTGCAGCGCGGCCGAGGCCTGCACGTTGATCATGGAGATGTTGTGCCCGAGCACGTCGTGCAGCTCCCTGGCGATGCGCAGCCGCTCCTCGCCCGCCCGCCGCCGCGCTTCCTCCTCCTTGCCGTGCTCGGCGTCGCGCACCCGCCGCTCGGCCTCCTGGAGGAAGGCGCGGCGGTTGCGGGTCACGCCGCCCGCGGCGATGGCCGCCGCCACCCAGCCCGCGATCATCACGAACGTGCTGTCGTCGACGTGCCGGACGCCTCCGGCCTCGCCGAGCCCCATGGCCAGCAGCGAGGCCGCGCCGGTGGCGATGGCGGCGATGAGATGGCCCCGGTCGGCGGCGGTGTAGAGGACTATGAACGGCAGCAGGATGAGCGGCCCGTCGAGCCTGGCGAAGGGATAGTAGGCGACCACGGCCGCCGACACGACCACCAGCGCCACCACCGGATAACGCTCGCGGAGCAGCACCCCGGCCGCCGCGACGAGCGGCAGCAGCACGTCCAGGACGTTGGGCTGCCGCTCCGCACGGAGGACCCCCGTGACGACCACGGCGGCCAGCACCACACCGACCACGGCGAGCGACACGACGGTTCCAGTCGTGAACCTGCGCATGCTTGCCATTCTGTACGGCCGCCGTCATGGATACATCCACCCGTGGTGGTAGCCGAGGTACACGCGGGTAGTGCTGGGGAATGAGCACCAAAGACGACCTGCGCCGACTCGACGAAGACTTGGCGAAGCTGAAGCAGGACAACCAGGATCTGCGCGACCAGATCCGCGACATGGGGGCGACCGACCAGTTCGAGATCGCTGCCATGATCGCGCAGGCCGATGAGCGGGCGGGACTCATCGCCGAGCTGGAAGTGCGCAGGGAGACGCTGCGCCGGCGGCTGGAAGAGGACTGAGCGCTCCGAGGGCCGAGCGGCCCCCGAAGCGCGTCAGCGCAGCGGGACGCCGACCTCGTTGAGGTGGCTGAGAGCCTGGCTGTAGGACTTGATCAGCCCGGTCTCCAGATAGCTGACGCCGATCTCCTCGCAGTAGCGCCGGACGATCGGCTGGGCCTTGCGCAGGTTGGGCGAGGGCATGTTCGGGAAGAGGTGGTGCTCGATCTGGTAGTTGAGCTGGCCGAGCAGCACGTCGGTGAAGACGCCGCCCTTGACGTTGCGCGAGGTCAGCACCTGCTTGCGCAGGAAGTCGAGCTTGTCCTCGGCGGTCAGGATCGGCATCCCCTTGTGGTTGGGCGCGAACGAGCAGCCCAGGTAGATGCCGAACAGCCCCTGGTGCACCACGATGAACGCCAGCGCCATGCCGAACGGCAGCACGGTGAAGATCAGGCCGAAGTAGAGGACGAAGTGGAGGGCCAGCAGCGCGCCCTCGGTGCCGCGGCGCTTGGCCGTGGGCTTGAACACCTCTTTGATGCTGGCGACGTGCAGATGCCAGGCTTCGAGGGTGAGCAGCGGGAAGAACCAGTAGGCCTGCCGCTTGGCGATGAAGCGGGCCAGGGGGGTCGTCCTGCCCAGCTGGTCCTGCGACCAGACGATCACCGAGGGGGAGACGTCCGGGTCGTGGTCCTCATGGTTGGGGTTGGCGTGGTGACGGTTGTGCTTGTTGTTCCACCAGCCCCAGCCGAGCCCGATGGCGAGGTTGCCGAACAGCAGCCCGGCGATGTCACTGGCGCGGCGGGTCCGGAAGACCTGCCGGTGTCCCACGTCGTGGGAGACGAGCCCGATCTGGGTGGAGATCACGGCGAGCAGTACGGCGACGAGCAACTGCCACCACGAGGCGCCGACCCAGGCGAACAGCGCCCAGGCACCCAGGTAGGCGCCCATGACGAGGCTCATCCGGATCGCGTAGTAAACAGGTCGCCGGTTCAGCAGACCGGCTTCGGTGATCTTGTCGACGAGTCTGGCGAAGTCGCTGCCTCGGGTTCCGAGCGTGACGGGATCGGCCACTGGTCTCCTTCTTTCGCGGTGGAAGCTGCCCCCACATTGGCGCATTCCCCGCGATTGCGGAAGATCGAACCTGGCGCACTCCATGTGTAGCAGCGGCTGGCATGCGTTGCCGCACTGCTCCTACCACAGTACGCAGCCTGCGGACCGCCCGAGCCTCGTGGTGGCTTACCAGAAGTTTAAAGGCTGGTTATGGCGAGGATGCCGGCCGAACCCGCTCTCAGATAGCCCTACTCGCCGGCGAACACCCTGGCCTTGAGGGCGGGGAAGCGCTGGGCCGTGCGGAGGAACGCCTTGAAGCCGGCCCGTGCCATCCGGTTGCCGCCGACGAACTGCTCGGCCGCGCGCATCGAGTCCCGTACGGCCGCGAAACCGTACTCCCGCATCCGGGCCTCGTAGCCGGCGATGGCCTGGAGCGGGTCCTGGCCGTGGGCGAGGGCGCTGGTGAGGGCCTGGGTGAGGAGGCGGGCGTCGCGGAGCGCGGTGTTGGCGCCGATGCCGCGCATCGGGGTCATGCTGTGGATGGCGTCTCCGAGCAGGGTGATGTTCGTGGTCTGCCAGGGCTCGACGGGGATCGATGTACGGATCGGCAGCAGGGAGACCGTGCCCGGGTCGGAGTCGTCGACGAGTCTGCGCAGGTCGGGGTGCCAGGATTCGATCATGCGGGACACCGTGGCCTTGAGCTGCTCGCCCGACATTTCCGAAATGTCGGGCGGGAAGTGGTGGCCGGCCGCGCCGAGGGCCCACAGGACGTAGCTGCTGGTGTTGTCCATCAGCGCGCCCTCCTGCTCGGTCGCCCCGATACCGCCGAGCCCGGCAGCGGCGCCGCCTGTGGTGGGGCCGATGTCGCGGATGTTCGCGGTGCCCGTGGACTCACTCAGGTCGTGCGGGGCGCAGAACAGGCCGAGGCCGCTGGGCGGGATGACCGTGTTGGGGCCGTCGACCAGCCGGGGCGACAGGAGCCCCCTGGTCTCCTCCGTGAGCGGGAACTTGCCCGCCACCGTCGTGATGCCGGTGTCGACCCGTCGGGCGTGCGGCAGATACTGCCCGCGCACCCGTGAGCTCCCGCCGTCGGCCGCGACCACGATGCCCGCCGTCTCGCTGCCGCCGTCGGCGAAGTGCAGCCTGACCCGCCCGTCCGGCAGTCGCTCGTAGCGCTCGTACGTCCTGCCGAACCGCACCACCTCGTCGAGCCCGGACAGCAGCACCTGCCTGAGCGTGATGCGGCTGGCCGAGTGGTGGCCGTCGGCCGGATCGGCGGCCTCGGCCGTCTCCAGCAGCGCCAGCAGGTGCATCTTCTCGCTGAGGAAGCCGAAGTCCTGACCGCCTTGTCCGGTGGTGTCCAGGAACGCCTGCCACAGGTGCGGAGGCAGGCAGTCGTGCAGCGCCCGCGCGCCGTGGGGGTCGATGTGCACGCGGTAGCCCTGCAGCCGGTCGGCGGGGGTGCGGTCGCGCTCGTAGACGGTGACCGGAAGGCCCGCCCTGCGCAGTCCCTGGGCCAGGCAGAGGCCGCCGATGCCGCCGCCGATGATCGCGATGTCGTTCGTCATGTCCCCGACTATCAACCATTCGGATGAAACTGTCAACCAAACGGATGGATGATAAAGTTCGCGGCATGAGACGAGCGCCAGAGGAGAAGCAGCGCGACCCCGAGCGCACCAAGGCCCGCATCGTGCAGGCGGCGCTGGAGGAGTTCGCGGCCAAGGGCTTCGCCGGAGCCCGGGTCGGCGAGATCGCCGCCAGAGCCGGCGTCAACAAACAGCTGATCTCCTACTACTTCGGCGGCAAGGAGGGCCTCTACCAGGCGATCAACACCCGATGGCAGGGCGAGGAGAGCGCCTTCGCCGACCACGGCGCGACACTGGCGGAGCTCGTCGCCGGCTACGTACGAGCCAACTCCGAGCGCCGCGACTTCGGCAAGCTGATGCTCTGGCAGGGGCTGACCGACGACGGCCCACCGGACGAGAGCTTCGCCGAGGACATGCGCCGCGACGTCGAACAGCTCCGCCGCCGCCAGAAGGCCGGCGAGTTCCCGGCGGACCTCGACCCTGCGGCGGTGCTCGTGGCGCTGTTCGCGATGACCGCGGCCGGCATCTCCTTCCCGCAGCTCGTCAGGGCCGTCTGCGAGCGGGACCCCGCCTCACCGGAGTTCGGCGCCTACTACGCCGAGCAGGTCCAGCGGCTGGTGGGGCACCTGGGCGACGTTCCCGCTTCGTAAGATCGGCACGCGCCGGGCGGGTGTTGGATCGGCGGCATGCGTGTACTGCTCACCGGCTCAGCGGGTTTCATCGGCAGCCACATCGCCGAGGCGCTCTCCGGCACTGAGGCGCTCTCCGGCACTGAGGCGCTCTCCAACTCCGAGGCGCTCTCCGATCCACCGGGCGCCGGGGCGTCCCCCGCCTGCGAGGTGCTCGCCGCTGACCTGGTCAGCGGCGTGGACGTACGCGACGCCGACGCCCTCGACCGGCTGCTGCCCGGCGTCGACGCCGTCGTCCACCAGGCCGCCAAGGTCGGGCTCGGCGTCGACGTGGCCGACCTGCCCGACTACACCTCCGTCAACGCCTACGGCACCGCCGTCCTGCTCGCCGCCATGGCCAGGCACAGCGTGCCCAGGCTGGTGCTCGCCTCCTCGATGGTGGTTTACGGCGAGGGGGCGTACGACTGCCTCACCCACGGGCGGGTACGGCCGGGCCCCCGGCAGGCGGACGACCTGGCCCAGGGCCTGTTCGACCCCCGCTGCCCCGCCTGCGGCAGCGTGCTGGCCCCGGCCGTCATCGCCGAGGACGCCCCCCTCGACCCCCGCAACGCCTACGCCACCACCAAGCTCGCCCAGGAGCACCTGGCCGCCAACTGGGCCCGCGAGACCGGCGGCACCGCCGTGGCCCTGCGCTATCACAACGTCTACGGCCCCCGCATGCCCAGGGACACGCCGTACGCCGGAGTCGCCTCGATCTTCCTGTCGGCGTTGCTGGCCGGGCGGGCGCCACGGGTCTTCGAGGACGGCGGCCAGCGCCGCGACTTCGTACACGTCCGAGACGTGGCCCACGCCAACGTCCTGGCCCTGCGGGCAGGCGTCCCCGGCGCCCTGACCCCGTACAACATCGCCAGCGGCACCCCGCACACGGTCGGCGAGCTGGCGACGGCCCTCGCCCACCAGACCGGCGGCCCCCACCCCGTCACAACGGGCGCCTACCGCCTGGGAGACGTCCGCCACATCGTCGCCTCCCCGGCCCGAGCCACCAGAGACCTGGGGTTCCGCGCCCAGATCTCCTTCACCGACGGCCTCAAGGAATTCACCGCCTAGGTGACCGCCCCCTGGAGACCGGCTCCGAGGACGCGCGTCGGGCCGTCATGACTTCGTAAGACCGCTGCCAGGCGGTGGGGCCTAGCGTCTGTCGCATGATCGATGTCGTGCTGCCCTGTCTGAACGAGGCCGCCGCGCTCCCGTGGGTGCTCGAACGCATCCCGTACGGATACCGCCCCATCGTGGTCGACAACGGCTCCACCGACGGCTCGCCGGACATCGCGGCCGCGTACGGCGCGCTGGTCGTCCAGGAGCCGCAGCGTGGTTTCGGCGCGGCCTGCCACGCGGGCCTGCTGGCGGCGACGGCCGACCTCGTCTGCTTCATGGACGCCGACGCCTCCCTCGACCCCCGCCAGCTGCCCCTCGTCACCGCCCCGGTCCTGGCGGGCGAGAGCGACCTGGTCCTCGGCCGCCGTAGGGAGCTGGGCGATGGAGGCGACAGGGCGTGGCCGGTGCATGCCAGGCTGGGGAACGCGGTTCTGGCCTGGAGGTTGCGGCGGGGGGCCGGGATTCCGCTGCATGATCTGGGGCCGATGCGGGCCTGCCGCAGGGAAGCGCTGATCGGGCTCGGGCTGGCCGACCGCCGCTTCGGATACCCGCTGGAGATGGTGCTGCGCGCCGCCGCCGTCGGCTGGCGGGTCACCGAGGTGGAGGTGGACTACCTGCCGCGCGCAGGACGCTCCAAGGTCACCGGCACGGTCCGGGGCACCCTGCGGGCCATCTCCGACATGCGCTCCGTGCTGGCCGAACACCGGGCCTAGAACCCCGGCCTAGAACCCCGGCCTAGAACCCGGCCGCCAAAAATCCGGGCACCCAGAATCCGGCGCAACGCAAACAGGCGGCACCGCTCGATGGCGGTGCCGCTTGGGAGCGGGCCGAACCCGGGTTAGCTCGCCGAGAGGCGGTCGAAGAGGGCCAATGCCGCTTGCCGGACGTCCGCGGGCGAAAGCCCGTCGAGCGTCTGTCTGGCCTGCGTGACGTCGCGAGTCGTAGCGAGCGTGATCGCCACGGACTTCGCCGCGGCGCGGTCGATCGATCCGGCCGGTGCGGCGTCGGCGAGCTGCTGGGCGTTCGCGGCGAGGTCGAGGTTGTCTCTCAACGGGCCTCCTCGGGTGGTGGTCGGCCTATTGCATCACCTTGCGTCATGCTCCATCCACCATTCGGTGAATTCCCGGCACCTGCCGTCGGGAACGAATCGGATCACCCACAAGTTGCTGTACGTTTTGTCCGGATATGTAGTGACGCCCTGGATGACGCTCACCTCGTCGGTGAGACACACCGGATGCCACTCGAACGTGGTCTCGCCCGGCTTGTCCTGGCGGGCGAGCCAGTTCGCGACGATCTCGTCGCGCCCGCGCGCGGGGATGCTGTACGGCTCGTTGGAGTAGATGGCGTCCTCGGTGAACAAGGCGGCGATCTCGTCCGGATCGTTGGACTCCCACGCCCGGAGGTAGCCGTCGATCCACGAGTGCGGCTCGACCATGGCGCTAGGCCCGCAGCGGATCGTGGCCGGCGGACATGAGCAGGTGCCGGGACTCGTCGTCCGTCTTGTCGCCCACGGTCTCCACCAGCTCGACGACTCGCCGCATCGTGTCGTAGTCGTCCTTGGTCAGGTCCACCTTGCGCTTGCCCAGGACGTGCAGCACGCCCCGGCCCAGGCTGTCGATGCCCAGATCGGGATCGGGCGCGAAGCCGTCCTCGCCGGAGGCGTCGGCGAGCAGGTAAGCCCGCAGCTCCTCCGACGTCATGTTCACCACGCGGTGGAACTCATCCCAGAGCATGTCAATCTCAATGCCGTCCGTCATAAGCCCCGGCCTACCCTCCCGGCCGCGCCTTACGCCCCCGGCACGGCCAGCCCGGACTCGTAGGCGGTGATCACCGCCTGCACCCGGTCCCGCAGCCCGAGCTTGGTGAGCAGGTTGCTGACGTGCGACTTCACGGTGTGCTCGCTGACCACCATGGCCGCGGCGATCTCCGCGTTGGACAGCCCGCGGGCGATGAGCTGGAGCGTCTCGCGCTCCCTGGCGGTCAGTACGGCCAGTGCGCCGGCCGCCTCGGCGGCGGGCCTGGCGGTCGGCCTGGACGTGAATTCGTGGATCAGCCGCGTGGTGACCGTGGGAGCAAGCAGTGACTCGCCCCCGGCGACCACCCGCACGGCGTTGACCAGGTCGTCGCGGCGCACGTCCTTGAGCAGGAACCCGCTGGCCCCGGCCCGCAGCGCGTCGTAGACGTAGTCGTCCAGGTCGAACGTAGTGAGCATGAGCACCCGGCAGGCCGATTCGGCGCACACGATACGGGCCGCCTCGATGCCGTCCATCCTGGGCATCCGGATGTCGAGCAGCAGCACGTCGGGGGCGTGCTCGCGTACCGCCGCCACCGCCTGGACGCCGTCACCCGCCTCGGCCACCACGTCGATGTCCGGTTGCGCGTCCAGGATCATCGCGAACCCGCCTCTGACCAGCTCCTGGTCGTCGGCCACCACCACCCGGACGACCGGCGCGGACTCCGTGCCGGTCATGATCGAGCCGCCGGGAGGCGTACCGAGACCTGGAAGCCGGGGGCGTCCGCGCGGGGGCCCGCGGTCGCGGTGCCGCCACAGGCGGCGGCGCGCTCGCGGACGCCGATCAGCCCGTGCCCGCTCGACGGCAGCGCCAGGCCGGAGCCCCGCCCGTCGTCGGTGATGTCGATCATCAGCGTGTCGTCTCCCCAGGTGAGCCGGATGTCCGCATGGCGGGCGCCGGCGTGCTTGACGATGTTCGTGAGCGCTTCCTGCGTGATCCGGTAGGCGGCGACCGCGCAGTCCGGTGTCACGGGGCGAGGCTCGCCCACGGTGTGGAAGGCCACCTCCAGACCGGTGCCCGAGACCTGGGCCGCCAACTCGGGCAGGTCCTCGACGGTGGGCTGAGGGGCCCGGGGCGCCTCGTCCTCCTTGAGGGCGCCCAGCATGCGCCTGAGCTGGACCATCGCGTCACGCCCGGCCCCCGCGATGGCCTCGAAGGCGGCCTCGGCCCGCTCCGGGTTGGTCCTGACGGCCACCGGCCCGGCTTCGGCCTGTACGACCATGAGGCTGACCGCGTGGGCGAGGATGTCGTGCATGTCGCGGGCGATTCTGGCCCGCTCGCGTTCCGCCGCGCGTTCGGCTTCCATCTGGCGTTCCCTTTCCAGCCGCGCGGCCCGCTCCTCCAGCGCCGCGGCGTGCGCGCGGCTGGTGGCCGCCGCCCTGCCGATGGCGTACGAGGCGACGAGCAGCACGGCGCTGCGCAGCGCTGTCTCCGACGAGCCGACGAACACCGCCATACCGGCAGCGGTCAGGACGAGGGTGATGATTCTGGTCCAGAAAGTGGAGTAGGCGGCGACGGTGTAGAAACCGACGAGCGAGCCGTACCACACGGGCTGGTCCGCCACCTGCTCGGACAGGTCGTACAGGGCGCTGATGCTGAGGCTCGACAGCAGGACGGGCACCGGGAAGCGGCGCCGCCAGATCAGCGGGAGCGACGAGGCGACCGCGACGGCATAACCCCACCAGCTGTACGGCACGCCGGTCGAGCTCTCGCTGGAGATCAGCGGCCAGAGCTGCGCGATCGTGATCAGCGCGGTGAGCGCCCCGTCCGCCACGAGCGGCGGGACCGCTCGCAGACGCCTGCGCAGTACGGCGATGAGCGGAGGATCGGGCACGATGTCCCACCCTTTCAAGTCCGCATGATCACGCATGAGCCAGGGCGGTCTTCGTCGGCCGCGTCGCCAGCGGCAGGAACGCGATCATCGCGACGACCGCACCGACGGGGATGAGGTCCAGCGACGCGAACGGCAGCAGGATCTGGACCAGCACGAGCACGGGCACCCAGAGCTGGACCTGGCGCTGGACGGCGAGGTGGATCACCAGGGCGAGCTGGGCGAGGTAGAAGAGGATCGGCCCGGCCTCGTAGACCAGCAGCGGCACTCCGGGCACCGCCTGCACCTGGTCGAACAGCGGCCCCATGGCCTCGTGGTCGGCGGCCATGAACCCGACCACGATGTCGATCGCGAACTGGACGAAAGCGAACGCGATCCCGGCGAGTCCCGCCGCCAGAAGGCCGGTGGCGACCCGGCCACGCCCGAGCATCATCCACATATCCCGAAATATCACGGCGAAGAGCACCAGAGCGCCCATGAAGGCGAGATGTCCGAGCGTCCAGGCGAGCCCGGGACCCCGGCTGCCGTCGAACCCGTCGACGATGCGGAGCACTCCGTAGACCATGGCGAGCGCGGGGGCGGCGAGGTACGCGGGGCGGGTGATCATGAGGTGATCTCCTTGGGGGCGGGGCTGGGATGACGTCCGGTGCGCGAGACCCGCTGCCCGGAGTCGACGTCCCAGCGATTCGGCTGATGCCCCTAATCCTGCGATGATCCGCCTCGCATGGGATCGCCGCGAGGAGCGAACCTCGGCCTCACTCCCAAGAGCGAGCACCCTCACCCGCGAGAGCGAGTATGCGCCACAGAGGGCGTCACGCCTCGCCGTTGGTGAGGCGGGTGATGGTGTCGGTGACGCGCCGCTGCCTGGTCTCCGCCTTCTTGGCGCCCTCGACCTGCAGCACGTACCGGCGCTGCCGGGAGTAGGACAGGCTCTCGAAGAACCTCTTGGCCTCCGGCGCCCGGCCGAGCGCCTCGGCCAGGTCGGGTGGCACGCTCACCTGGCGGGGCTCAGTGTCGAGCTCCAGGCCGACCTCGATCTCGTCACCGGTGGCGACGCCCGCCCCGGCGCGGTTCTCGGCGCTCAGCGGCACCAGGAACCGGCCGCCCATGGAGGCCACCGTGCTGCGGTAGGCGTGTCCGTTGATGGTGACGTGAACGGCCGGACGCCTGCCCGAGCCGAGCTCGGCCACGACCTCGGCCGGGACCTCGAACCCGGTGGCGGTCTTGCCGCCCAGCTCCACGGTGGTGCGGAAGATCATTGGAAGAACTCCTTGAGGACCGGGGCCAGCGCCTGCGGCTTGACCATATGTGTCTGGCCCGGCAGGGTGCGGCGCTCGGCGCCGGGCAGGACCCGCGCCAGGTCCGTGGCGCCGTTGCGGATCCAGGCCGGGCTCTTCGCGCCGTCGGCCACCAGCGTGGGCACCTTGATCGAGTCCCACTGCCCCTCGGGCAGCGGCCTGCCGCGCTCGAAGTCGGTGACGAAGGCCGCGTCGTACGGCAGCGTGCGGGCCACCTCCTTCATCCCCGACCAGCCGGGCATGAACCGCATCATGGCCACCATCACGCCGGGCAGGTTGACCCCCTTGCGCATGAAGTAGCCGATCGCCTTCTCGGGCCGGCCCATGGCCAGGAAGTCCTGGAGCCGCTCGGTGTAGTCGGCGGGGATGGGCGGCCGGGTGTCGTCGACGATGAACGGCGGCTCGTAGACCGCCAGCCTGCTCACGGCCAGCCCACTCTCGACGGCGGCCAGGGCCAGCGCCGCGCCCGACGAGATCCCGTACAGGAGGACTGGACCGCCTGCCTCCTCGATGAGCGCGGCGAGGTCCTCGAGCTCGCGCTCGGGGGCGTACGGCGCGGTGTCGCCGCTGTCGCCCCGGCCGCGCCGGTCGTAGGTGTAGACGGTGAAATCGTCGGCCAGCTCCTGGGCCAGCGGCCTGGCGGGGCCCGAGGCCCGGTGGCACATGGCGCCGTCGACCAGGATGAGCGCCGGGCCCCGGCCGATGCGCTCGAAGGCGATCGTGGTGCCGTCGGCGGAAGTGACCGTCTGGGTGCTGTGCTTCGTCTCCATGCCCTGAAGCCTTTCACCGACAAATAAATTTGTCAACGTCTTACCTGGGAGGTAATCGTGCAGCGTCGGCCGCTCCTGACACAGTGGGGCCATCCACTGATCAAACGGGAGGAACACCATGTCCACGCGCGACGTCGTCCAAGAGCTGCTGCGCCGGATCGGCGAGGGCGACCCCGAGCGGATCGCCGAGATGTACGCCGAGCACGGCGACTGGAAGCTCGACTGGCCGGAGTCGGAGCACGGCCGCATGGACATCCCGTGGATCCGGCACCGCAAGACCCGCGCCGACGCCGCCGACCACTTCCGCCTGATCGCCGAGCACCATGTGCCGGAGGAGGCCGGCACCGTGGTGGAGCGCATCCTGGTGGACGGCGACGACGCCGTCGTGCTCGGCGAGATCCGGCAGACCGCGCGCTCCACCGGGCGCGCGTACCGCTCCCGCTTCGCCCTGCACCTCACGGTCGAGAACGGTCTCGTCACCCGCCACCACGTCTACGAGGACAGCCTCGCGGTCGCCCAGGCATTCGCCTGAGACAAGGGAGACGCGGGCAGGGGAGACGCGGGGACGCGAGGACGCGGAGGACGACGGGGGCAGGCAGGGGAGGCGCGGGGGACTACGTCCGGTCGTACACCAGGAGACCGTCCTCGCGCAGGCGGGCGCCCGGGGTCGGCGGGTGGTCGGTGAGGCGGCCGTCGTGCGCCAGGTGCTGGACGGTCGCGTGCCTGGCCAGGACGGCGAAGTCGGCGATGAGACGCCGATGGCAACGCCACCACACCGCCTCGGCGCACATCACCGCCGTGCGCCCGGTGGCCGCCTGCGCCAGCAGCTCGTCCATGGCCGCCAGGAAGTCGGGCTCGCGGGTGTGGCCCGCGTAGCCGCGGAAGGAGGCGTTCTCCCAGAAGACGTCGGGGGAGTCCGGCGCCGGCTTGCGGAAGCCGCCGAGCCGGCCGTCCCACCGGTAGCCGAGCCCGGCGGCCGGCAGCCACTCGGCCAGCGCCTCCCGGCCGGCGTCGGGGTTGCGCCTGCTGCCTGGCGCGGTCCGTACGTCGACGACGGCTGTGACGCCGGCCTCCAGCAGGAGGGCGGCGAGGCGGTCGCGGGTGGCCGTGCCGTGCCCGAAGGTCAGCAGGGTCAACGGGTCAGGGCAGTTTGGCGACGGTGAGCAGGGCGGCGGAGTTCTCCAGGGCCTCCAGGCTGTGGCGGGCCTGCGGGATCACGATGAAGTCGCCCGTCATCCCGTCCCACGAGGTGCCGCCGCTGCGCAGGCGGACCCGTCCGTGCAACACCAGGAGGGTGGCCTCGCCGGGGTTCTCGTGCTCGCTGAGCGATTGGCCGGTCGTCAGCGCGATGAGCGTCTGGCGCAGGGTGTGCTCGTGACCGCCGTGCAGCGTCTCCGCGCTGCGTCCGGTCGAGGCCTCGGCCGCGCGCTTGAGGTGTTCGCGGACCAAGGCGTCCAATGAGGTCTTCTGCATGGCTTCGAGTCTGTCACCGGGGGCGCGGGTTCACCCTGACGGCGGCGGGGGGAGGCGATTTATTACCCCAAAGACGTCATAATCCTGTCCAACTCATGGGGGCTGGAGAGGCAGGAACACAATGGCCGAAATCGCCGGCAGTGCCACGGCAGCGGGCGGAGCCGTGGCCGCCGCCGAGAGCTCGCCGGCGCGCCTGGCGAGCGGCATCGCCCTGCTGATGGCGGTGGTGTCCCCGGCCCTTGAGGTGACGGGCGTGCTGGTCTGGGCCGGCCTGCCCGACGAGTGGACGCCGCGGATGACCGTGACTCCGCAGTCGGCCGTCGCGCTGACGTTCCCGGCGGTGGGGGCGTTCCTCATCTTCCACCGGCCCCGGTTGAAGCTGGCCTGGCTGATGTGCGTGGGCGGGCTGGCGGCCGGCGTCAGCGACGTCATGGGGGCGCTGATGCTCCGGTCCGCCGCTGACGGCCACCTGGTGACGGCCGGCTACTTACGCTTCCCGAACCTGGTCGGCTGGGCGGTATGCGGCGTGACACTGACGCTGCTGTTGCCGATGTACTCGCCCGACGGCCGGCTGCCGTCGCCGCGCTGGCGGGTGGTCCCGATCGTCGGCGCCACCGCCCTGGCGGCCGAGATGCTGCGCAACGCCGTGCGCCCGGATCCGCCACTGGCGACCTATCCGTACCCCGCCGTCATCCCGAACCCGCTGCAGGTCCCCGCCCTCGCGCCGTTCACGTCCACCGTCTTCGTGATCACCTGGACGGTGATCTACGCCTCGATGGCGCTGGCGGCCCTCTCCCTGGCCTCCCGGCTGCGGGCCGCGAGCCCGGTGGTGCGCCGGCAGATCGGGTGGCCGCTGTTCGCGTTCTCCGGCTACATCATCTGCCTGGTCGTGGCCTCGTTCGCGGACGAGCTGGTCTGGTCGGCGATCATCTGGGCCGGGCTCATCCCGATCGCGATCGCCTTCTCGGCCATGCGCTACAGGCTGTACGGGATCGACACGGTGATCAGCCGGACCTTCGTGGCCGCCGGGCTGCTGGCCGTCGTCAGCGCCGTCTACTTCGGCTTCGGCGCGGCGTCGAGCCTGTTCGTCTCCGGCTATGACCAGGTCGCCGGGCTGGCCGCCGCCCTGTTCGCCGGGGCGTTCTTCCAGCCGCTGCGGCGGATGCTGCAGCGGGCCGTCGATCGGATGCTGTACGGCAAGGTCGGCGATCCCGGCCTCCTCGCCGAGCGGCTGACGCAGGCGATCCGGCGGGGCGACCCGGCCAAGGCGCTGACCTCGGTGGTGGGCGTGCTGCGCGACGGGCTCGCGGTCGAGGGCGTCGCCGTGGTGGTGATCGACGGCGAGCCCCGCTATGTCGAGAACGGGCGGGTGGGGGAGGCGCAGCGGCGGGTGCCGCTCGTCTGGCACGGGGAGCAGGTCGGCTACCTGCTCGTGGGCCTGCCGGGACCGCGCCGGTTCCCCGCCGCGCACAACGAGCGGATGCTGGCCGCCCTCACGCCGTACGTCGCGGACGTGGCTCACGCGGTACGCATGGCGGCGGACTTGCAACGTTCCAGGGAGCGCATCCTGACCACGCGTGAGGAGGAGCGGCGGCGGCTGCGCCGCGACCTGCACGACGGGCTGGGGCAGAGCCTGTCCAGCATGGCGATGATCATCAACATCGCCCGCAGCCGGTTGAAGGACTCGCCGGACTCGGCCGACACGCTGCTGCTGCAGCTGCGATCCGGGATGGACGCCGTCGCCGGGGACATCCGCGAGCTGGTGTACGGCCTGCGGCCGCCCGCCCTGGACGATCTGGGCCTGGCGCGGGCCGTACGGGACCTCGCGGGGCAGTCCTCGCCGGAGATCTCGATCGAGGTGACGGTCGAGGGCGAGCTGTCCGAGCTGCCGGCGGCCGTCGAGGTGGCCGTCTACCGGATCGTGCAGGAGGCGCTGACCAACGTGCGGCGGCACGCCGAGGCGCGTACGGCCTCCGTCGTCCTGCAGCGGGAGGACTCGGTGCTGCGGGTGACGGTCCGTGACGACGGCCGAGGGCTGCCGGAGGGCCACCGGGCCGGGGTCGGGCTGGGGTCCATGCGCGAGCGGGCGGCGGAACTGGGCGGCATCTGCGTCGTCAGCGGCCTGCCCGACGCGGGCACGCAGGTGGAGGTCATGCTGCCGCTGTCGTCCAGCCGTCGCCACGCACCGAGGGAGAACGCCCCGAGGGAGAACGCACCGAAGGAGAACGCACCGAAGGGAGAGCCGGCGCAGGAGTGGTCAGCCTAGGAGTGACCCGGCCCCCTTCCGCGCTCCCATAAGCCGTGGACCAGGCCTAACCTGGAGCACATGGACAGGGACAACCTGCTCGGCCAGTTCCTGAGAGCCCGCCGAGAGCTCATCAGGCCCGAAGACGTGAACCTGCCTGCCGGCAGCCGGCGACGGGTGGCGGGACTGCGGCGGGAAGAGGTCGCGATGCTGGCGGGAGTCAGCGCCGACTACTACGTACGCCTGGAGCAAGGCCGCGAGCGGCACCCGTCGGCCCAGGTGGTCGACGCGCTGGCCCGCGCGCTGGGGCTGACGGACGACGCGGTCGCGCATCTGCACCAGCTCGCGAACCCGGGCGTCCGCCGGCGCCGGGCCCCACGGCAGGAGCGGGTGAGCCCGAACCTGCTGCGCATGATGACGGGCTGGTCCCACACCCCGGCCATCGTCCTGGGCTGCCGCCTGACCGTGCTGGCGCACAACGCGCTGGGCGGCGCGCTGTACGCCGGCCACACCTACAGCGCGGACCTCGTACGGCTGGTGTTCCTCGACCCGGACGCCCGGGAGTTCTTCCCGGACTGGGAGCGGGCGGCGGTCAACACGGTCGCCGGGCTGCGGGCCGTGGCTGGGGCGGACGTCGACGATCCGGCGCTGATCGAGGTGGTCGGCGAGCTGTCGTTGCGGAGCGCAAGCTTCCGGCGGCTGTGGGCGCGGCACGACGTCCGCCACAAGACGCACGACACCAAGCGCTTCCACCACCGCCTGGTCGGCGAGCTGACCCTGCACTACGAGTCGTTCACCGTCAACGGCGCCCCCGGCCAGCAACTGGTCGTCTACCAGGCCGAGCCGGGTAGCCCGTCCGAGCAGGCCCTCGCGCTGCTGGGCAGCCTCACCGCCGAGCCCGCGCCCCCGGCCGCCGCCGAGCGGTCGACAGCCGAATAACCGCCGAACAACCGCCGAACAACCACCGCAGTCACCGAACCCGCCGAGCACGCGGGTCGATGCCGCACGCCCCGGCATGCCCGGGGGCACGAGAAACGAAACGAGGGACGTACATGAGCAACTCCAAAATCATCCTGGTCACCGGCGCCAGCAGCGGCATCGGTCAGGCCACCGCGCTGCGCCTGGCCCGCGAGGGCCACCACGTGGTCATCGGCGCCCGCCGCGAGGACCGCCTGAAGGCGCTCGCGGAGGAGATCAGCCACGCGGGCGGCAGCGTCGACACGCGCCGCCTGGACGTGACCGACGGCGCGGACGTGGTCGCGTTCGCCGAGGACACCGTGCAGCGGCACGGCCGGATCGACGTGATCGTCAACAACGCCGGCGTGATGCCGCTGTCCCGGCTGGACTCGCTGCTGGTCGAGGAGTGGGACCGGATGATCGACGTCAACATCCGCGGCCTGTTGCACGGGATCGCCGCCGGGCTGCCGATCTTCCAGCGGCAGGGGGGCGGGCACTTCGTGACCGTCGCCTCCATCGGCGCCCACCAGGTGTCGCCGACCGCCGCCGTCTACTGCGCCACGAAGTACGCCGCCTGGGCGATCACCGAAGGGCTGCGGCAGGAGTCCGACCCGAGCATCCGGGTCACCACCATCTCGCCGGGCGTCGTCGAGTCCGAGCTCGCCGACACCATCACCGAGGCCGGCGCGAAGGACAAGATGCGCGTCTTCCGGGCGGAGACCATCGCGCCCGACGCCATCGCCCAGGCGATCTCGTACGCGATCGGGCAGCCGGCCGACGTGGACGTCAACGAGATCGTCGTCCGGCCTGCCCGGCAGCGTTAGAGCCAGCTGGCCCGTACGGCCAGGGCGGTGCCGTCGGCCGGCGCCCTGCCGAGCTCGCCCGCCCTGACCTTGGCGAGCAGGCGCTCGACGCAGTCGATGATCTCGGGGGCGCAGGCGCGCAGCGCGTCCGCGTCCCCGGCGGCGTCCTGGCCGGTGCCCGCCTGCTCAAGCACACCGTCCAGGTCGGACAACCGGCCTTCGAGCCACTTGAGCGGATCACTGGACAGGTCCCTGGCGAACACACGGGGGCCGGGGTCCCATCCGGTGAAGACCGGGTGATGATGGGTCCGGTCGAAGCTGCCGGGCCGTCCCTCCACGGACTCCAGCAGGTCCACCCGCCAGATCGGCCGGTCGACGTGGATCGGGCGGGCGGAATAGACGGTGCCCTTCAACTCCCCCTGGGCGAGTTCCCGCACTTCGAGGCGGACTCCCCGTTCGGCGCCCTCTTGGCCCTTGTTCGGATTCGGGTCGCGGAAGTAGATGTCGCTCACGGCCACGCCGATGCGCTCGAAGCCGAAGACGTACAGCATGATGAGTCCCTCCCTCTACGGGTGTTTCTCGGAGTATGAACAACTCCCCGGCCGCGTTCAATCAGGTCCAGCTCCGCCGGGGTCGGCCACACGCTGCCGGGTAGCGGTCCAGTGTGCTCGCTCGATGGACGCCGCGCGGCCTCGCTGTCGCGGCCGGGGCCTGCCTCGCGCTCGCCTTCCCTGCCGCGGGGGCGTGGTGGTGGGCGTGGGTGGGGCTGGTTCCGCTGCTGGTCCTGCTGGCCGGGGCCGGGACGTACCGCGAGGCGGCGTGGCGCGGCTGGTGCGCGGGGGTGGGCTTCTTCGTGACGCTGGTCCACTGGCTGCTCCCCTCCCTGGGGGTGTTCGCGCCGCTGGTGATGGGCACGGTCGGCCTCCTCTGGGCGCCGTTCGGGATGGTCTCCTACGGTCTGCTCAGGAATCCGTCACCTGCCCGGGTGGCGGTGGCGCTGGTGGTGCTGCCGTCGGTCTGGGTGGGGGTCGAGGCGGTGCGCTCCTGGAAGCATCTGGGCGGCGCGTGGGGGCTGCTCGGGCTGAGCCAGTGGCAGGTGCGGCCGGTGCTCGCGCTCGCCGCCCTGGGCGGGGTGTGGCTGCTGAGCTTCGTGCTGGTCGCCGTCAACGTCGGGCTCGCCGCCGCCGTGTTGCCCACTGTGCTGCCCGCCGTCGGCCGCCGCGCCCGGCTGACCGGGGCGGGGGCGGCCGCCGCCCTGGCCGTGGCCGCCGTCAGCTTCGGGCTGGTACGGCCCGAGCCCGTGCCCGTGGGCGCCATGCGGGTCGCGGGCGTGCAGACCGGGCCGGTACCAGGGGCGGAGCAGCGGATCGCGGCACATCTGCGGCTGACCCATGAGCTCGCCGGTCGCGATCCCGACGTGGTCGTGTGGGGGCAGAGCAGCGTCGGGCTCGACCCGGCCCAGCGCCCCGGCCTCGCCCCCCGGCTGCGCTCGGCCGCCGCCGCGACGGGCGGCGACCTGCTGGTCAACGTGGACGCCGCCGACCCATCCGGGCAGATAGCCAAGTCGACCTACCAGTACACGGCCGACGGCCTGGTGAATACCTACGTCAAGCAGCGTTTGGTGCCGTTCGGCGAGTACGTCCCGCTGCGGCCGCTGCTGGGGCGGCTCACCGACCACACCGCGGCGGCCGCCCAGGACCGGGTCACCGGTGACCGGCTGACGATCCTGGAGGTCTCCGGCCACCGGGTCGGACCGCTCATCTCGTACGAGTCGACCTTCCCGGACATGCGGCGCGAACTCCTCCGCATGGGCGCGGACGTCACGATCGTGCAGGGCTCGCTCACCACGTTCCACGGCAGCTGGGCGCAGCCGCAGCAGGCGAGCTTCGAGGCCGTCCGGGCCGTCGAGACCGGCCGGTCGGCGGTCCTCGTGGAGCTCGACGGCACCTCGGCGGCCTTCGACGCGGACGGTACGCGGCTGGCCTGGTTCCCGCCGGAGTACCGGGGCGGCTTCGTGGTCGACGTGCCGCTCTATCGCGGGACGACCCCATACGTCCTGCTGGGCGACTGGGTGCCGCTGACGGCGGGCGCGATCGTGCTGGCCGCCGGGCTCGCGTACGGTGTTCGCGGGTTTCGGCGGAGGGCGGTCAAGCGCCCGGCCTCCTGAGCCGTCGGCGTCGTACCGGATGGTCGGGACCGCCCTTGTGCAGACGGGCGTTGATCTGGCCAGCCTCGTCCGCGGTGATCAGTCCGTGCGGCAGCTCCATGCCCAGCGCCAGGGCGAGCTCACCCTGGCGGATGTCCACAAGGCTCTCCACCAGCGTCGCGTACGCGTGCGCGCACCGCCGCGCCCGCGTCGCGCCGCCGATCAGCAGGCCGACGGCGATCAGCAGGCCGGGCCACCAGGCGCAGCCGGCCAGTGCGTAGAGCAACCCCCAGCCGATCGTGGTCGCCGCGGTGTCCAGACCGGTCCTGGCCTGCTGCACCGGGAGACGCTGATGCTCCTCCAGCAGCGACCACAGCCGGGGCCACACCAAGGCCGCCCGCAGCCCGTGATACTCGGCCCGCACCCGCTCGTCCACCAGCGCCAGGCGGCGGCCCGGCCAGGTCACCCTGCGCCCACGCCGCTCCAGCAGCCACAGCCGCTCCATCGCGCCGACCGCCAGCCGTGCCAGGCCCGCCGCCGCGACGGCGACCAGCAGCACGACGGCGACCGTCACCACCACCGTCACCGCGTCACCGCCGGTCCCTGCCAGGCGGGAGCGGGTCCGCTGGATGAGCATGGCGACGTCCACGGCGTGGGAGTGCCCCAGGAGGACGGCACACCACAGGGCCGCCACGAAGCACAGGCCGGGGAGCAGGATCAGCGTCAGCCAGCGCTCCGTGACCTTCTTGCCCAGCTCGGTGAGCAGCCCGTCGATCACCGCTCAGTCCTCGGTGAAGCGCATGGGCCGCCCGCGCAGCCGGCACATGGGCGGCCGGTTGCCGTCGTCGCGGCCCGCGCGGCGACCGCACCAGCCGTCGGGGCAGGTGTAGTCACCCCGCAGCTCCTGACCGGCGACGCCGAACAGCAGGAAGGGAGCCTCATCCGCGCGGTCCTCCGGAACACCGGGATCGAGCAGCGCGAGCACCTCCACGGCGGTGCCTCCCTCGTCCAGTGCGGTCAGCATGTCCTCCAGAGCGGCGGTCCAGCCGCCCTTCTCGGCGTCCCGCCGCAACGAGGGCAGCTCCGCGCAGAGCCACGCCCGCGCCTCGCTCTCGGTCATCGGCACCGTCCATCCTCGGATTTCCCCACAGCCATGGGCATCTTCCATCACAAGCCGGGACCGGCGATATACGTTCAGGCGGATCCCCCCTTCTGGAGTGCCATGGACGCGACCGAGCTGGTGATCCGCTTCGAGTGGGACGACGACAACGACGCTCTCGACCAGGCCATCGCCCTGCGCGAGACGGACGGCGGAGCGCCGTACGGCATGGCGTTGCTGTTACGCCACCATCGGAGAGGCGCGCGGGAGGACCTGGAGCGGGCCGTGACCGCTGTCCTCGCGGACCTGGACGGCACGTCGAGGGAAGCCCCGGAGCGGGCGGACCTGCTGGTCGACGCGGCGGATGCGCTGATGGCGCGGTGGGACGCCGACGCCGGCCAAGCCGATGTGGACACCGCCGTCGACCAGTACCGGGAGGCTGTGGAGCTGACGCCGGAGTCGGCACGGGCCCGGTCGAAACTCGGCATGGCCATCGCCAGGCGCCGCCTGCTGGGCGGAGGCGGCCAGGGAGATCTCGCCGAGGCGCTGACCCTGTGCCGGCAGGCCGTCGACCAGGCCGACCGGGCCGAGGACAGCCCCCCGGACGCCGCCCTGGGCCCGGACGCGCTCGCTGACAGGGCCGCCCGGCTTGACCGGCTGGCACTGGTCACGAGCGCCAGAGCCGTCGAGTCCCAGGACCAGGACCTGGCGCGGACCGCGGTCGACACGGTCGACGCCGTCCTGCGCATGGATCTCGGCCGCGGTCTGCTGCTGTGGGGACCGCAGATGACCCGGATCGCGGCGCTCGGCCAGCGCTACGCCCTGACCGGACGCCCCGAGCACCTGACCGCCGTCATCGCCGCCTGCCGGTCCGCACTGGAGAGCATGCCGGCCGACTGGCCCCATCGCCGGCACGCCCTGCTGCAGTACGGGGTAATGACGGCGATCCGGTTCTACGAGGAGGGCCGCGACCCCGCCGACCGTGACCGGGCCATAGGGGTGCTGCGCGAGGCGCTCGGCGATCCGCGGCCGGGACTGTCCCTGTACGAGCGGAGCTGTGCTGAGCTGCTGCGGAAGCTCCTGTGGAACCGGATGTCCGACGGGGCACGGCTGGACGACGTCGACGACCTCGTCGCCCGCCTCCGCGCGGCCCTGGTGGACACGCCCGGCGACGAGGAGCTGCGGGAAGACCTGTACAAGGCTTCGAGGGCACGGTTCACCATCACCGGCGACCAGGACGACCTCCCCCGGGGAGACGACCTGGAGGACGAGAGGGAGCGGGTCGACGCTCAGGTCTTCAAGGCCATCAGCGGCAGCCTGGCGGAACTGGACGCGGCCGTCTCGGCCGCCGACCGGCTGCTGGACGACGACCATGACGACGGTGAGCTCGACGGCCTGCGCATCAGCCTGAGCGGTGCGCTGACCGCCCGGTACGCCCACCGGGGTGACCGCCGGGACCTGGATCGCGGCCTGAGCCTGCAGGCGAGCCTGCTCGACGGCGTTCCCGCCGGCAGCCCCCTCAGGGGCCACCTGCTGCTGCAGATGGCCGGCACCCGGACGACGAGGTACGACGCGACCGGAGATCGCGCCGACCTGGACGCCGCGCTCGCCGGAGTCGCCGAGGCAGCCGGGATCATCGGGGTGGACCACGTCGACAGGAGGATGGTCGAGCACGTCATCGGCAGGACGAGGGTGCGCCGCTACCGGCGCGACGGCGACCCGGCGGATCTGGAGTCGGCCATCGCCGCCTACCGGACGGCGCTCGACGCGGCGCCCGTGGGGCACCCGGTGCGTCGCGAATACGCGGCGGAGCTGAGTGAGGCCCTGCAGGAGCGGGCGAGGATCGGCGGCGCCGCCGACAACACCGCCGACGACAACACCGCCGCCATCGAAGCCGCCAGGAGTGCCGTCCGGCTCGCGCCGCCGGGAGACCAGCGCGCCCTGGCGCGACTCCCTCTGGCCAGGGCGATGTCACAGCGGTTCCTCCTCACCGGGGACGTCGCGGCGATCCGCGACTCGATCGCCGCCTTCCAGGAGGCGGCGGCGGAGCTGCCGCCCGATCACCCGGTCAGGGCGCTCGCCCTCGGCGGGCTGGCCGAGGTGCTGAAACTACGGGCGGAGCTGACCGGATCGCAGACCGACCTGAACGCCGCCGTCACGGCGGGTGAGCAGGCCTGGCGGCAGCCCGTCCGGGCCGCGGACCGGGCGATGATCGCGATCTACCTCACCGACGCCCTGCGCATGCGCGGCCAGCGCGTCGGGGGGCGAGCCGACGTCGACGCCGCCATGGACGTCATCACGTCCGTCCTCGCCGACCTGGCCCACACCGATCCGTGGCGTCCGCTCTGCGAGCTCCAGCTGGCCGTCATGCTGTCGCAGCGGTTCCTGGTGACCGGCGACGCCCCCGACGTCGACAGGTGCGTCGAGATCGTCGGCTCCGTGCTGGCCGCGCTGCCGGCTCACTCACCATGGCGGAGGCTGGCGTACGAGACTCTCAGCGAGAACCTGTGGAAGCGCGCCCAGCACCGAGGCGACCTCGACGACCTCGATGACGCGATCGACGCCATGGACCTGGCTCTGGCGGTGCCCACCTCCGACCACCGGCACCTGGCGGTCAACCTGTACAACAAGGCGGGCATGCTCGGGCTCCGCTTCGACGAGCACGCCCGTCCCGAGGACCTGGACGGGGCGATCGAAGCCGGACGCGCGGCCCTGGCGGCATTGCCGGCAGGCCACTACTACCGGCCGGTGGTCAGCAAGGGCCTGTCGCTGCTGTATCTGGAGCGCCCGGACGCCAACAGCGCCGACGACCTGTCGGAGATCATCGGCCGTGGCCGCGAGGCGCTCGCCGCCACGGCGGAGGACGACCCGTCGTGGGCCAGTCAACAGCACCTGGTCGGTGTCGGCAGGCTGCTGCGGTTCGGGCGGACGGGCCGGGCGCGCGACCTCCGGTCCGCGATCCGGGCCATCGAGGCGTCGGTGGCCGCCACCCCGCCCGGCGATCCCGCGCTGGGATCCCGCGCCGCCCAGCTCGGCCTGGTGCTGAACGTACGGTACGAGCGCCGCGGCCGTCGCCGGGACCGGGACCGGGCCATGGACGCCTACCGCCTGGCCGCCAGCGTGACCTCCAACGGGACCCTGTCCCGGCTGGAGAGCAACCGCGACTACGCCGCCTACACCCTGCGGCACGGCCGGCCCGTGGAAGCGCTGGAGCACTACCGGATCTGCGTACAGGACCTGCTTCCCCTGGTGACCTGGCGCGGCCTCGGCCGCCGGTCCCAGGAGAACCAGCTCAAGCGGGTCGCCGGCCTGGCCGGTGATGCCGCCGCGGCCGCGCTGGCCTGCGACTCGCCCAGGGCCGCGGTCCAGCTGCTCGAACAGGGGAGAAGCGTGCTGTGGGCCCAGCTTCTGCAGACCAGGAGCGACAGGAGCGAGCTCCACGCCGGGCACCCGCGACTCGCCGCCGAGTTCGACGAGGTGAGCGCCGCCCTCGATCTCCGGTCGGCCGGACCGCTGCGACCCGGCGAGCTGACCGCCCAGGGCGGTGCGGACCGGATGGGGGAGGCGGAGCGGCGGCGGCGCGCCACGGCCCGGTTCACCGAGCTGATCGACTACATCAGGGAGCTGCCGGGCTTCGCCGGGTTCCTGCGGCCTCCGGACATCGAGACCCTGCTCCAGGCCGCGGACCGAGGCCCGGTCGTGATCGTCAACGTCGGCCGCACCCGCTGCGACGCGCTGCTGCTCACCACCGAGGGCGTGCGGACCCTCCCGCTGCCCGGACTGACCCAGGAGGAGGCCGTCGAACGGGCGACGGCCTTCCATGACGCGCTCGGCGCCGCCCGGCAGGGCCTGGCCGCCAGGATCAACGCGAACCAGACCATGCTGTCCACCCTGGAATGGCTGTGGGAGGCCGTCGCGCTGCCGGTGCTCGACGCGCTGGCGCTGCCCGTGCCCGACGCAACGGCCCTGCGCGGCGGGAACCTTCCGCGGGTGTGGTGGTGCCCGACCGGCCCGCTCGCCACGCTCCCGCTGCACGCCGCCGGCCGGCACCGCCCTGGCGCGAACGCCGCCTGGGTGGGCGACCACGTGGTGTCCTCCTACACCCCGACCCTGCAGGCGCTGCTCCGCGCCAGGACCGAGCGGCCGGCTCCGCCCGCCCCCGCCGCCCTGGTGACCGGGCTGCGCGTCACCCCGCGCCAGGACGGCCGCTACCGCGACCTGCCCGCCGTCCCCGACGAGATCCGGGCCATCAGGGACACCCTGGGCGGACGAGCCCTCGTGCTGGAGGATGCCACCGCCACCTGGCAGGCCGTGCTCGACGCCGTCCCGGCGCATCCGTGGGTCCATTTCGCCTGCCATGGCAAGCAGAACCCCCAGGAGCCGTCCGCCAGCCATCTGGCGCTGCACGACGCCGACCTGACCGTGCTCGACCTGGTCAAAGCCGGCGTGGTCGACGGCGACCTGGCCTTCCTGTCCGCCTGCGAGACCGCCCAGGGGGACACCACGCTCACCGACGAGGCCATCCACCTGGCGGCCGCCTTCCACCTGGCCGGCTACCGGCACGTCATCGGCACCCTCTGGTCGTTGAACGACGCCTCGGCCGCCAGGGTGGCCGCGGACGTGTACGGGACACTGGCCGGCGACAGCGGCACCGAACCGGCGGTGGCGCTGCACCTGGCGGTCGCCCGGCTACGCGCCCTGCCCCGCTTCCGCAGTCCGCTGGCCTGGGCGCCGTACGTGCACATCGGGGCGTGAGCGAGCCCCGGGCGAAAAGCGTTGGGAAAGTGTCGGACCCCGGTGATAGAAAGCAGGTTCGACGCCCACCCACCCATGGCCAGGGGGCCTTGCCGTGTCCACCACCACCTCGGAGTTCTCCGTCTCCGGTCAGCCGTATGACCGGCGCGGCCCGGTGCGGTGGCTCTGGTCGCATCTGCGCCGCCACTGGGTGCACCTGACCGGGTTCCTCGGCGGGTCACTGATCATGGTGGTGCTCAACGCCATGGTCCCCCAGCTGACCGGTCAGGCGTTCGACGCCGTGCTCCGCACGCGGGGCGAGCCGATGGACGCGCTCGGCCTGGTCTCGCTGGCCCTGCTCGCGATCATGCTGGCCCGCGGCCTGTTCGACCTCGTCGCCCGGCTGTCCAGCGAGGTCCTGGCCAAGCGGCTGGAGCGGGACGCCCGCGACGAGCTCTACGTGAGCCTGCTGGGCAAGAGCCAGACCTACCACAACCGGCAGCGGGTCGGCGATCTGATGGCCCGCGCGGCCAACGACATCCGCCAGCTGTCCATCATGGTCACGCCCGGCATCGACCTGATCGTCGACTCCGGCATCCAGGGCCTGGTGCCGCTCGTCTTCATCGCCACGATCGACCCGCGGCTGCTGCTGGTGCCCGTCACCTTCGTGGTCCTGTTCGTCTTCGCCCTCTGGCACTACATGCGGCAGCTCAACCCGGTGGCCACCCGCATGCGCGAGGAGTTCGGCGACCTCAACGCGGGGCTGAGCCAGGCCGTCCGCGGCATCGAGGTCATCAAGGTGACCGCGCAGGAAGGGCAGGAGCGGGCCTTGTTCCGCACCCGCGCCAGCCGCTACCGCGACTCGTTCGTACGCAACGGCCTGGTCCAGGCCCGCTATCTGCCCACGCTGCTGTTCGCCTTCGCGATGGCCGGCGCCCTCTGGCACGCCCTTTATCTGCACGCCGCCGGCGGGATCACCATCGGCGAGCTGGTGGCGTTCATGGGGCTGATGAGCATGCTCGGCTTCCCCACCCAGATCTCCATCTTTACCTTCTCGCTGGTCCAGCTCGGCATCGTGTCCTCGCGCCGGATCCTGACCGTCCTCAACGCCGAGACCGAGCTGGAGCAGCGCCCGGACGGCCACACCGCCCGCATCACCGGAGAGATCGTCTTCGACGACGTGACCTTCGGCTACGACGACGGGGATCCGGTGCTGCGCGGGGTGACGTTCACCGTGCGGCCGGGGGAGACGGTGGCGATCGTCGGCGAGACCGGCTCCGGCAAGAGCACCCTCACCAAGCTGGTGCCGCGCATCTACGACGTCACCTCGGGCCGCATCCTCGTCGACGGGGTCAACCTGCGCGACTGGGAGCTCGACTCGCTGCGCTCCCAGATCTCCACCATCGAGCAGGACATCGTGCTCTTCTCCCGCTCGGTGGCCGAGAACATCGCCTTCAGCCTGGGGCAGCGCGCCGACCGCGAGGACGTGATCAGGGCGGCCGAGGACGCCCAGGCCGCCGAGTTCATCGCCGAGCTCGACGACGGCTACGACACCGTCATCGGCGAGCGCGGCGTGACGCTCTCCGGCGGCCAGCGTCAGCGCCTGGCCATCGCGCGGGCGCTGCTCACCGACCCGGCGATCCTCGTGCTCGACGACTCCACCAGCGCCATCGACTCCGCCACCGAGGACAAGATCCAGCAGGCGATCGGCCGCATCCTCGACGGCCGCACCACGCTCCTGATCACCCACCGGCTCTCCCAGATCCGCTGGGCGGACAAGGTGCTGCTGCTCAGACGCGGCGAGCTGGTCGACTACGGCACACACGACGAGCTGATCAAGCGCAGCGGCCTCTACCGGCGCATCTTCGCCCACTACGACGAGGTCGCCGACACGGTCATGGCCGGCGAGCAGGAAGGGGCGCCCTGATGGGCTTCATCATGGACGGCCTCGACGCCGAGGACTACGACCGCACCTACAACGACCGTGACCTGCTGCGCCGGATCCTGTCCTACTTCCGGCCCAAGCTGGGCGCCATGCTGCTCGTGGCGGCCATGATCGTGCTGCTGTCGATGAGCCAGGCGGCCGTGCCGCTGCTGGTCAGCGAGGCCGTGGACGCGATCGAGGCCGGCACGATCACCGACGTGGGCTGGCAGCTCGCAGCCGGGCTGCTGGTCGTCGGCGGGCTGGGCTGGCTGTTCAACTTCGTACGGCAGTCCAACAGCTCCAGGGTCACCGGCGATGTGGTCCTGCGGCTGCGCGAGGACGCCTTCGACGCGGTGCTGGCCCGCGACCTGTCGTTCTACGACGAGACGCCGTCAGGCCGGATCGTCAGCCGGGTGACCTCCGACACCGACGACTTCGCCACCGTGTCCACCCTGACGATGGACCTGATCAGCCAGGTGCTGATGGTGGGGTTCGTCACGGTTCTGCTGTTCCTACGCAGTGTCGAGCTCGCGCTGCTGACGCTGCTCGTGGTGCCCGTCGTGATGGGGCTCGCGCTGCTCTTCCGGCGCCTGGCCCGCAGCAGCACCCGCAAGGCGCAGCGCTCGCTCGGCCGGGTCAACGCCAACCTGCAGGAGACCATGGGCGGCATCGCCGTGGCCAAGAACTTCCGCCAGGAGCAGCAGGTCTACGACGAGTTCCGGCCCATCAACCAGCAGAGCTACCAGGTGACGCTCCGGCAGGGCTACGTCTTCTCCGGGATCTTCCCGGTGCTGTTCCTGGTCGCCGGGCTCGCCACGGTCGCGCTCGTCCAGCTGGGCGGCACCACCGTGCTCGGCGGCGGGCTGTCCGCGGGCGACTGGTATCTGTTCCTCCAGGGGGTGGCGCTCTTCTGGTTCCCGCTGACGTCCATCGCCGCCTTCTGGTCGCAGTTCCAGCAGGGCCTGTCCGCCTCCGAGCGGGTCTTCGCCCTGATCGACGCCCCGCCCCGGGTGGTGCAGACCGCCGCCGAGCCGGTGGGCAGGCTGGCGGGCCGGATCGAGTTCGCGAACGTCACCTTCGGCTACGACTCCGCCCATCCCGTGCTGCGCAACTTCGGTCTGCTCATCGAGGCCGGTGAGACGGTGGCGCTGGTCGGCCACACCGGTGCGGGCAAGTCGACGCTGAGCAAGCTGATCACCCGGTTCTACGAGTTCCAGGACGGCCGGCTGCTGATCGACGGGCGTGACATCCGCACCCTGGAGCTGGGCGACTACCGCAGGCAGATCGGCGCGGTCCCGCAGGCTCCGTTCCTGTTCAGCGGCACCGTGGCCGACAACATCCGCTACCCCCGGCCGGAGGCGAGCGACGACGACGTGCGGGCCGCGGCGGTGGCGGTCGGCGGCGGCGACTGGATCGACGCCCTGCCCCACGGCCTGCGGAGCGACGTGGGCGAGCACGGCCGGGCGCTGTCCATGGGGCAGCGGCAGCTCGTCGCGCTGGCCCGGCTGCTCATCCAGGACCCGGCGATCGTGGTCCTGGACGAGGCCACGGCGAGTGTCGACCCGCTGACCGAGGCGCAGATCCAAGAAGGCCTCGACGTGGTGCTGGCCGGCCGGACCTCCATCGTCATCGCGCACCGCCTGTCCACGATCGAGCACGTCGACCGCATCATCGTGCTGGACCACGGCCAGATCGTGGAGGAGGGCGACCACGCGACCCTGCTGGCCAAGGGCGGCCGCTACTGCCAGGTCTACAACACCTACTTCCGCCACCAGTCGCCGCACTACCGCCCCGGCTCGGGCTTCGTCGCCGTCGCCGACTGACGGTGATGAGACAGGGCGACCGGCTCTGGCTGACGCCTGCTTCCGGGCGGAGGTCGTACGAAAGATTGCTGCAGTATTGTCGGGCTCGGGGCCCTGGCCCGCCGGGAGGGATCATGTTCCGAGGCCGGCAGACCGTGGTTCCTGGGCCAGGAGCCGGTAGGCCTAGGGCATATCGGGGAGGGGGTGCTCCTGACCGCCGGGATTCTGCTGAACGGGACCGCCGGGCCGGTGCTCGCGCCTCCGTCCGCTGAGCCGCTCACGCTCGTGACGGTGGGCGTGGTCGCGGTCTGCTATCTCGGTGCCGGGGCGGTCGCTTGGCGGCTGCGCTCACGTAACCGTCTGGGCCCGCTTCTGGCGACGTTCGGGGCCCTGTGGGCGCTGCATCAGCTCGGGCAGCCGCAGTGGGCACCCACCACCCAGCTCGGGCACGGGTACGTGCCGAACGGGCTGTCGTGGGGTGGGCCGATACGGGACTGGCCGGCGTTGACCGGGCCGGTGGGGGTGGGCGTCGGGGCGGTGATCGGGGTCTGGCCTGCGGTGCTCGCGCATCTTGTGGTGGCCTTCCCGGCGGGGCGTCTGACGAGTGCGGCAGCCAGAGCGGTGGTCGGGCTCGCCTACCTGTGCGCGGCGGCGATGGCGCTGCGGGCGACGGTCTCGGGCGAGGCGAGCCAGGCGATCCAGGGAGCGGGCATTCTCGCGCTGGTGCTGTTCGGGGCGGCCGTCATCTGGTTACAGGTCGTACGGTTACGTCGCAGCAGCGCGGCGGCGCGGCGGTTCCTCGCTCCGGTGCTGGTGGCGGCCGTGATCGCGACCGCGCTGCTGATCGTGCAGAAGCCGGTGACGGCCGTCGGCGCCCCACCTCCGTACCTCACCTCGCTCGCTCAGCTCGCCCTGGCCGGGATCCCGCTGGCCTACCTCGCCGGCCTGCTGCGCCGCCGGATCGATCGCGGCGGTGTCGCCGAGCTGGTCGTCCGGCTCAGCGACGGGCACCGCCGGACCGGCCTGCAGGAGGCGCTCGCGAAGGCGCTGCACGACCCGCTCCTCAAGGTCGGCTACTGGGTGCCGGAGTCGGGCCGGTACGTCGACGTCGACGGCCGGCCGCTGCCCGACGAGCCGGACCGGGCGACGACCCGGGTGGACAGCGGCGGACCGCTGGCCGTACTGGTGCATGATCCGGCTCTGCTGGAGGACCCGGAGCTGATCGAGGCCGGGTGCGCCGCCGCGTCGCTCGCCCTGGCGAACGAGCGGCTCACCGCCGAGCTGCGGGCCCGCCTGCACCAGCTCGCCGAGTCGCGTACCGAGGTGGTGCGCGCCGCCGAGGCCGAGCGCAGGCGCATCGAACGGGATCTGCACGACGGCGTGCAACAGCGCCTGCTGTCGATCCCCATCACGCTCAGCCTCGCCGAGTCGGCGCTCGGCTCGGAGCGTGCCGGGCCGCTGATCGAGGAGGCGAGGACCACCGCGCTGGCCGTACTGCAGGAGGTGCGGGCGCTGTCGCAGGGCATCCACCCGCCGGTGCTGACCGAGCGCGGCCTGGCGGGCGCGGTCGGGGAGCTGGCCGCGGTGGTGCCGGTGCCTCTGGAGGTACGCATGGACCACAGCGGGGAGGGCCTGCCACCGGAGGTCGAGACGACGGCCTACTACGTGGTCGCCGAGGCCCTGGCCAACCTTGCCAAGCACGCCTCGGCCGGGTGGGCGAAGGTGCGGATCGCCGGTGAAGGGGAGTGGCTGCTGGTGGAGGTCGCTGACGACGGCCGCGGCGGCGCCGATCCTGAGCGCGGGTCCGGGCTGCGCGGGCTCGCCGCCCGGGTCGAGACGAACGGAGGGACGCTCGTGGTGGAGAGCCCGCCGGGCGCGGGTACCCGGATCCGGGCGGCGCTGCCGTGCGCGTAGTCATCGCCGAGGACAACACGCTGCTGCGCGAGGGCCTGTCGCGGCTGCTGGCGGAGGCCGGGTTCGACGTCGCGGAGAAGGTGGAGGACGCGCCCGCGCTGCTCGCGGCGGTGGTGAGGCACCGGCCCGACGTGGCCCTGGTCGACATCCGGCTGCCGCCGACCCGGACCGACGAGGGACTGCGCGCGGCCAGGGAGATCAGGCGCGCCCACCCGGGCACCGGAGTGCTCGTTCTGTCCCAGTATGTACGGGTCAGCTACACGGTCGAACTGCTCGACGGGGGTGCCGAGGGGGTCGGCTACCTGCTGAAGGATCGGGTGTCGGACCTGGCCGAGTTCGCGGCCGCCGTGCGGCAGGTCGGGCGGGGCGGCTCGGCGTTCGACCCCATCGTGATCGACCAGCTCGTACGGCGGCGGGCCGGTGGTGACGACCCGCTGCGCGACCTGAGCGAGCGGGAGCGGGCGGTGCTCGCGCTGATGGCGGAGGGCCGCACCAACCAGGCCATAGGCGACCGCCTCGCCATCGCCGAGCGGACAGTGGAGAAGCACTGCACGAACATCTTCGCCAAACTCGCCCTGCCGTCCCGCCCCGACGACCACCGCCGCGTGCTCGCCGTCCTGCGCTACCTGAACGCGTGAGACCGTACGGCAAGCCGTACGCCCATGGTGCGGGTAGCACGGTGGCGAACGGGTGCCGGCACGCTTCCGTACGTGGTCCGCACGGCGCAGAATCCTGCGGGTGAAGCCACCACCATCCGTATCCCTCGTGTCCGTCGCCAGAGTCGTCGCCGCCGTCATCGCCGTGATCATGGCCGTCTACCTCGCGGTCGACGGCGCCCACCGCCCGGCCAACCCCTTCCTCGTACCTGACGTACTGGTGGTGGCGCTGCTGGCAGGGGCCGCACCGCTGCCGAGACGCGTGGCACCGGTCGCCCTGCTGGCCGCCTTCACCTGGACCGCGGGGGTGCTCACCGTGTCCGTGTTCACCTACGTGGTGCGCGGCGAGTTCGCCTGGCCGAATTTCGCCTTGGTGGCCGCCGCCCTCACCATGGCGGCCCTGCTCGCCAACCAAGTCTGCCGCTGGATGGTGACCCACGATCACACCTGATATAGCGTCACGGGCAAGGCGGGGCCTACCGGAGGAGCGGTAGATGACTGATCAACGGCCCGACACGACAGGCGAGCAGAACAGACGTCAACTGGTCCGGGCGGTGATCGCGTCCGCCGTGGGGACCTCGGTCGAATGGTACGACTTCTTCCTGTACGGCTTCGCCGCCAGCACCATCTTCGCGGAGCTGTTCTTCCCGACGAGCGACCCGACCACCGGCCTCCTGCTGGCCCTCGGCACCTACTTCGGCGGCTTCGCCGCCCGCCCGATCGGTGCGGCGATCTTCGGCCATTACGGCGACCGCATCGGCCGCAAGGCCACCCTGATCGTCACCCTGCTGACCATGGGCGTCGCCACCGCACTCGTCGGCCTGGTGCCCACCTACGAGCAGATCGGGATCTGGGGCGGCATCCTGCTGACCCTCCTGCGCCTGCTCCAGGGCATCAGCGTCGGCGGCGAATGGGGCGGATCCGTCCTGCTCGCCACCGAATGGGGCAAGTCCCAGGGCGGCCGGCGCGGCTTCCTCGGCAGCTGGCCGCAGTTCGGCGTCCCCGTCGGACTCGTGCTCGGCTATGCGGCCCTGCAGGTGTTCCAGCCGCTCGACCCCTACTGGGGCTGGCGCATCCCGTTCCTGCTCAGCATCGTGATGGCCGGGGTCGGCCTCTACATCAGGCTCGGCATCCTGGAGACGCCGGTCTTCACCAAGCTCCTCGCGGAGAACAAGGTCGAGCGCGTCCCCGTGCGCGAGGTCATCGTCAGAAACTGGCGGGAGATCGTACTCAGCGCCCTGCTCCGCACCGGTCAGCAGGCGCCGTTCTACATCTTCACCGTCTTCATCCTGACCTACGCCACCAGAACCCTCGGCTTCGAAGCGGGCGACGTCTACCTGTACGTCATCGTCGCGGGCGTCGTGTCACTGTTCACCGTGCCCTTCTGGGGCTACATCTCCGACCTCGTGGGCCGCAGACGGCTCTACATCGTGGGCGCCGCGGCCATGGTGGGCTGGTCCTTCGTCTACTGGCCGCTGCTGGACACCCGCGTCCCGGCGCTGGTCTTCCTCGCGATCGTGCTGGCCGCACCCATCCACGACATCCAGTACGGCCCGCAGGCGACGTTCATCGCCGAGAGCTTCACCGGCCGGTTACGCTACAGCGGCGCCTCGCTCGGCTACCAGCTGGCCTCGGTGACGGCGGGCGGACCCGCGCCCCTGATCGCCGTCTGGCTGTACGCCACCTACCAGAGCTCGTTCGCCATCGCCGTCTACATGGCGATCTGCGGGCTCATCAGCATCGCCGCCGCCTTCGCCCTGAAGGACCGTTCGCAGAACGACTACGCGGTCGAGTACGACGAGGTACGACCCACGTCCGGCTAGCGCCTGCCAGGACTTGCAGGTCGTCCACCGGGTCTGCCCACCCGGTGGACGCCGCACGGTCAGCACACGATGAAGATGCTCTTCCAGCCGACAGGGGTCCGCTGCTCCGCGTTCCGGTTGGAGGCGAGCTCGAAGTGCATCACGCCCTTCGCGTCGCGCTGGTTGTACATCCGTCCGGACTGGCCGTCGCCGTACCACTTGTAGGACCCGTGGAACGGGATGTTGGACACCCCACACGCGTCGATGACGACGGACCGGCCGGTGGAAGCCGCGGCCTTCGTAGGCGATGTACTGCGAGGCGTGGGCGGCGCCGGCGGTGATCGCGATGATCCCGGCTGCGATGGCGGGGACGAGGAGAAGTCTCTTCACTGTGCTCCTTGGGGGAGTGGTCGTGCCGTACCGGGGAGGCGCCTGACGGCGTCTCCATCCCGCTCGTCACGGGACGCACCCAATCATGCACAGTAAGTAACTGTGGTAATCCTTACCGTAGCGACAGGCTGTGATCCCCCTGGGGGATCGGACGCCAAGCGCAGGCTGGCGCGAGCGGCCGGCGGCATCCGGCGGACCTTTACAATTCGAAGATTGTTGCGGTGATTGTAAAGAGGATTGTAACTTTGGTGCATGGACGTGATTCCAATCTCCGACATCGTCGCCGACTTGCGGGCGGAGGGTGGCGACGTTGCGGAAGTCGAGGTCAAGCACGCGGCGAAGGGTTTTCCAGAGTCCGTTGCCGCGACGCTCGCCGCGTTCGCGAACATGCCGGGCGGCGGACTGCTGATCCTGGGACTGGATGAGGCGAGCGGATTCACCGCGACGGGCGTCCACGACGTGTCGGCCTGCAAGGCCGCCCTCGCATCGATGGCCAGGCAGGCGCTTGATCCGCCGGTTACCTTCACTGTCCAGACCGTGCAGTTCGAAGGAGCGTCTCTGGTCGTCGCCGAAATCCATGAGCTGCCGAGCGTGGCCAAACCCTGTCGGGTCAGGGCGACAGGCAGGGCCTACCTACGAGCGCACGATGGGGACTACCGGCTGTCTCAGGTGGAGGAGCAGGCTTTCCTGGCTCATCGCGGCACTCCTCGATTCGACCAAGCGGTCATTCCCGAGGCCACTGGCTCCGACCTTGATCCCGACCTGGTCCACGCCTATATCGAGTCGTGCCGAGGCTCCTCTGCGAGTTTGCGCCGCTTGTCCGACGAGGACATCCTCTTCCGGACCGGCGTGACGGCGGGGCCACAGCGTCTGCCGACGGTCGCCGGTCTCCTCGCTCTCGGTGTTCACCCTCAGCAGTTCCTGCCGAACGCCGTCATCCAGGCGAGTGTCGCTCCCGGCCCGGGTGATCCCCCAGGCACCCGGGCGCAGGATACGCAGCGCTTCGATGGCCCGATCCCGCTGGTGCTCGATGAGGCGTTGCGCTGGGTTCAGCGCAACACCCGGACCCGGATCCGATTCGGCGTTGACGGTCATGGTCACGACGAGCCCGAATATCCTGCCGAAGCCGTACGCGAGCTCCTGTCCAACGCTCTGGTCCACCGAGATCTCGGTCCGCATGCCTTGGGTCAGGCGATCACGCTGAAACTCGACCAGCGCCAGCTCCTGCTCAGCAATCCTGGCGGGCTGTGGGGGCTGACCGTCGACCAGCTCGGTGTCACTGGAGTCACCTCCACACGAAACACCTGGCTCGCGCGCATCTGTCAGAACGTCAGGTCGGGCCGGGACCGTCGCGTCATCGAGGCGCTCGCCTCGGGCATCCCTACTATTCTTCGCAGCCTGCACGAAGCTGGAATGGTGCCTCCCCGATTTCATGATCAAGGAATTCGTTTCACCGTGCAGATGTCCAACCACGCCCTGCTCGCGCCGGAGGATCTTTCTTGGCTTGCCCGGACATCCCGCAGCATCAAGCTGACCGACGCGCAAAGGCATGCACTCGTGGCGATGCGTCATGGCGCGGTCTGGACGAACAAGACTCTGCGTGAGGCGTTCCCCATGGACTCCCGTGAAGCTACGGCCGCTCTGGTCGGGTTGGTGCGCGCGGGCCTGGCCGAACCGCTGGGCGACGGGGGAGCGCGCACCTACCGTCTGAGAGCGTCTGCGGCCGTCGAAGAGCATGTTCCTGACGCTGCTGGTGAAACCTCACGCAGGTACGGGAGCCGTAGGGCGAACGCCAGGAAACTCCTCGACCGGCTCAACACTCATGGGCCGGCTTCCCTGACCGCACTCGCCGCTGAGACAGACTTGACCCGGCGTCAGACGCACTACGCCTTGGTTCTCCTCAGGGAGGAGAACCAGGTTCAGCTCATCGGTGGGCAAGGTACCGACGCTGTCTACCGGTCCACAGGCTGACGTTCAGGCAGTGGGCCCCGCCTGTCGGGCGGATCCGGGTGAGGCGCAATACCTTCCCGGTACAGTCCTCCCACGCTTGGCTGAACCGGGGGACGGAGATGTGTTGCGCCAGGTTTTGGTAGTGCTTGCGCTTCTGGTCGGGATCGGCGCTGAGCCGGGATCAAGTGCTGCAGCGGCGACTGGGGACTTCATGATCCCTCAGGGGTTCCTGCTGACCGAGGCAGCCGCCAGGGCGCCACAAGACGAAATATCGCGGGATGAGGAGTGGTGGTCCATAACTGAGGGCATCGGCCAGGATCTCTCGATGGATTCCTGCGGCGGCTGGTCCTACGCGGATGGCCGAACCTCGATGCGGACCATCTCCTCCAAATCATCGGCGCCATCATGGTCAACCGAGCAATTGGTCCTCTACGAGAGTCTGCCTACTGCTAAGGCGGCCTTCGCGAGTGTCCGGACAATCGCCTCGTCTCCTGTCCTGAGACCCGGAAGAAGTCTCGCCACACGTTCGAGCCCTATGGCGCCGGAGAGGAATCCGTGCTGGTCACCGGCCCCACCGGCGGCGATTATCCACCCTTGGCTGTCGTCACCCGATCAGGCAAAGCCCTGCTGATCTACACATCTGACCACGGATTCGACCAGCTCATGTCCCAAGCGCAGGAAATGGCCCGAAAGGTCTGTGCGATTCTCGGAGTTTGCCCCTGACGGCCGCCCGCCGTGGAGCTCCGCAAGGAGTCGGCACCCATCGGGATGCCGACCGCTGGATCCGGACAACAATGCGCCAGGTTAACACTATCTACCGATATTTCATGGCAACGGGGGAGTGACGCGGTTACCTTGGATTTCCGCCCCGTACCCACACCTGGCTGGAGCGTGTCATGGGGGAGTTCGTCGGCATCGACCCCAGCGGGGCGGGGATGCTGATCAAGCACCTGGAGCGCGCCAAGGCCGCGTTGGGCCGTACCCGGCCGCCGCTGGAGAGCGCCATCACCGAGGCCGGTGCGGACTGGGCCGGCGGGGCGGGAACGGCGGCCATGCACAGGACCTGGGCGTTCTTCGACGACTCCCAGCGCGACCTGAAATGGCGGATCGCCACCATCACCCGCATGGAGGACACCCGCCTCGACGGCAGATTCCTCACCGGCACCCTGCCCTTCGCCAGCAGGGCCGAGGCCGCGGAGAAGGGGCGCAGCGCCGGGGCCGTCCTTCTCGCCATCCTCGCGGTGCACCTCGCGGAGGGGTCGCCCGAGAGCTGGCGGAGAGTGGAGGCCGCCATGACGGCCGCGGGCCAGGGCGCGATCGACCCCGCGTACGCCCAGGCCCTGCTCACCGCTCTCGGGCCGAAGACGTACAGCCTGCTCTTCAGCCAGTGGATGGACGTCAACGTCAACGGTCCCCGCCGAGGGCTGAGCCCGGAGGAGCTGGAGCGCGCGCGTGCCTCCCTCGGCCCGCTGGCCGAGCTCTACGCGACGGCGGACACCGACGGGCGGCTCGGCGGCGACTGGGACGACGAACTGCTGAAGCACCCCGCGATGCTGTCCGCGATGCTGGCGCTGGGCAAGCAGTCGCCGAAGTTCCACGACAGGGCGGGCCGGGAGCTGCTGAGGTTGGGCACGGCGGGGCACCAGCCCTCCTCGCCGCATCTCGACTGGAACAGCTACTGGCTGGTCAAGGCCTTCGACGCCGACCCGGACGCGTTGCGGCGCCTGCTGGCGGGGGACAAGGAGGCGGCTTCGCTGCTGTTACGTCCTGGACTGGTGAAGTTGAACGGGATGCCGGGATTCGAGGACGTGCTGGCCAGTGCGCTGGACAAGGCGCTGGGGCGGGGAGACGAGGGGGAGCGGACCCGGGCGTTGTTCAACGTTGTCAACGCGCTGGGGGCGGAGGGGGCCGATGAGGTGGGCGGGCATTTCGACTCTCTGAAGAACTCCCCGATCAACGAGGTGCTGGCCAGGAAGGTGGTGCCGTATCTGGGGGAGCTCGGACTGGGACATGCGAAGGAGACCGCTGAGGGCGCGTTGCCCGGACAGTTCGCTCCAGCTCCACCGTGGAATGGATTGAAAGTTGACGTAGGAAGTCGGTTCATCGGCGCGGTGATGCAGGACCCGGCAGCGGTGAAGATTCTGCAGGCTGAGTCCCAGAAATACGTCCAGGGCTTGGACATAGGTAAGTTCCATCCCTTCGGGGATGAGGCTGAACGACACGAATACACGGTGCGTAGCGCGAAAGCCGGCGGGCTGGCGAGTCTGCTTCTGAGCGGGTCGACGCATGTGGAATGGAACGACGACCAGACGAACGAGTTCATCGCCGAAGTGCTGACGATGCCCGTCGGCTATGCGATCAACAAATGGTGGAATATTCGTGCGCCGGTGGTGGCGACTGGACGGGATCAAGGCGTTGACCAGGCCAAGGGCGACATCAGCGACCTGCTCCAAGACTATATGGACGGAAAGACGCCATTGACCGCGAAGGAGGTGGCGGACGCGCTGATAGACAAGCAACATGCCTGGACGCTGCGTGCGCTGGAGCAGCACGATCAAATGGCGCTGTCCGCTTCGGACAAATTCCGCCTCCGCCTTGAGACCAGTGGCCACTTGCATGCGGCACTGCTCAAGATCCTTGAGAAGCGGGGAGGGTGAGAACCGGTCATGTCCGTACAGCAAGATCTGCTGCGGGAAGCGGCCCAGAAAGAGTCCTTGGCCAGAGATTTCGATGGGTACGTCAAAGAACTCGCGGACGTCTTCAACGGCATTCCGACCACCCCCGAGCGGAGCGCCGCAGTGTGGAAGGGGCAGGCCGCTGACCGTTACACCGCGCAGGGGAGGCAACTTCACCTTGAGATCGTCAACCTCGGCGAATCCTGCGCAGCCACTGCCCGAAACCTGCGCAGGCGGGCGCAGCAACTACGGGAGGAAGCGGCGCAGGCCCGTGAAAGTCCGTAACGCCTTTCTCTGCGTTATGTACCGCGTGGGTAGCATTCGGTCTTTCCGACGATCATGATGCCCGGTTCGGGGTCGGCTCGGACGGCGATCATGAAAGTCAGTCGGGTGGTCGCGTGACGTACCACGGCCACGCCCAGATGCTCATCCTCGAGATCAGATTCGTCCATGATCTCGGCATAGCCCATGAAGCGAAGTTTGCCCTTGAGCAGGGCGACTGTGGTGGCTGGAGATTGGAAATCAGGTGGGCCAGAGATATTGCCTTCGGCCCGGTAGAACCGCTGTACCTCATCAGGTGCGCAGGACGTTCGCCGATCCTGATCGGCTCGTTCGGTTGCCTTCGCTGTCCCCAACTGGGTCATATCCGAGGAAGCCAGTAGTTCGTCGCCGTCGCTGACGAGTTGCTTCGTAGCCTCATTCAGCGTTGGCCTATCGTCCGCAGAACACGCCGTGACGACGGTCAGGAAGACGAACGCGGCGGCGACGAGATGGAACCGAGTGCCAAGGTGCACGCCCCGGACGATACCCAAGCCTCACTGCCCGGTACAGGCGATATGCGAACTCCATCACGCCCGGCTCAATAAAGCTCTTCGCGATGCCGCATCACCCAAGCATGAGCGCCCCTGACCTGCTCCACCGCACCAGAGGCGCGCAGTCGTACCATCGCCGGATCCCCCGCCTCGGCCGCCTGGTCGATCCCCCGCCAGCAGCGGTCCTGCCACCACAACACGGTCTCGACCAGCTCGGACCGGTCGACCAGCCCGTACCCATCGCAGATCACCATGGAGCGCCGCCGCACCTCGGCCGGGTCACCGCCTGCCCACCACCCGGCGTACTGCCAGCACAACCGGGCCACATCGTGGATCCGTTCACCAGGCGAGGCGAGGTCCCAGTCGATGAACGCCACCGGCCGCAGCCCCTGCCCAAGGTCACGGTAGACGATGTTCCCCGGCCACAGATCGTTGTGGCAGACCGTCTCCCTCTCCCCGGCGAGAGCCGTGCCGGCGGTCAGGTCATGCAGCTCCCGGGTCAACTCACCGGCCCGCGCAAGACTGGCATCGCCACTGACCGCCTCAGGCTGACCGGCCTCCCAGTCCCAGGCGACGTGCCCGTCCAGGAAGCTCAGAACCTGCCGCCCCCGCTCGTCCACCCCCCAGGAACCGGGGCGCGCTCGCCCATCCCGCCCGCTCCAGAAAGACCAGCAGCTCGCGGACGAACCCGGGGTCGCCATGACCCCCGGGACCGACCGGCCGCCGCACCGTATCCCCGACCCGGACCGCGCCGCTGACCCGGCCACCGAGCAACACCTGCTCCTCCATGCCTGCCAGTCTGCCGTGCACCTCCGATGCTCAGCCGCAGGTGAACCCGTGCGGGGCGGCGCGGCAGAAGGCGTGGAACGTCTGCAACCACTCGGCGCTAGCCGAATAGTTGAGCTCGTGGGTGTCGGGTTCGGTGGTGACCGCACCGTCCAGCTGGACGCGGCCGTCGCCGGGCAGGCCGGCCAGGTACGTGCCGAGGTAGTCGGCGATCCGCGCGGGAGTACTGACCGGCGGTGGGTCCGTCCAGTTGGCTGGCCACGAGCGTCCCTTTGCGCCAGGTTGGTGACATGAGACCCGCCACGATCATCGTCGCTATGAGCGGACTGCTGCTGAGCATGGCGATCGGCTGGATACTCGGCCCGGGTGCGCCCTGGTGGCTGGCGCATGTCGACGGGGTGCACGGGCTGCAGGGCGAGAAGCTCGCGGCGGCACTGGACGCGATCAGGGGCCGGGCACTGGCTGTCGGCACCGGGCTGGCCGCCCTGATGGCCGTGTTCTACACCGCGCGCAACGCCGACACTGCACGGCGCACCTTTCAACTCGGCGAGCGTGGCCACGACACCGACAGGTACGGCAAGGCCGCCGAACAACTCGGCCATCTTCATGCGCCGGTCCGGCTGGCAGGGCTCTACGCGCTGGAGCAACTGGCCCAGAACACGCCCGCACTCCGGCAAACGATCGTGGACGTGATCTGCGCGTATCTGCGCATGCCGTACGACGAGGCCGCACCGCGGGACCGGGACGCGAGGATCCGGGCCGCGCAACGAGCGGCCCGCGCTCGCGCGCCCGTCGCGCGCGCGGCCGGTCGCGACGTGCGGGAGGAGCGGGAGGTACGCCTCACCGCGCAACGCATCTTGGCCGATCACCTCCGTTACCGGGAGCCGCCGAAGACGCGGTGGAGGAGAGGGGCCGATTCCCATCCGCGGTTCTGGCCAGGCATCCGGCTCGACCTGACCGGTGCTGTCCTCTGCGACGCCGACTTCGTGAGCTGCCGTATGGCCGAGGCCACGTTCACCGGGGCCACCTTCATCGGTGACGCGAGGTTCGGCGGAGTCGTCTTCACCGATACGGCCTCCTTCGACACAGCGTCCTTCACCGGCGATGCCGAATTCGGCGAGACAAAATTTCTGGGCGCCGCGGAGTTCACCTCAACCGTCTTCGCGGGTGCCGCCAGATTCGGCGGGGCGACCTTCGAGAGGGACACCATCTTCGGGTTCGCATCCTTCGAAGGGCGGGCCGGCTTCAGTGAGGTGGTCTTCGGGGGGCATGCCTCGTTCGGCCTGGTGAGTTTCGGGGGCGATGCCAGGTTCACCGGGGCGGCTTTCCACGGAAACGCCGGATTCGCTGCGGCTAGGTTCACCGGTCTTTCCGGATTCGTGGAGGCCGTCTTCCACCAGCAGGCGATGTTCAAGGGCGCCACCTTCACCAGTGCCACCTCGTTCGACCGGGCCACGTTCGGCGGACCGGCTGATTTCGCGTACACGCATGGAGCCGAGCAGGTGCGGTTGCACGGAGCGTCCGTCGCACGACCCGCCGACACCCACAGGTGGCCGCCCGGGTGGCGACTGGAGAGCGAACCGGGCGGGCACGCCGTGCTGAGCGCCCTCTGAGGCGTCCCGACGCGGTCGGTTCGGCGCACTGCGGTGAGCTGATGTGCCGACCCGATGTAAGGGTTATGCTTTCGTTTATTCGGTTACCAGGAAGCAGGTGAGGCATGCGGATCTCCATCACCGACTATGCGGTGGGGGCTGCCCTGGCGGGTGATCTGGCCAACACCTCACCCACCGTGCAGACCACGCCCGGGGACGCCTTGCCGACCCCCCAAGCGTTGACGCGGTTCCTCGCGGAGCACGGGGTACGGCTCGACGCCCTGGCGGATGGGCGGCAGCCGACCGGTGACGACGTCCGTGAGGTGCACCTGCTGCGCCGGGAGGCCAGGGGCGTCGTGGAGACGGAGACGGAGGAGCAGGCCGTCGCGGGCGCTGCCGTGCTGGCCAGGCGGGCCGGTCTCAGCCCGGTGCTGGACCGCGATGCCGACGGGCGGTGGCAGTGGTACGTCCCGACCGCGCCGGGCGCGTCGGTGGCCGAGGAGTTGGCCGCGCTCATCGGCGTCGGGCTGCTCGGCGCCGTGCGGGCCCTCGGCCACGGCCGGTTCCGCGCCTGCGTGGCCCCGGGCTGCCGAGGGGTGTTCGTCGACACCAGTCGCGGGGGGCGCCGCATCTACTGCATGCCTGACCTGTGTGGCAACCGGCTCAATGTCGCCAATCATCGCGCCCGGCAGCGCCTGGGCGGCGCAGCCCAGTGAAAGACACGAGGAGAACCCGATGCAAGACCCCAGGGACAGCGCAACAACCGGCCCGATCGGCAGGCCGGTGAGCGGACCGCTGCTCGCAGGCGCTCTCCAACTCCCGGACGGCTCGTGGATCCGCGGTCGCGGCCTGCGCCATCCGCTGCCGGCGGGCCCGGCGCCCGACTTCGGCCTGTACCTCGGCTCCGACCGGCTCCGCCGTCGCCACGAGGGCGAGCTGCGGTGGTCACACGCGTGGATCCAGTGGCCCGACTTCCTGCTGCCCCGCGATCATGACCTGGCCGTGCGGCAGATCCGCGCGCTGTACGAGCGGGCGCGGGCGGGCACCGCCGTGGAGGTCGCCTGCGGGGGCGGCGTCGGACGCACCGGCACTGTCGTCGCCTGCCTCGCCGTCCTGGCGGGCCTCGACCCGTCCGACGCCGTCGCCTGGACCCGCGAGCACCACCACCATCGGGCCGTCGAGACCCCGTGGCAGCGCCGCTGGGTGCTGCGCTTCCCGCCGTCCCTCAGCTCGAACCCGCACGGTTAGACATTCAAACGACAGCCCCTGCCCCGACAGGGCGCGATCACCCCGGTCGTCCAGCTGACCGCGTGTCTCTCGGCTCCAGTGCGTACGGCCTGGTCAGGGGTCCGTCTCCTTCGCCACGGCGGACATCGAGAGCAGGTCGTCCGCGAAGCGGCGCATCAGCCGTTCGAGCTCCAGCAGATCCCTGTCGCTCCACTGCTCGAGCACGGGGGCGCTGAGCCGCTGCCGGGCGGCGTCGAGCGCGTCGGTGACGCGGAGGCCGGCAGCGGTGATCATCGCTTCCTTGACCCGCTTGTCCGCCGGGCTCGCCCGCCGCTCGACCAGGCCGAGCTCGGCGAGCTTGGCCACCTGCCGGCTCACGGTCGTGTGGTCGCGGTCCATGCGGTCGGCGAGCTCGCCCACGCTGATCGGCCCGTACCGATGGATGCCCACGAGTAGGCGGAACAGGGCCTGGTCGAGCTCGATCCCGGCCTCGGCGATGAGCTCCTCGTCGCGGCGCGGCAGGTTGGTGAACGAGACCAGGTCGACCAGAGATTCGTGCAGGCGCCGGAGCGCGACTTGCCGGCGGTGCTTGGAGGCCATGTCGCTACGGCTGCCTTTACGTGAACGGGTGCGGACGGATCAACGCGAGGATACCGCTCAGTCCACCTCACCGCTATGGGTTCCTCATGCATAGATTTATGACGATCCCACGTGCGGCGTTACTTGACCACAGCCAAGATTCCGTGCAAACTACACATAATTTCCAGCGAAGGAGACCAGCTATGTCACCCGATGTGATCATCTGTGGAGCCGGTCCGGCCGGACTGACCCTGGCCATCGACCTCGCCCGCAGGAACGTCGGCTTCCGCCTGATCGACAAGGCGCCGCACCCGTTCGTCGGCTCGCGGGGCAAGGGCATCCAGCCCCGCAGCCAGGAGGTCTTCGAGGACCTCGGCGTGATCGACCGGATCGTCGCCTCCGGGGGCGAGTACCCGTTACTGCGGCTCTACACCGACGACGGCCCCGTCGACCGCTCCACGGGCGTGCTGCCGGAGCCGACACCGGACGAGCCGTACCACATCCCCCTGCTCGTCCCGCAGTTCCTCACCGAGCGCCGGCTCCGTGAGCGGCTGGCCGAGCTCGGCCACGCCCCCGAGTACGGCCACGCGCTCGTCGGCTTCGAGCAGGACGCCGACGGCGTGACCGCCACGATCGAGACCCCCGACGGCCCGCAGGGCGTGCGGGCGAGATACCTGGTCGGCGCCGACGGCGGATCGAGCTTCGTGCGCAGGACCCTCGGCATCGAGTTCCGGGGGAAGACCCTCGGCGTACGGGCGCTCGTGGCGGACGTACGGGTGGACGGCCTTTCCTGGGACTTCTGGCACCGCTGGGGTAAGGAGTTGTCGCTGTGCCCCCTGTACGGCACCGACCTGTTCCAGTTTCAGGCCGCCGTCCCCTTCGGCGTGGACGTCGACCTGTCGCCCGCGGGGCTCACCGCGCTGATCCGCGAACACACCGGCCTGGACGACATCGTGATCCGCGAGGTGCCGTGGGGATCCGTCTACGAGATGAACGCCCGGCTGGCCGACACCTACCAGTGCGGACGCGTGCTGCTGACCGGGGACGCGGCCCACTGCCATCCCCCGACCGGCGGGCAGGGCCTGAACACCGGCATCCAGGACGCGTACAACCTCGGCTGGAAGCTGGCCGCCGTGCTCGGCGGCGCGCCGGAGTCGTTGCTGGCGACGTACGAGGAGGAGCGCCGGCCGATCGCCGAGGCGGTCCTGGGCCTGTCGGAGCGGCTGCTCGACGCGTCCAAGAGGGGTGATGTCCGCCGTGGCCGCGAGGTGAGCCAGCTCGACCTCGGCTACCCGGACTCGTCCCTGACGGTGGGCGGTCCGCCGTGCGACAAGGGCGTCCAGGCCGGTGAGCGTGCCCCCGACGCCCCCGTGACAGGCGCGGGCGGGCTCGCGACGCGGCTGTTCAGCCTGTTCCAGGGGCCGCACTGGACCCTGCTAGGGTACGAAATCGACGAGGACACCCTTCCGATGCTGCGCGTCGGCCTGCGCGTTCACGTCATCGGCCGGGACATCCTCGACACCGGCGGCCACGTGCGCCACGCGTACGGGATGTCGCCGGGGGACTGGGCGCTCATCCGTCCTGACGGATACATCGCGGCCGTGGGCGGCGCCACCGGGATCCGCCACCTCCCGACCTACCTCGACGCCGTCGGCATCCGTCCCCTGCGATAACAGGATTCCATGATCCGTGATTTCCTCACCCCGGGCGGCACGTCCGCGGCTCAGCGCCGCGTGCTGCTCGGGGCAGGCACGGGTCAGTTCGTCGAGTTCTACGACTTCGCCATCTACGGCTTCTCGGCCGTGTCCATCGCCGAGGCGTTCTTCCCCGGCCAGGACCCTGCCACCGGCCTGCTGTCGGTCTTCGCCGCGTACGGCGTCGCGTTCGTCGCCCGTCCGCTGGGCGGGCTGTTCTTCGGCGCACTCGCCGACCGCACCGGCCGCAGGAAGGTGCTGTACGCCACGCTCATGTGCATGGGCGTGGCCACCGCGCTCATCGGCCTGCTTCCCACGCACGCCGCAGCCGGGATCATGGGGCCTGTCCTGCTCGTGGTGTGCAGACTGGCGCAGGGCTTCTCGGCCGGTGGCGAGTCGGTCAGCGCGCCGTCGTTCGTGCTCGAACACGCGCCGTACGAACGCCGTGGCACCTGGATCGGCGTCACGGTCGGCGCGACCGCCGCGGCGTCCGTCGTCGCGCTGGTCGTCATCATGGCCATGTCCGGCGCGGTGTCGGACACCGCCTACGCCGCCTGGGGCTGGCGCGTCCCCTTCCTGCTGGCCCTGCCGCTCTCGCTGATCGGCCTCTACATCCGCCGCCGCACCGAGGAGAGCCCGGTGTTCCAGGAGCTGCGGCGAGAGAACGCGATCGAGGCCGGCCCAGTGCGGAGCAGCCTGCGCGGCAACCGGACCCGGCTGGGCCAGATCTTCGCCGTCATGGCGCTGTCCGGCCTCGGCTTCTACATCCTCGTGGGCTACTTCGTCACCTACCTGCAGACCGTCGTCGGGCTGAGCCCGATGCGATCGCTGGCGGCCAACGCCGTGGCGCTGCTGTCGTTCGCGGTGCTGCTGCCGATCGGCGGCCGGCTGTCCGACACGTTCGGCCGCAAGCCGATGCTGGTCGCCGGAGCGGCGGCGGTCGCCGTCGTGGGGCTGCCCGCGTTCATGCTCGTGACCAGCGGCTCGTTCGGCAGCGCGGTGGTCGGGCAGCTGTTGCTGGCCGCGGCCCTGTGCGTCTACGGGGGCGGCAGCTACACCTTCTTCGTCGAGCTGCTGCCCGCCGCGACCCGCGTGACGGGCGCCGCCATCAGCTACAACGCGGCCCTGGCCGTCTTCGGCGGCACGGCGCCGTTCGTGGGCACCTGGCTGGTCGACGTCACCGGGGAGGCCATGGCACCCGGCTACTACCTCGTCGCCGTAGCCCTCGCGGCACTCGCGGTGGCGGCTACGACCTCGGAAACGCGCGCGGTCGTAGTGCCGCGTCAAGGATCGCATCCAGCATCCCCTGGGAGCTCTGGAGCTGCGCGATCGTCTCGGTGATGCGAACGCGTTCGCGCCGCAGGTCCTCGATGAAGGTCGGGCAGCCGGACGGCACCAAGAGCTCGTCATCACCGTGGACGCAGTGCAGGACCCGGGCGATGACCGCGGTGGGGAGCCCGGCGGCGAGCATGGCGCGGATGTGGCGCACCGTCGCGATGTCCGCCTCTGTGTACTCACGGTAGCCGTTGACCAGCCGGACAGGTCTGAGCAGGCCCTGCTCCTCGTAGTAGCGCAGCAGTCGCCTGTTCACCCCAGTCTCGTGAGCCAGGTCGCCGATCCGCATACGGCTCCTTTCGCTTGACCTTCACATGGATGTGACGCCTTACCGTCCCAAGTGTCGCTGATCGCGAAAGGTGAGGAGATGCCGGTGCCGAGTGCGGTGATCATTGGTGCGGGTCCGGGGATAGGACAGGCGGTGGCTCGCCGGCTCGCCAGGGAAGGGCTGTCGATCACGCTGATCGCCCGAAGCGAGCGGACGCTGCGTACCGTGGCCGAGTTGGGGGTCCCGGTTGTCAGGCTGAAGGCCGACAGCACCGACCAGGTCGCGTTGAGCGCCGCACTCGACGAGGCTGCCGACGAGCACGGCGTGCCGGACGTCGTCGTGTACAACGCCGCGATCATCCAGGCCGACGCGCCGGGCGAGCTGTCGGTACGCGGTCACATGGAGGCGTGGGCGGTGAACGTGGTCGGCGCGCTCAACGCCGCCGCCCACGTCGCGCCCGCGATGGCGGCACGCGGCAACGGAACGTTCCTCATCACGGGCGGCATGCCCGAGCCCAAGCCGCGATACACGAGCCTCTCACTGGGCAAGGCAGGCGTCCGGACCCTGGTCACGCTGCTCGACCAGGAGTACGGGCCCGCCGGGGTGCATGTGGCGAGCGTCACCGTGGCCGGCCCGGTCGCCCCCGGCACCGACTTCGATCCGGATGACATCGCCGAGCACTACTGGCGGCTGCACACGCAGCCACGCCATCAGTGGGAACGGGAAGCCCTGCACGCCGGCGGCTCGCGATGACCGGCCCCGTGGCCACGGCTGCGTCAGCAGGTCATTCGCCGCGCCTGTTGGACGGGCCGCGCAGGCCGCGCACTCCGATGACCACGAGGGCAAGAGCGACGATGAGCACGATGGGGCCGATGACGGCCCAGGTGGTGTCGCCGGTCATCACGCTCCCGCCGACGACGCCCAGCCCCTGAAGCGTCCACAGACCGCCGACCGCGGCCAGGAGAACGCCGATGGCGACGAGAATCCATGCTTTCACTGCTTTTCTCATTTCCGTTGCCCGGGGACGAGCCGCTGTTGGCTCGAACCGTACTCCCGGATCCAGGGCGCAGGCGAGATCACCCGGAAGGATGGGGCAGCAACGGTGGGCCTGATGCGGGAGCCGAGTAATGCTGGAGACCTGTCGAACGCGGCGTCCTCGTCGACCGAGCCGGCGACCGCAGTCTGACGTGCGGTGCTCAACAGAGACACCGTGAGAGAGGCAGCAATGGACCAAGGCACCCGCGGCGAGCTCATCGGTCGGCTGGCCGAGGCGATCAGGTCCGTCACGACCGCGCACCCGCTGCGGGTCGCCATCGACGGGCCGCCCGCCGCCGGCAAGACCACGCTGGCCGACGAGCTCGCCGTCGTCCTGCGCGCGCAGGACCGCGACGTCATCCGCGCGACCATCGACGACTTCCTCTTCCCCCGTGCACAGCGCTACCGACGCGGCCGGTACTCGGCCGAAGGCTGCTACTTCGACGCCCACGACCACGCCGCACTGTGCCGGGTCCTGCTCGATCCGCTGGGCCCAAGCGGAGACCGAAGGTTCCAACACTCGGTCTACGACAGAGACACCGACACCCCATCGTCCCCGCCGGCCACGACCGCCCCCGCAGACGCCGTACTGCTCTTCGACGGCGTCTTCCTGCTGCGCCCAGAACTCATCGACCGGTGGGACCTGCGCATCTTCGTGTCCGTCCCCTTCGAGCAGACGGTAGATCGCGCCCGGGACCGAGGCACAGGGCCGGCCGGATCCACCGCCGACACCGCCGAAATCGAACGGTCCTGGCACAACCGCTATATCCCCTCCCAAAAGCTCTACTTCGCCACAGCCCGCCCAACCGACCACGCCGACATCATCGTGTACAACGATCAGCTCCAACGGCCGACCTGGGATGTCCGACCACACTCATCGATTTGACCATTGCTCGCGGGAGCCGCCGCTAGGGGTGTCCGGGCACGTACCGAAGGTTCACTTCGCCCATGTGGTCACCGCGTCCTCTATGGCCCGTTGGGACACCGATTGAGAGTGTGCGTCCGCTCTGATGATGTTGTAGCGGACCTTGAGGCGGGCGACCGCCTCGTGATCGCTCGTGACGTCACCGACGAGCACCGAGTCCGCCGACACCACCTCGGCGCCGCCGCGCAGCCGTGCCAGCGAGAACGCGCTCATCATCCCTGCGGCGCATCCCGCCGCGACGGGCACGAGCTGGATCGTGATGCAGGGGTGCTGAGCCAGCTCCAGCAGGTGGCGAAGCTGCTGGACGAGAACCGCCGGTCCGCCGACCGGGCGGTGGAGCACGCCCTCGTCGATCAGCGCCAGGAAGACGGGCGGGCTGGGACGGTCGAAGATGTGCAGCCGCCGGGTCCGGGCTTCGACCCGCTCTTCTACCTGGTCGGCGGGGGTCATCGGGGAGAAGATGGCGCGGGCGTACTCCGGGGTCTGGAGCAGGCCCGGGATCAGCAGCGGGTCCCAGGACTGGAGGATGACGGCCTGCGGCTCGATCTCCTCCACCCAGCGGGCGAACCAGCCGAGGGCGGGGGAGTGGGAGATCTGCCGGAACAGGGTGGTGAAGTGGTGGTCCAGCTGGAAGGCATGGTCCAGGGCTTCGGCGAAGTCGAGGGTGGGGGGTCGGCGACCTCGTTCGATGTGGCTGATCAGGGAAGGGTGGCATTGCATCCGGGTGCCCAGGGCGACCAGGGACAGGCCCGAGTTCTTGCGATGATGCTCCAGGTCGGAGGCGAATCGCACTCGGGGGGAAATCGGGTGGCTGGTGCTTTCGTTCACGCGGCTCCTTGGTCGTCGCATCCCCTGCCCTGCTCGGATTGATCACCCTCCGCGACGATACCGCTACTGGATATGACAATCAATGTCGTTCTTGTATCGTTTCTGTTGTTGGAATTCGCCGTGGAAAATGCCGTGGCCTGTTGGGTTATATGGGCATGCCGATAACGCGTCGCTCACGCCCCCGGCTCACAACGAACTCCGGGCGTTACCGTACGGCGCCGGCCTGGGTGAGGAGGCTCTCGTACCAGGGGGCGTAGGGGTGGTCGGTCGCCGGGTGGTTGGCTAGCGGGGTCGTCGCCAGGTTCGCGCTGTTGAAGCCCCAGCCGCGTACGAGCCGCCCGGATCGCCGTGCTGACGTGATGAAGGCGGACTCGCCCGCCGGTGCGGCGTAGAACAGGGCGCCCTGCTGGAGCTCCGCGGCATCGCCCTTCTGGAACTCGGCGAAGGCGATCTGCGGGTAGTGGATGCGGTCGCCGGTGAAGCGGTCGGTGTCCACGCGCAGGGTCTGCGCCGGGGTCGGGCCGTCCGCTCCGGTCCACACCCGCACGCTCGATGTGCCGCGGGTGGAGGTGGTCTTGTCGAAGCGGGCGTCGGAGGTCTTCGCGTTCCCGCTCCACGAAATCGTCGACGCGCCGCTGTCCAGCAGGCCGTCCCACACCCAGTTCTGGCTGTTGCTCTGGCTGCGGTGGATCTCGCGCAGCCGGGTGCCGGCCGCGTCCGTGAACGCGACCGTCGGCAGGACACCGTTGTCGTACTGGCGGCTGGCGGACCAGCTGATCTCGCCGTCCGCGCCGAGACGCCCCACGCGAGACCACAGCGTGGCCGCGTTCTGGGACTGGTGAACCTCGACCACGTCGCCGTTGTCGTTCAGCGCGACAGCGGGCGTCCTGCCGTTGTCATACCTCCCATGGCGGAGCCAGGTCACCCGACCGTCGTCGTATCTGCCAGTCCAATACCAGAGCACACCCGAGCCGGAGTCGTGCACCTCGACGATCTGCCCGTTCGCATTGAGCGCGACCGCCGGGTCGCGGCCGATGTCACGTCTGTACTCCGTGCGGCTCTTGCCGTTGCCGGAAAGCAGGGCCAGTACGCGGCCGCGCAGCGAGTCCAGCTGCGGAGGGCTCGCCGGGTAGTCTTCGGCCCTCAGCAACCGCGGCCCGAAGACGGAGACGAGCTCCTGGTTGAGCGCGGCCAGATTGCCGGCGGCGAACGACGGGTTGTCGGTCAGATCGTCCTTGAGATCGAGCATGACGACGAGCGGGGCGGCGGTCGGATGCGACTCGGACCACGTGTCGATCACGTTCAGCCAGTCGCGCAGCAGGTTCGAGGCCGGGTTTCCGGCGTGGTCGACCTGATCGCCGGGGGAGTCGTGGCCGATGGCGTAGTCGCGCGCCGTGGCGTACCCGTTGTCATGGACGTCGAGCTCGATGAAGCGAACGCCGTGGTCGAGCTGATAGGTGATGGAGTTTCTGGCACCGTCGACGTTGCCGGAATAGCTGTTGTGCGTGGCGCGGAAGACGGCGGACGATAACGGCAGGTCCGTGTCGGCCTGGGCGTTCCCGCTGATCAGCAGCACGGACGCGGCTGCGGCGAGCATGGACGACAGAGCTCTTGAACGGGTCATCCTCGGATCCTCGAGTGTGGGGGGTGGCGGGAACCGCTGAGCTCGTTGTCGAACGACACCTGGACGTAAGCCATGATCCGCATGGATCGATGATCTGTCCAGCGTCGTTGGTGTGCGGCCGTTCACGCAAAAGGGCTCTGGTCGCGGGACCGCGTAAAAGGGCGTGGATAGAGCGTGCATTTGGTCACTGACCCACCCCGTTGCCCGCCGCACTCTGAGATTCCTGCTCATCGGCATGAAACGCAGGTCAACAGAGGGAGAAACGGCATGCGATCTCACAAGCTCGTACTCGCGCTCGCACTGACGGCGGGCCTGGCCGTCCCGGCGGCTGTGCCCGCGGCCTCACCCGCCGACGCGACGACCAGGGCTTCCACGTGCAGGGTGGAGGTGAATTTTGTCGACGCCTACGACACGGACGAGAACAACGGCGACGAGATCCGGATCAACCTCGCCGGGTACATGTACCCCAGCGGCAACCGGTACGTCGCCATGAACAACGGTGATCGCGCCTATTCCGGCAACTTCGCCAACCCGACCACCACCATCGGCACCACCGGGTCAGCGCTGTTCAGCCTGCGCGAGGTCACCCCGCCCGCCGTCGGCCAGGGCGACGTGCTCGGCTCGGTCACCGCGTGGGGCTTCACCTGCGCCACGCTCGCCACCGGACAGGTCATCGACATCCCGCAGCACATCTTCGGCAACGGCTACTGGTACTACATGGGCCTGGTGATGACCGGCCTGTAGCTCCTCCGGTGTGTCGGCCGCTCCCAGGCAGGCTCCTATGCCTGGTCGCGGCCGTCATCGGTCAGAGATCGAACTCGCCGCGGCCGGCTCCGTGGAGGAATGCCTTCCACTCCTGGGGGGTGAAGACCAGAGCGGGTCCGTTCGGGTCTTTGCTGTCGCGTACGGCCACGATGCCGGGCATGTTGGTCGCGACTTCAACGCACTGACCGACGTCCGCGCTGGCGGTCGCTTTGCGCCATTCCGCCATCTCTAGATTGAATTCGTCCATTTGGTCACCGCATCCTCTATCGCCCGTTGGGAAACTGATTGGGGGTGTGCGTCCGCTCTGATGGTTTCATATCTCACCTTGAGGTTCATGACCGAATCGTAATCACCGGTGACATGTCCGGACAGGAACGAGTCGGTCGAAACGATCTCAGCACCGTTGCGCAGGCGAGCGAGCGTGAACGCGCTCAACATACCGGCTACACAACCGGCATCGACAGGCACCACCTGGATCGTAATTCGAGGATGACGACAGAGTTCGAGCAGGTAACGAAGTTGATCGACCAGGATGGCCGGGCTGCCGACAGGACGATGCAGCACATGCTCGTCGATCAGCGCCGTGTAGACGGGAGGGGAGGGGCCGTCGAAGATCTGCAGGCGCTGCGTCCGAGCCAAGACCTGCTCCTCCACCTGCTCTGCGGGGGAGGCCTTGGAGAAGAGAGTCCGCGCGTACTCCGGTGTCTGGAGGCAGCCTGGGACCAGCAACGGATCCCAGGATTGGAGGATGGCCGCCTGCGGTTCGATCTCCTCCACCCATCGCGCAAACCACCCAATAGTGGGTGAATGAGCTATCTCCCTCAATAGGCCCGCGAAATGCTCGTCCAGTTGAAAGACCCGATCCAGGGCCTCGGCGAATTCGCGTGTAGGCGTCCGACGTCCTCTTTCGATGTGGCTGATAAGAGATGTGTGACACTGCATCCGTGTGCTCAGCGCGATCTGGGACAGACCCGCATCCTTACGGTGATGTTCCAGGTCAGAGGCGAAACGAGCCCGAGGGGACATCGGGTTGCCGGTCTTATCGCTCATGCCACTCCTCGGGGGGTTGCGTCGTCGTCCGATACGGTCGACTACTCTCTGCGACCATATCGCTACTTCCCTATGACATTCAACGTAGTTATCGCGTCTTTCTTTGTCTTTTATATTTCTCCAGGTAAATGCCCCATCCGCCGAAGCAAATGCGCATGCTGATACTCCACTCAGTCGTACAAGACGAGACGCCTGTCGCGAAAGCGGCCGGATGCGTCTCCAACGAGGGAGGTCGGCGTGACGAACGTGACCTTGGTGCGGTGCTCATCGCCGGCGACGAGCCTGGCGGTGATCGCATGACCGCAGCGCCACTGTCCGATGGCCAACAGGCGTATCTCTACCTGGTACGTCTCGCCTGGGACCTCCGCGAGCTGGGACTTGGCTCGCTGCTCGACCTCTCCGTACGGGCGGAGCCGGCCGTGGTGATCCACCAGGCGTCCACTCGACTGAAGATCACGGTCGTCCAGCGCAAGGAGGTCTGGTTCTTCACCTGGGGCCACGGCCGCAAGCAGTCGGCCTGGGTGGGCGCCGAGGGCGTCGTCTCCCACATTGCCCGTTGGGCGGCGCGATGAAGACCTCACTGACCCGCCGCACGTACACGGACCTGCCGGCCCACCCCCTCTCGGTCTCGATCGCCCGTACGTACGTCGCGCGGATCCTCGCCGACTGGGAACGCGCGGAACTGACTGACGACGCCCAGCTCGTCATGAGCGAGTTGCTGACCAACGCCATCAAGGCGACCCAGAGCGCTCGCCAGCCCAACGACCTGACGCACGGCATGTCCGCCGGGTACGAATGCGACCCGTGGCTCGGCCTGCACCAAGTGAGCGACGACGTAGTCCTGGAGGTCTGGGACTGCAACCGCAACCCCCCGAAACTGCGCGCCCCCGAGTCATGGGAGGTCGGCGGCCGTGGCCTGCAAGTGGTCAACGACCTGGCCACGAGCTGGGGCTACCGATGGCCGAAGACCGGCGGCAAGATCGTCTGGGCAATGCTGGCCGTATCCCCATGACCGACCCGGACATCTGGCCCTGCCCGCAGCTCGCCCCGCACCCTCCCACCCGCACCGGCCGACGCATGACGAGACTCGACTGGACGGCCGAGAGACCGTACCGCGTCCGCGTCCTGGCCTACACCTGCTCGTGCCGCGCGATCGTGTACGAGTTGCTCGCGTCCGGCGGTACGTACGTAATCCGCCGTTCGCACCAGGTTGCGCCTCGGAAGGAGACGTACGCCGGACCCTGGGCCTGCTGCGAGGCGGAGCGCATGTGGACCCTGATCCTCACGGGCGAGGCGATCTTATGAACTGTCGTTTGTCCACCTGGAGTTGTCATGGACCGCCGTCCTGCCAAGACTGGCGAGATGAAGTGGAACGTCTGGGTCGACGAGTGGCAGATGCAGTGCTGCGGCGATCCCTTCCGCATCGGCGCAACGGTCTCCTGGACCCTCCGCCCGGTCGACCGCGACTGGCTGACCCGAGTGCTGGGCGAGGAGACCGCCGCCACGATCGACTGGGGCGAGGATCACCACAGCGACCCGTCCGCTGACCAACTCCACGTCGAAGCCCAAGTCACCCACATCTCCGCAGTCCACGCCCAACTGGAACGCGTCCCCGACGAGAACGCATATCACCCGGTCAACGGAGTCCTGTCCTCACAGACCTTCGCCGACGGGTGGAATCCAGCGCAGGGCGACCAAAAACTCATCGGGTACCTCGTGACCCTCGCGGCTGAACAGTAGACCCAATCGCCACGCCGCAGGCTTGTGGATAATCATTTCTACACTGACTCCCCCACCACGTCTTCCCTCCAACGTGGCAAAGCGATCCAGCGGGTGCAATGCTCCGACACCGCCTCGACCGCGAACAACTCCTCTCATTCGACGAGCAGCGGCCGGGATGATCTCGGTGACGGCGCTCCCAGTTGCCCACGGTGGAGCGTTTCGCCTGAGCCAGCCGCGCGATCTCCAACCGCGAGGCGAAAACCTGCGGCGAGGTCAAGGTTTCGTTCCCGCCGGTCGCTGGGCCAGGACCTCCGGGACCCGGTCGAAGGCTTGCAGCGAGCCGATGACTTGCGGCTCCACGTATGCCAGCAACCTGTAGATCTTGGCATGGTCCGCTGCCAAATGCCGGTGATGGATCGGCTCGTGATGCATGATGCGATTACGCAGGAGGACCATGGCCTGCAAATTGTCACGCAGCGGCTCTCGCCTGCCCGAATAGTGCGGGAACGCCTCGTGCAAGGCCGGGACCCACAAGTGCCGGTCGTACCTGCGACTCAGAAGCGACACCCAGAAGCCAAATGACAGCTCGGTGACCACGTCATCGGCGGAGGGCAGGCTGACGCCTTTCCTGGCAAGCTTCTGCTTCGCCGCAGTGATCTTGGCCGTTTCGTACTCGTCCAGGGGAGCCACCCGCCACCAATCCTCCGTCCCGAACCGGTTCCGCAGTCGGTCGTGCTCGGCGTTGCGTAAGCAGATCTCCAGGTAGTGCAGCGGCACGTAGAACGCCTCGGACGCCCGGACGTTCCACTGATACAGGTCCAACGCGACGAGATGATCGCCTGGGAGCGCGCCGAGGTATGGAGCGAAGCGCGGTACGGAGATCACCCGCTCAACCCATCCGGGCAGTTCGATATGCAAGACGGCACCTCCGAAGGCATGGCTGACGTGCGGCGGCGCCCCGGGGTATGCTGGACGTCGTAAGCCCCGGGTCCGCCTCTGCTCTGCATGCCGCCCGGGGCACGGCTTTTATTGATCCAATAGCCGTACGAATCCCGCCTGGAAAGGCTCTTCGCTGTGCCGAAGAGTACAACGATACGATCACTCGGCACGACTGTATCGAGGCTACAAAAACTATTAACTTCAGAAAAGGGAAGCGCGTCCCTATTCCCCTACCCAGATCGCTTAAGCAGCTGGCCTACCATAACCATCTGACTGCATGCTCTCGCCCTCAACTGATATGCCCCAAAGCAACGAAGGATCGTCTCAAGCTGACTTTAGCCCTGATATATGAGGCACGCCGAAATACCTACACGCCGGTTCGCTCGCCAATGCCTCTACTACCTGGGGATCTGCCGACAAGGCGTGCATTGAGAGCGAATCTATACCGAGGGCACTGTTCGGGTCAACCATTCTGTGAACCCTGCCCTCCCCTATGCGGCCGTATATCACTATATTGTGCAGAATAATTCCATAGAAATGCCTTCTGTCCCATTAGACAGAGGCAATCAGCCTGTGTAGATTGTCCCCTTGTTCAAGCGCCCAAGGCCGCGAACGGGGGCTGGTGGAGGACCTACAGGCTCGAGTCGAGGTCGGAGATTGTTGCGCTGGTCTCCTCTTGCCATATCCCATGGAATGGGTAGGAAGCGGAGTAGGTGCGCCGATATGGGCTGGAGGTGCCCGATAGGGGGTGAGTGAAGTAACCGCTTAAACGCGGGCCTAGCTGGGCGGCGCAGAAAGGACAGAACGCCTGCAATGTGTACGTTCTGGTCTTTATGTGCACTGATGCACCAGAACGGAAAAGCGGTCCAGGCGAACAGGGTCAGCAAGGGGGGCTAGATCCCAACCGGCCCCAGGTGGGTCACCTGACATGACTGAAGGGCTGCCCCGGGCCCCACCGAAGCTCACGGCATGAGCGCCAGAGCCAAAAGAGACGTCCTTGAGACTGTCTTTGTCGCTCGCGTCGTCTAGATTCCTATGCAGTCGGATTCGCGGCGCCGCGCACGTCTGGCTGAAAACGAGTCAACGTTGGAGTCTGGTTTGCACGATTGGGATAGAGCCGGCCTGCGGGATGCCGGCGTCGTTGCCGAACCGTCCGATGCCCACCTGCATGCCCACCACGCGGGTGAGTCCCTAGGCCTCGCGTGCCAGACGACACCAAGCCCAACAGTCCACAGTTCCGAAGAAGTTGAAGCCGCTCCGAGCGGATCTACCGGTCCCGGTGCGGAGACCTCAGATGCGGGGAGTGCGCGCCCGTGACGACACGTCAGTCTTGGACGTCGGACGCAAGCCTTGCCCAAGAGGTAGGGGATCAGTTCGATCGGGCAATCGCCTCCTATCGGGCAAACCCCCACCTCATCTCCGAGCATGCGAACCATGAGGAGTCCATTCGGGTCGGAGGATATGCCAATCGGACACTCCTCGAGCTCGTGCAGAACGCCGCCGACGCCATGTCGGGGATCAGCGATGACCAAGGCGGATTCGCTGGCCGGGTCGAAATCGTACTTGACACGGAGAGTCGAACCCTCTACTGCGCCAATGCGGGTCGTCCGTTCTCGAAGAACGGGCTCACCGCGATCACACACGCACACCTCAGCGGCAAGCGAGGTGACGAGATCGGACGCTTCGGACTGGGGTTCAAGTCCGTCCTTGCTGTTTCGGATGCTCCGCAGGTCTTCAGCCGCTCGGTGTCGTTCGAGTTCAACTCGTCCGCAGCTCGGGCCGAGATCAGCAAGATCGCGTCTACCGCGAAGCGTCGCCCGATCCTTCGGACCCCCACCATCGTCGACCCGTTCGCCGCGTTCGCCGAAGACGCCATTCTCGCGGAGCTTGCCGGGTGGGCGGCTACCGTCGTGAGACTTCCGCATGCGTCAAGCCTGGAGCGGCTTCGCGGAGAAATCGAGGGATTCTCATCGGAGTTCCTCCTCTTCGTCGGTGCCGTGCGGGAGGTCAAGCTTAGGGTGCTCGGCTCCGACGCATTCGAGACGAGTCATACGTCTCGCGATTTCGGTGATGGCGTCTTCAAGATTGAGAATCCGGACGGCGGCGGCGATGAGTGGCTCGTGGAAGATCGGATGCACGCGCCGTCTTCGAATGCTCGAAGGCAAGTCGGAGAAGCCGTTTCGCGCGCGGAGGTCAAGGTTACCGTCGCGATTCCGAAACGACATGCGAGGCAACGCATCGGGCGGTTCTGGTCCTATTTTCCACTTCAGGATCAGACCTCGGCCTCTGCTCTCTTCAACGCTCCCTGGAGCGTGAACGACGACAGGACCACCCTACTTAAAAATGACTACAACCGAGAGATACTCGGGACGCTCTCGGACATGTTCGTCGGCATGTTGTCGCGGGTGACGGAGCCCGACGACCCTGCGGCTCACCTCGACTACATGCCCGCGCGAGGAAGGGAGCCGCTGTCGTTCGGCGACGAGCTGCTCTGCGCACACGTACCGCAGATGTCAGCGAACCGCGAGCTGATACCCGACGCTACGGGCACCCTGACGTGCGCATCCCAACTTCGCCCCCTCGACTTCTCCATCGGGGTCCATCCAGATGTCCATCGGGCCTGGACCATCTCTCCGCATACCGGTAAGGACGTTCCGCATTGGCGTTGTTACACCTCGCAGCAGCGAGTCACTCGTCTGCGGCAGCTCTTCGCGGCATCGGCCTCTCACGGCCGCATCGACGGCAACGACAGGGACATGAAGCGCGCCCTGGAGGAATTGCCGAAACGGGGGCTTCTTTCCTGGCTGCGTGAGTGGGCCGAAGGAGTGGATGCGGTGTCCGCCGCCAACGCGTTCAAATTCGTGTGCGGCAACGGGAATCTGCCCGATATCGATCAGGCCAAGGTGATTCCGACCACCAAAGGCATGCGGACCCTGAGGGATAAAGATGTCGTCTTCCTCCATCAGGAGGAGGGTATCCAGATAGAAGGGGCGATCTTCGTCTCACCCGACTTTCTGGCACAACGCGGGGTGGACGACGGCCTTAGGAAAGTCGGATTTCGAGACCTCGACCCGCTCGCGATTCTCAACGCGCGCCTTGCAAGGCTCTCGGACACGTCGGGTGACGAGGAACTCTCCAAGCTCTGGGACGCCGTTCTAGGAGTGCCCGCTTCCCTTGCGGCGAAGGTCTTGACCGGCCACTCCGCCACGGTCAAGGTCCCTACCTGCGACGGCGGATGGGCATGGCCGCGCCAGGTCTTCGATCTCGACGAGTCCATAGGCGACGAACATGCGGTGAGGACCCTCGACCGCCGGCGCTGCATGCCCGACGTGGCGTATCGGCTGGGGGTCATTCGCGGACCCGTAAGGGGCTACTCCGCAGAGGATGAACCATCTTTCGGACAGTACCGAGAGTGGGTCACAGCGATGCTCAACGAGAAGCAGGGTCCTGGCGAGCGACCGATTGACAACATCGACCTCTATCCCGGGGAAGGACCGGGCCCGTTCTCCACGTTGTTCATCTTGCGTGCCGCAGGGGCGTCACCGCAGTTGCGTGAGAACTGGACTGTCGGGTTACTCGGAGCAGACGACTCCCGTTGGACCTGTGAGGATCTCGGCACGGGCAGGACCTATCCTGTGGCGTCGCCGGTTCGTTGGGCAGTGGAACGTGCCGGTTTGCTGCGGTCGAACCGAGGGTTCCGACCGCCGACCGACGTCGTCGCGCCGTCCCTCATCAAGTATGAAAAGCTCCTACCGCTGTTCCGTGGACCGCGACAGGTCTCCGATGCATTGGAACTCCCGGATGAGCTCGACGCGATACCCGTTCCTGTGCTCAAGGAAGCGCTCGAGGCGGAACTGTTCCCGCCGGGCATCGAGGATTCCGTGCTCGTCGATTTCATAACGACGGCCTGCCGCATCGCCTATCCGGGAACTCAGCCCCCGACCATTCCTGCCAAAGTGAGGCGCGCGACGGAGCCGCGGCCTCCGACGTCGGTGTACCTCGCCACGACGGACGAGCAGGAGGAATTCCTCTCGTCACGCCAGCGCCCGTATCTGAGAGTGACGGACGATCAGGCAGTCGAACTCGTGAAATCGGTTGGTTGCCACCGGTTCGAAGACAGCTTCGCGTTCTCAATAGTGATCGAGGGAGACCAGGAGAGCGAGCGGGTAGTCGACGTCTTCACCGGACTTCGCAACACGCACGCCGCCGACAAGCTGATCAACGCAACGGTCGCACGGGCAATCCAAGTGGTCAAGCGGGTGACCACCGAGGACGGTGTCGAGGAGCAGTCGCTCGCGTGGCACCTCGACGGACTGAATCTAGTGGTGCGCGGCGACGCCGACGAGCGTCGACTCCTCGGCTTCATCAATGACGCCTTCGATCTGCGCTTCACAAATGCTGAGCTCGACAAAATTCTCAAGACAGGCCTCGACCACCACCTTCAAGCACTTCGCCAGGAAGCGAAGGCGGCCACGACCGACGCAGACCGACTTGATGTCTACTTCGGTCCGGATGACCTACGGGATGCGCTACCTAAGGGACTTTGGCAGGCGCTCGAGGCACAGAGTCTGATCACCGACCAGACCTCCGTCGCCCCTCTCTTCCTGACGGTGTACGGATCGGACTCGATCAAGCTTCTCGCCGACCTTTTCCGGCAGGAGGGTTTCCCCGACGTCCCGACGACATGGGCGGGTGGCGCGGCGACCATCTCATGGCTGCGAAAGATGGGATTCGGTAGCGAATACGCTGGCCGCCGCAATGAGCGCCAAGACCACGAATTCATCGTCCCTGGTGCCGTAAAGCTCAACCCCCTTCATCCGTTCCAGCAAAAAATAAGTCGGCAGCTCAAAGACGTGCTCACGCTGCGTGAAGCGAACGGTCGTCATCTCAAGGCGATGGTTGAACTCCCAACCGGCGCGGGCAAGACACGCGTCGCTGCAGAGACCGTTCTCAAGCTCTTCATGGAGGGGAGCCTTCGTGGCCCCGTCCTGTGGATCGCGCAGTCGCTGGAGCTTTGTGAACAGGCTGTGCAGACCTGGAGCACGGTCTGGCGAGCGCTCGGGGACGAGCGTCCGCTGACGATCGGGCGTCTGTGGGAGAGCAACATCGTGCACGAGCCGGACACGGAGTTCAGCGCCATCGTCGCGACGGACGCGAAGCTCGATGTCATCCTCGACAGTCCCGAATACGAGTGGCTGAGCAGCGCGTCAGCAGTCATCGTCGACGAGGGACATCGCGCGGGCGGCTCCGAGCGGTACACACGAATCTTGAATTGGCTGGGCGTGGCCGGCCGCGGCTGGGAACGCCCTCTGGTCGGACTCTCCGCGACTCCCTTCAAAGGCACGTCCGAGACAGCGACCGCTGCGCTTGCGAGCCGATTCGGTAATCGAAAGCTCGATGCCTTCGAGGCAGACGCGTACAAGCGACTGGCAGAGCTCGGAGTGCTTGCGCGAGTCCAGCATGAGGTGCTGCCCGGTATCGAGGTTGTCCTCCGGCCGGATGAGATCGCCGAAGCCACAAAACAGCGGAGGGTAAGTCAAACGGTCCTGGACCGCATCGGCCAGGACCAAGCTCGCATGTCGATCCTCGTCAACCACATCATGAGCCTGGACGAGAACTGGCCTGTGCTGGTTTTCACTCCGAACGTCCTTTCAGCCCAGGTGCTCGCCGCGACACTGCGATATCGCGGTATCGAGGCGGCGGCGGTGAGCGGACAGACCGGTAGACAGGAGCGCCGAGACATCATCGATAGATTCAAAAAGGATAAGATCCACGTCCTTGCGAACTGCGACCTGCTGATCCAGGGTTTCGACGCCCCGGGCGTGCGCGCGCTTTACATCGCGCGCCCGACCTTCAGCCCGAACGCTTATATTCAGATGGCGGGCCGTGGCCTGCGCGGCCCTGCCAACGGCGGGAAGGACGAGTGCCTCATCGTGGACATGGCTGACAATTTCGGAGACGTCAACGAGTTGCTCGGATACCGCGAGTATGAGGACCTCTGGCAGGAGCAGCGCGCGTGATTCTTGTTCCCGACCTGACGGACATCGAAATAAGCGCAAGCAGCGACGCCGAGCGTCGGGTCGCCCGGTTGCTGCGAGAGATCGACGGCGACAACGATGCGGTGGCCTTCCATTCGGTAAAATTGCGCTCCCATGCCTACAAGCAACAGGCGGAAGCGGATTTCGTCATTCTGTGGAAGAAGGCTTTGATCGTCGTCGAGGTCAAGGGGGGAGGGGTCAGAAAGTACGACGGCGTCTGGTACAGCATCGACCGACGTAACGACTGGCACAAGCTGGCCGGCTCGCCGATGGAACAATCACGGTCCGCCATGTACGCGCTGAGGAACATCCTTCGCCAAGAAGGTGTCGGCTGGTTCGTGCAAGAGGCCATCGTCGTCACACCTGACATCGAAACTCCCCCGCACTCACTCGAATGGCAGCCGACCCACTGGCTGGCGAAGGACGACATGAGCGTTGAAAGGATGGCCCGAGCTCTCAATGCGATAGCGGCGGTGGCACAAGCGCCGCCCACCGACCGGAAACGCGCGAGAACCGATGACTTGCGGACCAGCCTGTTCGGAGAATTCACGCGCATGCCCGTGATCGACGCACAGCGTGGAGCGGTCATCGAGGAGCAGAACCGTGCGACAGCGAGCCAGGCCAGGGTCCTCGCCTCGCTGGCGCGCAACCCCAGAGTCATGGCGTTCGGCGGCGCCGGCACGGGTAAATCGCTCGTCCTGGTCGAGGCGGCCAAGCAGGAAGCGGATCAGAATAGATCCGTCTTGATCACCTTCAAGTCTCCGGAGTTGCGGGACTTCTTCGCCGCACATGTGATCGATCGTGACATCGACGTCGTCCCATTTGATCAGCTGAAGCCGACAAAGGTCTACGACGCCGTGTTCATCGACGAAGCGCAGGACCTGATGACTGCTGAAGGAATGGACACACTTGACACGCTCGTCGTCGGTGGACGAGCCGCGGGCCGGTGGCGGATGTTCCTCGACATGAACAACCAAGCGCACGTCGACGGTGGCTTCGACGAGGATGTCTTCGAGATCATCGCCCCTGAGGCGCTCTCGGTCGACCTGGATCTCAACGTCCGAAACACTCAAGCGATCGTCCACATGGTTCAGGAGTACCTCGGGGCAGACGTCGGAGACCCGGGCATCGTCCACGGGGACAGGGTTCAATGGCACACCCCCGACGGGGATCCTGACGTCGACGAGGCCGAGTCCATTGCGCAGCAGCTGGCGGCAGACGGAGTCCGCAAAGAAGGCATCTGGATCATCAGCACAACGTCAAATGCCGCTCCCCGTTTGACGCCTCGCGGATTCGTCGTCACGAGCCCGAAGTATGCGAAGGGCCTCGAAGCGGAGCACGTCATCGTCTGCGACCTGCCTCCGTCCTTCAGCCAAGCCGGGACCGCGGCCTTCTATGTCGCCGTGACACGCGCTCGCGTCTCACTCCATATCGTCGCGTCCAGGGACGACAGACGCCGCCTTCAACAACTACTCCAACAGCGGCAGGTGACGACGTGACCCTGACCAAGGCGCAGAAACTCGCACTGAAGCACCTTCGAACGGCATACGTCGGACCAGATGGTGGCGACAACGAGACCGTCTTCAACATGCCAGACCGTCAGTACGCCGTCGCGATGTTGTTCCCCTACGAGTCGTCAGTGCCTAACCCCGAGGGCTCCGACCAACAGGCGGAGGTTGAAGCTGACGTGACCCTAGGGGATGTGGAGGAGGACGGCGCAGGCGTGCCGCTCGCCGAGGACTGGCGCCCCTCGTCGGTCGCGATCTCTTTCGTCACTGACAGGACCATCGTCTCCTGCGACTTCTCAGGAGGGACCTACCATCCGATCAAAGGAGACGGTCCTCCGCGTTGGCAACGTCGCCCATTCCGGTTCGAAGGAGTCGAGCTTTCCCACAAGCGTCCCCTGCACCAAGTCACAGAGGGTGACATACCGATCGAGATCGGATCGAGATGGCGCCCCTACGGTGACGCCCACCTCGTGACGGTGCACGTGCGTGTGTTGTCAGAATCCACGGGCGATGATCGGCTCGACATCGGTCGGATGCTCTTTCAAGTCGCGCTCAGCGTGACACCCGCGCCTGACGGGCAGATCCTCGAGTACGACAGATCGAGGTCGCTCGACCCGGACGTCGAGTCCGCAGAACTGCGACTCCGCTACCGGGACCGGAAGGTGTATGCGGTAGGCCATGGCATGGCGGCCGACTGGGATCTCAACGACAGTGAGTGCACACGTGTCTTCCTCGACCCAGTGCCAGCGTTCGTCGTCCCCGCAATCGAGACTACGGGGTTCGATCCCGGATCCGACGCCGCCAAGGCCCTTCGGCTCGACAATCTGTTACGGATCGACACAGAGCCGGACGAGGTCTTGTCGATGCTGGACGTGTTCGTCCAGGCCTTTTCCAGCTGGGTCTTCAAGCAGGAGGACTGCGTCAGTAGGTTCGGGCCTGACGCACCGGTCGCACGAACGATCACGGACCGTGCACGCACCGCTGTACGCCGCATGGAAGCCGGCGTCAATCTGCTGCGTGAGAAGGAACAGGAGCCGCTGCGGACTGCATTCGCGCTCGGTATGGCCGCGATGCGACTGCAGATGCGTCAGACCGCGATCAAACATGGCGATAACCCGGACGGAGTGAACGAACCCAAATGGCGCCCATTCCAACTCGGCTTCCTTCTAGTGGCGCTGGCGTCGACGGTCGACGAGACGCACGCCGACCGAGAACTCGTCGATCTGATCTGGTTTCCCACAGGTGGTGGAAAGACTGAGGCCTACCTAGGCCTGGCGGCAATCGAGATCTTCCGTCGCCGGATCGATCACGGGATTGCAGGGGCCGGAACAGCTGTGATCACTCGATACACGCTCCGCCTTCTCACGTCACAGCAGTTTCAGCGTGCGGCCTCGCTCGTCTGCGCGATGGAGATTCTCCGACGCGATGACCCGCGGGCGAAGGGCATGGCTCGGTTTTCCATCGGTCTCTGGGTCGGCAACGAGGTCACTCCTGGCACGAGAAGCGAGGCGAAAGCCGCCCTAGAGCGCCTGCATAAGGCTGCCAAACCCAAGGAAGCCAACCAGTTCCAAATCGAGAGTTGTCCGTGGTGTGATGCGCCGCTTCTGCCTGAGGCCAGAGTCCACGACTCAGGCCGATACGGCTTTCGGGCCGTCGGTCGTGATGTCGCCATCCACTGCACCCATGGGAGCTGCCTGTTCAGTGACGAGCTTCCCGTGGCCGTGGTCGACGACGTCCTTTATGAAGAGCCGCCGACGATCCTGCTTGCGACTGTGGACAAGTTCGCTCGTCTCCAGTTCAGGCCGGAGGCGGGAAGTCTCCTCGGCCTCGACACGACGTTCCGACAACCTTCGCTAATCATCCAGGATGAACTGCATCTGTTGTCAGGACCGCTCGGCACGACGGTCTCCGTCTTCGACGCCGTGATCCAGATGCTCTTGAGTAGAGAGGGGGCGACTCCCAAGATCGTTGCTTCCACGGCCACGATCCGGGCATCGGAAGAGCAGGTCAAAGGACTGTACGGGCGAAGCGTGGCACTGTACCCACCTACAGGACTCAACGGCGATCGAACCTTTTTCTCTCGCCCGGTCGAGAGTGGCGAGGGTCGCCTATATGTCGGACTGATGCCGCAGTCCCTCTCGCAGATGTCAGCAGTCATCGCCGCGACCGCGCCACTGATCGAGATTCCGGAGGTTTTGGCCAGGCACGCCGATGCAGGTGCGACGCGAGATTCCTATTGGACTGCTGTGATGTATCACAACAGCCTTCGTGAACTCGGCCGCACGGGAACGTTGGTGGTCGACGATGTGAACGGGCGCTTGGAGCCGCGTTCAGATCGGCTGGGCCTACCGCTGCGCCGTGTCCGCGCAGACCGAGTTCTGGAGCTCACCAGCCGGCGAGGGCCGGAGGAACTCCCCAATGACCTACGTGAGCTCGGACGAAGCGTCGATCACACCGAACAAGCGATCGACGTCGTCCTCTCCTCGAACATGCTGTCAGTAGGCATCGACATCCCTCGCCTGGCGTTGATGCTGATGGTCGGTCAGCCGAAGACGACCGCCGAGTACATCCAGGCCACCAGCCGGGTCGGTCGTGGCCAGAACAATGGCATCGTCACGACCTTGTTCAGGTCGAATCGAGCGCGCGACCGGTCGCACTTCGAGACCTTCCGGACCTATCACGAAGCGCTCTACCGCAGCGTTGAACCAACGAGTGTTACTCCTTGGTCGTTGGCGTCCCGCGCACGGTCGCTGGCCGGGGCTCTAGTGGCGTTGCTGCGGCAGTCCTTTTCAGCTCTTGCCGAGAACGACTCCGCATCGCGTCTAGATCTTGATGACGATCGGATGCGTGGCGCCATACAGAAGCTGGTCGCGACGTTCGTCGACGTGGTGACCCGCTCGGAACACATCGAGGCCGAGGAGACCGAAGAAGAGGTGTGGAGACTCCTACATGACTGGGATCGCCGAGCGAAGCTGGCACGCGAGAAGGGAGTCACGTTGGTGTACGACCGTCGGAAAGCAGACGACGAAGCGCTGCTGAAGCGGTTCGGCCAGCGCGGAGAAGGATGGCTCGTAGCCGACTCGATGCGGTCTGTCGAGCCGAACGTCGCCGTCCACGTCCGTGAGCCGCTGGAAGGAGGCACCCGTGGAACGAATCCTGCATGACCTGCGCCTGTCCGAGACGATCACACCGTTCGGTGTGGGAGCGATCGTCGACGTGCTCGGGGAGTCCCTGATCGCGCCCGACACCTCCTGGTGGGACCGCAAGTCTGCTCCCGAGATCAGTTGTGAAAGACTCCGCGCACGCTTGCGAGCCGGAGGCCCTTTGGGCGCGGGCGTTCTTCGGCAAGCACCCGCACACTCGGGACGCGCGGCCAAGGAAACGGCGCATCTGCTTTACTGGCGCTTTCCGGCCTGGCGGTTCTGCGAGCGATGCACCAAGCTCTCGCAGCTCACCGGCAGAAACAAGGGCCGCTGGACCAACAGGTGCGAATGCGGCGGAGCGCTTGTACCGATGCGTTATGTCGCTGTCTGTGAGAAAGGTAGCCATATCCAGGACATTCCCTGGTTCAAGTGGGCGCACCGCGGCAATGATGCCGGCGTCACCGACACTGTTCGTTTCTGCCGCGCCTATAAGGAACTGAAGTTCGTACGCTCATCACAACGCGGGGAAGGCTTGGGTTCGCTCCGTATTCACTGCGGCGGGTGCAAACGGTTTCGCCCGCTCTCGGAGCTGGCCGGCGGCGATTCGCTACACCGTGACGGCATCCGATGCGAAGGTGCCCAGCCATGGGAGGAGCCGAAGCCCGGCAACGTCTGCCAGCATCGTCTCAGCGCTGTCCAACGCGGTGCCACTAGTAATTACATTGCCGAACACCTCTCAGCGCTCGACATCCCCGAAGAGCGCCCGCAGTCCATGGAGAAGGCGGATCAGATCCGCAACCACGTCTACTTCGAGAAGGTGGTCGCCGACAACGGCGGCCCACAGGCAGAACTGGTGGCTGGGTGGATCGCTGATGAGATCGGGGTGTCAGCGGACGATGTCCTCAGCCTCGCAGCCGGTGGTGACGACTCCGCAGAAGCTCCCCTACTAGATCTGAAGGACGGCGAGTGGGCAGCGTTCCTAAAGAAGCTCGAAGGCGGTAGGGACCACAGCGACGGCGACTTCGTCGTCGACGGATGGAAGGTGCCTACCGACTCGGTGTGGCCCGCGGCTCTGACAAGTCGACTCGTCAGCGTGGGCCAAGTTCGCCGCGTACGTGAAGTTCGAGCACTTAAGGGCTTTCGACGTCACAGCGCCGAGGCCGATTTCATCCCTTCGGATCTCGGTCCCGATCGGAAACGAAAGCCGGTATATCCATCCGTCGAGATGTTCGGTGAGGGCATCTTTCTCCGGTTCGACGAGGACCGGATGTCCGAGTGGGAGAGCTTGCCCGAAGTCCGAGCACGGGCCGGTATCTTGGTAAACAGGCGAAATTCCAGTCAGTGGGCTCACCGCTTGGATGTGCCTGAGCCACGCTTCATAGCGTTGCACACAATCGCTCATCTACTCATCCGCAGGCTCGCGTTCGCGAGCGGCTACTCATCAGCATCTCTCCAGGAGCGTATCTACGCCAACTCTGATCGGCCCGACCGCACCGCAGGCATCCTGATCTATACAGCTGCTGGAGATGCGCAGGGAACTCTCGGCGGACTCGTTCGGCTGGGCGAGCCTGACAAGATCCTTTCACTACTGTTGGCAGCCTTGAGTGATGCAGATGTCTGTTCGAATGATCCGGTGTGCATCGAGAGTGACCGTCAAGGGTCGTCGCAGCTCAATCTATCGGCATGCCACGGATGCGCGCTTGTCAGCGAGACCTCATGCGAGACAGCTAACCGTCTGCTGGACCGTCAACTTGTTCTCGGAGGAGGAAATGTGCCCGGCCTCCTCGACCGAGTACTCGATCAAGTTCGGCGCAGGACAGGCGTGTGATTGAGGAACTCGCGCGTGCGCATCAGAGCGCGAACGAAACCCTCCCTGTGGTGTCAGGACGCTCGCACTTCTGATTCGCACGACACCTGCCGGGGCGCTCAACAAGCCGATCCGCCGGTGGCGGCTGGGCCCATGGGCTGCGGACGGCCCGCGGCACCACTTCGCCGATAGGCAAGCCCAAAAATACTTCATCCCGCTCGCCATCTCAGCCGCCTTTGCCGTGATGCTCGATGGCCGCTGCAAACGTGGATCAGCATGGTGCTGCCAGCTGCATCGTGACCTGGGGCTTAAAGTAAGCCTACTGAAGCTCTCCTACCGTGACACTTCGAGCATCGAGCGTGTCCGTGGCGCGGGAAGCACGCGCGGCGCGGACTACCTCCTCGACGCGATGCGCCGCCTCCACGGGGTCCTCATGCTCCCAGACCCGGATGACCGTCCAGCCTGCCTCTCCAAGCGCATGGTCGGTCTCCGCGTCTCGCTCACGATTTCGCCGGACCTTCTCCGCCCAGTACGCAGCGTTGGTCTTGGCCACACTGTGATGCTCGGGACAACCGTGCCAAAAGCAACCGTCGAGGAAGACCGCGACCCGAACGCGAGAAAAAACCAGGTCAGCTGTCCGGCGAACCCCGGCCAGGGGACGGACAGCAACCCTGTAACGCAGCCCTAGAGCATGAGCCGCCCGCCGCAGGGCCAGCTCGGGTTTGGTGTCACGGCCCTTGTTGGACCGCATGCTCGCCCGCACGGCCTCGCTCGAAGCCCACGAGTCTGCCTTCGAACCCATGATGTCCAATCTATCCGAAGGACCCTTTGGCAGACTGACGACGGCGTAAGCCCTGGGGGGATGGCTTCCCACCCGAGAGAACCGATGAGCCAAGATTCAGACCTCACCACTTGTTCCTGCGGTTGGCTACAGCGAGGACCGAGATGAGTCCAGGGACGTGCATCCTCAGCGCGGCGGACATCCGACTCCCTTCGCACAGGCAGGCTTCGACATGTGATCTCCACCAGACTAAATCCGAACACACGTGCCATAATCAGAGTCGGCCATCCGATCCCGCCACGGAGGAACCTGAGCCAGTGCCGTCCAGAGACGATCCTTATGTTCTCTGACGATCATGTTCCCGTCACAAGTAGCCCGTCACCGTGGCTACTGCCATCATGGTGAGGCTTCGGAGGCTTGCGGGTGTACACAGTCTCCGCGGCCCTGCGCATCCCATAACCAGGAGATCACGTGCCCGACGTCGAGATAGTGGACTTGTTCGCCGGCCCCGGCGGACTCGACGTAGCAGCGACATGGCTGGGTCTACCCGTGGTCGGCATCGAATGGGATGCAAACGCGTGTGCCACCCGATATGCAGCCGGTCTGCACACTAAGCAGGGCGATGTACGCAACTTTGGGCCCGAGAAGTTCCCGACGGCCAATGTCCTCGCGGCCGGACCGCCCTGCCAGACCTATACCGTGGCCGGGACCGGTACGGGACGTCGTGCCCTCGAGGACGTACTCGGCTTCGCCAAGCGCATGGCCGCCCGCGACAAAAGCGTGGCCAGGGACCTGTCGACTTTGCCGGACGAGCGAACGGCCTTGGTTCTCGAACCTCTGCGGTGGGCTCTTCAGGCTAAAGACGCTGGTCGTCCCTACGGTGCGATCGTCTTGGAGCAGGTGCCAGCCGTCTTGCCCGTCTGGGCGGCGATGCACGAAATCCTCGAGGCCGAGGGCTACTCCGTGGCTCACGGCGTTCTACGCACTGAGCAATACGGAGTGCCGCAGACTCGCCGACGCGCGATCCTGATCGCCCGCCGGTCGCACGAAGCCGCGCTTCGTAGAGAAGGCAGCGTGGCCCTGCCCAGACCCGAATACCGGCAGTACCGCAGAGGGGTTTCTCGTCGTCTGGGAGACGCCAGTCTCCTGCCGTGGGTGACGATGCATGACGCGCTCGATCGGACCACTCGGTTCGTCGTCGTCTCCAATTACGGAACCGGAGGAGACCCTAAGGCACGGGGCCGACGGACGTCCGACGAGCCCTCTGCCACTGTCACCGGAAAGATCTCTCGCAACCGGGTGGTCACCTCCAGAGGTGATGAACTCCCCCGTTTCACTCCTCCTGAGATGGGCCAGCTCCAAACCTTCCCTGTCGACTACCCGTGGAGTGGCGGCGCCATCGCCCAGCAAATCGGCAACGCCATTCCACCGCTGCTAGCCGCTCATGTTCTTGTTGCGGCACTCGAGATGGACACCGAACTTCTCGCCAACTTGAGAGTCCCTTACCTGCCGCGATGGGCCGAGACCACCATCCCAAAACCTCGGGCTCTCACCAAAGCTGCGGTTGATTCGATCGAATACACGTTTGGCCAGCCCCACGACGTCGAGGAGCGGTCAAAGGCGATGGATCCGGCACCAGCCATGTGAAACGCGACGTCGCGTTGCAGACACTGTCGCATTGTGCAGCCCAGTTGCCGCGAATGGTACAGCCGCCGCTTTCCCTCCGGCACGGGACACGCACGAGATGATCTTAGGGACGATGCGGGCTAGGCGTAGCGTCTGTACGTCAGCAGGTAACCCAGCTGGACAGCAACCGTTCTCCTACAGTGAGTGTCACTTCGTTGTTGAAGTCGGGCATCGTGCGCATCAGTGGGCTACTCGAGCGTCTCGTCAGGCAAACCGGTCTCCTTGTCGAGCTCGACGAGGCCGTTCTGGCCGTCGACGCTGACACGGGCGAGTTGGGCGGGTGCTTGATCTCAGCGACCTCAGCAAGATCAAGACTGAACCGCGCCGGGATCGGTGGAGACTCTGGTGTGGTGCCGGGCAGCTGCGGCACTGGTCGCTCAGATAGCCAGGGCAGCCATGACCAGCACCAGATGCCCCAGGAGAGCCTCATAGATGCGGACCTGAAATTCGTCCAGGCCGAACAGCTTTCGCCTGCCTCAAAACTTTCCTTCACCGACCGTTTCGGCTTTGCAGCGGCGATCAGACGGGGCAGCGTGACCGGTTGGCCGTCGGGGGCGAAGCATTAGTGAAAGGCCAGTTCGCTGGTTGGTGTGGTGCTTACGGACCAGAAGGAACTGGGCAGGGCTGGCGGTGGCGATCCAGGTCCAGGTGTAGGTGCGTTCGCCCTTGGAGCCGTCACCGGCTGAGCGGGTGGTCCAGGTTCGTTTGGGCCTCAGGGACTTGGCCATGGCCTGTTCGCAGGTAGGGCAGCTGCCGTCGCCGAGGGTGAGGGCAAAGGTGGCGCGGATGCGCAGGACGTAGGCCTGACCTTGTTTTTCCAGAAGGCGCGCAGTTTGGTTCAGGTGCCGTAGACCTCGTCACCGGCCACGAGGTCCAGGCGCATGTTGTCAGCGTAGGCCTCGCGCAGCAGGTCGATGGCCAGTTCGCCCTTGGTGGCGAAGGTCAGATGCAGCGGAAGACCGGTGGTGATGGCAGTGGCGAGGTCGCTGATCTGCTCGGCGGGGATCCATTACCGCGCGCCGATCAGAGCGTGCCCGGCTCCGGCGCGGACGTAGACCATGTGGACGGTGTTGATGCCGCCGACGCTTGACGCCCGTCGTGGCGACGCCGTTTCTCCTGGCCGGACTCGTCCAGCACGCTGAGGGCCAAGTTACCCGGCCGGGCGGCCGCATCAAGCCGGGTGACGGCGACCCGGCGGATGGTGCTCATCGCGTCCCCGGTGTTCCAGCGGGCACGGTTCAGCAGGCGCTGAGTGGCGTCCGGGCGACGGTCGCCGATCCCTTCGGCGATGGTCCAGCCGTTGCCCTGGGCAACTCGGATATGACAGCTCGGACGTACTTGGTGGCCTGCAGCCGCGGGTCAATTCTGCTGGAGACCGGTGCCAGCGCGGTCATGAGGTCATCGAGGTTCTGTGAACATGCCGGGTCTCTACATTGAGGGCGGCAGCCGCTCTGGTGACGGCGACGGCTGAAAACTGACCCTCTATGGACGCTCGGGTTCTAGGGCGGATTCGAGTGATCATCGCAACGGTGACGGACAGTCATAGTGCCAGACATTCGTGAAAGATGTCAGCGGGTGTGCGCCAGCCGAGCGTCTTCCTGGGACGGTTGTTGAGGCGTTCCTCGATGGCGCGTAGATCTGCTTCGGTGTGAGCGGACAGTCGGTGCGCTTGGGGAAGTACTGGCGGAGCAGCCCGTTGGTGTTTTCGTTGGTGCCGCGCTGCCACGGGCTGCCTGGATGGGCGAAGAAGACGCCTTCACTGAGGTAGGGGGCGATCTGGTCGTGGCAAGCCATCTCCGCGCCCTGATCCCAGGTCAGCGTCAGTCGCGCGGCCGACGGCAGACCGTGACATGGTCGGCCAGGCCGGGTGCCGCACCCGGCTCAGCTGCAGTTGCCCCAGCGCTTCCAGCTGGATTTGCCTTCGACGGCATTGCGGCCGTCATCCTGAATCCTCCCCATGTATTTGACACACCGGCCCTTGCCGTAGGTCTTCACCGGGCCCAAGTAGTGTTTCACGCTCCGGCCCTCGTTCTCCCCGCTCGCGCGTGGGTGGGCCCCTCGCGTCTGGGTCGTGATCGTGGCCATGGTGAAGGTGGGGATGCCGACATTCGAGGTCTTGAACGTGGTGACGCAGTTGTAGCCGGTCCTGCGGTTGTACAGCAGGTAGACGTAGCCGAGGACGCGTTTGGAGGGGGTCTTCACGGCCTGCTTGCTGTGGGCGACCCGGGCGAAGCCGGGACCGCACACCCGCTCCGGGGTGATGGCGGAGGCGGCAGCGGACGCGGGAGTGACCATGAGCCCTCCGATCGACAGTGCCGCGACAAGGAGGATCGTCGTCGTTGACTTGCGCACTCAGCCAGCCCTTCTCAACCGTCTCCCGCCATCCGGGGGACCAACGGTTGATCATATTGCCGGATGATTCCGCATCGAATGACTCGAATGGTCGAATCAGTACTCCCGCAGTTGCTGCTTGACCGACCCAGCCGTCCCCGTGCGTGCACGTCATGCGTGGTCGCGGTTTCCTCCTGGCACCGTGGGCAGAGCCGGGATTGATCCAGTCACCCGGCAAACAGCGGAGGGTCCGACATGAACCATGGGGTGGAGAGTCAGACGGTGCGGCTGCTCGCGACGCGCCTGCCGAGCTGGACGGTCTGGTACGGCCATCACACCGGCCACTTCTGGGCCCTGCTCAAGCGAAGGCCGGGCGTACACGAGCTCCACGTCGAGGCCGGGACGGCGGCCGAGCTGGAGAGCCGGGCTTCGGAGGCCGAGCGGCGGCTGCTGGGGGCGACCGATGCCCCACCGTCGCTCAGGGATGTCGCCCCGCTCGAGGGCGTTCTGGCCGACTCCTGACCAGGGAGTTTCCGCCAATTCGGCGGGCCGGGGCCAGGTGATGGCGACACCCGCCAGGATGCTCCAGCCCCAGCTGTCACAGAAAAGATCTCCGGGCCGCGAACCATCCTCTCTCTGGAGGTATCAAACCCAGATGTACGCAAGGTACAGAAACGCCTCCAGAAAGGGCATCCACGATGCGATCGAAGCTCGCCACCCTGCTACTCACCACGCTGGCCGCCGGCAGTTGCGTTCTCGCCGCGTCCGCACCGGCTTCAGCGTCCTCGGATGCGCAGGTCGGCAAGCGTAAATGGATCAGCTCCGAGAGTGGCTGGCAGCGGGCGGGCGTCTTCGTCGAGCCCGGAGACCTTGTACGGGTGCAGCAGGTCGGGGGCAGCTGGACGGTCGACCACCGCAAATTCGACTACGTGTCCGCGCGCGGGTACACCTGGCGCGCCGACCGCCACATCGCCCAGGGCTGCAAGATCCTCGACAGCCGCACGTACGGCACGCTGGTCGGGAAGGTCAACGGGCACGTCTTCAAGGTCGGCACTGGGCTCGTCTTCCGGGCGCAAGAGGAAGGCTTCCTCGAGCTGCGCATCAACGACGCCGACCGTTGCCTCGGCGACAACGATGGTGCCATTCGCGTGAAGATCTCCATCCTCGATGAGGGCTGACGAGCGTCTGACAAATGATCGATCATCACGCTTGACGGGTCACGGGGGATGTGACCGACACGGCGTGCGCACGGATCGAGCAGGTCATGACCTGGGATCCGTGGGTGCAGCTGGGGTGTACCGGGGCCGGGTAGCGATCAGGTAGACGACCGCGCCCGCGAAGACGAGCATGGCCGTCCAGTCGTTCAGGCGCAGGCCGAGGACGTAGGGGGCGGGGTCGATGCGGAGCCACTCGATCCAGACGCGGCCGGTGGCATAGGCCGCGGCGTATACGGCGAACGTCCGGCCACGGTCGAGCCGGAACCGCTTCTCGGCCCAGAGGACGAACCCGGCCACCCCCAGGTTCCACACCGACTCGTACAGGAACGTCGGATGGTAGGTGGCCGTCGACTCCAGGCCGGGCGGCCGGTGGGCCGGGTCGATCTCCAGCGCCCAGGGCAGGGTGGTCGGCCTGCCGTACAGCTCCTGGTTGAACCAGTTGCCCCAGCGGGCGATCGCCTGCCCGAACGCGATCCCGGGCGCGACCGCGTCGGCGAACTCGCGCAGGCCGATGCCCCGCCGGCGGCAGGCCAGCCACGCGCCCACCGCGCCGCCCGCGACCGCGCCGAAGATGCTGATCCCGCCTTCCCAGATCGCGAAGGCGCGCAGTGGCTCCCTGCCGGGGCCGAAGTACTGCTGCCAGTCGGTGGCCACGTGGTAGAGCCGGGCGCCGACCAGGCCGAACGGCACGGCCCAGGTCGCGATGTCGCCCACGGTGCCAGGCTCGCCGCCGCGGGCGACCCAGCGGCGCCGGGTCACCCAGACGCCGACGAGGACGGCGAGCACCATCAGCAGGGCGTAGGCGCGGATCGGGATCGGGCCGAGGTGCCAGACGGCCTGGGACGGGCTGGGGATGGCGGTCACGCCGTCGAGTCTGGTTCCGGTACGGCTCCGCCCGCATCGAGCGGAACACCGATCATGCGATCAGTCGACTGGTTGATGCCGATCCGACGGAAGGCTGATTATCGTCAGCGGTGTGGAGTCCTGGGAGCGGTCGCGGCGCCGGTGGCAGCACGCCTTCTTCGCCGCGTGGCTGGTGCTGACCTCGGCCGGCGCCCTGATGGAGACGGGACGGGTTCTCCCGGTGGTGCTGGTGGCCGGGCTGGCCGCCTGGTACGCGGTGTGGTTCGTGCTGCGTACGCCGCCCTTGAGTGACGTGCCCCTGCCGTACGTGCTCGGCGGCGGACTGCTCTGGCTGGGGCTGTTCGCCATCGACTCCTCCTTCCTGGTGGTCGGACTGAGCGTGCTGGTGCCGTACTGCATGGACGCCGTGCGGGTCGGCCTGGTCGCGGTGGTGTCGTGCGCCGGGGGCTGGCTGTGGCACCGGTTCCACGCGAACGGGACGATCACCTGGACCGAGATCGCCATCAGCGCGCTGATCGCGATCAGCGCGGCCACCGCGGTCGGCTACTTCAACGCGGTGGCCCGGCAGAGCGACGAGCGCAAGCGGCTCATCGATCAGCTGCAGGCCGCGCAGGAGGCGCGGGCGGCGGCCGAACGGCGGGCGGGCGTGGCGGCCGAGCGGCAGCGGCTGGCCCGCGACATCCACGACAGTCTCACCCAGGGGTTCGCCAGCGTGGTGATGCTGCTGGAGGCGGCGCAGGAGACTCTGCCGGACGACAGGCACCTGACCCAGGCGCTGCGGGCGGCCCGCGAGAACCTGGCCGAGAGCCGCCGCGTGGTGCGGGCGCTGCGCCCCGGCGAACTCGACGAGTGCGGCCTGCCGAAGGCCCTGCAGCGGTCGTCCGGCCGGCTGTCCGACGAGACCGGCATCGAGGCGCACACCGTGATCACCGGCACGCTCCGGCCGCTCGACGCCCAGGTCCAGGCGGAGCTGCTGCGTGTCGCGCAGGAGGCAGTGGCCAACGTACGCCGCCATGCCCGCGCCGAGCGGGTCACGCTGACCCTGTCGTACATGGAGGACCTGATCGTGCTGGACGTCCACGACGACGGCGACGGGTTCGAACCCGGGCGGGCCGCCTCCGGCCACGGCCTGGCGATCATGCGGGAGCGGATGGAGCAGCTCGGCGGCACCTTGCTCGTGGAGAGCGCGCCTGGCGCGGGCACCACGGTCGTGGCCAGCCTCCCGGCGGTGGCGCTGAGTGGGGTGCGATGAGTGGGGTGCGATGAGCGAGCGCGCTGAGCGGGGGGTGATGAGCGTCCGGGTCCTGATCGCCGACGATCATCCGGTGGTCCGCGACGGCATCCGGGCGATGCTCGGCACTCAGGACGATCTCAAGGTGGTCGGCGAGGCGGTCTCCGGCACGGACGCGGTACGGCTGGCGCGCGACCTGCGACCCGACGTCACCTTGATGGACCTGCAGATGCCCGAGATGGACGGCGCCACGGCGATCTGCCGGATCCGCGACCACGACCCCGGCGCCAAGGTGATCGTCCTGACCACGTACGACACCGACAGCGACATCTCGCGTGCCATCGACGCGGGAGCCATCGGCTACCTGCTCAAGGACACCCGCCGGGAGCAGCTGTTCGACGCGATCCGGGCGGCGGCGAGAGGGGAGAGCGCGCTGTCGCCGGCGATCGCGACCCGGGTGTTGTCGTGGGCGCGTGCCGACGCGCGCGACGCCCTCAGCGGGCGGGAGATCGAGGTGCTCGGCGTGGTCGCCCAGGGGATGAGCAACAAGGCCATCGCCGCTCACCTGTGCATCAGCGAGGCCACGGTCAAGACCCACCTTCTGCACATCTTCGCCAAACTCGGCGTCGACGACCGCACCGCCGCCGTGACGGTCGCCGCGTCCCGCGGCATCCTCCGCCTCGGCGGGTAGGACAACCTCGGCGGGTAGTACCAAGGGTTGGGCAACGGGTGGGCAACGGGTGGGGCAACCACTACCGCCCACTCGGGTGCGCACGTGATCGTCCAGGACAGCCCCGGTTTCTTACCTTCGCCCTATGAAGAACACATGGGTACTGCTCGGTCTAGGCACCGTGGTGTCGCTGGCCGGTCTGCATGGGCGATGGGAAGTGCTCGGGGCGGTGTGGTTGTACCCGCTCCTGTTTCTCCGCTTCACACGGACGACGAGTGTGCTCCTGGGCACGGTGGGCGTGACAGGTGCCACCATGGCCGGCTCGGTGTACTGGCTCTACGAGAGCGGCCTGCCCGTCCTCGGCCCGATGCTGCCGGTGGTGCTGGTGCTGAGCCTTCCGTTGGCGCTGCCGTACCTGATCGACAGGCTGTTGCCGTCGAAGACGGCGCTGGTCTTCCCGCTGAGCGTGGTCACGGTGGAGTATCTGGTGGGCGCGTTCAGCCCGGTGGGCAACGTCATGACCTCGCTGGCCGCCACCCAGCACGACAACCTCCCGCTGCTGCAGCTCGCGTCGGTGACGGGCAGTTACGGCATCAGCTTCCTGATCGCGTGGTTCGCGGCGGTCGGCAACGACGTGTGGGAGCACGGGATCGGCCGGGCGAGGGCGTTCGCGGTGGTCGCGGCGTTGGTGGTGATCGGTGGGAGCATGCGGCTGGGGCTGTTCCCCCCGGACGCGAACACTGTGCGGGTGGCCGGGGTGAGCCCGGCCAGGAGCGTCACGGAGGCCTCGACGTGGGCGCTGAGCGCGTTCCAGTCGCCTGAGCAGCTCGGGAAGGGCGATCATGCGACGGTCAGCAGGGCGTTCGCGCCGGTCAACGACTCCCTGCTGGAGGTGACCGAGCGTGAGGCGAAGGCGGGCGCGAAGCTGGTGGTCTGGCCGGAGGCCGGAGCCGCGGTGCAGGAGGCGGACCGGCAGGCGCTCGTCGAGCGGATCGGCGAGGTGGCCACCCGTACGGGCGCGTACGTCGAGGCGGGGATGGTCGTCTTCCTGAAGCAGGCGCCGTGGATGCGCAACGAGGCGGTCATGGTCGATCCGCGGGGCAAAGTGGTGTGGACCTATCAGAAGGCGCATCCCGTGCCCGGTATGGACCCCTTCCCCGCCGGTGACGGGGTGGTGCCGACGGTGGACTCGCCGTTCGGGCGGCTGGCCAACGTGATCTGCTTCGACGCCGACTTCCCCACCCTCCTACGTCAGCCTGACGCCGTGGACGTGATGCTGGTGCCGGCCAACGACTGGTACGGCTTCGGCGCCGCGCACACGGAGAAGGCCGTGATGCGCGCGGTGGAGAACGGTTATGGGCTGGTCCGGCAGGACAGCAACGGCCTGTCCGCCGCCTTCGACCACCAAGGCAGGGTGCTGGCCTCCGCGGACTACTTCACGACGGACCAGCAGGTGATGGTCGCCTACGTGCCGACCGAGGGCACGAGCACGATCTACGGCACAGTGGGCGACGCGTTCGCCTGGCTGAGCATGGCGGGGCTCGTGGCGCTCGTCTTCGTCGGTCGCAGGCGCTCGGCCGTTCCACGAGCCCTGGGGAGTCAGCGGGCTCCCACTCGGCAAGAACCGATCAGGATGGCCGATCGTTGACGTGCCCTGTCGTTTCCAGGGGCGCGCCGAACCAGCATGAAAGTGCTGCTCGCAGGGTGCGCTCGGCGGGTTCGTCGAGGGTCGCGGCCCAGGCGATGTGGGCGTCCGGGCGGATCAGGAGGGCGTCGGCCGGTCGATCATCGGTTTTGGCGGTGTGGACGTCGACGCGATGCCGCCAGCCCTGGGCGATCTCGCGGAGGTCGGGGCGGTCGGCGAGGTCGAGGAGGATGGGCCGTGCGGTGTGCGTGAGTTCCGCGACGCTGGTCGTGCCCTGGTCGGTGTGCAGGGTGAGGTCCGGGGCGAAGGCGCCGGCCAACGGGTGGTGGTGGGAGCCGGGCATCGGGTAGCGGATGTCGGCGCCGGAGATGAGGGCTCCGATGCGGCGCAATGGCTGCTCGTCGGCGAACAGCTCCAGGAAGACCTCCCTGAGCGCTTCGGCGGCTGGGTCGTCGCCGCGCCGCAGTGCCACCTGAGCCTGGGTGTGGAGCATGGTGCGGGCGCCGGCGAGGTGGCGTTCGTGGTGGTAGGTGTCCAGCAGGCCGTCCGGTGCCCAGCCGTGGATGTCGGCGGCCAGCTTCCAGGCGAGGTTGACCGAGTCGAGCATGCCGGCGTTGAGACCCACGCCCGTGGAGGGGAACTGATGAGCCGCGTCGCCGGCCAGCAGAATCCGCCCGTCACGGTACTTTTCGGCCTGCCGAGCCTGGAACTGGTAGCGCGACAGCCGGCGCGGTTCTCCCAGGGGGAAACGAGCACCGAGCACGCGGCGGATGCTGTCCTGGAGCTCGGTCAGGGTCATCGGCGCGTCATCGTCGACTGCGGTGGATTCGTCTTCGGCGGACTCGTCTTCGGTGGTGGAGACCATCAGGATCTCCGGGGTGAGCCACCCGAGCCCGAAGACGCCGCGGTCCGTCCGGGTGAAGGCACCCGCGCGCATTCTGCCCAGGCCGGGGACGTCGAGGTCGCCGTCGTCCAGCCGGGTCACCGAATCGGGCACGGTGACCTGGCCCAGCCGGTTGACCTCCGGGTACGTCGTGCCGGGGAACGGGATGCCGGCCCGGTCGCGCACCTTGCTGCGCCCGCCGTCGCAGCCCACCAGGTATCGGGCGGTCAGCTGGTACGGCCCGTCCGGGCCACGCACGTCCGCGGTCACCGTGGCGTCGTCCTGGCTGACCTCGACCATCTCGTGGCCACGGCGTACGTCGGCGCCGAGTTCGCGGGCGTGCTCGTCGAGCAGGCGTTCGAGGTGCGGTTGCGGGAGCGTCAGCCCCCGCAGTGGGGGCTCCGGCAGGGGCGAGAAGTCCACATGCACACCGCCGAACGGGTATCGGGGAGCCGGGTGGCTGGGGGCGGTGCAGGCTGCTTCGAACCGGTCCAGCAGGCCTCGGTAGCGCAGTAGTTCCAGGATCTGCCCGCCGAGACCGTTGGCCTTCGGGGTCTCTCGGAGCTGCGGCTGCCGCTCCAGCACCAGCGGTCGCACTCCGGCCAGGCGCAGTTCGCTCGCCAGCATCAGACCGGTCGGGCCGGCGCCCACGATGATCACATCGGCGTCCGTCACCGGGCACTCTCCGGACGGTTCTTGGTCATCTCTACTCCCATTTCCGCAGGTTCTGGCCACGGCCGACGATTCTGCGGCACGACCCGGGTCTTGCCGCAAGCCCCCTGCCGCGCTATACGTTGAGAGTGGAAAGGAGTAGGCGCTCCATTTCCTTCATCGTCCGCTCTGGACGGGCGACCTTCGTCGCCCGGTTCGCCCGAGACCTGAGCGCGTGTCACGCGCACGATCGGACGTCGCAGTAGCCTCACGAGGGTGCGAGTCGAAACCCCCAAGGTATGAGCCCGCCAGGTGTCCGTGACGCGCTGCGACGTCGCCTGCGGTCGCTGGCCGTCCTGGAAGTGGCCAACATCCCCCTGCAGGCGTTCGCCTGGTTCGGCGCGATCGGATTTCCCGCCACCGGGGCCAACCTCACCGGCTTCGCGCTGTTCGTGATCATCCTGATCCAGGGCGCGGCCTACTGGGCGGCCAAACTGGACCAGTTGCGCAACCGACACCCCCGTCCCCGCGGCCTGGCCGCCTTCGCGGTGGCACGCACGGTGAATCCCGTCCTGCTCGCCGCCGGACTGCTGGTGACGGGTGCGGCGGCGCTCGCCGATCCGGGGGCCGGCTCGTGGCCGGGGCTTGGGTTCGCCGTCTTCGCGGTGCTGGAGCACGTCAACTACTTCCACGTCCAGCTCATGCACGACACCGCCGCCGACCTTCGGCGTCTTCGTACGGTGGGGTTGCGTCGTTCTCAGCTCGCCCGCGACCTGGCGCGCGTCAAAGGCATCCCACGGCCCGGGGTCTTCCTCAAGGAGTAGAGGGGCCTGGTCTCTCGTAGATCGCGCTGCCCGAGCCAGGTCGTCCGCAGTGCAGTGAATCCTCCGCATCCGTCACCCGGCATACGCGTCAGCATGCCGCCGCGCGGTCACGGAATGCGCTGAACGGCACGGTCAAGCCAGAGATTGAAGGCCTCGCGCCCTTGTCACTGGTGGGCGGTCGGAGGCTTGGCAGGAATTCTGCGGAGAATGGCTGTTGTGATGCTTTTTTTGATTGCTCAGCCTGGCATGCTGTAGCTGCACGTATCTAGTTCAACTTTGAAAAGAGCGTGTGGCTCGACGGTTTCGCCGGCCGATTCTTATCACCCGCATTTTGATACGGGTGGACGAATGCTGTGAGTTCCACAATAGCGGTATGCCATGTCAGTCATACCCTAGCCAAAGCCCCGGACGTCCATGTCCGGATACCCTCGACCGGAATGGTAATAGAAATGGATCGATGGATACGTTGCATGGTCGGCGTAATAACGATTTTGTTGATGACTTTCGTTGCTCAGGGGACGTCGACCGCCGGTGCGGTGGTGGCGGCCGGTGGTTCGACGGCGAACGCCGCTGCCTCCTCCTCGAAGCCAGGCCTTTACCTGTGCGGGGAACCGCAGTCCGATGACATCACCTACCAGGTCCTGTCGTCCGGCAGGGGGGTGAAACCCGTGGGGTTGCAACAGTCTTGGATCAACCAGACGGGGGCGGAGCAGATCCAGACTTATTCAGTGCTCGAGGAGCACACGATGTCCGTGGAGACGAGTGTGAGCGGCACGCTCGAGATCACGAAGGTGGTAGGAGCGTCCATATCGGCGGGGGTGATCAGGACGGTGGCCACCAAGACCGCCACTACCGTCGGGGCAACTTTGAAAATTGCGCCGCACACGACCGGATATGTGCAGCCGTATGCGGCGTTCACCCGGGTCGCCTACAAGGTCACCGAGCGTGTCCACCGGTTCAAGTCACTGGGCCTGTGGTGGTGTCTCGACCCGATCAACGGAGAGAATTGGGTCAGCATTCGGTCGGCGACAATTCCTACGAGCTCGATCATTTGCGCCTGGTGGAGCCCGCAGACCCAGTGCAGTGCGGCCAATTTCCCCACTGGTGGCGGTGGCACCAGCCAGCCACCAGGTAGCGGCACGCCTGGTCCCGCGCCTGGCCCGCAGCCGGTGACCGATGTGCGCGGCCTGGCCGATGGCACGCTGCTGCAGACCACCGACACCGGGCGGATCTACAAGATGGTCGGCGGCGCCCCGGTGTGGCAGGCCACGTGCAACGACGGCATCTGCTCGGCAACGCCGCGCCCGACCACGCAGGCGGTGATCAACGCGGGGCCCGCCATCCCCCGCAACGCCTCCACGGCGATCGACCAGCGCGGCCGGATCTATGTCTTCGTCGGCGGCGCCCCCATCTGGCAGGACTCCTGCGCGGCACCGGTGTCCTGCGGCACCCCGGTGAAGATCTCCGACTGGTCCATCGACGCCCGGGACCACATGAATCAAGCGCCGGCCGACGGCACTTTGGTGCAGGCCAAGGAGGGCACCACCGACCTGCCGGTGGCCATGACACTGGGCGGCAGCCTGGTGCCGTTCAACAACCCCCAGGAAGTCATCGACGTCGGCCAAGGTGCCGATTGGGCCTCCAGGGTCGTGGCGATATCCGGCGGCAGCTATAACCGCATCGGCTTCATCCCGAGTGACGGCACTCTGATCCAGGGCACCGGTGGCGGCATTTCCACCCCGGTGGCCGCGATCGTGGGCGGGGCACGGATCAACTACGCCTCTCCCCAGGAGCTCGTCGACGCCGGGTTCGGCACCGACTGGGCCTCAAAGGTGCGCGCGGTCCCGACCCGACACTTCAACCTCATGCCCACCGTCCCTTCTGACGGCACCCTGATCCAGGGGTCCGTGGGGTCCACCCCAGTGGCCGCCATCATGGGTACGGCCAGGGTGAACTTCGGCAGCCCGCAAGAGGTCATCGACGCCGGGTTCGGCACCGACTGGGCCTCCAAGGTCAGAGCCATTCCTGAGCGGGCCTTCAGCGCCTTGCCGACACAGATCATGGACGGCACCCGGATCAAGAACGGGGCCTCGACCTCGCAGGCCGTGGTCGTCGGCGGGGCGAAGATGCCCTTCGCCAGCATCGAGGAGCTCAACGGCTCCGGCTACGGTGACCGGCCCGTATGGACCGTCCCTTCCCGCACCTGGGACGCCCTTCCGGAGAAGATCGCGGACGGGACGCGGATCAAGAACGCTGGTTCGGCGGCACAGGCGGCCATCATCGGCGGGGCGAAGGTGCCCTTCGCCAGCATCGAGGAGCTCAACGCTGCCGGCTACGGCGACGACCCGTTGTACGTCGTGCCCGCTCGCGTCTGGAACGAGCTGCCCAACGACATCGGGGACGGCACCCGTATCGGCAAGGCCGGCAACACCGCGCAGGGGGCGGTCGTCGGTGGAGCGAAGGTGCCTTTCAGCACCATGGAGGAGCTCGAAAGCGCCGGTTATGTCGACAAACCACTGCACATCCTGCCACCTCGCGTCTGGGACGCCCTGCCGGAGCAGATCGGGGATGGGACGCGGGTCGTCAAGGCGGGTTCGACTTCGGAGGCCGCCATCGTGGGTGGTGCGAAGGTTGAGTTCCACACGATGGATGAGCTCGTCGCTTCCGGTTACAAGGACAAGCTGCGGCAGGTGGTCCCGGTTCGGGTCTGGGATGGGTTGACCAGGCAGATCGGGGATGGGACGCGGATCGTCAAGGCGGGTTCGACCTCGGAGGCCGCCATCGTGGGTGGTGCCAAGGTTGAGTTCCACACGATGGACGAGCTTGTCGCCTCCGGTTACAAGGACAAGCTGCGGCAGGTGGTCCCGGTTCGGGTTTGGGATGGGTTGGCCAGGCAGATCGGGGATGGGACGCGGATCGTCAAGGCGGGTTCGACTTCGGAGGGCGCCATCGTGGGTGGTGCCAAGGTTGAGTTCCACACGATGGACGAGCTCATCGCCTCCGGTTACAAGGACAAGCTGCGGCAGGTGATCCCCGTCCGCGTCTGGGACGGGCTGACCGAACAGATTGCCGACGGCACCTACGTCAAATCCCCCGATTCGGCATCGGTCTGGCTGATCAACGGCGGACGGAGGACGGCGGCGCAGCAGTCCAGCAACGTGCAGGTGATCCCCACCCGCGTCCTGGACGCCATCCCGTCGAGCTGACGATCTCGGTGGAGATCCGCGCCCGATCGAGCGACGCGGATCTCCACCCTTTTCATGAGAGGACCCTTATGCGGGCCTATCGATGGTGGTTGTGCATCGGCGCCCTTCTCCTGACAGCACTGGTGCCCAACGCCGCGCAGGCGAGCGGCAGCACGCTCCCGTACCCGGTACGAGACGCGTACCGGATCAAATCCATCCAGCCCGATTTCTGGCCCGACAAGGCGGAAATAGCCGGGAACAACACCGGCGGCGTGGCGATCAACCTGGTGTGGGCCCACTGGGAACCGCAGATCAAACAGGCGCCCTGCGCCGCGAGCGAGCAGGAGTACGACGGCCGCTGCTTTGCTGTGCCGGCTGCCGTGGACGCCGAGATCCGCGACTGGAGCGAGCGCGGGCTCGTCGTCACCGGCATCGTGTACGGCACGCCGGCCTGGGCGCGCGCCGGCAAGGCGTGCTCGCCTGCCGCTCCCGGGTTCGAGATCTTCTGCACCCCTGCCGACGCGGCGGACTACGGCCGCTTCGCCGGCATGCTCGCCGAACGATACGACGGGTTGCACGACCATGGCCGGGTGGCCGACTTCGTCATCGGCAACGAGGTCAACAGCAACGTCTGGTTCGACATCGGCTGCGGCCAGGGCACCGCATGCGACAGGGAGCAGTGGCTGGCGGAGATCTCGGCGACCTACAACGCCGCCTACGACCGAATCGTCGCCGCACAACCCCACGCGCACGCGCTGATCTCGCTGGACCACCAGTTCGGCCCCGAGCTGGAGCGACCCGCCGCGGCGGACGCCACCCTCGCCGGGCAGACGGTCCTGCGCGGGCTGGCTGAGCGGGCCGGCGTCAGACAGTGGCGGGTGGCCTTCCACCCGTATGCGCGTGACCTGCGCAGCGACGCCTTCTCCACCGACGACTACCCCTATGTCACCTACGGCAACCTAGGCACGCTGGTGGGCTGGCTGCGCGCCACCTTCCCCGGCCAGACTGCCGCGTGGTCGCAGGTGCAGCTCACCGAAAGCGGCGTCAACTCCCTGAGCCCGTCCTCGCCGCAGCGTCAGGCCGCCGCGATCTGCGACTCCTTCCGTAACGTTCTCGCCACCCCCGGCATCGTCAACTATGTCTACCATCGCATGAGCGATCACCCCGACGAGGTCGCCGGCGGGCTCGCCCTCGGCCTGCGCAACCCCGACGGCACGGCCAAGCCCGCCTGGGCGACCTGGGCGCTGGCCAACCGCAACGACCTGACCCCGCGCCGGCTCTCATGCGGTTTCGAAAGCCTGCCGTACACCAAGCTCACCCGGGCGAACCATCCCACCCGAGGTCACTGGGCCTCCTCTCGCCTCCTGCCACCCGGTTTCACCGCCGAAGGCAGTTGGCGGCTGCACCGTGACCAGGTCACCGGCACCGTCCCGCTGTACGAATGCCAGGTCGGCGGCCACAATCTGCTCAGCCGCGAGCCCGGCTGCGAGGGCCAGCGCCCGCTCGGTCCGGTCGGCCACATCCATACCGAGCAGGTGCCCGGGTCCATCGCCCTCTACCGGTGCCAGATTCCACGCAACGGCGACCACTTCATCTCTGCCAGCCCCGGATGCGAAGGCCAGCGGACGGAGGGACGTCTGGGATTCGCCCTTCAATGAGGATCGGCCACAACCGGGCGGCATCGGCGTAGACGCTCTCCGGCAAGGAGAGCCTGCGCTTCAGCCAGGTGTGGTCGGCAAGTGGCCCAGCAGAGCGGGCAGCAGGGCGGGGTCCTCGTGCGGTGCCAAATGCCCCAGTCCAGGCGCGGTGACCACCTCACACCCCAGCAGCGCGCGAGCCGCGCCGGTGATCCGGCCGGGTGGATAGAACCGGTCCTCGGCTCCGGTGGCAACGACCGCAGGCGTGCCGGCCCAGCGGCGTACGACAGGGGCGGGCAGCGGTGGCGGGGCCAGGCTGGTGCGGCTGTGGCGGGCGACCAGGGTCATCCACTCGGCCAGCCAGTTCGCCGCCCGGTGCGCCGTACCGCTCATGTATCGCAGCAGGGCCTGACTGCGCCCGACGGCGGGCGCCACCAGCCAGGGCAGGGTGGCCCCGAGCAGTTCAGGGGTCAGCCGCGCCCGGCTCAGCCCGGCAGGGGAGAGCAGCACCAGCCCCGAGATGCGCGGCCCGGGTGGCGCCGCCAGTGCCACGGCCGCGCCCAGCGAGTGCCCCACCAGGACGACCGACCCAGGGCTCACCTGGTCGACGATCTCCCCGGCCCAGCCCCCGTAGGCGGTCAGGCGTTCTCGCCGGGGTCGCGCAGGGGCGCTCAAGCCGGGCTGGCCCGGCAGGTCAGCCATGATCACCTGGTGGGAGGGAAGCAGCGCATCAGCCACCTCCAGCAGCGTCGCGGCACAGAAGTTCGTGCCCGGTAACAGCAGGACTCCCGGCCCCCGCCCGGCGATGACCACCGTCGTGGGCCCCAGGCCGGTCCCCAGCGTGTGCACCTGATGGGGAGCCGACCAGGCGTCCAGCCGCTCCTGGCACCAGCGGCGGACCTGCCGCTCACCGGCGGCAGACGTGTAGATGGTCACAAGGAAGGCCTTTCACCACGAATCCGCATGAAGAAGGTCAGCCGACCCGGTCACTCTCGTACACGTCCGGCACGCCGTCGTGGTCGTGGTCGGCGGTCTCCAGCTCGTGGATGCGCCGATAGACCCGGTTGCGCAGGCGCAGGATCACCGCCGCCAGCAGCGCCGCCGCCACCGACCCGGCCAGCACCGCCACCTTGACATGCTCGTCGGCGCCGACCCCGAAGGCCAGCTCGCCGATCAGCAGCGACACGGTGAACCCGATCCCCGCCAGCACCGACAGTCCGAGCATGTCCACCCAGGTCAGGTCCTCGTCCAGGTCGGCATGGGTGAAGCGGGCGGTCAGCCAGGTCGCGGCCATGATGCCGAGCGGCTTGCCCACCACCAGCCCCACCGCGACCCCCACCACGATCGGGTCACGGAACGCGCCGGCCAGGCCGTCGAGCCCGCCCAGCGCCACCCCGGCCGACAGGAACGCGAACACCGGCACGGCCACCCCGGCGGAGAGGGGGCGGAAGCGGTGCTCGAAGTGCTCGGCCAGGCCGGGCCCGGCGTCGGGGCCGCCGGCCTTCTCGCTGCGCACGACCGGGACGGCGAAGGCCAGCAGCACGCCCGCGACGGTCGCGTGCACTCCCGAGGCGTGCACCAGCGCCCAGACCGCGACGGCCAGCGGCAGCAGCAGCCACCAGGACCGCACCCGGCGCTGCACCAGCACGGCGAACAGCGCCAACGGCGCCAGCGCCGCCAGCAGCGGGACCGGTGACAGGTGGTCGGTGTAGAACAGCGCGATGATGACGATGGCGATGAGGTCGTCGACCACGGCGAGGGTGAGCAGGAAGGTGCGCAGTGCCGTCGGCAGGAACCGCCCGATGACCGCGAGCACGGCCAGGGCGAAGGCGATGTCGGTGGCGGTGGGGATCGCCCAGCCCTTGCCCGCGCCCGCGACGCTCTGGGTGATGAGCAGGTACAGCGCAGCCGGGACGATCACCCCGCCGAGCGCGGCCGCGATGGGGACGGCGGCCCGCCGCAGGTCGCGCAGGTCACCGGCGACGAACTCGCGTTTGAGCTCCAGCCCGGCGACGAAGAAGAAGATCGCCAGCAGGCCGTCACCGGCCCAGGTGGCCAGGCTCAGGTTCAGGTGCAGCGCCTCGGGGCCGACGTGGACGTCGCGCAGCCACTCGTAGGCGTCCGCCCACGGGGAGTTGGCCCAGATCATCGCCGCCACCGCGCCGATCAGGAGCAACGCCCCGCCGACGGTCTCCTTGCGCAGGATGGCGGTGATGCGGCGGGCCTCGGTCCACGACCCCCGGCCCAGCAGGGCAGGCTGACGCGAAGGGGCAGAGTTGGTCATAAGGGGCGCTCCGGATGTTCGGGTACGGGTCGGACGTTGCCGACCAGACTTCCCGGCACACCACCTTCACTGTACCCACCGTCCGGCGGGCACCCGTCGAGCGGGGCCCGCCGGAAGAGGGGGTGGCCAGGCCGAGGCGCTCAAGCAACTCATGTTGACTAACGCCGAATTAGTCAACTAAGGTTGCTCGCATGCCCTTGACAGACAACGCGCTCCAGCGCGCCCTCGACCAGACCGTCGCCGACGGTGGCGGGCCCGGCGTCGTCGCCGAGCTCAGGGACGGCCAGGCGGAGCCCTGGTTCGGCACGGCGGGAGTGGCCGACCTGGCGACCGGTCGCCGGCGCTCACCGGGTGAGCACTTCCGCATCGGCAGCTTCACCAAGGCGTTCGTCGGCACGGTGGTGCTGCGGCTGGCGGCCGAGGGCCGGCTGACCATGGACGACACGGTGGCCAAGTGGCTGCCCGGCGTCGTGGAGGAGCACCTCGGCGCTGACGGCGCCACGATCACCGTCAGGCAGCTGCTCAACCACACCAGCGGACTCCCCGACGCCATCCCCGGCCAGGAGACCCCGCGCCCGGAAGACCCCGGGAAACGCTTCATCTACTCGAAAGTCAACTACGATCTCTCCGGAATGATCGTCGAACAGGCGACAGGCTCCACCCTCGCCGGCGAGATCGACCGCCACGTCGCCCGCCCGCTGGGCCTGACGGAGACGTACCTGCCGACCGGAGACCAGACGTTCCGCGGCCCGCACGCGCGGCACTACTCCAAGCACGACGAGACCGGCCGCCCGACCGAGATCCACGACGTGACCGACGCGGACCTGAGCTGGGCCGGAGCCGCCGGGGGCATGGTCTCGACGACCTCCGACCTGCACCGCTTCCTCAGCGCCCTGCTGCGCGGCAGCCTCCTCCCGCCCGCCCAGCAGGAGGAGCTGTTCACCACCGTCTCGACGGACGGCTCCGGCTGGGTGCCGGACACCCGGTACGGCCTCGGCGTCTACTCCCAGCGGCTCCCCGGCGGAGCCACGCTCTGGGGAGGCGGCGGCTACATCCAGGGCTCGATGTCGTACGCGATGGGCGACCGCGAGGGCACCCGCCTGCTGGTGAGCAACCTGAACGGCGACTGGAACGACTTCCAGGAGACCTTCGCCCGGCTCTTCAGCACGCGCTTCTGACCGCCGCCAGGAGACCGGCCGCTCTCAGGTCCGGCACGCCTTCCTGTACGTGGTTCATGACGTAGCCGAACGCGAGCCCGGTGGCCGGGTCGGCGAAGCCCAGCGATCCGCCCATGCCGGGGAACCCGAAGGCGGTCGGGCTGTACCAGAACGCATCGGGCGTCGGCAGGCCGAACCCGGCGCCGATCCGTACAGGGATGCGCAGGATGCGATCGAGGCCGCTGACCTGTTCCGCGGTCGCCGCCGCCAGGGTGGCGGGGGTGAGGATCCGGTGCCCGTCGACCTCGCCGATGAGCGCGGCGTAGAAGCGGGCCAGCGCGCGGGCGGTGCAGATGCCGTTGGTCGACGGCATCTCGGCGGCCTGCTCGTCCGGGTCGTTGTGGTCCAGCGGGGGTGACACGACGCTCATCGAGCGTACGGTCAGCGACGTCGGGTCGGCGTAGGCCGCCATCACCTCGCGCATGGGCTCGGGGAGGGCCGCCAGGTCGATCCGGGACAAGGCGTCGAAGTCGGGCACGGCGGCGATGATCCGGCTGACCCGGTGATGCTCGGACTTCGGCAGTCCGATCCACAGGTCCAGGCCCAGCGGCGCGGCGATCTCCGCCGCGAGGAAGGCGCCGATGCTGCGGCCGGTCACCCGGCGGACGACCTCGCCGACCAGCCAGCCGTAGGTCAGCCCGTGGTAGCCGTGCTCGGTGCCCGGCTCCCAGGCCGGGCGCTGGGCGGCGAGCGCGGTCACCATCGGCTCCCAGGCGATGGCCTCCGCCGGGGTGATCGGGTGGTCGATCGCGGGCAGGCCGGCCTGGTGGGTGAGGAGCCAGCGGACCGGGACGCGCTCCTTGCCGTTCGCCCCGAACTCCGGCCAGTACGTCGCGACGGGGGCGTCGAGGTCGAGTTCGCCGCGCTGGGCCAGCAGATGGGCGCAGGCGGCGACGACGCCCTTGGTCGTGGAGTACACGACCTGCAGGGTGTCGCGCTCCCAGGGGCGGCCGGTCTGTGGATCGGCGATTCCGCCCCACAGGTCCACGACCTTGCGGCCGTGCAGGTAAACGGCGACCGCCGCGCCCACTTCCTGGCCGCCGGCCAGATTGGCCGCGAACGCCTCGCGTACTCCGTCGAATCCCGGTGCGGTGGTCCCGCCGATTTCGGGCATGCGTCATCGCCTTCCGTGCCGTTGAGGGGGTGTGTTACGGGCGCCACTTGTCGATGAGCCAGGCGCAGAGCTCCGGCTCGGTCATCTCGGGGAACTCCTCGGTGAACGTGGCGAGCACGCGCATCGCCTCGTCCCGGTCCAGGCCGAGCATCGCCGCTCGTTTGAGGTAGTCCTGGCGCGCGGCCGTCGGACGGCCGCCGCCCGCGCCCCGGCCCGGCAGCCCGTCACGCCACCGCACGATCTCCTCGACCCGGTCGGCCCGCCAGCCGGGAGCTCCGTCGATCTCGACGTCCGGCTCGGGGAACGGGTGACGCGAATCGCCAGGATGGCGGGAACGCCATTTGTGCACCGCGTGCCGGGTCACGCCCAGCGCCTCGGCGATGCCGATCACGCCGAGGTAGTGCTCGGTCATGGCGCACCACCTTGTCTGTCCGGCCTCCTCTGGACTGCCATAGATACCACGCCTGAACATCGTCTCTGTCATGGACGACGTTAATGTAGGAGCGGAACATCGTCAACATCGAAGACGAAGTTCTACCTGGGCCCTGTGCCTAGGTCCACCCCCGCGGGCATCTATCCGCATTCCGGGCCCGCGCTCCCGTCCGTAGCGTCGGAGATCCAGGGTCTTCGAACGAGGGACATGACATGACAACGTCGACACAAGCACCACCGGGCCCGCTCGACACCGCCGCGCGGGCGCTCGCCCCGGACCTGGCCCGGGGCGGCATGCTGCTGGCCATCGCGTTCGCGCACGCACCGCTCTTCGTCGTCGCCGCCGGCCAGGGCAACGCCCTGGCCAATGACATCGCGATCTTCTTCCAATCGCTCTTCGTCAACAACCACGCGCGGCCGATGTTCGCCTTCCTGTTCGGCTACGCGCTGGTGCAACTGCTGGACCGGCAGACGGCGCGCGGCGGCGACTGGCCCACCGTCCGCAAGCTGCTGCGCCGCCGGGGCTGGTGGCTGATGGCCTTCGGGTTCGCGCACGTGGCGCTGCTGGTCCCCATCGACATTCTCGCCGTGTACGGACTCAGCGCCGTCCTGCTCGTCGGCATGCTGCGGTTCCGGGACTCGGCACTGCTGTGGACCGCGGGGCTGACCATGGTGCCCTCGACGGTGCTGATCGGGTTAGTCACGTGGTACCCGCTGTCGCAGGGCCAGTCCGTGTACGACATGATCTCGCTCGCGGGGACCACCGACCTGGTGCAGATGGCCATGGAGCGGGTGCAGGCCTGGCCGCCCGGCCTCATCGTGGGTGTGACCATGGTCGTGCCCGGGGTGCTCCTCGGGATGTGGGCGGCGCGGCGGCGGATGCTGGACGAGCCCACGCGGCACCGGACGCTCCTGGTCCGCATCACGGTGAGCACCACGGTCGTCTCGCTGGCCGGCTCCGCCCCCCTCGGGCTCGTCCTGACCGGGGCGTGGAAGCCGGACGGGGCCGCCCTGCTGGCCGCCTCGCTTGCGCAGCCGATCACGGGATACCTCGGCGGCATCGGCATGGCCACCGGCATGGCCCTGATCGCCATCGTGGCCGAGCGGCGGCGCAACCGCCTGACCGTCGCCGTCGAGGCGCTTGGCCAGCGGTCGATGAGCCTGTACCTCTTCCAGTCGATCGTGTTCGTCGCGGTCTTCTACCCGTTCGGGCTGGGGCTGCAGGACGACCTCGGGATCGCGGGCGCCACCGGGGTGGCCGTGGCGACGTGGCTGCTGTCGCTGGTGATCGCCGACCTGATGCGGCGGGCCGGACACCGGGGCCCGGCGGAGATCCTGCTGCGCCGTCTCGCCTACCGCCGCCGATGACTCAGCCCCGGCCGTTCAGCGTGTCGAGGAAGCGCTGCTCGAACGCCTCGGTGCCGGCCGCCGTGCCGTACGAGAGCAGGCGCCCGGAGGGCGACAGGATCGTGCGCCCGGCCGAGGGCCCCTCCAGCACCACATCGAGGCGTCCGGCGGTGAACTCGACGTGTCCCGGATGGACGGCGCTCATCGCGGCCAGCGGATCCCACCAGTACAGCAGGTCGTCGGCGATCAGCGGCCGCACCTCAGGATGCGAGACGATCTCCAGCACGGTGGCGGCGGCCGGCGTGCTCTGGTCGGCGCGCAGCCGGTCGATGAACGCGTCGGTGATGAGCACCTCGTTGGCGGCGTCCAGCGACACCATGCGCACGCTTCCGCCGCTGCGGGTGAGCGCGGCCCGCGCCGCGGCCGGGTGGAGCCAGTAGTTGAACTCCTGCGTGCCGTCGAACTCCGGCGGGGTGCCGCAGCACAGGTTCCCGCCGACCTTCACCGCGCCGCCCATCGAGGTCAGCCGGGAGGCGGAGTACGGCAGCGCGGCGGCCACGTTGCTGAGCGGGCCGGTGGCGATGATCTGCGTGGCCGGCCTGGCCCGCAGCAGCTTCCTGATCAGGTCGGGGGCGGGCAGCTTCGACGGCGTCTCGTCGCCCGGGCAGCCGGGGGTCGCCGCGGTGAGCACCCGGTCGAAGAGCTGCCTCAGCTCGGCGGGAAAGGTGTTGGGCGCGTCACTCGTCGCGTCGGCGATCAGCACCTTCCGCAGCCCGAGCCGCTCGGACAGGCACCGGGCATGCCGGATCGCCCTGCCCGGCAGGCCCGCGCCGCTGTTGGTCACCGTGATGGCCCGTAAGTCGATGCGCCCGGCCTTGTGCTCCTGCGACAGGTACGCCAGCGTGGCGGCGTCGTCGAAGTCCATGTCGGTGTCGAAGATGACCGCTGGTGGACGGGCCTGGGCCGCGGCGGGCAGCGCCGCCCACGGTGCCAGGGCCAGGACGAGGGCGAGCAGGATTCTCCGCATGGGATTCCCCCGGCTGCGAGACGACAGTCCGAGACCAGTTGAACTCGGGCTCCTGAGCCCGGTCAACACGGGGGACTGTCGGCGGGGACTCTGCCGTTCAGGGCGGCCTCCAGGAGGCCGGGGGCGGTGGAGAAGAACGTGGCCCGCGCCACCCTCGTCTCCCAGGCGCCGCGTGCGCACGTGCGAAAGGCCTCGCTGAACTGCGCGTAGTAGGGCGACTTGGGTCTCGGGCGGGCCAGGTCGATCGACTTTCTGAGCTCGGCGGCCAATGTGGCCAGCTCGTCCTCGCTCACGGGAGTGGTCTCGGAGCCGCCCTCGTCCGGGCAGGTGGCCCCGTGGCCGGCCTGGTAGTCGTCGTACACCTTGGTCAGGACCGGACCGTAGCCGCCGCAGGCGAACAGCCGGGTCTGCACCGGCTCGCTGGTGAGCCGCTCGATCAGCTCCTTGGCCGGTTTCCGGTGCTTCGGCTGGATGTGCTGGGAGATCGCCAGCACCGAGCCGCCGAGGACGCCGCCCGGCCGGTTCGGCGCGGCTACCTCGAACAGCAGGTGCTTGTCGTCGCGGCGCATCAGCGGCTCGGCGGCCAGCCGGTGGAAGGCGATCGGCCAGTTGCGCATGTAGGACACCGGCCGGTCGCCGATCTCGCCGTCCTCGAAGGCGGTGGTGCTCGCGTCCTCGTCCAGCTGGAGTGATGCGGGCAGGACGGGCACGCCGTCTCTCGCGTCCCCGGCGAAGGGCACGATCTCGGGCGTCGTCAGTGCCTTCCAGGTGGCGTCCTCGTCGTCGCCGAGGACCACGTCGGTCCGGTCGGCGCCGTCGAGCGCCTTTCCGCCGCCGAACTCGATCATCTCCAGGAAGTTGATCGTGCTGATCTCCTTGTCGTTCAGCTGCAGGAGGTAGCCGCCGTCGGTCTGGTCGAGGCGGCGGAACTCCAGCAGCGCGTCGGCGGCGAACGGCACGCCGTACTGGTCCCCGTCGATCTGCGCCGCCTTCAGCGGGCCGGTCAGGAACCGGCCGGGATCGTCGAGCTCGATCGGCTCGATGTAGCCGTGCCGGGCGAACTCGGCCACCCACGCCACGTCGAGCACGAGCACGTCGTACTCGCAGCTGCCCACCTGCGCCACCGCCGCCATCTGGGCCCGCCGCAGGTCGGTGCTGTCGGAGAGCTCCAGCAGCTTGACCCGAGGGTACTTCTCCGGCCGGTCCCCGCTGTTCCAGCGGTCGAACACCTCACGCCGCATGCTGCCGGTGCTGATGTCGTCGCCGTGGCCACGACGAGCTCGTTGCTGCCGCCGCAGTGCTCCGTGTGCGTCGTGGGCACGACGACCGGGTCGACCAGGGTGATCGCCGGGGTGGGCAGGGGCGCGGGGCTCGGGAGGCGGACCGTGCCCAGCAGGATCACCGACATCACCGCCGCGCCGCCCAGGAGCGCCCACACGGGCCGGGCCTTCATCGCCACCTCCGCACCGTGAGGAGGGCGTCGGCGATCGGTTCGCGCGTGCTGCTCGCCGTCACGCACACGTACGGCTTCGACGTGCCTCGAAGCTTGGACACGGCGCAGTCGTTGGGGCCGAAGACGATCACGTACAGGCCCGAGACGGCGGATGCCTCCGCCAGCGCCTCGCCGATCGACTCGGCGGCACCGGCGCCGCCCTCGTTGTCGAACAGGCGGCCGTCGGTGAGCAACACCACGGGCGCCGATCCGTCGCCGTCGCCGAGTTCCCTGACCCCGGCGGAGACCGGCGCGTCCCACCTGTCGAACTCGGCATTCTCGATCTCCGTGGCCACCGCGCCGAGCCTGGGGGCGCGTCCGGAGGCGATGTCGATCACCTCCGCCCGGCCGTGCTCGGTCCTGCTGCCCAGGCCGAACACCCGGACGTCGTCACGCGGCCCGAGCATCCTGCCCTGGCCGCGCAGCGCCTCAGCGGCCTGGACGCGGACCGGGCGGGCCGCCGAGCCCGAGACGTCGAGCATCAGCCGCAGGTCGACCGGTGTGCGGATCTTGTCCAGCAGCAGTTGGCTCAGTGTCGTGAGGCTGTGCGCGGTGGCCCTGCCCTTGCCGGGGATGGACTCGTGGTGGAACAAGGGCTTGCTCTTCAGCCACTGGCCGAACTTCTCGACCAGCGCTTCCTTCTCCGCCGAGCGCTGACCTGCCCAGGTCACCGGGACGTACTGGTAGTCGAGCCTGCTGAGCTCGTGGTGACCCACGCCGACGAGCTCATGGCTCTGGCCGGTGTCCGGGCAGCCCTCGACGCGATCGTCGTTGAAGTCGCGCACGCTGTGGCCGGGCACGAGCATGACGATGCCGGGACCGCTGGGCCGTCCCGCCGTGGTGCCCGACTGACGCGCGGGCTCGTCGGCTAGGCGGTCGAACGCGCACAGCAGCGAGTTGACCGTGTCCGCCCCGAGGCCGTGGGTGACGAGGTCCTGCTCGGCCCGCTGGTACTTCGTCGGGGCCTGTTCGTACTCCGACACGGCCAGCCCACGCCCCTCGAACAGGTCGTGGGTCGCGATCAGCGCCGCCACGGACGTCTCGGGGTACGGGCGCGCGATCTTCATCCCCATCTCCGTGGTGAGTGTCGTCCACACCTTCTCGAAGGAGTAGTCGTCCGGATCGTTCATGATCCTGTCCAGCTCCGCCTTCCGGCCCTCGGTCATGGCCAGCACCAGCTGGTCCTCGCCGACCGGGAGGTTCGCGCCCAGCTGCGCGGACACGCGCCCTCTGAGGTCGTCCGGCTGGGCGGCCGACGTGGCGACCCAGGCGTCGGGCTGCAGATCGTGCAGCCGGGCGTACGGCCGGCCGGTACGGTCTTCCATCTCCCAGTCGCTGTTGAAGGCGTTCAGCAGGTGGACGGGCGGCGGCACGGCGGCCACGGTCATCCGGAGCAACGGGCAGCCGTCCCGCTGCTGCTCCCCGCTGTACTGCCTGGACCGTTCCCTGAGCTGGACGACGTTCTCCGGTGCGGTGACCAGCCGCAACTCGGTCGGCACCGGGCAGGGGCTGCCCGCCGTGATCCCCTGGACGACCACCGACAGCAGGCCGACCAGCGCCATTCCGGCCAGCGCCCACAGGCCGAGCCGGATCGCCTGCGCGTGTGCGACGACGAAGCGGCCCAACGCCGGGATGTGCAGCAGGCCCGCGACGAGCACCGCGACGGCCAGCGGGGGCCAGAGCCTGAGAGGCAGGGGCAGCCGGTTGAACAGATCGAACCAGGGCGCGAGGATCCCGGTCACGACGGCGCTGGCCACGGCACCGATCAGCGCGGCCTTCGTGGTGCCGAACCTCGGCTGCGCGGGCGCGGGAGGGGGCGTCTCGTGCTGGGGGGCGTCGGGCATCTGAAGGGCTGCCTCCATGTGATCTGGATCACTTAGAGCTTAGTCAGCTTCCTCCTGAAGCGGGGCTGAAAGCGCCCTTCTGTGCTGCCGAACGCAGGCAGGGCCCGCACCGAAGAGGTGCGGGCCCTGCTGTGGAGCGTGTGCCGTGACTAGGCGGGAACGATGTTCTCCGCCTGCGGGCCCTTCTGGCCCTGGACGACGTCGAAGGCGACCTTCTGGCCCTCGGTCAGCTCACGGTAGCCACCGTTGGAAACGATGTTGGAGTAGTGGGCGAAGACGTCGGCGCCGCCGCCGTCCTGCGCGATGAAGCCGAAGCCCTTTTCAGAGTTGAACCACTTCACGGTTCCGGTTGCCATATCGATCTCCTTTTGATAGGTGCAGAGACGGGATCCGCACTTCACGAACCCCCATGTCGCTGGGATAAGCCCATCCGGAGATGACCGGCAAACAGAAAACGCACCTGAAGCGTTCTGTCAGGTGCGCACAAGTCCTTATGGGTACCACAACTGCAACTCGTTCAACGTACCACGTGCTTCCCGAAGAGCGCAAATGGGCGCGGTACGGCCCTCCTGCGGAGGGCGCCCGGCGGCGCCGAGGTGGCGCCCGCCCCCGCTCCGGACCGGCCGGGGGCCGGTCCCCTGCCCGCCGGCCTGGGGCCGTCTGACGACGCTCGCTGACAGAAAGGAGGCTCGATGTAAAGGGCGGTCGTTGGCCAACCGACGAGAAGAAATTGATCGAGATCTGCTTCCGCCCCGTTCGGCATATCGCTTCTTCATCGGGAGGGATCAAGGGAAACTTGGGTTCCCCCCGGCCTACGAGAAGCAGGTCTCCCATGAACGGACGATTCCGCGCCACGCTGGCTACGGCCGGCCTCTCCCTCGTCACCGTCATCGCGTCGGCGGCCCCGGCCCACGCGGTGACGCTGGAGCAGAAGCTCGCCGCGCTCTCCGGATTCTCCCAGCCCACGGCACCCAGCGCCGCCTCCTGGCGGTCGGCCTGGGAACAGCAGGCGTCGTGGGCGGACTACACCTTCGACTGGTCCACGGACCTGTGCTCCAGCAGCCCCGACCAGCCGCTCGGTTTGGATTTCCGGATGTCGTGCCGGCGACACGACTTCGGTTACCGCAATTACAAGGCCGTAAGTCAGTTCCCGCAGAACAAGGGCCGCGTCGACGACGCTTTCTACTTCGACATGCGGCAGGTGTGCGCCGGATACTCCGGAATCCGCAAGTCGACCTGTGACGGCCTGGCCTGGACCTACTATCAGGCCGTCCGGCAGTTCGGTGACCTCCGGGTCAGTGACCAGCAGATCGAGCAGGTCCAGCGCGACGCCGAGCTCGCCGCCGCGTGACCTCTTCCTGGAAGACCTCCGGGCGGGCGCGTCCGGAGGTCTGCTTGGTACAGCAGGCACCACCATGGGACTCCCGTCTGCGGGATCGAAGCGGCCCGGCTCCCGGCCCTAGCTTTGCACCATGACGAATTCACGCTCCCGGAGGTTGACCGGCGCCTCCGTGCTCGCACTCGCGGTTCTGGCAGGCCCGGCCGCGACCGCCGTCCTGGCCGACGCGGCTCCCACGCCGTCCGTCCAGGGGGCCCTGGACGACCTGGTGAGCAAGGACGGGTTCCCCGCGGCCCTCGCCGCCGTGCAGGGCAGTGACGGGCGCACGAGTGACTACGTCGCCGGGGTGGCCGACCTGGAGGCCAGGACCGCCGTGCCGGCCGACGGGTACGTGCGCATCGGCAGCAACACCAAGACCTTCACCGCCGTGACCCTGCTGCAGCTGGTCGGCGAGGGCAAGGTCAAGCTCGACGGCCCGGTCGAGGCCTATCTGCCCGGTCTGCTGCGCGGCAAGGGCGTCGACGGGCGGCGCATCACCGTGCGGCAGGTGCTGCAGCACACCAGCGGCCTGCCGGAGTACACCGACTTCCTGGCCAAGGGCGCCCTGCCCTACCAGCACGCCTACTTCCAGCCCCGTGACCTGCTGGACATGGCGCTGAAGAAGAAGGCGCAGTTCAAGCCCGGCGAAAAGTGGATGTACACCAACACCAACTATCTCGTCGCCGGCCTGATCATCGAGAGGGTCACCAAGCGCCCGGCGATCGAGGAGATCACCGAGCGGACGATCAAGCGGATCGGCCTGGAGGAGACCTACTTCCCGAACGTGGGCGACGAGCGGGTGCGCATCCCGCACGCCAAGGGCTACCACCGGGACGACCCGAAGAAGTCGATGACCGACGTCACCGTGTTCGAGCCGTCCCAGGCCTGGACCGCCGGCCAGATGATCTCCACCCCCAGCGACCTCAACCGCTTCTTCACCGCCCTCCTCGACGGCAAGCTGCTCAAGCCCAAGCAGCTCAAGCAGATGCGCACCACGGTCAAGGTGCCGGAGCTCGGCCCCGGCGGGGAGTACGGGCTCGGCCTCAGCGGCGTCAAGCTGACCTGCGGCGGCACCGCCTGGGGGCACGGCGGCGCCATCCCCGGCTACTACACCACCAACGCCGCCACGGACGACGGCCGCGCCGCCGCCATCGCCGTCACCCACCTGCCCACCACGCTGCCGGCCCGCGCCAACGTCGAGAAGGCCCTCGACACCGCCCTCTGCGCCAAGTCCTGATACGCCCCTTACGTGGTTTGGTATGAGATGCGACGATTTGAGTCGTTATCCAGCTGAACGATGGGCGAACGCATGACAGACGAACACGGCCGGAAAGCTCTCGTGGTGCGGGGCGGGTGGGACGGACACGTCCCGGTCGCCGCCACCGAGCTTTTCATCCCCTACCTGGAGAAGAACGGGTTCGAGGTCGTCCGGTCAGAATCTCCCGCCCCGTACGCGGACGCGGAGTTCATGGCCGGGGTCGATCTCATCGTGCAGTGCTACACGATGGGCACGATCCAGGCGGAGGAGCTCAAGGGCCTGGAGGCGGCGATTCGCGCCGGCACCGGAATGGCGGGCTGGCACGGGGGCATCGCCGACTCCTTCCGCAACTCCTCCGACTATCTGCACCTGATCGGCGGGCAGTTCGCCTGCCATCCGGGCAAGGACCCGACGCTGGAGGGCATGGGCACGCAGGAGCACAACTTCGTGCCGTACACCGTCACCATGCTGCCCGAGGCGGCCGATCACCCGATCACCAAGGGCATCGCCGACTTCGACCTCGTCACCGAGCAGTACTGGGTGCTGACGGACGACTACATCGACGTGCTGGCCACCACGACCCAGAAGATCCGCCCCTGGGACCCCTGGCACCGGGAGGTCACCTCGCCGGCCGTCTGGACCCGGCAGTGGGGGAGCGGCAGGATCTTCGTCGCGACCCCGGGCCACAGCCTCGACGTCCTGCAGGACGACAACGTGCGCACCATCATCGAGAGGGGCATGTCGTGGGCCAGCCGGTGAACGTCGGCGTCGTCGGGTGCGGGGCCATCTCGGCCCAGTACTTCCCCACCATCGACCGGCTGCCGGGGCTGCGGCTGGTGGCCGTGGCGGACCTGGACCCCGAGCGGGCGCGCGAGGCCGTGCTCCCCTACCCGGGGGTCGACGTCCTGTCCGTGGCGGAGCTGCTCGCGGACCCGCGCGTCGACGTCGTGCTCAACCTCACCATCCCCGCCGCGCACGCCGAGATCGCGCTCCAGGCCATCGCGGCGGGCAAGGACGTCTACTGCGAGAAGCCCCTGGCCGCGACCGCGGAGGACGCCGAGCGCATCCTGCGCGCCGCCGACGCCGCCCGGGTGCGGGTGGGGTGCGCCCCGGACACGGTCCTGGGCACCGGTACGCAGACCGCGCGCAAGGCGATCGACGACGGCCTGATCGGCGCACCGATCGCCGCCACCGCGACGATGATCACGCCCGGCCACGAACGCTGGCACCCGAACCCCGACTTCTACTACGTGCCGGGCGGCGGCCCGCTCCTGGACATGGGCCCTTACTACGTCACCAGCCTGGTGACGCTGCTCGGCCCGGTGGCGTCGGTCATCGGCGCGGCCAGCCGCACCCGGTCCAAGCGCACGATCGGCTCCGGCCCGCGCCAGGGCGAGGAGATCCAGGTCACGGTCGACACCCACGTCACCGGAGTGCTCGTGCACGCCTCGGGGGCGCTGTCCACCCTGGTGATGAGCTTCGACGGGACGGCGACCAGGGCGTCCAACATCGAGGTGCACGGGGAGAAGGGCTCACTCGTCGTGCCCGACCCCAACCATTTCGACGGCTCCGTCCTGGTGTCGGGGCCGGACGGCTGGCGGGACCTCCCCGCCTCGGCGGGTTACGCCGAGGCGGCGCGCGGGGTCGGGCTGGCCGACTTCGCCTCGACCCCGGCGGGTCAGGAACCCCGCGCCGGGGGAGCGCTGGCCTTCCACGTGCTCGACGTCATGGAGGCGTTGCTGTCCTCGGCGCACACCGGCGTCGCCGTGAACGTCACGAGCACCTGCGAACGCCCCCCGCCGGTCTACCTGCGGCCGAGCGAAGAGGCGTAGGGGAGACTCACTTGCCCAGGGTCGCGCCCTGGGCGAGTGGGCTCACCGTGCGGGCGTAGACCGAGAGCCAGCTGCAGCCGGCCGGGGCGGCGAGCGCGGGAAAGGCCGCGCGCCGCTCGGCCAGCTCGGCCTCCGGCACCTCCAGGTCGATCGTGCGGGTGTCCACGTCGACGCTGATCACGTCGCCGTCCCTGACCAGCCCGAGCGGGCCGCCGACAGCGCCCTCCGGGCTCACCTCGGCCACCACCAGGCCCTTGTTGACCAGCCCGGACATCTGCCCGTCGGTGACCACGGCCACCTGGTCGCCCAGGCCCGCGCCGTCCAGGGCGAAGATGAACGCCGAGGTCAGGCCCATGCCCGGCGAGCCACGCAGGCCCAGTCCGGTCAGCACGAGAACCTGGCCGGGACGCACCTCGCCGGCGCGGATGCCGGCGATCCCCTCCTCACGGGAGCGGTAGACCTTGGCGGGACCGGTGAAGCGGTGCACGCCGTCGTCGGAGACCGTGCGCTTGACGACGCCGCCGTCGGGCGCCAGCGTCCCCCGGACGATGACGATGCCCGGGTGCCGGGCCAGCGGCCGGTCCAGCGGGCTGATCACGTCGGAGTCCACCCGGTCGACGCCCGCGAGCGCTTCGCCGAGGGTGGGGCCGGCCACCGTGGGCTGGTCGAGGTCCAGCATCGGTCCGAGCTCGCGCAGCAGGCCGAGCGTGCCGCCGGCCGCCTCGAACTCGTCGATGCGCCGCTCGCCGTTCGGCTTCACCGCGGTGAGCAGCGGCACCTTCGGCGCGAGCTCCTCGAACAGGGCGTAGACGTCCACGTCGGTGCCGGCCTCCACGGCCACGGCCTGGAGGTGCTTCAGCGTGTTGACCGAGCCGCTGATCGCCAGCATCGCGGTGACCGCGTTGCGGAAGGCCCCGGGCAGCAGGATGTCGCGCGGCCGGATGTCCTCGTTGATCAGCTCGACGATGCGCTGTCCGGCCGCGGCCACGGTCTGCCACATCCTGGGGCCGTTGGCCAGCACCGGGGTGCTGCCGGGCAGGGCCATGCCGAGCGCCTCGGTGGCGATGTGCATGGAGTTGGCCGTGCCCATGCCCGCGCAGACGCCGGGGCCGGTGATCGCGCAGCTGCTCATCTCGGCCAGGTCGCTGACGGTCATCCGGCCCGAGGCGACATGGCCGGCGTAGAGGAAGACGTCCTCGAAGTCGACGTGCTCGCCGCGGAAGACGCCGGACGGCTGGTAGCCGCAGGCGACCACGATCGTCGGGATGTTCAGCCGGCCGGCCGCCATCAGGTGCGCGGGTGTGGTCTTGTCGCAGGACGCCAGGCAGACCATGCCGTCCAGGAGCGCGCCCTCCGCCGCCACCTCGATGTCGCCCACGATCAGGTCCCGGCTGGGCAGGATGTACTGCCCGGCCGCGCCGGCGCTGGTGATGGCGTCGCTGGGCGCGGCCGTGCGCACCTCGAACCCGATGCCGCCGGCCTCGCGGATCGCCTTCTTCAGCGGGCCGACGATGTCGTCCAGATGGCTGAAACAGCTCGCCAGGTCGGACGAGCTGTTCACGATCGCGATCTTCGGCTTCTCCATGTCCTCGGGGGTCAGCCCGAGCGCCGTCCACTGGGCGCGGCGCATGGCCCACCTGGTGGTCCCCGGCTCGAAGTTGCTGCGCAGATTCACGGGCAGATTCACGGGCTGGCTCACGGGCTGACTCACTGGGCGACTTCTTCCCGGCCGAGGTAGACCCCGGCCTTCTCGAGCTTGAGCTGCAGCGCCGCCACGTCGATGTCGCCGCAGGCGACACCGGCGTCGAGCGCCAGGTCGGCCGCCGTGCCCGCCGCCTGTCCCATGACGAAGCACGGGCCGGTCACCCGGGCCGCGGAGGCGGCGTCATGGGTCAGCGACGCGCACCGACCGGCCACGTACAGGTTGGCGACCCGCTCAGGGACGATCATCCGGAACGGGAGCTGGTTGAAGCCGCGCGGGTTCTCCCCGCGCTGGAAACGGAAGTCCACCGTGCCCGCGACGTGCGCCTCCACCGGCCAGCCGTTCACGCCGATGGTGTCCGGGAAGTCGGCGCAGTCGAGCACGTCGTCCTCGGTCAGCCGGTAGCGGCCGATGACGCGCCGGGTCTCCCTGATGCCGATCTGCGGCGCCAGGTCGACAATGTAGGAGTCGCCGAATCCCGGGGTGTTGTCGCGGATGAAGGTGAACGCGTCCAGCACCTGCTGCCGGCCCTGCAGCTCGCCGTGGGTGAGCTCGTCCACGTCGGTGCCGTCGACGGCGCTGCCGTCCGGGTTGCTGAGCTGGGTGAGGTTGGCGCGCCACTCCAGCGGGTTGCGCTGCGGCCGGACGATCGGCTTCTTGCGCGGGAACGTGTGCGTCCCGGCCCGCTCGGCGGCGTCCATCAGCCGCTCGACCGTGCGCCACGGCTTGTCCCCGGCTGCTGCGGCGTCCACGCCGTTGATCCGGAACATCAGCGACGGGTACAGCAGCCCGTTGTCGGCCGGCGACTTCTCGAACGGCACGCCGGCCCACGCCGACACGTCGCCGTCGCCGGAGGCGTCGATGAAGATCCGGCCGCGCACCGCCGCGCGGCCGGACTTGGACTCGATCAGCACCGCCTCGATGGTGTCCTCGTCGGACATCACCACGCCGACCGCGAGCGCGTGGAAGAGCAGGCGAGCCCCCGAGCCGCCCACCAGCTCATCCGCGGCGATCTTGTAGCTGGAGATGTCGAACGCCTGGGCCTGGATGCCGTCGTTGATGGTCAGGTGCGGCTTGGACAGCCCGTCCAGCTTCTCCAGCCGGTCCAGGAGCTCGTCGGCGAGGCCGCGGATGACCCGCCGATGCTCGCCGTACACCTTCGCGTGCAGCCCGCAGAACGTGCTCAGGCCACCCGCGGTGCCCGCGCCGCCGAGAAAGCCGTACCGTTCCAGCAGGATCACCGAGCGGCCGGTGCGGGCCGCGGCGGCCGCAGCCATGATCCCCGCGGGCCCGCCGCCCACGACCACCACGTCGAACTCGCCGTACACGGGCGTTCGGTGGCTCGGCTCGGTGATCGTCATCGGTTGGTCCACGGGCTTGCTCCTTTAGTGCTCTGCCGGCATCACGACATGGTCGAGCCGGTACGGTGTCGGCTCGAGCGCGTCGGACATGATCGATTCCATGATCGGCAGCGGCACCAGGCAGTCGGCGCACGCGTCGGCGCCGGCCACGATCTCCACCACCACGCGGTTCTCGCCCGCCACGGAGTAGGTCAGCTCGTACCCGTCGGTGGCCATCAGCTCGCGGAACTTCTCCAGCGCGCTGTCCAGCACCGGGCTAGACATCTTCCTGATCCCTAACGTCCGGCACCTGAACGGTCGAGGGGGTGTCCCCGCGACGGCCGAACGTCTCGATGACGGCGGAGACACCGGCGTTGTTGGCGCCGGCGACCATCACCACGACCGAGGAGGGCACCTTCAGCGCGGGCACCCTGTCCGGGGTGTCGGTGGCGCTGGCCTCGTCGGGGATGGCGTCCGGGTGGCCGGACGGCAGCCGCCAGCGGGTGTGCTGGGAGAGTGCGTCCTTGCCGACCGCGACCAGGTCCTCCCGGGAGTTCACCGCGTTGTCGAAGATGAACTGCCGCACGTCGTCCTTGCTCCAGCCGGCCCGGCCGAACAGCTGCGCGTGCTCGGGGCCGAGGACCACGAGCGCGCTGCTGGTCTCGTGCAGCAGGGCGCCGGTGCGGCGGATGGAGTTCGCCAGGTCCAGGCCGAGCTGCTCGGGCTTGCCGGTGTGCCGGGCCTCGATGTGCATGTTGGACCGGAAGACCATCGCGGTCACCGTGCTGGCGGCCGGGTCGAAGCCGTGCTCGACGTGCAGCGGCTCCCAGGGGCTCTCCTCCTCGTTCTCCGCGATGCAGGCGGAGTACTTGCCCAGCGTGGCCTGGGTGGCCTGGTCCAGGTGGTGCGGGTGCAGGCCGAAGACGTTGATGGAGGCCAGCCGGATGGCGCGGCCGAGGGTCGCGTTGGCCCGGAAGCCGGAGCCGAACACGTTGCCCTTGCTGTTGAAGCCGAGCCGCTCACGGACGGGACCGTTCACGATCAGCAGCGGCGCGGTGCCCGTGGTGCTCTGCCAGATGCCCCGCTTCGGGTACGGCTCCGCGGCGGTCGCCTCCCAGGCGGCCAGCACGACGGGGAAGTACTCCGGCAGGCAGCCGGCCATGGCCGCGTTGATGGCCGCGAGCCGGATGGTGAGGCTCCGGTTCAGGTGCGGCATGGTGAACAGGACTTCGTCCGGATCACGGTTGACCTGGGACAGGAACTCGGCCAGGTAGGACTCGGTGACCGGCACCACCGGCAGGCCGTCGGTCCACTGGCGGCTGTTGTAGTACTCGAGGGTCGAGCGGATCTCCGCGGCGTCGGCCAGCGGAGCCTCGATCAGTGTGCTCATCTCTACCTTTCAGGATTCCACGCCGAGGACGCGCAGCACCTCGGGCATCAAGGCCTGCATGCGGCCGCGGATCTCTTCCTCGTCGAGACTCGCCACGGGGTGCTGCGCGGCGAGGAAGTCGAACCCGGGGAAGCCCTGGACCTTGGCCATGGCGGCGCCGGACACCAGGAAGGAGTCCGAGACGATGCTCACGGTGGGCATGCCCAGCCGCTCCAGCAGGATTCCGTCCGCGACGGTGGCCGCGCTGCACGAGCCACAGTCGCCGACGGCCGTGATCACTACGTCGCATTCCTCGACGATCTGCTTGAGCAGGTCGTCCTTGGCCGGCGTGCCGAAGTAGTCCTTGGTGTACAGGATGGACTCGCCGGCGCCGTAACGACGCTGAAGCTCGCCCGCGATCTCCTGCAGCAGCAGCACGGCGTTCGGCTTGGTGTTGTCCAGCATGCCGATCCTCAGCCCGCGCAGGCTGGTCGGCCGTGGTGCGAGGGTGCTGTCCGTCGCCCTCTCGTCAAAGCCTGTGGGATCGAGTAGCTTTTCTCGTCCTGCCATGTCCCCAACGCCTCCAGCTCGTGAGGTTGAGGGCGCACCGTAGTGCTGTGTCGCACGCGCCCGATGTTGACAAGTTCGCTCCACCGGCCGGGTGATGACTACCTGCATTTCCGTATAACGGAAGGCTGGATCCGCACAATCTTGCGAGGCGGCAAGGCGGTTGGCCGGCGTCCGGCAGCCCGGGATGATGGGCGATCAAGGGTCTGCCGGCGTGTTCTGCGCCACATCGGCAGATAGCCTGAGATATGCCGCTACCTGCCCGAATCGTACGCAGGGAAACGGTGGTGGAAGGAGCGATGGAGATGACGAACGAGCGGCGATCCGTTCTCCATCGAGCGTTGCGGATCCTGGAGACCATCAAGGACGCGCCGAGCGGTCTGAGTCTCTCCGACATCAGCCGCCGCTCCGGCGTGCCGCTCACCACGGCCCACCGGATCGTGGGCGAGCTGCACGACTGGGGCGCGCTGGAGCGCGACGGCGTCGGCGTCTACCGGGTCGGGCTGCGGCTGTGGGAGGTGGCGTCGGTCACGCCCAGGTCGGTGGGCCTGCAGCGGGTGGCCCTGCCGTTCATGCAGGACCTGTTCGAGACCACCCACCGCGGGGTGCACCTGGCGATCCGGGAGAAGGACCAGGTGGTGTTCGTCGAGCGCTTCCTGAGCCCGGAGACGGCCACCGACCGGACCCGGCCGGGCGTGCGGTACGAGCTCCACGTCACCGCGATCGGGCTCATCCTGCTCGCGCACGCGCCGCTGGAGCTCCAGAACGAGGTGCTGACCGGGCCGCTGACGGTGCCGGACTGGGCCCCGCCGGTCACCGAGCGTGAGGTGCGGCAGAAACTCGCCGACATCCGCCGCCTGGGTTACGCGACCACTCCGGTTCGCCAGGAGTACATCTCGGTCGCCGCTCCGATTCACGGCCCGGCCGGTACGGTCGTGGCGGCGCTCTCCGTCATTCTGCCGAACACCGAATCGTACGGACCGCGACTCGCGCACCTCCAGGGCACGGCCCGGGGCATTTCACGCGCATTGGGTGCTCCGCAGAGACGAACAGGTTACGCCCTGCCTTCCGATATGCGGAAAGGCGGGTAGTCATTACGCCAATGTGGCGCAAGTCTCAAGTCGGTCGGCTGGGGCTGTGAGCCGACCTGAACACACCTAGGAGAACGATCGTGCCCAACACTCCCCACCCTTCGCTCTCGCTCAGCCGCAGGTCCTTCCTCAAGCGCTCCGCCCTGACCGTGGGGATGGCGGCGGCGGGGTCGGGTCTGCTGGCCGCGTGCGGCTCGGACGAGCCCACAGGCGCCGAAGCGGAGGGCGGCCTCAAGCCGTTCACCTTCCTCAGTGGCATCCCGCTGGAGACCCTGTCGATGGCGATCGAGCTGTACGCGGTGGCCGGTGGTTTCTTCGCCAAGCACGGGCTCGACGTCACCCTGCAGCCGACGAAGGGCACGTCGCAGGCGATGCAGACCCTCCTGTCAGGCGTCGCGCCGGTCACCCGCCTGGGTCAGATGGAGGTCATGTCGGCCATCACCGACTCCAACCAGCCGCTGATCAACATCGGCACCTGCTTCCGCACCTCCGCCGTGCGCTTCGTCTACAGCAAGGAGAGGCATCCGGTGGAGAAGCCGGAGGACCTCGTCGGCCAGACGATGGGCGTGCCCTCCGAGGGCGGCAACAGCGACAAGGTCGTCTCCCTCGTGATGGCCGCCGGCGGGCTCGACCCCAAGCAGTGCAAGCGCCAGGTCGTGGGGCTCACTCCGGGCACGTTCAGCCTGGTCAAGCAGGGCCGGATCGTCGGCTACGTGACGACCGTCGACGTCGCCAACATCCTGGTGGGCCAGGACCCCGACGTGGGTGTGTTCGACCCCGCCAAGTACGCCAAGGCCGACGCGCAGGTCTACGTGACCACGAAGGACGCCCTGGTCAAGGACGCGGAGGACCTCCGCAAATTCCTCGCGGGAGTGAACGACTCGCTGGCGGCGCTGGTCGCGGACACGAACTTCGACAAGGCGATCCCGATCCTGCGGGAGAAGTACTCCTTCGCCACGCTCGACGACGACAAGATCGCCAGGGCGAGCCTGACCATGCTGCGCAACGGCTGGATGGGCGGAGACATGAGCGGGCCTCTGCTGACCTCCGACGAGGAGGCGTGGACCGCCGGCTACAAGGAGCTCGTGGACGCCGGGATGGTCAAGGCCGGCGGCACCCCTGCCTCTTGGTACGACAACAGCTTGCTGCCCAAGACCTAAGGGCCAACAGGGATTGACAGGACGGATCTATGAACGAGATGGACGGGAGGAGCCGGGATGGCAGCGGACAGCGCCAGGACGGTTGATCAGACCGCGGGAGCTCGGCAGGCCGCGTCGCCCGGGCCGACCAAACTTGAGCTGATCGGGATCGGCAAGGAGTTCCGGACCAAGCGCGCGCACACGCAGGCGCTGTCCGGCATCGACCTGACCATCAGTGACGGCGAGTTCGTCTCGGTCATCGGGCGATCGGGTTGCGGGAAGACCACGCTGCTGAGGATGCTCGCGGGGCTGCTCAGCCCATCGGCCGGCCAGATCCTCATCGAGGGCAGGTCGCTGTGGGACGGCACCAAGGTGGACACCTCCGTCGTGTCCCAGCTCGGCGTGGTGTTCCAGGAAGCGAACCTGTTCCCGTGGTACTCCGTCGCGGAGAACATCGCGCTGCCGCTGCGGCTGCGCGGTGACGCCAAGGCCGCGCGACTGGCCCGCGCCGGCGAACTCGCCGAGCTGGTCGGCCTCGGCGGGTTCGAGAGCTCCTACCCGCGTGAGCTGTCCGGCGGCATGCGCCAGCGGGTCGCGATCGCCAGAGCGCTGAGCACTCATCCCAAGCTGCTGCTGATGGACGAGCCGTTCGGCGCCCTGGACGCGCTCACCCGCGAACGCATGAACCTCGAACTGCAGCGCATCTCCCTCGCCACCAAGGCCACCGTGGTCTTCATCACCCACGACATCACCGAAGCGGTCTTCCTCGGCGACCGCGTCGTCCATCTGACGCCGCGGCCCGGCCGCATCCGCCAGGTGAAGACCGTCGAGTTCCAACGCCCGCGCTCCATCGACGTGCAGACGGAAGCGGCGTTCGGCGCGATGGAACGGGACCTGCGCCACGCGCTCGACGAAGACGAGAAGGGCTGAGCGGCGATGAACAACGATCGAGTCCGCAAGCTGCTGCCATGGGTGAGCACACCGATCATCCTGCTGGTGTTCTTCATCCTGTGGGAGGTGTTCGTCCGCGCCTTCGAGGTCTCCCCCCTGGTGCTGCCGCCTCCGATGGCCGTGCTGGAGAGCCTGACGGAGGTGGTGGTCGATCCGGAGACGTGGGAGCACGCGGGGGTCACCGCCGCTGAGACCGTCGGCGGGTTCCTGATCGCCCTGGTGACCGGGGTGACGGTCGGCGTGGTGCTCGGCAAGGTGGCGTGGATCGAGCTCAGCCTCCGCCCGCTCATCGTCGCCTCCCAGGTCGTGCCCAAGGTGGCTCTGATCCCGTTGTTCGTGATCTGGTTCGGCTTCGGCATGACCAGCAAGGTGATCATGTCCGCGATGCTGGCCTTCTTCCCGATCATGCTGAACGTGCAGCTCGGCGTCCGCTCGGTGGACAAGGGGCAGCGCGAGGTCATGCGCAGCCTCAACGCGACCAGATGGCAGACGTTCAACCACCTGGAGCTGAAGAGCACCATGCCGTACGTCTTCGCGGGCATGGAGGTCGGCATCGTGCTGGCCATCATCGGCGCGATCGTCGGCGAGTACCTCGGCGGCAACGAGGGCCTCGGCTATCTGGTCGTGCGTACGCTCAACGAGCTCGACGCGCCCGCCCTGTTCGCCACGATCATGCTGCTCTCGGTCCTCGGCCTGGTGCTGTACTTCGCGGTCAACAGCCTCAAGCGGTTCGTGATCCCCTGGCACGAGTCCGTATACGGTCAGCACGACGTTAACGGCTAACGGTTCCTGAGAAGGCGAGTTCGTTGAGCGACACCCGTAATCTGATCATCATTGGGTCGGGCCCGGCCGGCTACACCGCGGCCGTCTACTCGGCCCGAGCGGAGCTCAAGCCGCTCGTGTTCGAGGGCTCGGTCACCGCCGGTGGCGCCCTGATGAACACCACCGACGTGGAGAACTTCCCCGGCTTCCCGGACGGCATCATGGGGCCCGACCTCATGGGCAACTTCCGCAAGCAGGCCGAGCGGTTCGGCGCGGAGCTGGTGGCCGACGACGTCATCGAGGTCGACCTGGCGGCCACCCCCAAGGTCGTCAAGACGTACACCGACACCTACTACGCGCACGCGGTCATCCTGGCCAACGGCTCCGGCTACCGCGAGCTCGGCCTGGAGAACGAGAAGCGCCTGTCCGGGCGGGGCGTCTCCTGGTGCGCCACCTGTGACGGCTTCTTCTTCCGCGACCAGGACATCGTGGTCGTGGGCGGCGGCGACACGGCGATGGAGGAGGCCACCTTCCTCACCCGCTTCGCCCGGACCGTCACCGTCGTGCACCGCAGGGACACCCTCCGCGCCAGCAAGATCATGCAGGACCGGGCGCTGGCCAACGAGAAGATCCGCTTCGTCTGGGACAGCGAGGTCGCCGACGTCCTCGGCGACGACAGGGTGACGGGCGTCCGGCTCCGCAACCTGAAGACCGGCGAGGAGAGCGAGCTCGCGGTCACCGGCCTGTTCGTCGCCATCGGCCACGACCCGCGCACCGAGCTGGTCAAGGGACAGGTGGCCCTGGACGACGAGGGTTACGTGCAGGTGGACGCGCCGACGACGCGGACCAGCGTCGATGGGGTGTTCGCGGCGGGCGACGTCGTCGACCACACCTACCGTCAGGCGATCACCGCAGCCGGCACCGGGTGCGCCGCCTCGCTCGACGCCGAGCGCTGGCTGTCCCACCACCACGCGTGACCGCATCGATCAAGAGGGAGACAACCGTGGGCGCCGTCAAGATCGTGACCGATGGGAGCTTCGAGGCCGACGTCCTCAACAGCGACAAGCCCGTGCTGGTCGACTTCTGGGCCGAGTGGTGTGGTCCGTGCCGTCAGCTCGGGCCCGTCCTGGAGGAGATCGCCGCGGAGAACGCGGACAAGCTCACCATCGTCAAGCTGAACGTCGACGAGAACCCCGTGACCGCCCGGGACTACGGCATCCTCCAGATGCCGACGATGAACGTCTTCCGGGGCGGCGAGGTCGTCAAGAAGATCACCGGCGCCAAGCCCAAGGCCGTGCTGCTGCGCGAGCTCGACGGCATCATCTGACGCCCGCCCAAGCCCCCGCGCATCCAACGCGGGGGCTTCGCCGTGCGGGAATGTGAAGCCGTGCGGGAATGTGAAGCCGTACGGGTACGTGAAGCCGTACGGGACGTGAAGCCGTACGGGAACGTGAAAAGGCCCTGGCCGCCGAATCGGCGGCCAGGGCCTTCTCTCTCGTGTCGTTACTCCGCGGCGACCCGCTGCAGCAGCGCCGCGAGCTCCTCGGGCGCGGTCACCATGGCCTCGTGGCCGGTGGCGATCTCGTGCACCGGCCAGCCGCGCGCGGCGGCCCGCTCGGCGTGCGGGGTGAACACCCGCATCCAGTCGACGCACTCGATGAACGCCGCCGGCACCTGCTCGCCCTTGCCCGTCAGCCGCAGCGGCTCGGTGTAGGTGAGCCACGGGTGCGGGGTGAGCCTGGGGGTGAGCCAGTCGAGGTCGGCCTGCTCGGTGACCCCGAGGACGCTCAGCTTGCGCACCGGGATGAGCCAGCCGAACCCGGGCCCCGCCACCGACTCCCGGTAGTGGCCGGCGATCGTGGCGGGCAGCAGGTCGATCGCCGCCTCCCCGTCGTCGCCGACGAAGGCGTCCAGGTGGATCCGCTTGGCCAGGCGCTCGCCGATGCGGTCCGCGACGCCGGTCACGACCTGCCCGGCGTAGCTGTGCCCGACGAGCACCACGTCGCGGGCGTCGTACGCCTCGATGAGGGAGACGACGTCCTGAATGTGCGTGCCGAGCCCGACCTGCGGGTTCAGCAGGTGAGCGCGGTCGCTCACACCGGTCAGCGTCGGGGCGTGCACCTGGTGGCCGGCCGCGCGCAGCAGCGGGGTCACCCGCTGCCACGCCCAGCCGCCGTGCCAGGCCCCGTGGAGCAGGACGAACGTACTCATGCGTTCTCGAGAACGATCATCCCGGCCCCGGTCATCGAGGCGGGCACGAAGTAGTGCGAGAACTTGGCCACCACGTCGGGGTTGAGCGCCCCCCGCATGACGAGCCACATGATGAGCTCGGCGCCCTCACCGCCGAAGGTGTCGACGTACTGCTGCCGGCTCCAGCCGGCGAGCTTGTCGGGGTTCTCCGCGATGTCGATGAGGAACTGCCGGTCGGCCGGCGGGTTCACGAACCCGGCGCGGGCGCCCTGCAGCTGGTGCGACAGGCCGCCGGTGCCGAGCACCACGAACTTCTCGTCGCTGTCGTAGTTCTCGATCGCCCGGCCCAGCTGCTTGCCCAGATCGTAGAGGCGGGCGGGCAGCGGGATAGGGTACTGGAGCACGTTGACGAAGATCGGCACGACCTTCACCGGCCACGCCTCCTCCGGCTTGCCCCAGAAGAGCTCCAGGGGCACCTGCAGGCCGTGGTCGACCTTGATCTCCTGAATGATCTCCGGGTCGAAGTGGTTCTCGACCAGGGTGTCGACCAGATGCCAGGAGAACTCGCTGTGGCCTGCGAACGAGGGGATGGCCCGCGGGCCCCAGCCCTCGTCGACGATCTGGTACTCGTCGGCGCAGCCGACCCCGAAGGTGGGGACCCGGTCGAGGAACATGGCGTTGTAGTGGTCGTTGAAGACCACCACCGCGACGTCGGGCTTCTGCTCCCGAACCCATTCCTGGGCGGGCACGTAGCCGTCGAAGAACGGCTTCCACTCAGGCGTGTCGCGCAGGCCCTTGTCGAGCGCCACCCCGATCGAGGGAACGTGTGAGGTTCCCATTCCCCCCACAAGTCTTGCCATCTCCTACACCTTCTTCCCGAGCCTGTCCCGCAGGAACGACTCGTGGTCCATGTCCACCTGGTGGGCACCGATCTCGGTGATGCGAACCGGGTCCACCGCGGTGATCTTCAGGATGAAGAAGAGGTTCCCGCCGAGGCGGATCATCTCCTTCCAGTTCCTGGTCAGCACGGCGGTCTTCTCTTCGTCGCTCAGCCCGAAACGGTCCAGGTAGGCGGGCTCGTCGGCCTTGAACGCCTCCCGGTTGACCGGGTCGCCCAACCCCATGGCCATCTTGTTCATGCGGTAGCCGCGAAGCTGGCGCTGCCGGTCGAGGATGGGGGTGTCGGGTATGCGATCTGGCTCGCTCATGGGCGTCTCCCTCGTCTTCGCAGTGCTTCGAACTTCGCAGCCGACGCACCGTTGGTCAATCAGGCGGTCGCGCGCCAGCCGCCGTCCGCGTAGATCTTGCGGGCGACCTCGGTGTAGGGGACCGGGCTGACGGTGGCGCTGATCTCCACCTGGGTGTGCGGCTCGACGGTGAGCTTGCCGGTGCCGCCGTCGGGCTCGCCCCACACGAGGGACACCTGGGCGCCCGGCTCGGCGTGCTCGACGTCGAGCATGGCCAGGGTCAGCATCTTGCGCTCGTTGGAGCTGTAGCCGATCCAGGTGGAGATGCCGGCGGGCTCGCCGTGCGCCTTCACCAGGTCGTACGGGTGCATCGAGTAGACCGCGGACGGGTACTCGACCCACTTGGCGTTCGCCCCGCGCTCCAGCTGCGACTCGATGACCTTGAGGAAGTCGGCGTTGTCCAGGGCCAGCGTGACCTTCTTGCGGTGCGGGCCGTCGGCCTTGGCCTCCAGCGCCTCACGGCCGATGAACTCGTGGTCGAACTTGACGAAGTTGCCGTAGCCGAGGTCCCACGGCGTCAGGTAGTAGTCCTCGATGTCGTCCGAGACGAAGCTGCCGCCGATGGAGGCGGCGGCCTCGTAGCTGTCGGACGGCAGCCACTGGCGGTAGGCCTTGAGCGACTCGCCCGTGTAGATCGCCGGGAGCGGCGAGGGGATCCAGCCGGACTCCAGGGTGTTGGAGGAGTAGGCCCGGCCGCCGACCAGCCGCATGCCGAACTCCTCGCCGGCCTTGACCAGCGCCTCGTGCACGGCCTCGCCCTCGGCCCACGGGCCGAACAGCTCGTAGCCGGGCTGGCCCGCCATGCCGTGGCGCAGCGCGCGGACGGTCTTGCCCGCGATCTGCATGGTCGTCATGTGGAAGAACTTCAGCTCGGGCGCCGACGCGCCCGTCACCTTCTCGATCACCTTGGAGGCGTTCGGCCCCTGGATCTGGTAGCGGTAGTTCCTGCGGTTGAACGGGTCCGGGCGGGCCGCCGAACGCTCGTCGAGCGTCGTCTCGACGTCGTAGCCGCCGGTCTCGGCGTGGAAACGCACCCAGTTGATCGCCGGAATGCGGCCGACCAGGTTGAAGCTGTTCTCCGCCAGGTGGAAGAGGATGACGTCGCCGATGACGTAGCCCTCGGGGGTGACGGGCACGAACTGCTTGGCGGTGTCGACGGGGAACTTCGCGAAGCTGTTGACGCCCAGGTAGGACAGCAGTTTCAGCGCGTCGGGGCCTTCGACCAGCAGTTCGACCATGTGGTACGACTGGTTGAAGAGCACGCAGGTGTTCTGCCAGGCCTGCTGCTCGTCGCGCCAGTTGGTGTACTCCGGCGGGACCCCAGGATAGGCATTCGGTCCGACGGGAAGATTGCGGAAATGAGCCGCGAGATTGGTGTTCGCGCCGTTGAGAATATCTTGGAGGCTCATAGGGGGTTCCTTATTCTTGGGGGTTCGCTATGCGCATGTTTCGAGGCCTGACCTGGATGTTACGGAGGAGGGATCGGGCGGCGACATATGCAATTGACGGCTCCTGCGGGGATGGCGGACCTACGTCGTCTAGGACAAGTGACGTAGGCCCGCGGCCGTCATCGCTGGTCTGATTCGTCTGATTCGTCCGGGGCGTCGACGTAGCGGACGCCGAGCCGGTCCAGGGTGGCGCGCAGGCCGTACAGGTCCAGGCCCAGGACCCCGTTGCGGAACTGCTCGCGCTTGTCGGCCTCGTTGGCCATGCGTTCGGTGGCCTTGCCCGCCACCGCGGTCGCGTCCTGGCGGGCCACGACGAGAACTCCGTCGTCGTCGGCCACGATGACGTCACCGGGGGCGATGAGCGCGCCGCCCAGGACGACGGGCACGTTGACGGAGCCGGGGCTCGCCTTCACCGTGCCCTGCGAGCTGATGGCCCTTGACCACACCGGGAAGCCCATCTCGGTCAGGTCGGCGACGTCGCGCACGCCCGCGTCGATGATCAGGCCGGCGACGCCGCGGGCCTTCAGCGCGGTGGCGAACAGGTCGCCGAACATCCCGTCGTGCGACAGCGAGGTGGTGGCCACCGCCAGGACGTCGCCCTCGCCGCACTGCTCGATCGCCGCGTGGATCATCAGGTTGTCGCCGGGGTGACTCAGCACGGTGACCGCGCGACCGGCGATGCGCGCGCCGGAGTAGATCGGGCGCAGCACGGGGTCGACCAGGCCGCGGCGGCCCATGGCCTCGTGGGTGGTGGCCACCCCGGCCTCGGCGAACACCTTCACGGCCGCGGCGTCCGGGCGCACTCGGGTCCGTACGATGACGTGCCCGTCAGAGAAACCGCTCATACCAGCTCATCTCCCACCACGGGGAACACCCGCTGGTAAGCCTCGGCGTGCACGACGTCGCCGGGCGCTCCATTACGACGGGCCTGGACGCCGCGCCGTCTCCCGAGCTCGGTGTAGTACTCGATCAGGTGATGCTGGGCGGACATCACCTCCATCGCCTTGCGCTTGCGATCGAAGACCGGCGTGATGTCCAGCAGCATGTTCGGTACGAATCCGCACACCTCAGGCTGGTGCGGCTCGAACATCTGCACCTGCGCCGCCCCGATCGGCTCGGTGGTGCGGTCGTGGCCCATGGCCTGCGCCACCATGCGGGTGGCCAGCGAGGTCTCGTGGGCGATGTTGTGGTCGCGGTTGTAGGGGTCGTTCGCGACGTGGGTCAGCAGCGTGTCGGGCTGGAGCTCGCGCAGCGTCGAGACGATCCGGTCACGGGCCTCGTCGGTCACGACCAGCGGGTAGTCGCCCAGATCGTAGAAGTCGACCTGGACCCCGAGCGCTTCGGCGGCCGCCTCGGCCTCCTCGCGGCGGACCCGCTTCACCGTCTCCATGTCCATGCCGGGCTTCTTCCACAGGCCCTGCGCCTCGCCCCGCTCACCGAAGCTGAGACAGATCACCCGTACGGAGTCGCCTCGCGAGGCAGCCAGAGCCAGCGCGCCGCCCGCCCGCCACACGAAGTCCCCCGAATGGGCTGTGATCGCCACAATCGAGCGAGCCACCCGAGATCCCGTCATACCGCTGCTACCCGCTTTCGATCGACCGTGCCACCTGGTCCTTCGAACGCTACAGATGAGGTGCCCACGATGGATCGCGCAATTGACCGCGCTGACGTACGACAAGTGACGTAGGCGTCAGGACGGCGGGTCGACCAGCCCCTCGCGCATCGCGGCGAGGACCGCCTGGGTGCGCGAGCGCAGCCCGAGCTTGCCCAGCAGGTTGCTCACGTGCGTGCGCGCCGTACGCTCGCTGATCACCAGTTTCGCGGCGATCTCCCGGTTGGAGCGGCCCTCCGCGATCAGCACGAGCACGTCCCGCTCCCGGCTGGTCAGCCCGGCGACACCGCGCTGCGGCGCGCGCATCTTCTGCACCAGTCGCCGCGCCACGGCCGCGTCCAAAAACACGTCGTCGTTGGCGGCGGCGTAGATCGCGGCGGCCACGTCCGACGGCCCGGCGTCCTTCAGCAGGTAGCCGGCCGCGCCGTGCTCCAGGGCGGCATGAATGCGCTCGACCTCGCCGAAGCTGGTCAGGATGACCACGCGGACGGTCGGGAACCGCTTGGCGATCTCCGCCGTGGCCTCCACCCCGTCCATCTTCGGCATCATCAGGTCCATCAGGGCCACCCGCGGCAACGGCTGCCGCCGGACCTTCAGCGACTCCAGGCAGTCGAGCGCCTCACGCCCGTTGCCCGCCTCGCCGACCACCTCGACGTTGTCCAGCGCCTCAAGATAGGCGACGACGCCACGCCGGACCACCGCGTGGTCGTCCACCACCAGGACGCCGATGGTGTCGCTCACTTCTGCTTCCAAACGGTCGTACGGGGGCCGCCGTGGAGTCCCGTCGGCAGCGAGGGCGGCAACGGGAGCACGAGACACACGGTCGTCCCCTTGCCGGAACTGGACCGGGTCGTCAGAGTGCCCGCCCATCGGTTGGCACGCTCCTTCATCGCTGTCATACCGAAACCACCCTCCTCTGCGGGAACGTCCGCATTCTGTGCCAGCAGGCCACGCCCGTCGTCGGTGACCTCGCCCGTCAGCCACCGCTGCGTCCCGCGCCTGGTCAGGCTGAGGTCGATGGTGACCGTAGAGCCGTGCGAATGCTTGACGCTGTTGTGCAACGCCTCCGCGATCACGCGGTAGGCGTCCTCTTGGAGCTCCGGCTCCAGGTCATCGAGCTCGTCGTGCGGGTCGCTGATCGAGACCCGCACGTCGAAGCCGGTACGGCTCATCGTCGACTCGGCCAGGGCCAGGAGCGACTCCGACAGGCCCTGATCGGCATGGGCGGTGGGGTGCAGGTCGGTCACCATGGCCCGCAGGTCGGTCAGCACCGCCTTGGAGATGTGGCCCAGCTCCCGCGCCACGCGCATCACGTACGCCGAGTCCACGACCGTGTCGCGCCCGGACAGCATGTTGAGCGACTCCACCTGCATGCCCATCGAGAAGACGTTCTGCACCACGGAGTCGTGCAGGTCACGCGCCAGCCGCTGGCGCTCCTCCCGGCGCGCGACCTCCCGCTCCCGCTCCAGCAGGGCCGCGTAGTCCACCGCCTGCGACGCCTGCTCCGCGATCGCCAGCAGGAAGTCCAGGGCGGTCTTGGTGATCTCCTGGCCCGGGGCGAAGTAGGCGTTCAGGATGCCGACGGGCTCGCCGCGCACCATCAGCGGCACGCTCGCGAACCAGTCCCACTCCGGATAGCGCATGTACTCCTGCAGCGGACCCCACGCCGGGTCCGTCATGATCGCGTCGTAGCGGTGCGGCACCACGACCGGCTTACGCGTGGTGAACGCGTCGATCATCCGCAGTTCGGCCCCGGATTCGAGACACTCCAGGAGAAGGTCGAAGAAGTTCTCCGCCTGGCCGAAGCCCGCGGTGCCCATGACCCGGAACCGCTCACTGGTGGAGTTGACCGTCAGGATCTGCACGCTAGCCATCGCGTCGGCCTCCAGCACCTCCTTCGCCAGCGCGTCCAGCGTGCTGCGCAACGACCGCTTGGCGGCCACCCGGCTCGCCGCACTGGCGATGGCGGCCAGCCTGCGCTGGTGCCGCCGGCTCTCGGTGACGTCCCTGAACGCCACGATGCGCTCGGCACGACCGGCGAGCCGGCTGACCCGGAACGCGAACTCCCGCCGCGGCCCCGACTCCGGCTCCCACACGGTGACGGCCTCCGCCTCCGCGTCACCCGCCTGAGCCGGCGGGAACGGGGACGCCGCCCCGGCGACACCCGCCGGGTCCAGCCCGCACAGCGTGATCGCCGCCGGATTGGCCTGCACGAAGCGCCCTTCCGGATCGATCACCGCGAGACCGTCCGGCGTCTGTTCGAGCAGGGTGCGCGGGTCGAACATCATGGACGTCCTCCTCGCACGTCAAGTCACTAACCCCCATGATGCCCCCGTTCTCCGGCAACAGCACCACTTCGACCAGCACGTACACCATTTGACGTAGACGCCGGCTCCGCGAGGCACACAGCGGCGTGGCCCGGCGTCCGATGACGTCGTACGACGAGAGCTCTAGCGTCGCTCACTGGTACGTTGACAACGGCACACTGAGAGGCAGCGATGGAGTTCCTGGTTCGTTTCGAGACCCAGCTTCCCGACAGCATGGACGACGCCGAGCGCAAGCGGCTCAAGGACGCCGAGCGCGCCCGTGCCATGGAGCTGCGTAAGGACGGCGTCCTGAAGAGGCTCTGGCGGGTGCCGGGACGGCGTGCGGTCATCGGCCTCTGGGAAGCCCCTGACGCCACCGCCCTGCATGACGCGCTGGCGTCCCTGCCGCAGTTCCCGTGGATGGACGTGACCGTCGAGCCGCTCGCCACCCACCCGCAAGAAGCCTGACACCTTCCATCCCGAGGTCAGTCCGGGGCACCCGTTCTACGTCACTTGTCGCATTCAGGCTAGGACGGGCGCAGGCGTAAGAGCCGTCATCCGCGTCGTTTCTCTGACCAGGCCCATGCCTACTGTCGGTGGTGGAGCCCGATGTTCGGCATCCCCCGCGGCCTGCGTCCCCGGCGTCCGCCTGCTCGATGAAAGGTCTCTTTCACCATGCCCCCAGTGCCCCCAGACAGTCTCCGATGACCAGCCTGCGTACCGGCGGGACCGGACCGGCGCCCACCCGCCGCCAAGCACTCACGCAGGCGCTGAACGCGATCAGCTACGAGATCCTGCCGTTCAGGAGCACTGAGGACAAGGTCCTCGAACACGTGCCGACCGGCATCTCGATGACGGTCACCACCACCGAGGCCAAGGGCCTGGGCCCCACCCTCGACCTGGCCCAGAAGCTGGCCGGTCACGGATACACGGTGGCCCCGCACCTCGCCGCCCGCCTGGTCAGGGACGAGCGGCACCTGGTCGACATCGTCGCCCAGCTGCGCGAGGCCGGCATCGACGGCGTCTTCGTGATCGCCGGCGACGCCCCCACACCCGCCGGCGACTTCCACGACGCCTACTCGCTGCTGGAGAAGCTCGACGCGAACGGGCACCACTTCACCCGGATCGGCATCGGCGGCTACCCCGAAGGTCACGGCACCATAAGCGACGAGCTGATCGACCGCGCCATCGACCTCAAGTCGACGTACGCCACCCACATCGTCACCCAGCTCTGCTTCGACGCCGACACGACGACCACCTGGGCGCGCAAGCTCAAGCGGCGCGGCGTCGACCTGCCGATCTACGCCGGCATCCCCGGTGCCGTCAGCCGGCAGAAGCTCATCCGTATCTCCGCAGGCCTGGGCCTCGGTCAGTCCGCCCGCTTCCTCAAGAAGCAGCAGAACATGCTGTGGCGCTTCTTCCTGCCCGGCGGATACAGCCCCAACAAGCTGTTCGAGCGCCTCGCCCCGCGCGTCTCCGAGGCGGAGACGAACCTCGCCGGATTCCACCTGTTCACCTTCAACGAGCTGGAGAAGACCGAAGCATGGCGGCGCAAGCTGCTGGCCCGGGTCGGCTCATGAGTGCCCAGGTCATCGACGGACGAGCCTGCGCACGCGCCCTCAAAGCGAGCGTGGCGGCCGAGATCGAGCAGCTGAGGGAGGAACGCCTGCCCATCGGTCTCGCGACCGTCATGGTGGGCGGCACCTACGGCTCACTCGCGTATGAGCGCCGCCTGCGCCGGCTTGCCGCCGACCTCGACGTGCCGTACGTCCCCCGCAAGCTGCCCGTCACCGCCTCCCAGGCCGAGCTCGACGAGACCATCGCCGAGCTGAACGCCGCCCCCGGCGTGTCCGGCATCCTCATCCTCCGCCCGCTGCCGCCGCACCTCAGCGAGGCCGCCACCTTCCAGTCCATCCACCCCGCCAAGGACATCGAGGCCGTCCACCCGCAGAACGCCGGCCTCCTCGCCCTCGGCGTCCCCCGTTACGTCCCCTCGACGGCGGCCTCGGCCTATCACCTGCTGGACACCTGGCTCGACTCCGTCGGCGAGGACCGGGCGGACTTCTACCACCGCTCGCTCATCGTCGTCGTCGGCCGCTCCAACAACGTGGGCAAACCCGCCGTCTCCCTCGGCTACGACCGGCAGGCCGCCGTCGAGTCGATCGACGAATGGGCCAGCCGCACCGGCACCCTCGGCCGCCACACCCGCCGGGCCGACGTCCTCATCGTCGCCGCGGGCCGGCCCGGCCTGATCCGGGCGGAGCACGTGAACGACCACGCCGTCGTCATCGACGTCGGCATCAACCCGCGGACCGGCCCCGACGGCGTCACCCACATGGTCGGCGACGTCGACCACGACACCGTCGCCCCCCGCGTCCGCGCCATCACTCCCGTCCCCGGCGGAGTCGGCCCCGTCACCGACGTGTGGCTGCTGCGCAACACCGTGGCCGCCGCCCGGCTGAACAGCGCCCGCCTCCTCAGCAGCCAGGAGCCCTCATGACCGCCACCGCCGAAGCAGCCCGCTCCACCGGGCAGTACGTCCTCATGCTGTCCTGCCCCGACACCCCCGGCATCGTGTACGCGGTCGCCGGCTTCCTCGTCGAGCGGCAGTGCACCATCGTGCAGAGCCAGCAGTTCGACGACCCGGACAGCCGCACCTTCTTCATGCGCGTCCAGTTCAGCCACGCCGAAGGCGAGGCCCTGTCGGTGCCGGACCTGCGACGCGACTTCGCGGAGGTGGCGTCCCGCTTCGGGATGACGTGGCGCCTCGGCGACGCCGCCGCCCGCCAGCGCGTCCTGATCATGGTGAGCAGGTTCGGCCACTGCCTCAACGACCTGCTCTACCGCAACTCCGTCGGCGAGCTGAACATCGACATCGCGGGCGTCGTCTCCAACCACCCCGACCTTGCCATGCTGGCCGACAACTACAGCGTGCCCTTCACCCACATCCCGGTCACCCCCGACACCAAGCCCGAGGCCGAGGCCCGCCTCATGGAGATCGTGGAGACCGAGAAGGTCGACCTCGTCGTCCTCGCGCGCTACATGCAGATCCTCTCCCACGACCTGTGCAAGCAACTGGAGGGCCGCGCGATCAACATCCACCACTCGATGCTGCCCAGCTTCAAGGGCGCCCGCCCGTACCAGCAGGCCTACGACCGAGGCGTCAAGGTCGTCGGAGCCACGGCCCACTACGTCACGGCCGACCTGGACGAGGGGCCGATCATCGAACAGCAGATCATGCGGGTGGACCACGCGATGAGCGCGGACGAGTTCGTCGCCCGCGGCCGTGAGACGGAATGCCGGGCCCTGGCCCGCGCGGTCCGCTGGCACACCGAGAACCGCGTCGCCCTCAACGGCCACAAGACCGTCGTCCTGCACTGACCTCCCCGTTCGGGGACGCCGCGGCTTCCGCAGAGGAAGTGCGTTCGACGAGGGCGAGCGCGAAGTCTTGAAAACGCTGGTCGACTTCCTGGAAGAAGGCCGACCAGCGCGGATCCTCGTCGAGGTCCTCCCCGTGCCGGTCGAAGACGAACCGCATCGACTCCTTGAGCGAAAGCCAGCAGAGGCGGAAGGGAAGGATCCAGTCGACGCTCGACGTGAAATCCCCCCAGCTGGCCATGGAGCCGAGATCCTTCCGGTGCGCGCTGGTCCCGTGCCAGGTCCCGTGCACATACTGAGATCCCTCACGATAAAACTGATACATCTTTTCCGAGTTGGTCTCATGCATCATGGCGGAGATCGACGGGGTCTTGGGCGGCACGGTGTAACCCACTGGGAGCCGGGCGGTGACACTGGTCCGGAATTCCTTTATGGAATTTTCTCGCGCTCGGTGCAGCTCCGCCTTGTCCGGGTCCGTCTCCCTGCACTCCGCCTCGACCTTATGGTGATACTGCTCCGTCTCCCGTAGCAGGGCCAGCCATCGGCATTCGCTTTCGAAACGGTCGCCGGGGTAGAGCAGCCATATGATGCGGATCGCCTGTTCAAATGCTGCTCGGGCACTCGTCCACGCTGCGGTCACAAGTGCTTCATCATGACGAGCCATCAAGAGCACTGCCCGGACGTTCTTCACCATGAGATTACTCAGCGCCCATGCCTCGCGCGGTGCTTCCCAGGCAGAGGAGTTCTTGAGCACAACACGATCACGAGCACGCGCGACTCTGGAGACGGCCTCGCTCAAGTAGGAAGCCATGGAGATCAGTTCGGAAGGCGGGGCCGGCTCTGGCGAATTCCGAACAGGAATTCCTTTTCGGGATGAGACGTCATCGGCAGCCATGCTCTCAGACTTGCGTCAGATGCTCGGGACTTCAAGTGCCCTTCGGTGGGCAGGGAGGGCACAGGGGCTGGGTCCAGGACCCTCAGGAGCTTTTGCCGACCTGAAGCCCGCGTCCGAAGGTCCGCTCAACGGCGATGCGGGTGAGCCAACCGAGACCAGCGGTGAACAGCGGCGGCCAGATGATCGGCCCGAAGCTGTAGCCGACCAGTATCGCGAGCGGAATCCACACCCGGTGTACGGCTTGATAGGGCACTCCGGGCGGACGAACCCCGGCGAGTCGCGCCAAGTCGGGCAGCGCGAAGAACGCCAGCGCGGCGGCCGTGGTCGGCAGGCCGTACTTGGCGCTCTCGAAAACCGCGAACGCGGCCAAGAACAGGGCGAAGACTCCCCAGCAGATCCGGCGCAGCAGCCCACCGGCCACCGGATCGGGCTGCGCCACATCATCCCGCGTCTGTCCCGTTGTCATACGTACAGCGTACGTCGAAGGTATTCCGCGAGGGTACTGAGAGTCATGGTCTACGTAGGCGGCTGGAGTTCGTCCGTGATGTGGAGTTGCTCCGCGTCCTGGTAGGCCCTGATGACGGCGGCGATCATGGCCAGCAGGGAGAGGATGGGCACCACGGGCCAGACGATGCCGCCCGGCAGGAAGAAGACGAAACCCATCTGGGCGGCGGCCACGAAGACCCACACGCCGGGCTCTCCGGGCACCCTCACCATTGCATCTCCCAGATGTACCAAGGGCCTTCGATGTGCGTGTAGTCCGTGTGGCTTTCCTGAGCCGGTGGGGCCTTCGGGCTCCAGCCGAAGCCGTACTGGTTCAGGAAGCCGGTGCCACACCAGGAAGTGCGCCCCGTCCGCTGTCCGGCTGATCGAGGTCAGTGGGTGGAGGCCCACCCACTGGTCGGGGTGGTCGGTCGATTCGGGACTCGACGCGACCGTCCGGGCGAAGCTCTCCACGGGTGGCGTTTTCGGGCACGCCAGAGGGTATCGCGCCGCTGTGGCGCCGATCACATGCTGTGTGTGGATTCCTCCACAGTTGATCGCTGGGGTTCTCCGTAACGTTCGTGCTGTCGGAAAGCACCAACTGGGGGAGGAACCCGAAATGCGTAAGACCCTCGCGATCGCCGCTCTGGCCGGTTCGATGGCCGTCACCGGTCTCGCCGTCGCTCCCGCCGCTCAGGCGGCCACGCAGGCCAGCACGACCGCAAGCACCGCAAGCACCGCCACCGTCGTCAAGTGGGGGAAGTTCTTCTCCGGCGACCATAAGGCGTACACCTTCGGCAAGACGTGGGGGAGCCACGGCAAGGTGTTCACGAAGTGGTACGGGGTGGACAAGTTCGGTGGCAAGAAGGGCTGGGTGTGGTTCGAGGTCTACAAGAACGGCTCCTGGCACAAGTTCAACCACGCCTGGGACGGCAAGAAGGTCGGCTCCTGGAGCGGTCACGGGATCGGCAAGGTCTACACCTACACCTGCTGGGCCGGCAAGTTCGACAACTGCGGCAAGAAGTACCGCATCTACTGACGGACCGGGTCCTCCAGGGTGAAGACGGCCCAGGCCTGGCCGGGAGCCAGACCCGCCAGCTCACGGCCGCACTCCTGCAGCGCCTGCGGCCCGGAGGTGATGTGCGCGGAGCCGGTGTGGACGTCCCGGAAGAGCCGCTGGATCAGCCCGTCGCGCACCGCCGAGGTGCCGCCCGCCGTGTGCGCGAACCTGGCCACCTCGACGGCCGTCGACGTGGCGTGGTTGAGCGCCAGCCGCACCATCGTCTCCTGCCGTACGTTCAGCCGGCCGCCCGCGTCCAGGGTGGCCTCCACGTCGTCCCACGTCTCCCGTACCAGCGCCCTGGCGGCGCGGAGCTGGGCCTCGGCGCGAGCGAAGTCGGTGTGAAAGGCGGCGCTGCCGGCGATCTGGCCGGGCCGCCCGGCCTTGGTCTGGGCGTAGCCGGCGAGCTCGTCCAGGAGCCGGCGGCCGACGCCGAGCGCCCACGCGGAGTGGCAGATCAGCGCCTGGTCGAGCAGGCCGAGCCGGTAGATCGCGCCGCCGCGCAGCGGCTCGTCGCACGCGAACAGGTGGGTCTGCGACTCGGGGACGAACGCGCCGTCGATGGCGTAGTCGATGCTGCCGGTCGCGCGCAGGCCCAGGACGTCCCAGTTGCCGAGCATCTTGACGTCGTCGATCGGGGTGATGCAGATCCGGAGCTCGTCGGTGCCCTCCACGGCGGCCAGGCTGTGCACGTAGCCCGCGAGCGGCATGCCGGACGCGAAGCTCCACTGGCCGCTGAGGCGGAAGCCGCCGGCCTCGCGGACGGCGGTGCCCGGCTGGGTGCCCTGGCCCGCGAAGAGCGGCATGCGCGGGCCGGCGAAGATCCGTAATCGGGGGTTGCTCCTGTCCGTGATCTTCGGTGCGCGTGCCCCTTCTGTCAGATCTACAGCATGTTGTCCAGAGGTGGTCAGGACAGCGCGGCGATGATTTTGTCCTGAGTGATCGGCAGGTCCCGGATGCGGTGGCCGATCGCGTGGTACACCGCGTTGCCGATGGCCGCGGTCACCCCGGTCGCGGGCGTCTCACCGAAGCCCCGCGCGCCGAGCGCCGGACTGGACGGGTCGGGCTTGTCGATGAAGCTGACGTCGATGTCCGGCACGTCGGCGTTGACCGGGACGAGGTAGCCGGACAGGTTCGGGGTGACGATGCGCCCCAGGTTCGGGTCGACCAGGGTGTGCTCGCTGAGCGTGATCCCGATCGCCCAGATGGCGCCGCCGATCGCCTGGCTGCGGGTGGTGCGATGGTTGAGAACCCGGCCGCAGTCGAACACCCCCACGATGCGGCGTACCCGGACCCGCCCCAGTGCGGGGTCCACGTGCACCTCGACGAAGGTCGCGCCGACCGAGTACCCCAGCGGCGCGAAGACCGCCTCGCTGGTCACCTCGATCGGCCTGCCGTGGCGGCGCATCACCTGCCGGTAACTGACCCGGCGCGACGGCCGCTCGGTGAGGAACAGGTACCCGTCGCCGACACCGACCTGATCGGGAGCGACACCGTGCAGCGGACTGTCCGGATCGGCCACCGCGAGCGCGATCACCTGGGCGCGGGCGGCGGTCGCGGCCCGGACGACCCCGCCGCCGACGCTCGGCACGGTCGCCGACGCCGCCGACGCGAACGCCGCCGGGTAGGCCGAGTCGCCCAGGTCGAAGCGGACCTCGCGCAGCCGCATGCCGAGCACCTCGGCGCCGAGCTGGCGCATCACCGTGTACGTGCCGGTCCCGAGCTCCTGCGTGCCCGACCGGATCTGCGCGGTGCCGTTGACGCCGATCGTCACGGTGGCCGACGAGCCCGGCCGGCCGCCGGCGGTGTGCGCGGCGGTGGCCATGCCCCAGCCGATCAGCCCGTCGCGGTCGCGCATGGAACCCGGCCGGGGGTCACGCCGCGACCAGCCGAAGCGCTCCGCGCCCCGCTCGTAGCATTCGCGCAGGTGGTTGCTGCCGTGGGCGACCTTGCTGTCCTGGTTGATCGCCGACCAGTTGCGCACCCTGAGCTCGATCGGATCCAGGTCGAGCGCGTAGCTCAGCTCGTCCAGCGTCGACTCCAGGGCGTGGCTGGTCGCGGTCTCCGGCGACCGGGCGAAGCTGCCCATCGGCAGGTCGAGCCGTACGGCCTGCTGGGTTGAGCGCACGTTCGGGCAGGCGTACAGGATCCGGGTCGGCTCCGAGCTGTTGAGCAGCGCGTCCTCGGTGCGCGACACCTGCTGTGTGACCGTGTGCTGGATCGCGGTGAGCCGCCCGTCGCGGGCGGCGCCCACGCGGAGCACCTGATGCGTCTCGGCGCGGTGCCCATTGGAGGTGTACGCGTGCGCCCGCGTCAGCACCAGCTTGACCGGCCGCCCGACCTGGCGCGCGACCGCCGCCGTGAGCACGGTGTGCGGCCATACCGGGCCTTTCGCCCCAAAACCGCCGCCGAGGTACGGCGAGAGGACGCGTACGTTCGTGTCGGGGAGGTCGAAAGCCTGCATGAGCGCTTTCTGGGTGTTGGAGATGCTCTGTGTGGACTCGTGCACGGTCAGCCGGTCGCCGTCCCAGGCCGCGACCGTGACGGACGGTTCGAGGGCGTTGTGGTGCTGCATCGGAGTCGTGTACGTGGCCTCGGTCACGGTGTGCGCGGCGGCCAGACCGGCGGCGACGTCACCGCGTACATAGTCGTTGTGGCCGTCGTTGGTGTCCGGCGGCACGTACGCCTCGCCCATGTTCTCGGCGAGCACCACCCGGGGCGGCTCATCCTGGTAGGTGACGCCGACCAGGCCGGACGCCTGCTGGGCCTGCTCCAGGGTCTCCGCCACGACGATCGCGACGGGCTGGCCCGCGTGCCGGATCTGGTCGTCCTGTACGGGCAGGAACCGCTTCAGGAACGCGACGGCCGGGCTGGGGAGGGCGAGGCGGTCCAGGTTCTGGTGGGTGAAGACGCCCAGCACCCCTGGCGCGGCGGTCGCTCTGGCGGTGTCGATGGCGGTGATCCGGCCCCGCGCGACAGCGCTCACGACCAGAACCGCGTGGGTCACCCCGCGCACCTCGGCGTCGGCGGCGTATCGAGCCTCGCCGGTGACCTTGGCGGCGCCGTCCACGCGGCTGACCGGTCGGCCGATCATCGGTTCCTCCTGAACTGGTCAAGAATGTCGGACAGGGCCCGCTGAACCAGGGGGACCTTGAAGGCGTTGTGCTCGCGCGGCTGGGCGTCGACGACCAGGGCCTCGCCGACGGCCTTGATCGTGGCGGCGTTCAGCGGGCGGCCGACCAGCGCCTGCTCGGCCTCGGCCGAGCGCCAGGGGCGAGGGGCGATGCCGCCGAAGGCCAGGCGGGCCTCGCGGACCTCGTCGCCGCGCAGCCGGATCAGGGCGGCGACGGAGACGACGGCGAACTCGAACGTGGCCCGGTCGCGCACCTTGAGGTAACGCGAGCCGGCGGCCAGGTCGGTGACGGGTACGTCGATGCCCGTGATCAGCTCGCCCTGGCGCAGCGCGGTCTCCAGATGGGGGGTGTCTCCCGGGGACAGGTAGAACTCGGCCATGGGGATGTCGCGCGGGCCTTCGGCGCTGAGCGTGCGCACGGTGGCGTCCAGGGCGGTCAGGGCGACGGCCAGGTCGGAGGGGTGCACGGCGATGCACTGGGCGCTGCCGCCGACGATGGCGTGCCAGCGGTTCTGGCCTGCCAGGGCCGGGCAGCCACTGCCGGGCTCGCGCTTGTTGCACGGCATGGTGGGGTCCCGGAAGTACCAGCATCGTGTTCGTTGCAGCAGGTTGCCGCCGAGCGTGGCCATGTTGCGCACCTGCGGTGAGGCGCCGGCGAGCAGCGCCTGCGACAGGACCGGCAGCCTGCGGCGTACGGCCTGGTGCAGGGCGACGTCGCTCATCCGGCTCATCGCCCCGAGCTCGATCCTGCTGTTGGTCTCGCGGACGCCGGCCAGGGGCAGCGCGTTGATGTCGATCAGGTGGTCGTGCCGTTGCACGCCGTCCTTCATCAGGTTGAGCAGGTCGGTGCCCCCGGCGATGTAACGCGCTCCGGGGTCCGCGGCGAGGCGGACCGCGCGCTCGGACCGGTCGGCGCGAGTGTAGGCGAACGCGTCCATATCAGGTCATCTCCTTGGCTGCTTGGCGGACGGAGGCGACGATGTTCGGGTAGCAGCTGCACCGGCAGATGTTGCCGCTCATCCATTCGCGGATCTCGTCGTCGGACCCGGCGTGCCCCTCGTTGACGCAGGCGACGGCCGACATGATCTGGCCGGGGGTGCAGAAGCCGCACTGGAACCCGTCGTTCCTGATGAAGGCCGCCTGCATCGGATGCAGCGCGTCGCCACGGGCCAGGCCCTCCACGGTGGTGATCTCGCGGCCCTGCTGCATGACGGCCAGGGTCAGGCACGACTTGATCCGCCGCCCGTCCACCAGGACCGTGCAGGCGCCGCATTCGCCGCGGTCGCAGCCCTTCTTGGTGCCGGTCAGGCCGATCCGCTCGCGCAGCGCGTCGAGCAGGGTGACGCGGGGTTCGAGCTCCAGCTTGTGTGCCGTGCCGTTGACCTTCAGGGATACCGGCGCCGTGTCCGTGACGCTGGTGACGGGCTCGGCCTCTGCCGCGCCCGGCAAGGCCGGTGCCGCCGCGACGGCGGCGACGGCCGCGCCCACCTTGATCACGGTACGCCGGGTGGGGTCGGAGTTCTCCACGATGTTCACCTCACGGGAAGGGGTTCGATGCGCAGGATGCGGTCGTCACCCTCGCGGGAGGGGGTGCCGCCGAGCGTCGCCTGATCGGTGTTGGACGTGGTCACCCAGAGCGCCCCGTCGGGCGCGACCTCCACGGTGCGCAGGCGTCCGTACTGCTCGGTGAGGAACGCGACGGGCTCTCCGGTACGTTCTCCGCCCTCGACCGGCAGCCGCCACAGCCGCTGCCCGCGCAGCCCGGCCATCCACAGCGCGCCGTCGGCGTAGGCGATGCCGGACGGTGACGCCTCGGCCGGCGGCAGCCAGAACAGCGGCCGGGTGCCCCCTTCGCCGTCCGGGCCCTCGGCCTCCGGCCAGCCGTAGTCCTCGCCGACGCGGATGACGTTGACCTCGTCCCAGTCGTTGAGGCCCAGCTCGGAGGCGTACATCGTGCCGTCGGGGCCCACGGTCAGGCCCTGGACGTTGCGGTGGCCGTAGGAGTAGACCGGGGTGTCGAAGGGGTTGTCCTCGGGGATCGACCCGTCCGGCCTGATCCGCAGCACCTTGCCGTTGAGGTTGTCGCGCCTGGGCGCGACCGGTGGGTCGAAGGCGTCGCCGGTCGCGATCCACAGGTTCCCGTCAGGGCCGAAGCGCAGGCGACCGCCGTGGTGCCGGTTCGCCGTGCCGATGCCGTCCAGCACGATCCGCTCCTGGCGCAGCGATCCCAGGTCCTCGGCGACGCGCAGGGCCACGACCCGGTTCGTCGGCGACGACGACACGTACGCGTAGACGGTGCGATCGTCGGCGAAGCGGGGTGAGGCGGCGAGCCCGAGCAGCCCGCCCTCGGCGCTCTGGGCGACCTCGGGCACCTCGCCGACCAGCACCGGGGTGCCGCCCTCGGCGGGGATGCGATGAATCCGGCCGGAGGCGCGACCGGAGACCAGCGCCGAACCGTCAGGCAGGAACGCCAGCCCCCACGGCATGTCCAGCCCGGACGCCAGCTCGGTGATCCGCCCGAGCACCGGCTGTGCGGGGGCGCTGGACGCCGTGGCCGAGCAGCCGGTGATGAGGGTCAACGTGGCGAGGGCGGCCACGGTATGCGCTTTCAGGCTCATGGTTCCACCTCTTCGGTGGTAGCAGTGACAACACCATGACAGTAACGGCGTCATGGTGGCGTTGGCAACACCTAGTTGTTGTCATTGCTAAAGCAGGGGGCGTCACCCCTCGGATGCGGCGATGCGGTCCATCCACTCGGTCAGCAGGGCGCGCTCGGCGGGGGAGAGCATGGTCAGCTTGGGGGCGATCGCGCGCAGGGCCACTGCGATGCCGGTCGGGCCGTCCTCAGCGGTGGGGGACTCGCCGGTGGTGATCGTGGCGATGATCGCCTCGCGCGCCATGACGGACAGCGCCGGGTCGCGCCGCTCCTCCGGCAGCGAGATCAGGGTGAACGTCATGCCGCTGCCCGTGGCGTGGACCAGATGCGCCGCGCGCTCCTCGCTGACCCGCAACCGGCCCGCCTCGGCGATGCGCCGGATCCTCGCCGCCAGCACGGCGGCGGCCTTCCGGGCGGCCGGCGATTCGGTGCCCGGCCGCGCCTCGCCGAAGACCAGCGAGTAGCAGGCCGGGTTGGCGACGCCGAAGCTGACGTGCAGGTCCCAGCCGTGCCGCAGGTCCTCGACCGGGTCGTCGGTCTCGGCCAGGGCCGTCTTGCCGGCCAGGTAGCTCTCGAACTCATGGCTGGCCACCGCGTCGAGCAGTCCGTGCTTGTCGCCGAAGAGCCGATAGAGCGTCGGCGACTGCACCCCCGCCGCGGCGCACACCGCCCGGGTCGACACCGCGTCGCGTCCGCCCTTGGTGAGCAGGTCGGAGGCCGCCTTGATGATCCGCTCACGCGTGAGATCTCGCTCCATGGTAGCAACGATAACGCGATTGGAACATCACTGTCATCGCCACGCGGCCGAGGGGTCTTCACGGTGAATCCATTATTGGGCGCGACAAGGCGTTTTATAATTCCCAGCCAGAGTGCACAGGGCGATATCAACCCGATGAAGATCCATATCGCCCGAGACCCAGGGAGAAGCGATGAGTTCCCAATTCCGGACTCTTGCTCCTAAAATGCTTAGAAGGCCACATTTCTGGCAGCGGGAGAAATTTCCGCCTATTGTGGTTCTTGGTGGTAGGGATGCCGCCGGCGAGGCGCAGGCCCTGAGCGAGTTATTCGACACGCGTGTCCCGCATGCCGACATCAAGAAAGACCCCGGGGACCTCCATGAATTGATCGACCTGGTGGCGGGCGCATCCGGCGACCTGGGGCGAAGAGTCCCCGGGTCCCGTCTTCCCGCGCCACGCTTCCCCCTCACGCAGATCGTGCTGTGGGCCATCCAGAAAGGGAATGCGGGCGCCGCCAGAGACGGTTCTGTCCGGGAACGGGATGACGCCTTCGACGAGCAGCTGAAAAGCTGGCTCAAGAAACGGACGCCATGGCACTCCTGGCAGGCGCGACTCGAATACAAGATGCGCTTCGTCGTCGCCTCCGCCATCGGCACCGCCTTCATGACGGCGGTCCTGACCGCGCTCGCCGACACGGCAGGACTTCCGATGCTGGGGGTGCTCGTCGGGAGCGTCGTCATCGCCTACATGTCGGCCACCATCCTGTCCCGCTGGTGGTCGAGCGGAACCTTCAAATACAGCTGGTTCCGCAAGCAGCCTTATATCCGGCGCGGACCCCGGGATCATCTCGCCGGTTACATGCGGAAGATCAGCGAGCAGGTCAACACGAAGCCTGACCTGACCAACCGGCTGCTCGTGCACGCCTTTCTCCAGGACCTGCGCATCGCCTATCGCCGCAGGCCGTTCTGGCCCGGCTGGGCGCGGAGCTCGTACAGCGTGCTCATCCTCCATGACGTGCGGCCCGGCACCGCAGGCTGGGAACTGATCACGGCCATGCACGACATCGTCGTGCGGACCGGCGAGAAGGCCCCGCTGCTGGTCGTGGCCGCCGCCCCCGAACTGTCGGCCGAACTCGACGCTCACGCGCACTCTCCGGTACGGTTCGCCGCCGGCGGGGAGAGCCTGGAGGACGTCTACGGCAGGTGGCGGGACCAGGCCGGGCACACCCCCTTCTGCCCGTACTTCTCCGTCAGGGACGACGGGCCCGCCGATCAGCCCCGGCCGAAGCCGCTGGTGACGTCCCGGCGGCCCGCCCTCGCGCATTGGGTGGTCACGGGGCTGGTGGCCCTGGCGCCCTTCGCGGTGCCGGGCTGGGCCGCCTTCAGCGCCTGCGAAACGCCGCTGGTCAGCACGGACGACCAGTGCATCGGGCTGACCGATTCCTCCGACGACTTCGACCCGGCGCTGCGACCCATCCTGGAGCGGATCGTCGAGCTCAATCAGGAGATCAGGCCCGGCGACAAGGTCTTCCGCATCGTCTACTTCGGCGCGCTCACCGTCAAAGGAGGCCCCGACCACGGCAGGCAGCTCGTGGGCGCCGCCGCGGAGCTCGTCGGCGTCCTCGCCCGGCAGAGCGCCCACAACGAGCAGAACCATGCGTGGAAGATGTACGTCGAGTTCGCCAATTCGGGGCAGGACCACGCGCACGCGGAGATCGCGGCCGGCCATATCGTGCGCCGGGCGGAGCGGGATGACTCCATCGCCGCCGTGGTCGGACTCGGCTGGAGCCGGGTGGAGGTGCAGCGAGCGATCGAGCTGATGGGTGCGGCGCAGATCCCTATGATCAGCTCGACGGCCACCGCGGACAGGGTGGCGATGCTCGGCGAAAGCCGATCCCCCTACTTCTTCCGCCTGCCGCCCAGCAACGCCGTCCAGGCCATGGTCACCGCGCACTGGCTCAGGCTGGGCCTACCGGGCCACGCCGGCACCGAACTGCCCCCTGACCCGCCGGTGGCGGTGATCTGGCAGAAGGACGCCAAGGAGCTGTACAGCAATGACCTGGCCGACCGCTTCAGCAGTGTCTATACGGGCCGTTACAAGATGTACGACTTCCATGACGGGCAGAGCCTCCAGGTCGCGGTGCGGAAAGCCTGTGAAGGAGACGAGAAGGTTCTGTACTTCACCGGACGCGCGGCCGACTTTCTGACTCTCAATGATTCCTGGAGCAGCCACTGCGTGAAGAACGACGTGGTCCTTCTCACGGGCGACGACGTCACCAACATACTGTCCGAGAAAATCCAGCGAGCCAGGGAGAACGGGTCGGAGCACGGCCTCAACGTGCGTTTCGTGGCCCTCATGGATCTCCGGCAGAGCAGCAGCACGTCCGCGAGGCGGACCCCTCATGGGCAGACCTTCGAGAAGGAGTACAGAAGCAAGGTGGGCGGGTCCATACCGCTCGCGCTGGACCGCGCGCGACTCGCCTATGACATGACGCTGGCCGTGACCGAGGCTTTCGCGAAATTCCAGGCGCAGGGGGGCGGCAGCGTTCTGCGGTCAGGCGTTCACTACAACCTGCGCGGCCTCGACATCGAAGGCGCGACCGGGACGATCGCCTTCTCCGAGGACGCCGTCGACCACGACGCGTTGCGGCGCCCGCTGTGGCTGATGTCGGTGACGCCGGGGAAGGACGGCATCACCCCGCACCTGAGGTGTGTGCCGGATCAGGACTACCCCGACTGCACGGCCCCCTGACCGGCACGTACTTATGGTGAAATATGCCGAATGGAACGGGCGAGGCAGTTGGTGGGCGAGATGCTGATCTACTGCTTCCTGCTGGTCCTGCTCACCGGCGGCTTCCTGGCCTTCCACTACACGCCCAGCGGCGAGCTGGTGCCCTACACCGGTACCTACGAGCCGCTCCGCGGCACCATGATGACCAAGGCCTACGACTCCCTTCTGACGATGAGCTTCGACGCGCCCCATGGCCTGCTCTTCCGGCAACTGCACGCCCAGCTCTCCTCCCTGCTCGTGCTGGGAACCGTCGTCTGGGCCCTGCTCGGCCGGTTCCGGTACGCGTTCGCGCTGCTCGGCCTGGGCCTGAGCCTGCTCGGCAGCCTCACCGGCCACGGCTCGGCCGACAACTTCCCGGACACGGTCCCGATCCCCGTCTGGTACGGCCTGCACCTGCTGGGCGCGCTGGCCATGCTGACCGCACTGGTGATCTCCGCACGCCGCGAGGCCGCCCGCGACCCCAGGACACCGGCCTTCATGGCCTTGAGCCTCGGCCTCACCCTGCTGCTGATCTTCTGGCCCTTCTGAGAAGGTGCTCAGCGACAGAGCGACGATGGCGCGCCGGTGGCCACCGCGCTGCGCGAGGTGCTGTAGATCCACCGAACGGTGGAGGCGCGAATCAACCCAAGCTCAGACGCTACGGTCGATGTGGCGGGGTGCGGTGCGCCCGTAACTTCGCAGCATGTCCGCATTGGAAGTACGAAATCTGCACAAGCGCTACGGGCAGCACGTTGCCGTCGACGACGTCTCTTTCACCGTCGAAGAGGGGGAGATCTTCGGCATCATCGGGCCCAACGGCGCCGGCAAGACGACAACCGTCGAGAGCATCGCCGGCCTGAGAACGCCCGACGCGGGCTCGATCTCGGTGCTGGGACTCGACCCGATCAAGGACCGGGCGGAGGTGCGTGAGCGACTCGGTGTGCAACTGCAGGAGAGCAGCTTCCCAGACGCGATCAAGGTCGCCGAAGCCCTCGAGCTCTACAGCTCCTTCTACCGGAACCCCGCCGACTGGCGCGAGCTCATGGAGCTCCTTGGTCTCACCGAGAAGCGCAACACGCAGTACAAGGCTCTCTCAGGCGGGCAGAAGCAGCGGCTTTCGATCGCGCTCGCTCTGGTCGGCAATCCGAAGGTCGCGATTCTCGACGAGCTCACGACGGGACTGGACCCGCAGGCGAGGCGCGACACCTGGAGCCTCATTGAGCGGGTTCGTGACACGGGCGTCACGATTCTTCTTGTCACGCACTTCATGGATGAAGCGGAGCGCCTCAGCGACCGGATCGCCGTCATCGATGGTGGCCGCGTTGCAGCAGTGGATACGCCCGCAGGGCTGATCGCGCAGTCGAGCGCGGTGCAGCAGGTCCGGTTCCGCGTGAGTCAACCGCTGGACAAGAGTGTCCTGACCGAGCTTCCCGACGTGACCAATGTCGAGATCACCGAGGGCCGCTGGCTGGTCACCGGCAGCGGACGGCTCCTGAGCAGCGTCGCAGGGGCTCTCGCCAGGGCGCAGGTCGTGGCGGAGGATCTCCGCGTCGACCAGCGCAACCTCGACGACGCGTTCGTGGCCTTTACGGGACGCGCCCCGGAGACCCCAGAACTCTCCGCGAGAAGGGTTGACTGATGCGTGCTCTCCTGAAGATGGTCAAGATCGAGACGAGACTCTTCCTTCGAGACTCTGCCACCGTCATGTTCGGTGTGCTGTTCCCGGTGGGACTCCTGCTCGGGCTGGGTGCCATCCCGGCGCTCAGAGAGTCGTCGCCGGAAACCGGCGGGCTCCGGTCCATCGACATCTGGGCGCCGACCGCACTGGTGTTCGGGATGGTGATGATCGCCGTGCAGCACGTCCCGGCGGTGATCGCGACGTATCGGGAGCGCGGCATCCTGCGCAGGCTGTCGACCACTCCTGCGCATCCACGGAGTGTCCTGCTCGCGCAGATGATCGTCGCGTTCGCCTCCGTGGTCGTCTCCGCGACACTCATGATCTTCCTCGCGTGGGCGGTGCTGGATATCGCGCCGCCCGAGCGGCCCCTGGAGTTCGTCGTCGCCTTGGTCGTCGGCTATGCGACACTGCTCGGGCTCGGCATGATCTCCGCGGCCGTGGCCCGCACGAGCAGTAGGAAGGCTCCGCCGAAGAACATCAGCGCAACGAACTGCTGCAGTTGATCACACCGTGGCTGCTGCTGACGATCTCGACGGCGATCTATTTCTCGTGGGTGCTTCCGGCCTCCGGTGAAGTCTTCTGGCCCGGGGGCGCATCCGTCCTCGGGCTGGTCGCGGTCTCGGTGCTGTGGGTGCTGTTCGGTCACACGCTGCCCATCAAGAGGAGGACGCTCCGGCCCGTGCCGGCGGGCATCTTCTTCGTCGGGCTGCTGGCGCTGTGCGTCACCCTCATGACGTACTCCGATATCTTCCTCGTCTTCACCATTGCGGGCTTCTTCCACGCGTACTTGCTCAGGCCGTGGCCGTTGGGGGTGCTTGGAGTCCTGGCCACCTCCGTGACCCTCAACGGCTCGGCGATGCGCGTGTGGGCTAACCCGACCCCAGACATGCTCGCGGAGTTCATCCTGATCGTCACCGTGCAGACCGCGGCGATCGGGGTGGGCATCCTGCTGACGGCGCGCAGTGAACCAGAGGAACGCAAGCGGGAGGAACTCGTCGAGCGACTCGAGGCGGCACTGCACGAGAACGCCGGGCTCCATGCGCAACTGGTCGCCCAGGCCCGCGAATCCGGGGCGCAGGATGAGCGGCAGCGATTGGCCGGCGAAATCCACGACACGCTGGCCCAGGGTCTCGCCGGCATCATCACGCAGCTCCAGGCGGCGGAGCGTTCCGCGAGTGTGCGGGGCGAGCCGGAAGAGCACGTCGCGCGTGCGCTTCGGCTCGCGCGCAGCAGCCTGACCGAGGCCAGACGGTCCGTGCGGGCGCTCGCTCCCCAGGAACTCGGGCGAGCGCACCTCCCCGACGCGCTGCGCACGTTGACCGAGCGATGGTCGGAGGACCAGGGGATCAGTGCGCAGGTGGAGGTCACCGGCACCCGAGAGCCACTGAGCCCGGCGATCGAGGTGTCGCTCTTCCGGGTCGCGCAGGAGTCGCTGACCAACGTGGCGAAGCACGCGGAGGCCTCGCGCGTCGGTGTCACGCTGTCGTACACGGGCACCGAGGTGCTGTTGGACGTGCGGGATGATGGACGCGGGTTCGCGGAAGGGGTCGGCACCGGCTTCGGCCTGACGAGCATGCGCCAGCGCATCAGAGGGGTCGGCGGTCACATAGAGGTGCAGAGCGCACCGGATGAAGGGACATCCGTCAGTGCGCGCGTTCCGGCGATCGCCCCCGGGGGCGCGAGAGCAAAGGGGGAGACCAACCGATGATTCGACTGGTGATTGTCGACGACCATCCGATCGTGAGGGGCGGTCTTCGTGACACCTTTGCGGACGCCGAGGACATCGTTGTGGTCGGTGAGGCCGGGGACGGCGCCGAGGGCATCGAACGTGCGAAGCTGCTGGCCGCGGATGTCGTGCTCATGGACCTTCGGATGCCCGGGATGGACGGCGTCGCCGCGACCGCGGCGCTGCGCGAGTGGGCCCCGGGTGCCCGAGTGCTGATCCTGACCACCTTCGACAGCGAGAGCGACGTACTGCCGGCGATCGAGGCGGGTGCGATCGGATATCTCCTGAAGGATGCTCTGCCCGACGAACTGATGCGAGCCGTCCGTGCAGCAGCGCGTGGCGAGTCGGTGCTCGCGCCGTCGGTGACGCAGCACCTGATGGGGCAGGTTCGCAGGCCCCGCGCCGGCACACTGACCGATCGAGAGAAGGAGGTACTGCAATTGGTCGCGAACGGCAGCTCGAATCGAGAGGCCGCTACAGCGTTGTTCATCGGCGAAGCGAGCATCAAGACCCATCTGCAACACATCTACGACAAACTCGGCGTTCGTGATCGAGCCTCGGCGGTGGCCGAGGGCTACCGCCGTCGCCTGCTCACGTGACGCCCCCGCTGACGGCGGCCGACCCGGCCAGGATCCTGGCCGGGTGACGTCACGGATCGAGGTCACCGCCCATCTCGACCAGCGGGCCATAGTGAGCGTGTGTCGCGCCGACGGTGAACGCCCAGTATCTGTCTCCGGTTGACCAGTGCCACCACTCGGTGGGGTAATTGACGAACCCGGCTCCGGCCAGCACACCGCGTAGTATCGCCCGGTTGGCGGCTGCCTCGGCTGAGATGTTCTCCGCGTCGGTATAGCAGGCGTCCTGGCTCTCCTCCGGCGAGTCATTGACCTCCGTGCCCATCCAGCACAGCCGGCCGTCCGGACCGCGTAGCGTCAGATCGACCGCGCCTCCCGTCGTATGGGGAGCCACCGCCGGCGGCGATATGTAGCGGCTCGCCTGACGGTGTGCCTCCGCCGCCGACCAATCCGGGTGCCGCTCGCGCAGGAAGGCGACCCGGTCCGCGAAGTACCTCTCCTGCAGCGCCGGCGGCCGATATCCCTCCACCACAACGAGTCGGTACCCGCCGGGCAAGGAGGCTTGAGCGAGCCGCAACCGCTGCAGCGCGCCGAGCCGCACCCGGGCATACGCTCCGTCGAGGTCGGCCTGTCGACCGTCCATCTCGATCTCGCCGACCTCTCGCAGGTCTACCAGCGGCTCATCGCATTCATGCACGCGCACCGAGGAAATCCGCTCATCAGCGAGCAGCACAAGGTCAGCCACCAGATCCTCCAACCAGCTCAATTCGGACTAGTCATAACCTGACCTGGGGTCCTGGAGAATCGCTCTAGTTTCCCTGCAGCGGCGCCGCCCTCGCCCAGCGCGACGAAGTCGGCCGGGCTCCTTGACACTCTGGTGAAACCCATGACCGAATTCAACCGTTATGCCGCCTAAATCGGTATTTTGGAGGCGTTGATATACGAGCATCATCAAGCCACACTGCTACCTATGCGGATATCCTGATAGGAATGCGGAGGAATTGGGTGGAGTTCCGCCTGCTGGGCTCGCCCGAAGTGTGGCTCGATGGCCGGCAACTCGAATTGACCGCCGGCAAGCCGACAGCCCTTCTCGCGGCCGGGTTGCTGCACGCCAACCGGGTCGTGTCGATATCGAGTCTGGTCGACGCGGTGTGGGGCGATGCCCCACCGGCGACCGCGGCGGCTCTCGTACAGACATATGTGTCGAACCTCCGCAGAGTGCTCCACGTCGGCGACCGCGAGACCATCGTCACCCGCGCACCCGGCTACCTGTTCGAGGTTGATCACGAGCACATCGACATCAACCGGTTCGAGGCGCTGGCGGCCAAGGGCAGGGCGGCCGCCGCCGCCGGGCGCCACCACGAGGCGGCGCAACTGCTGAGGGACGCGCTGGCGATCTGGCGGGGACCAGCGCTGAACGGCCTGCTGACGCCCGTGCTGAGACAGGCCGCCGACGGCCTGGAGGAGCTGCGGCTCTACGTTCTCGAGGAACGCATCAGCGCGGAGTTACGGCTCGGCCGGTCAGGACCGCTGGCGGCCGAACTGGCCACGCTCGTCAAGAGATACCCCTTGCGGGAGGGCTTGCGCGCCCAGCAGATGCTGGCCCTGTTCCGGCTTGGCCGGCAGGCCGACGCGCTGGAGGCCTATCGCGAGGCGCGCGAGGTGCTCCAGGCCGAGCTGGGCATCGACCCCGGCCAGGAGCTGCGCCGGATGCATCAGGCCATCCTGACCGCCGACCCCGCCCTGGAAGCCCCGTTGGCTGAGGACCTGGCCATCACCCGTCCCGAGCCGTCGGCCGGGCTCGCCGCCGTGTCGGTGGAAAGCCCGCAGCTCGACCGAGCGACGACGACCAGTGTGCCGCTGCAGGTGCCCCAGGTGCCACGCCAGTTGCCTCCGGCGGGCGGCGACCTGGTGGGGCGCGACGACGAGCTGACGGAGTTGCGAACCATCCTGCTGAGCGCGATGACGGCCGAGCGGCAGGTCTGCTGCGCGATCTCCGGGAAGGCCGGCAGCGGCAAGACCGCCCTGGCGATCGCGGCCGCGCACGCGGTTCGCGACGTCTTCGTGGACGGTCAGTTGTACGCGGCCTTCCGCGGCACCGGGCCCGAGGAGACCAAGGAGATCCTCGGCGCGTTCCTGCGTGCGCTGGGCGAACCGGCATCCCGGCTGCCCGACCCTGTCGAGGAGCTCAGCGGCCTGTTCCGCAGCCGGATCGCGGGACGGCGCATCCTGATCGTGCTCGACAACGCCGGGCCGGAGGACCAGATCCGGCCGCTGTTACCGGCGCACGGCGGCAGCGCCACGCTGCTGACCAGCCGCGCGGCGCTGGCGGGCCTGGACCTCGACGGCAGCCTCGGCCTGGACGTGCTGGAGCCCGACGACGCGCTACGGCTGCTGGCGCAGCTCGTCGGGGCGGCACGGGTGGCCGCCGAGCCCGAGGCCGCCGCGGAGATCGCGCGGCTGTCCGGCGGGCTGCCCCTGGCGGTCCGCACGGTCGGCGCCCGGCTGGCGGTGCGGCAGCGGTGGCCGCTGAGCGTGCTGGCGGCCCGGCTGCGTGACGAGCATCGCCGCCTGGATGAGCTGGTGGCCGGTGATCTGGAGGTCCGGGCCAGCCTGCACCTGAGCTATGCCAGCCTGCCCGATCCGCTTCGACTGGCATTCCGCCGGCTCGGCGTGGTCGCCGTCGGAGAGTTCCCGCCCTGGCTGCTCGCCCCGCTGCTCGACCACCCCGAGGCCAGGGCCGAGCACATCGTCGAGCGGCTGGCCGACGCGCAGCTCGTGGACGCGATCGGGGTAGACCTCGGCGGGCAGGTGCGCTATGGCATGCACGATCTCATCCGGCTCTTCGCCAGGGAACGCGCCGACGCGGAGGAAGGACCGGCGGACCAGTGCCAGGCGATCGAGCGGCTGGCGCGATACCTGCTGAACCTCCTCACCGATCTGGGCACCCGCGCCCCGGGCGACGCCGCCGGATCGCCGGCCGACGTGCAGACCTGGCTGGAGCAGGAACGGTGGCTGCTCGTCCAGACCGTGGAGCTGGCCAGTCGATTCGGTCTGCATCGGCTCGCGTGCCGGCTGAGCATGCTGCTGCTGTCGTCGTTCCGGCTGCGCAACGCCTTCGACGCGTGGTGGCGTACCCATGACGCCGCCCTTGAGGCGGCGCGGTCGGCGGGCGACCGGGCGAGCGAGGCGAGCCTGCTTCGCGGGCTCGGCCTGCTCCGTTACGAACAGGACCGTCTCGACGACGCCGCCGTGTTCTACGGTCAGGCGCTGGCGATGTTCCGCGAACAGGGCGACCTGCGGGGACAGGCTGACTGTCTGATCGGGATCGCCACCGCCCACCGTGAGCGGGGCCGATTCCGGGACGCGCTCGAGCTCTTCGAACAGGCCGGCCACCTCTGCGCCGAGCTGGACGACCAGGCCGGCCTGGCCGAGTGCTCGTACGGCATCGGGTACGTGAACCGCGAGGTGGGCGACTTCGCTCGCGCGGACGCGGCGCTGGACCAGGCGCTGGCGGCCTATCGCCGGATCGGCGACCGCCGCGGCGAGGGTCTCACCCTGCGCTCGATGGCGATGGTGCACCGGGCGCGAGGCGACCTCGGACCGGCCGAGCGTCTCGCCCTGGAGGCGATCGCCGTGCTGCGGGAGGGCAATGATCAACTGCTCACCGCGTACGGCCTGCAGTGTCTGGCGAAGGTCCAGATCCGGCAGGGCGAGTACGCACTCGCGGCCGAGACCCTGCGGCAGGCGCTCGCGGTGTGCGTGGCTCTCGGCGACCGCTTCGGCACGGCGTTGACCACCCGCACCATCGGCGAGCTGCACCTGGCCGCAGGGGAGCTGGACCAGGCCGCGACCCACCTCGACGCCGCGCGCGAGCAGTGGGCCGCGATGGGCCTGGATCTGTTCTGCGCCCGCACCGACCGGGACCGGGCCGAGGTCTGCCGCCGACACGGCGACCTCGACACGGCTGCCGAGCTCCACGCGTCGGCGGTCGCGACCTTCCGGCGATACGGCAGCCGCGAACAGCTGGAACTGGCCACGCAGCCTGGCGCGTGAAAGCTGCCCGTTCACGCGCGGACCGGCGTGTGAAGCAGCACGTCTACAGCCGGACTACCCACCCCTACAGTCGCGGTGCAGCGAAGCTGAAGAGGCCGGATGAACCGTGGTCGGCATGGCGCGACAGGCGCCGGTCCAGACCACGGAGGAACTCATGGGCACGTGCACGTGGAATTTCCAACCGACGCTTCGCAAGGCCGTCATCGTCTTCACCGCCGCCGCCACTGCCGCGCTCATGTCGGCGGGGGTCGCGACAGCGGATCCGAAGGAACCGACGGACCCGGCGGATTTATCGCCTCAGGCTGTCGCCGCACTCGCCGCGCTGCCGTGTGTGTCCGGGGGCCCGACGGCCGCCGACGGCGCCATGGCCGCCGCGCTCAATCCGCTCCTGACCAAGAAGATGCGCGGCCACATGACCGCGTACAACACCTCCTGCGCGCGGGCCGTGGTGCAGGAGGTCCGCAACCGGGGCTTCAACCAGCGGGCCGCCGCGATCGCCATCGCCACGGTGATCGTCGAGACCAGCATCGCCAATCTCGATGGTGGTGACCGTGACTCGGTCGGTCTGTACCAGCAACGCGAAATATGGGGCAGCTACGCCGCACGGACCAACCCCGCGACCGCGACCACCACGTTCCTCAACGAGATGCAGCGCCTCTACCCCAACGGGTCCTGGAACACCGCCCCGATCGGCACGGTCGCGGCGGACGTGCAGCGGCCCGCGGCGGAGTACCGGGACCGCTACGCCGAGCAGGCCAGTGACGCGGTCATCATCGCCAACCGGATGTGGTCCAGGGCCGGCGTGGACACGGCCGGGGTCTATCGGCCGGAGAACGGGACGTTCTATTTGCGGGACAACAACTGGGCGGGTCCGGCGGATATCACGGTGCAGTTCGGCAGTCTCGGGGACAAGCCGCTGGTGGGTGACTGGGACGGTAATGGGACGACGACGATCGGTGTTTATCGTCCGGAGACTCGGTTCTTCTACATGCGGAACTCGAATACGCGGGGTGATGCGGAGATCGGGTTCGTGTTCGGTAATCCGGGTGATGTGCCGATCGCGGGTGACTGGGACGGGGACGGTGTTGACACGGTCGGGGTGTATCGGCCGAGTAATTCGACGTTCTATCTGCGTAACAGCAACTGGGCGGGTCCGGCTGACCGGGTGGTGCATTTCGGTAACAACGACGAGGACCTGCCGGTGGTGGGTGACTGGGACGGTGACGGCGACGATTCGGTGAGCGTTTACCGGCCCGGCAACGCCACGTTCTATCTGGTGAACTCGGATGTTTCGACGTCGAATCCCCGCGCGGTGCAGTTCGGCAATTATGGCGATCTGCCGCTGACCGGCAATTGGAACGGTGATCGGTACACCACGATCGGCGTGTACCGGCCGGAGACCAGGTTCTTCCTGCTGCGCAACGACAACACCCCCGGCGATGCCACGATCGGCTTCGCCTTCGGCAACTCCAACGACATCCCCCTCGTCGGCGACTGGCGCTGACGTACCTGAAATGGAGTCCAACATGTTGACGACGTACCGAAGGCCGGCGAGCCGCATCGCCGCCCTCATGCTCAGTGTGGCCGTGGCCCTGGGTGGCACCGCCGCATACGAACTGGCCGTTCCGCAGGCGGCGGCGGCGAACGCCGCACCGAGTCGCGGCGTCATCGCGGCCACCGCGAACGCCGAGGTGGGCACCACCGGCGATGGCAACCAGTGCCAGAAGTACGGCCCGTTATGCGCTGACTGGTGCGCGATGTTCGCCACCTGGGTCTGGGAGCGCGCCGGAGTGGCCGGTGGACCGCGCACCACGTACGTGGCGACCGCGATCGGCTCCTGGGGCGCCGACCGAGGCCTGTTCAAACGCCGCTCCAGCGGCGGCAAGCCACTACCGGGCGACATCGTGGTGTACGGCGAGCCCGGCTCCGGCACCGGCGGCCACGTGTCCATCGTCCACACGGTCCACGGCGACGGCACGATCACCACGATCGACGGCAACTACAACAACCGCGTGGCGAAGCGGTCCATCAACCCCGCCACTGCCCGAGCAGGCGCCCGCGACGTGCTGATCTCCGGCTACGTGTCGCCGCCCGGCGTGCTCTCCGTCACCTCCGCCACCGCGGGCGTGTACCGGCCGGAGAACGGGACGTTCTATCTGCGGGACAACAACTGGGCGGGTCCGGCGGATATCACGGTGCAGTTCGGCAGTCTCGGGGACAAGCCGCTGGTGGGTGACTGGGACGGTAATGGGACGACGACGATCGGTGTTTATCGTCCGGAGACTCGGTTCTTCTACATGCGGAACTCGAATACGCGGGGTGATGCGGAGATCGGGTTCGTGTTCGGTAATCCGGGTGATGTGCCGATCGCGGGTGACTGGGACGGGGACGGTGTTGACACGGTCGGGGTGTATCGGCCGAGTAATTCGACGTTCTATCTGCGTAACAGCAACTGGGCGGGTCCGGCTGACCGGGTGGTGCATTTCGGTAACAACGACGAGGACCTGCCGGTGGTGGGTGACTGGGACGGTGACGGCGACGATTCGGTGAGCGTTTACCGGCCCACCAATGCCACGTTCTATCTGGTGAACTCGGATGTTTCGACGTCGAATCCCCGCGCGGTGCAGTTCGGCAATTATGGCGATCTGCCGCTGACCGGCAATTGGAACGGTGATCGGTACACCACGATCGGCGTGTACCGGCCGGAGACCAGGTTCTTCCTGCTGCGCAACGACAACACCCCCGGCGACGCCGAGATCGGCTTCGCCTTCGGCAACACCGACGACATCCCCCTCGCCGGCAACTGGCGCTGACCGACCGACCAGCGGGCCCGTGACCGTCAGACCATGACGGCCACGGGCCCGCTGTCGCGACCGTGGTGATGCGCTCCCATCGGCCGGCACCTGGCACAGGGTGGTGGCGAAGGCGTCCGGGTCGGCCGCATGCGCGAACTTCTAGTCTCTGCGTTCTCCGTAACCGGACGAGGTCTCTTCACTGGACAGGCACTGGGCTCTGGACGGGCCCTCGCCGACCCGCTCCCAGACGCCGTACCTGGTCGCGTATGTCGAATGGCCGATTCTGTAGCAGCGCACGACGGCGCGGAATGATCCCGTCCCCTTGGTGCAGTTGTACCAGTAGGCGTTGTCTCGATAAAGGTCGCTGCAACCAGAGGGATACGCGTGCGCGGCGGTCGCCGGTAGGAGTATCGCGCCGGCCATCAGCGCGCCGACCCCGGCGACCTTGAGAGCTTTACGAAATCTCATGACTCGACCCTCGCATGGGCCGTCATTTCGCAGTTGCCTGCGAGCGCACGAGCTTTGCCCCTGAGCGCAAGGGTCAGGGCGCCGAACTCCCGTGTTCGCGAACCAGACGCCTGTACATCGCGGGGGAGGCGTCGTAAGCCTGCTGGAAAACGCGGTTGAAATGAGATTGGCTGGCGAATCCCCAATGAGTGGCGATGGTCCCGACAGGAAGGTGAGCCATGAGGGGGTTGGCCAGGTCGCGGCGGCAGCGTTCGAGCCGGCGCTCGCGAATCCATCCTCCGACAGTGAGCTCGGCGTTCTGGAAGAGCTTGTGCAGTTGGCGTACGGATATGTAGTGGCCGGCGGCGATGATCGACGGAGTCAGCTCCGGATCGCCCAGCCGTTCCTCGATGAAGGCCTTGATGCGAAGGATCAGCACATGATGGGGATCGGCTTGGAACGCAGAGGCGTCCTCGTCAAGCCGCTGGCCCAGCAGAGCCGCGACCAGGTCCAGAAGGATGGTGGACAGCCGCGTGAGGTCACAGGCCGACCACTCGGGCTGAGCGATGAGGCGATGGAGCAGTCCGGCGAGTAACGAGCCGACACCGTCGCGTCCCGGTAACGGTACCGCTAGCAGAGGCTCGACCATGGCGACGGGAAGCGGCAGAGCCTGGTGGGGAAACCGGAGAATCATCCCCTCGGCTACCTCGCCGCGACGTCCCTGAGAAGGGGCGGCGTTCGGCCCTTCGCTCACCGTCCAGGCGAGGAAGCTGCGAGCGGTGTCGTAGAGCACCAGATCGCCGGGCTCCAGGCGGGTGTCCCGTTGGTTCTGGCACAGGCCTGATCGGCCTTGGACGGTCACAGCCAATTGATAGAGGTCCGCATCGGAACGCCGGATGTGACTCGCGCCTCTGCGCGCGTCGAAGGATACGCAGCGGACCTGGGAGAGCTGAACCATGCCGAGATCGAGGGTACGCATCTCAGCCCAGAAGTCCCCGGCTCGATCGCTGGTGGCGTCCACCGACACCACCGATTCGGCGACGGCCTGCCACCAGAAGTCGAATCGCTCCCGCGCCGGCACGTCGTCGAGCTGCAGAACTGAGACGGATGGCACGGCTTCTTCCCTCCCCCGGAACGAAGCCTGCGGTGACCGCAGGCGCCAGGCCCCCAGCCGGCTGCCATAGCGGCGCCACGACCAGGCTAACCTCCGAACGAGGGGCCCGCGCGGCATCCAGGTCTACGCGGCCAGGATCTTGCGCAAGGCGGCGGCGAAGCCGTCCGGGTCGCCCTTCATACCGAACTCACCGTCCATGAAACCGCCGTGGTGACTGGGGAAGGTGACCGGCTCGACGCCGAGTCGTCCGGCGACCGCCACGCCTGAGCGGTGGGCCATCTCCCCCTCCGATTCGGCGCCGACGGCGATGACGACACGGGTCGAGGCCGCGCGCAGCGCTTCGAAGTCGGGCTCGTAGTGGGTGCAGGTGATGAGGTTCTGCCCGAACAGCGGGTCGTTGCGGGAGCCGTCGTCCTCCGCCGGCATGCCCATCTCGGCCGGGCTCTGCATGGGCAGCTCGGCGAAATCGGCGGGAATGTCGCCGCGCATGCTGGTGACCGCGATGAACTTCACCATCGCCGGCCCGAAACCGTCCCGCTCGTACGTCCGGCGGATGTCCGCTATCGCGGCCAGCGCCTGCTCCCGGTCCGGCAGCGTCTTGGCGGCCGGCGGCTCGTGAGCGACGAGCGTACGCACCTGCTCAGGATGTACGGCCACCAGCGCGAGGCCGTTGACGGCGCCTCCGCTGCTGGCGAAGATGTCCACCGGTCCGCCGCCGAGCGCGTCGATCAGCCGGTGCAGGTCGTCGGCGTGCAGCTCGGGCGTGGACTCGCTCGCGCCGTCGGTGCGCTCGCTCCGGCCGATCCCGCGCGGGTCGTAGGTGACCACCGTACGATCGGCGAAGCGCGCGGCCAGGCCGGTGAATCCGGTGGCGTCCATGGGGGAGCCGATCAGCAGCAGGGGCGGCTCGGTGGTCCCCTCGGCCTCGCGTACGTCGTAGTGCAGGATGCCGCCGGGCACCTCAAGGGTGTGGGTCATCGGGTCGCTTCCTTTCTCCATGATGGTGAAGTAGACCAGCGGACGCGGCGAAAGTCATCGGCGGCGGGAGGCGCAGGTGACGCAGGTTCTGGCGGCGGGCAGGATCATCAGGCGTTCGATGGGGATGCGCCGCCCGCATTTCACGCAGATCCCGTAGTCGCCGTCGCGCAACCGCTCGACGGCCATGTCCAGCTCGGCGAGATGGTTCAGCGCCTGGTCCAGGAGGGATTGGGCATGGGCCCGCTCGAAGGCGGTGGACGATCCCTCGGGGTCGTGCTCGTCGTCGGCGCCGGTCAGCGTCGTGGAGGCGGCGATCTCGTCCAGGTCGCGGCGCAACATCGCGACGCGGGCCGTGGTCTGCTTCCGGTCGGCGTCGAGCAGCTCTTGTATGGTCGCCCGCTCCGACGGGGACAGGCGTTCGGTCGTCATGGTGGTCCTCTACCCGCTGGAAAGAGAACAGCGGGTAGCGGGCAACGCACCGGCGCTCATTTTGGGTAACCATGGATCATGTGAGATTCAAGTACGGCTTGAATGAGCCGAGCGGTGACGAGGTCGGTCTCGACGAAGCCCGCGTCCAGTTGACCGATCTGGTCGACCGGGCCGAGCGCGCCGGCGACATCACGTACCTGACCCGGAACGGGCGGCGCGTCGCGGCCGTCGTCCCGCTGGATCGCGTCGAGACCCCGCCGGACGTCGCCATCACCCTGACCAGTGTGGCCATCATCGCGGAGCAGACCGGTGCGAGTGTCGAGGACGTACGCGCCGTCATCGGTCGCATCAAGGATCACGACGATGACGAGCTGATCGAGGTCAGTGACGACGGTGAGCTGGTGTCCATGGACGGCGACGCCGCCGAGCTCCTCTACGCGCAGCTCGGCCAGGTCGTCAGGTTCACCCGCACCAACGAGCAGGGCGAACAGGACACCGTCGTCTTCACCGTCAAGGGGCTCGACATCACCGAGACGTCCACCGTGAACGGCACCACCCGGACCCGCACCGACACGGGCGCCAGCATGCGGGACATCGATGCCTATGTGAACGACCGCAGCCTCGACCTCACCGCCGAGGGCTACGTGGAGGAGGGCGCGTCCACGTCGGAAGACTGATCCTGGGCCGGCCGAAGTAGATCATGTATCGTGAGCGCGGCGTACCCCTCAACGGCCTGGAGCCGCCGCCGTGCCGCACATGTCCCGTCGCCAGGTTCTCTCCCTGCTCCCCGCCGCCGGCCTGCTCGCCGCGGCCTTCCCCACGCCTGCCGCTGCCGGGATCGATCCGGGGCGGCTGCTGGCCAACACCGTGGCGATCTTCGCCGGGACTCCGGAGGTCAACGCGCGGCCTGAGGTCGCCGGCAAGCTCGCGGCGATCGTCCGCACCGCCCGTCAGCGGCTGGCCGCCATGGATCAGGCGGGCGACGGCGAGCTGTTCGCCGGGCTGAGTCTGGGGGTCAACGACGCCAACCTGCGGCTGGCGTACCAATATCTGTACGAGATCGCGCTCGCGACGCGCACGCCCGGCGGTGAGCTCGTCGATGACGCCGCTGTGCAGGGGCGGGTCGTGGACGGGCTGCGGTGGTTGCACGAGCGGTACTTCGGGGACCAGGCGGCGGGGTATTACGGGAACTGGCACAGCTGGGAGATCGGCATTCCCACGCATGTCAGCAGGACGCTGGTGCTGCTGCCCGCGCCGGGGGACCTGACGGCTACGTACATCGCCTCGATGGACGCCTACCTGCGCAACGGCAAGGACGGCGACGTCGACCTTGACTCGCGCTTCCATACCGGGGCGAACCTGGCGGACATCACCGCCAACCGGATCCTGCAGGGGGCGCTCACCGGCGATGACGCCCGGGTTACCAAGGCCATCGCGGACCAGGCCACCGTCTTCGCCATGATCGACCCGTACGACCTCCAGCATGGGGTCACCGACGGGTACTACCGTGACGGCTCGTTCATCCAGCATCACTCGGTCGCCTATACCGGGTCGTACGGGCGGGCCCTGCTGACCCGGGTCGTGCAGACGCTCAAGATGCTCGGTGGGGTGTCCGAGCTGGGCGGGGTGGTGCACCGGTGGATCACCGACGGCTTCGCCCCGTTGATCTTCGAGGGCTGGATGATGGAGATCGTCAAGGGGCGGGCGGTCTCGCGCACGAACACCGGGTACGCCGATGTCGGGGTGATCGTGGAGGCCATCGCCGACCTGGCCGACCATGTCGATGACGCGGCGGCTCTCGCCTTGAAGAAGTACGTCAAGCACTTGCCTGAGGCTGATACGGGGGCCTTTGTGTCTCCGGTCAGTATCGCTCGGTATGCGGCCATCCGGGCTGACGCCGGCATTCCGGCCGCTGATTTGAACCCGGCTTCGCGCAGTGTGGCGTTCAACGCCATGGACAGGACTGTGCACCGGCGCCCCGGCTATGCCTTCGCGCTGGCGCGTAGCTCCGAGCGGATCAGCAAGTACGAGTACATGAACGGCGAGAACCTGATGCCCTGGTTCCAGGGTGACGGTGCCTACTACCTCTACCTGGCGGGGGAGGACCAGCGCGAGGCCTTCGGCGTCGACTACTACACCGCCGTGTCGCCGTACCGGCTGGCGGGGGTCACCGCGCCGGTGGAGGAGCGGCGGACGGTGCCTGAGTTGTACGGGCGGGCCTGGTACGAGAACCCGGACCATCCGCTTCATTTCACCTCCTCGTCCGAGTCCCAGAACACCTACGTGTACTTCCCTCGCGCGGGGAACGTGTTCTCCGGCGGCGCGACGCTCGGCGCGTACGGCGCGGCCGGCATGGTGCAGTCGGACGACGCCGCCTACACCGCCAAGCAGGCCGGCATCCTGCCCGACGACTTCGTCGCCTACCGGAACGCTCGCGCGACGAAGTCCTGGTTCATGTTCGACGACGAGATCGTGGTGCTGGCCGCGGACGTCTCCGGCCAGGGCGGGCGCGACGCGGTGACCACCGTGGACAGCCGCATCGCCGCCCCTGGTGACGCGGTCACGCTCACCGGCGAGGGCTGGAACGGCCGGGGGTGGCAGGCGGGGGAAACCGCGCCGCCACGCTGGCTCCGCTATGCCAACGGCACCCGAGGCACCTCGGTCGGCTACGCCTTCCTCACCAGGCAGGCGGTTCAGGCTGGGCTGGAGCTGGTGACCCGCAGCCGCAGAGTCGTCCGTACGTCCAACCCCGACACCAACGTGACCAAGAACGTCTTCACCGCCTCGGTCATCCACCGCACCCCTGCGCTCGCTTACGCCCTGGTCCCGAACGCGACCGAGAGCCGTATGCGCGGCTACGCGGACGGGCCGCTGGTCGTCCTGGCCAACGATCGGCACGCGCAGGCGATCAAGCACCGACACCTTGGGATCGTCGCCGCCAACGTCTTCACCGCTGGTCCACGCCACGCCGAGCGGCTTCTCATCGACGGCCCCGCCTCAGTCATCGTCCGATACGGGAAGCGCACGGTCGTCGCCCTGTCCGATCCCACGATGGGACGGGACCGGGTCAGTGTCGTGCTTCATGGTGCTCGCCTCAGGCTCGACTCAGCTGACGAAGGGGTGACGGTACGGCGCGTACCGGGCGGCACGCTGGTCCAGGCGACGACCCGCCACGCCTACGGCCGCACCTTCACCGCCACCCTGCGCTGACCCAGATCTCCGCTGGTCAGCCCCGCCGCATGGTCAGAATCTCCCGCGCTCGCTCGGGAGCGATCAGCTTGGCGATCCGAGGATCGGCCATCAGGACGACGGGTGCGATGTGGTCCGCACTGATCGGACGCCACGTCGCCATCAGGTCGTAGAAGGAGTCGTGGCGCTCCGGACCCATGGCTCGCCGGGAGAACAGCTCGTAAGCCTCCTATTCGCCGTCCTAAGGAGGGCGGGAGCCGTACCTCCAGCTTGTCCTCCAGCGCGGCCAGTTTGCTCTTCGGTGGCGGAAGGCTGGCCCAGCCGCTGTGGTCCACTCGGCGCTCCATGTGGGTCGGTGAATGTCGGGGCTCATCTCAGCAGACGGCACCGACAGCCGGGCGGAGTCACGGTCGGGTCCCAGGGACTGCTCTGGCGTGTGGCGCCGATCACATGGGGTGTGTGGATTCCTCCACAGTTGATTGCTGGGGTTCTCCGTAGCGTTCGTGCTGTCGGAAAGCAGCACCTACTGGGGGAGGAACCCGAAATGCGTAAGATTCTCGCGATCGCCGCTCTGGCCGGTTCGATGGCCGTCACCGGTCTGGCCGTGGCTCCCGCCGCTCAGGCGGCCACGCAGACTCAGGCCGGCACCACGGCCGGCACGACCGCAAGCACCGCCACTGTCGTCAAGTGGGGGAAGTTCTTCTCCGGCGACCACAAGGCGTACACCTTCGGCAAGACGTGGAAGAGCCACGGCAAGGTGTTCACGAAGTGGTACGGGGTGGACAAGTTCGGTGGCAAGAAGGGCTGGGTGTGGTTCGAGGTGTACCAGAACGGCTCCTGGCACAAGTTCAACCACGCCTGGGACGGCAAGAAGGTCGGCTCCTGGAGCGGCCACGGGATCGGCAAGGTCTACACCTACACCTGCTGGGCCGGCAAGTTCGACAACTGCGGCAAGAAGTACCGCATCTACTAACTTGAACGCAGGACCCAGAGCACGCCGTTCTTGCTTGCAGCGCAGACTGCGGCCGATCTGTGCAGTATGACCGTTCGCCCGGGCCGATGTATCAAGATTCCTTCATCGACAATCTCGAAAGAATGCTGATATGCCTGCCGACATTACTATTGTGCGGATCGCGATGTGCATTGGTGACGCGGGGCGGCTCTCGCTGGCTGATTGAAAGTACGTATCAAGCGGAAGACGGCAGACTACGCGGCTGTCGCTGGAACCGCAGAATTCGTCACCTTGGACCGAAATATTTCAGCACGAGCGAGATCTCATGTGGACCCGGCCGCCAGGCCCATCGCGTAGGGAAACAACATGAGGGAATTCATCACCACCGATGCCAGCGACCGTTACCACGCCACCGCTGACTGTTAGGGCTTCAAAGCTGGGCGCCAAGGCGGGGAAGTCCTGGGGGTTCGACATCCGCTACATCAGGAGCGTGAACATTGCGGAGACCGACGCGGAAGGTAAGACGCCGTGCAAGGTGTGCATTCCCCGATAACCTCGCATGCAAGCTGATCAGAAGCCGGATCAGCGATGAGGGTGGTTACCTTGATCGGTGACACCCCTGAGTAATACCGGCTACGGTGCGCCTCATAAGATTCCCGGCTATCTCCGGCGGCCGGGCTGAATCCTGCTGTTCTTGCGGGTGGGAGTCAGCCACGCGCTGTACTCGGCACACTGGCGAAGTTCGTAGCCAAATTTGTCTGAGGGTGCCGATTTGAGCAGTTTTCCGAGCTGGTCGAGAAGCTCGCGCCCTCTGGTCCTGTTGCCGACGCTACGTGCCTGCTCAAGTCGCGTGATCGCTTTTGCGGCGGATTCACGGATGCGCATCTCCTCTCGGCGATCGAGTTGAGCGGTCGACTGATCATCGGACGTAGAGATCGTAGGCGCCTCTGGGGCTTCAGGTAGCGCGGACTCTTCCTGGTCAGTCTTGATTGCATGCTGCCTTGCGTGCACCCGTGGACTGCTGCCGACCTGTGTGGCAAGTAGCGGGGTTCGTATCGCCGGAGCGAGCGCCAGCCCACCGGAGTCAATGATCCAATTAGGTGTCAGCCGCTCGGGGTCTACATTGGCTCGTACCGAGGCCGGTCCCAGGATCTGATACGGCTGGCCGATAGCCAGCTCCGCATAGGCGCACGGAAGTACGACAGCGGAGTCGCCAATGACGGTTCCAGCGGGCGTTTGCACCTTGACCGCCAGTGAGTGACCTTCCCTTTCACCATCACCTAAATGCTGCCAAGGCCGCGTCCTTGATTCCTTCGGAGTGATCAGAAGTCCGGAAACATCGAGAGGGAAACCGACAACTGTACTCTCTTCTCTATCGCTCAATTGAAGGGGGCCAAACGAGCCCGTGTGCGGCGACCGGCGAACACGGTCAATGTCAGTTGTGGAGATTCCGGATTGGGTCAGCTGCCAACCGGAGATGGCCTCCCATTCGACCGGTCGTCCCGGGAGCTGGACTGCGACAGAGATCTTTCGCGTACCCGCTTGGGTTTCGCAACGAATACGCAAGGCATACCCGTCTCGATCGAGCGCGGCATACGACGCACGGGACTTCATGCCGAAGATCCACTGAACGGCCCGGCCTTTGATACGGAGCTGCCTGTCCCTGTCAAACCAGCTGTGCTCGTCACCAACCAGTTGGACGGCAACCAGAGGAAGCTGTCCAGGCGGAGCGACGATCAGTGCAGTGCAGGCCCCGCCTGAGGTGAAGTCATTGTCGATGACAGGGGCTCCGATGGGATTCATGCTACGGCCCTTGAGCCACTTCGACAGCTCCTGATGGATGTAGAGGTGATCTGCAGAGTCAACGCCGAGGTTGACCCGCTGGCAGGCGTGAGTGGCTCGGTCAGCGTAATGCGCGAAATGTGGAACCTTGACCTGGCCGATCCGGTCCATCAACTGCTTGCCGCAGCCGCCCAGGTGCGTTCCGCACCAGAACGTGTTGCCCATACGATCATGGTGTGCCCGGAACCGGAGAGCTTCAGTTCGGTCGAGGGGCATTAGGAGCGGATCGTAGGAGCCCGATCCGTCAAGAACGGCAGTCTGGACTCTTCGCTTATCTTCCTGCACGCTGACATCACCTCGCACTCTCGCTGAAAGTATCGCAATAGGAGCATGGATGGAACGCTCCCTCTCCAAGGTTTTCGTTCTTGCCTTCTCCAGTGCGAGCAGCGCGTCGAACGCCACGAGGATCTGGCCTTAGGGCCTGTACGGAGTTGAGATCAGAGGGATTGCCTGCGCTGTGGTTTCCGGTCCTGGTAGGCCATCGCTATGGCGCGTGGAGACCTCACCGATGACGAATGGTCCTTGATCGAGCCTCACCTGCCCTTGGGGGAGCGAGGCCCGATCCCGGATCTACGGCAGCAGTTCAATGCGGTGATGTGGCGGTTTCGTATCGGCAGTCCGTGGCGGGACCTGCCCGCCGAGTACGGGCCCTGGTCCACCGTCTACGACAGGTTCCGATCGTGGGCCACCGCCGGCATCTTCGAGCAGCTGATGCAGGCCGTGATCGCTGAGGCCGCTGCCCAAGGGCAGGCCGACCTTGACCTGGTCAGCGTGGACTCCACCACGGCCCGCGCCCACCACCACGCCGCCGGAATGGTCATCGACGGCGAGCTGATAAAGGCGCTGGAGGAGGCCACCGAACAGGAAAAAGGGCTGCGTCAAAGGGGCAAAAAGCCCAAAGCGCCGAACCCGGCGAAGACGGGGATGAACACCGGCGGTTACGACGGCGGCGCCGAATACGGCTGACGGCAGCCAGGCTGGGCCGCTCTCGGGGTGGACTGACCAGCAAGGTCCACCTGTCCGCCGACCGGCGATGCCGACCGCTCTCCTTCGTCCTCACCCCGGGCCAAGCGGGAGACAGCCCGCAGTTTCGCGCCGTCTTGTCCCGCATCAAGATCCGCCTGCCGGTCGGACGCCCGCGCACCCGCCCGGCCGCAGTGGCCGCCGACAAGGCCTATTCCTCCCGCGGCAACCGCGCCTATCTGCGCCGACGCGGCATCAAGGCCGTCATTCCCGAGAAGAGCGACCAGGCGGCCAACCGCAAGAAACGCGGCTCCCGTGGCGGCCGCCCGGTCAACCATGATCCAGATCTCTACAAGCAGCGCAATACAGCAGAACGGTGCATCAATCGGATTAAAGAGTGGCGCGGGCTGGCCTTCCGCTTCGACAAGACTCCCGACAGCTACCTCGCCGGCCTTCATCTACGCGGAGCCATCTTGTGGATCCGAAGCCTTCAACCCATCTGAAGATCCGAAGTCCGTACAGGCCCTAAAGGTGTTTGGCCAACGTGTACTTCCCCCGCGCAAGGGATGCCTTTTAAGCGGACATACGGCGCGTACGGCATGGTGCAGTCCGACGATGCGCCTACGCTTGCCAGGAAGCGGGTTCCTCTTTGACGGGGGTTCGTCGCCCACCGTAACGCTCGCGCGACGAAGCCCTGGTTCCTGCTCGACGACGAGATCGTGGTGCTGGCTGCGGGGCAGGACGGCGCATACCGGACGGCACCCTGGTCCAGGCGACGACCCGCCACGCCTACAGCCGCACCTTCACCGCCACCCTGCGCTGAACCGGTTCTTCGCCGACGGAATCTCGCTGAAGCCGCGTAGCCAGCGCGCACTCGGGTCGAGTTTGGTATGGCGGCTGGCAATATCGAGGATCGCCTTGAGGATCGCACGGACTGCAGCGAGAATCACGAAGCGAGTATGCACGATCTCGTTTCGTGATTGACCGCCATCTTGCAGGCGGACTTCTCGGTCGGACCGGCGCAATAGCTCGCCTGGACTCGGCCAACGTCCCAGGAGCGAAGGATGCAGGTGCACGAGAGTAGCGTGATGTCTCTCCTTGAGGGGCAAAAGCAGTTCCAGGTGCCCCTATACCAGCGGACGTACAGATGGGACCAGAAAGATCTGCGTCTGCTGTGGGACGACGTCCTTGAGCATGCCGAGGCTCTGGCCAACGGGGAAGAGCGAAGTGCTCACTTCCTCGGCTCGGTCGTCTTGGCTCCAGGTGAGGTTTCGGCGGGCGGAAGGAAGGTCAATCGCTGGCTGGTCGTGGACGGTCAGCAGCGCCTGACGACTCTTATGCTCGTCTTCTGCGCTCTACGTGACCACATAGCGCAGTTCGATGAGCGCGGAGCTGACCGGATCCACCGGCAGTACCTGGTAAACGAGTTCCATACCGGGAAGGATCACTACCGCCTCCTACCGACCCAGGCTGATCGGGAGGCGTTCAGGGCCTGTATCGACCGCAGTCCAACAGCAGGTGGCCCCGACAAGGTCGGAAACGCTTATCGTTTCTTCAAGGCGGCCCTGGTCGGCCTCGACGCCGATGCCGAACAGATCGAGCGGGTCGAATCTGTGCTCTGCGACAAGCTCTCCATCGTGGAGATCACCGCAGAGAAAGGCGACAACGTCTATCGGATCTTCGAGTCGCTGAACAACACCGGCGTCCGGCTCACCCAGACCGATCTGCTGCGCAACTACGTATTCATGTTGCTGCCCAAGCACGGCGAGGACGTCTACGAGCAACTGTGGCTGCCTCTGCAGAAGCTGCTCGGCCCGGACGGCCTGGAACTGCTCGTATGGCTCGATCTCGTGATCCGCGGATCGGACAAGATCAAGCAGACGGAGATCTACCGCTACCAGCAGGTGCGCTTGGACGAGGTCGTCCGCACGGGCGGTGAGGAGAGTCTCCGCGCTGAAATAGCCGACTTGTACAGACGGGCGCGTCTGCTCGACCAGATCCTTCACCCTGAACAGCTTGCTGGACCGCTGGCCGAGTCGCTGACCAGGCTACATGCTTGGGGCGGGCAGACCTCGTACGCACTCGTCCTACATCTGCTTGATCTCCTCGATCGCAAACTTACGACGCCCGACCAGGTCGTCACAGCCCTCGGATACGTCGAGAGCTTCCTGGTCCGCCGCATGATCTGCGACAAAAGCACCAACAACCTGAACCGGATCTTCAATGCGGCCCCCAAGGAGCTCGAGAGTGACCGGCCGGTCGCCGAGGCCGTCCATCGCTATCTATCCGGGGAACGGCGTTACTGGCCTTCGGACGAGACCATGCGAGACGCAATCCAGCACCGGCCCTTCTACTGGTCAGGGCGTCCGGCCCAGCGCTTCTTCATCCTCCGCAGACTCGAAGAGAGCTACGGCGCCAAGGAACCAGTCGACTTCACCAAGGCCAAGCTCACCGTCGAGCACGTCATGCCCCAGACCGCGACCAAACCCTGGCTCGACCAACTGGCCGATGAAGTCAGTGACGAAAGCAGCGCCGAGGAACTCCACCAACTGCTACTGCACACGCTGGGCAACCTCACGCTGTCGGCGGAGAACGCCAAGCTCTCCAACCACCCCTTTGAGCGTAAACAGCAGATCCTCGACAACAGCGCACTGCAGATGAACCGGGAGATCGCCGAGACGCTACGTTGGGGCAAAGAACAGATTCTCACCCGGGCCAGCGATCTCGCCGCCCGAGCCATACAGCTGTGGCCGGCTCCACTGTCCAACAGCCGGGCTCTGGTCGATGATCGCCGCGAGTGGGCTCTGCTGCGTGCGGCGCTCACGGTACTCCCCGCCGGCAGCTGGACCACCTACGGCGAGCTGGCCGAACTCATCGGTACTCATCCCCGAGCGGTAGGAAGCTACGTCGCTGCCCGGACCGATGTCCCCAACGCCTACCGTGCATTGAGTGCGAACGGCACACTCGCTCCGAACTTCCACTGGCTTGACGGGCGCACAGACGACCCTGTCGACGTTCTCAAGGCCGAGGGCGTGCATTTCGACAGTAAGGGTCGAGCCGATCAGTCGCAGCGCCTCTATGCTGCGGATCTTGCTGAGCTTCTCGGTATGGACCTACCGCAGACCGGCGTCCCACCCTTGACGAAGGGGTCCAGCGAGGAAGAGCGCGCTCTGCGCTTTCAAGCCCTTCTGCGGGAAAATCAGGACCAAAGGACTGCGGAGTACGTTGAGAGTCTGCTGAAGATCTGGACGCGCCTGGGCGGGACGTTGTCGTACGGTACCGGCACAGATACAAGCTGCTTCCCGCTCGTCTGGGACAAGGCCAGCGTCTCAGGGCACAATCTGTGGCCGGTGGCCTTCTACCCGCTGAGCGGCACAGTGGAGGTTGTCTTTCAGTATCTCAGCAGCCGCCCGCCCTTTGACGCCCTCGACCTGCGGCGCGAGCTGCTCACCAGGCTAAACACCATCGATGGCGTTCAGCTGTCCGAGGTCAAGCTCGGTCTGCGGCCGTCGTTCTCGATGGACCTGCTGGTAGATCAAGGAGCCCACACAATGGGTGGGATCCTCGAATGGTTCTACCGTCGTGCCCAAGATTGGCTCCACGAGGAGTCCGGACTCCTGCCCCTATCGATTGAGAAGGACTAATACGTAGTCCCGCAGGTGGGGGACGTGCTTGAGTAACTGCCCGAGGGCCTGGCGGATGGCAATATGCGCAGGAGGCCTTTTAGCCGCGACAATATTTGCAACGCTCGGACTGGTGGCGTAGAGGTCCCTGATGTCAGCCAGGTCCGGATGCGCCCGGCCTTCGTACCTTCGAGGCCGGTTCGATCTACTCGATATAGCTGAACTATTATGATTCGACATAAATGTCAGCTCAAGCAAATTCATGGCGCACACGCGCAGCGTACGGAAGGATGACACTGAGGGCGTCGATCACCCACTGTACGGCTAGACCCACGATGGGACTCGGAAACTAGGCATGTCGCAACATAGCTATTGGCGCGTATCTGACGGCACTCCCATGGCTGCGGCAGAGGCCCGAAAGATTTGGGCCCGTGAGGCCTACCCCCTACTCGTTGGTGTGGCGCACACGTATCACGCAGTCATTACCTACAAGGAGCTTGCCGAGAAGCTCCAGGAGAGCACAGGTATCCGCACCAGGTCTCTTCTCCAGAACTGGATCGGTCCTGTCCTGGGTAAGGTGGTTCGGGAAGCTCACCGCCGCGGCGATCCGCCGCTCACCGCACTGGTGGTACACACCGATGACGGCATGGTAGGCGAGCGCGACAAGGAGGTTCTTGACGTTGCCGGAGAGCCGCCAGTGGAGGACGTTCTAGATCGCGAGCTGCACGCCGCTCGCTCACGACTGGAGTGCTACCGCCACTTCGGCGCGACCCTGCCGCCTGATGGGGGCGTTCCTGCATTCGCTCCACGCCATCAAGCGGCCATCGAGCGTCGACGCGTACGCCCGGAGAAGCCGACTCAGATCTGCCCCCGCTGCTTCATGCAGCTTCCTTCAACCGGGGCTTGTGACTCGTGCGACTAAGAGCTGTTTCTTGGATCAGGTGCGGAGCCAGATGATCAGGGCGGCCAGGGTGATGGTGCCGAGGAAGAGGTGGACGCGTTTGTCGTAGCGGGTGGCCACGGCCCGGAAGTTCTTAAGTCGGTTGATAGCTCGTTCGACGACGTTGTGCGCTTTGTAGCGTTCGGCGTCGAAGCCGGTGGGCCGTCCTCCGGCTGAGCCGCGGCGGCGGCGGTGGGTGCGTTGATCGCGGAGTTCGGGGATGGTGTGGCGGAACTTGCGGCGGCGCGGTTGGCGCGGGAGGAGTACGCCTTGTCCGCAGCCAGACTGTCGGGCCGGGTGCGCGGGCGTCCGGGCCTCAGCCGGGGTATCCGGGTGGCCTCCAGTACGCGCCGGAACTGCGGGCTGTCGCCGTACTGGTCCGGCGTCAGGACCAGCGACAACACCCGGCAGCAGCCGTCCGCCGATAGATGGATCTTGATGGTGAACCCGCCCCGGGAACGGCCTGAGCACTCCCCAGCCTGACCACCTCCACCAGCCGGGCGGCCAGCGCCGCCAGCACCGGATCGCCCCGGTTTGTCCCGGCGGCGTCCCCCTTTTTGCCGCACCTCCACCAGCCGGGGCGAGCCAGCGGCGTGATGGTGCGCCCGGATCAGGCGTGGTGACTCGCGCTACGAACCTGCAAGTGGTTAAGGCGCTGGCATCTGCTGGGCTGCTTCACCTCGACTGGGTCAGTCGCTGGCTGGCTTGTCGGTGGTGGGGCTGGGTTCGGTGCGTTGGCCGACGAAGCTGCCCAGGTTGGGGATGGTGTAGATCAGTTTTTCGTCGCGGAGGCGTTGCATGGCCTTGCGGAGGGTGCCTCGGGCTACGCCGAACTCCTGCATGAGCTGCACTTCGGACAGTAGGTGCTTGGGCGGGTAGGTGCCGTCGGTGATCCGCTGGCGGAGCGTGTCGGTGATCTGCTCCCACCTGAAGCGATCTGGCTCGAACTCAATCACTGTCTAACCATAGAAATACCTGCGCATACACCTCGTTGCAGCCCATGTCTTGGAATGGCATGGACAGGGTTGTACAGGATGGCTACCTTGGACGCATGGTGATGCTTGGTTACGACCTCGACGCGCTGCGCGTCATGTTCCCCGGCTGGTCGTTCTTCGTCAGTGACGAGGGCGTGTTCTACGCCACCCGGCGTGGTGCCCAGCTCAGTTACGCCGACATAGCCGGAGGACTGCACCAGACGGTCAGCGCCGACGACCTCGCGACCATCGCGGCGGTGCTCCAGGACCAAGCGCGCATGGCGGTGATGGCGTGACCTGCCCGCGCTCTCGTGGTGATTACCGGGGACTTCACGTGGCTGCCGCCCAAGCCCAGACCGAACTGGTCGAATGGGAACCCAGCCTTCCCCGTACAGACCGGGTGCGAGTCCGAGCGCACACCTGTGTCTGCGCAAGCCCGATCTACGAGCTGTGCGCGGCAGGCGGACTGGGATTCGTCCGCCGCAGCACCGGCGAATCCCCGACCATCACGGACGAGAGCACCTGGCTGTCCGTCCGCGCCGCTGAAGACCTGTGGTGGCGGATCCTGGGCGGTCATGCACGGTGAACCCATTCAGCGCAGGGTGGAGCCCGGCAGGGAGTCGAGAAGGGCCAGCTCCAGCCGCGTAGGAAGACCTTCCCAGTCGCCGGACGAGGCGACGGCGAAGGCCCCGGTGGCGGTGGCCCGGTCGAGGCGGCCGGTGAGGTCGAGGTCGTCGAGCAGGCCCGACAGATAGCCGGCGACGAAGGCGTCCCCGGCTCCGACGACGTCCGCGACCCGCACCGGACGTGCGGGGCGGTGCGCCGTCTGCTCAGCGGTGTACGCGCTGGCCCCGGCCGAGCCGCGCTTGACCACGACCTCCGCCACCCCGGCCGCGAGCAGCGCCGTCACCCTGTCCTCCTCAGTCGTCGCCGAGGCCGGCGCGAGAAGGTCGAGCTCGTCGTCGGACGCGACGGCCACCGTGAGGTACGGCACCAGCGCCCGAAGCGCCTGCGCCGCCTGCTCCCGCCCCCAAAGCCGCGAACGGTAGTTGACGTCGAGGCAGACCCGCGCCCCACACTCCACCGCCGCCCGTACGGCCTTCGCCGGACCGGGTCCGAGCGCGGGCGTGATCCCGGTGACGTGCAGGATCTTCGGCGGCGGATCGAGCGCGGGCAGGACGTCCTCAGGAGAGAGGAAGGAGGCGGCCGACCCGGCCCGGTGGTAGATCACCCTGGTCAGATCGCCGATCCGCTGTTCGAGCAGCATCAGCCCAGTAGGCCCACGAAGGTCGGTACGGGCGTGGGCCACGTCGACGCCTTCGGCGCGAAGGGTACGCAGGACGAGCTCTCCGGTCTCGTCGTCACCGACGAGCCCGGTCCAGCGGGACCGGTGGCCGAGCCGGGCCAGGCCGATCGCGACGGTGGACTCGGCGCCCGCGGCCGAGAGCCGCATCGCGCCGCCGAGCCTGACCGGACCGTCCGCTCGCAGGGCCGCCATCGTCTCCCCGAAGGTGGCGACGTCGATCACCGGGGAGGTCACAGCAGGCCCTTGAAGGCTCGGATGCGCTCCTTGAGTGCGGAGAGACTGCCGCCGTCGGCGGCGTCGCCCACCAGCGGCGAGCCCACGCCGACCGCGACCGCCCCGGCCCGCAGGTACTCGACCGCCGCCTCGGTGCTGACTCCGCCGACCGGGACGAACGGCACGTCAGGGAAGGGGTCGCGGAGCGCGCGCAGGTACTTCTCTCCGCCCTGGAAGGCGGGGAACAGCTTGATGGCGGTGGCTCCCGCGCCGAGCGCGGCGACGACCTCGGTGGGGGTAAACGCACCCGCGAGCACGGGCAGCCGGCCGTACGACACGGCCTCGGTGACGGCGGGGGTGACCAGGTAGGAGGCCCCTGCCTCCTCCGACGCGGTGGCGTCGTCGGTGGTGAGGACGGTTCCCGCGCCGAGGTCCGCCGAGTCGCCGAGGGTCGCGCGGGCCTGCCGGATGACGTCCAGCGCGTTCTCGGTGACCAGCGACACCTCCACCAGGTCGATGCCCTCCTCGAACAGGGTGATCACCGTACGGAGGGCGGCGCCCGCGTCCCGGCCACGCACGATGGCGACCACGCGCCGCTCGGCCAGCATCTCCACGAAACGGGCATCTCGCGCAGCGCGTGTGTCTTGCGCTTCGGCGGAATGTACGGTTCGCGCTTCGTCCAAGGGGTGTTCAGTCATCGCTCATCCGTTCTGCGGCCACTATCAGCCGCCACATCAACTCACCAGAGGCCGGGACCACCGCCGCGTCTCCCGGCCCCGCCTCTACCAGGTCGAATACCGCGCCCAGCATAGGCTCCACCCCGATACTGCGGTACGGCGCCTCCGCCGGGAAGCCGCCGAGGTTGCGCCACAGGGCAGTGGACACCGGCACTCCCTCGGGCGCCTCCACCCGCAAACGCAGCACGTCGGAACCGTCAACCACCTGGACGGCACCACACCGGAGCACGGCCCCGACCGCGCTGCCGTCACACGGACCGAACCGGTCGAGCGGCAGGCCCAGCGGGTCGGGCCAGCGCCCCTCCAGATAGCGGGCACCGGCCGGCCAGGGGTAGCCGAGCATCCCTGCGGCCTCGGGAAACACCCTCGTCGGAGTCGCCGGGGGAGCGATGAGCCGGGCATCGTCGCCAAGGTCGAGCAACGCATGCGCGGCCCACACGAACGAATACCCAGGATCGGCAGAAAGGCGATATTCGCCCACCACCGCCCCGCCCTCCTCAGTGATCCTGCGCCGCAGCGAGAAGTCCTTCCCCTGTACGAGGCTTTCGCCCGCCGAGCCGTTCCAGGGCCGACTCCATACGTCGCCGTGATCGGGCAGCCCGCGCACCGTGGGCAGGCACTCCTCCACTCCACCCACGTCAACGAACTCCACGCCGGGTACGACGGCAGCCCGAGCGGGATCGGGCCGCGCCCACAGCCACTCCCGCCCGCCGCCGGCCAACGAGGTCCACCTACCGCCGCACTCCAGGTCGAAACGGGCACGCAGCGGAACCGTCACCATTCGGCGAACCCCCCGTCGGCATGCCGCCACACCGGGTTCCGCCAGGCATGCCCGGCCTGATCCGCCCGCCGCACAGCCGCCTCATCGACCTCCACCCCGAGCCCCGCCCCGAGCGGCCGAGCGGCGTGCCCATCGGTGAACCGGAACACCTCAGGATCGATCAGGTAGTCGAGCAGATCGTCCCCCTGGTGGTAATGAATGCCGATCGAATGCTCCTGAATCAGAAAGTTCGGCGTAGCGAAGGCCACCTGCAGGCTGGCCGCGAGCGCGATAGGCCCGAGCGGACAGTGCGGCGCGAGCTGCGCATCCCACACCTCGGCCAGCGCCGCGATCCGCCGAGTCTCCGAGATCCCACCCGCATGCGACAGATCGGGCTGCACCACCGCGACCCCCGCCTCCAGCACCGGCCGGAAGTCCCACCGCGAGTACAACCGCTCCCCAGTAGCGATCGGAACGCTGCTACAGGTCACCACGTCCCGCAACACCTGCGGCCGATCAGGCAGCACAGGCTCCTCAGCGAACATCGGCTGAAACTCGGCGATGAGCGGCAGAATCCGCCGAGCCCCAGCAGCCGTGACCCGCCCATGAAAGTCGACGGCCACATCCCGCCCCGCCCCGAGCAACTCCCTGGCCAACGCCACCCGCTCAACAACCTGAGCCACATCGGCAGCACTGCCAAGAGCGGCCATCCGCCCCCCGGCGTTCATCTTGACGGCGGTGAACCCAGCCTCGACCCGAGCACTGATCTGCTCCGCAAGCTCCCCGGGCTCGTCACCCCCCACCCACGCGTACATCCGAGCCCGATCCCGCACCGGCCCCCCGAGCAGCACATGCACCGGAGCCCCGAACACCTTGCCCGCAATATCCCAAAGCGCCTGATCCAGCCCCGCGAGCGCACTGGAGAGCACCGGCCCGCCACGGTAGAACCCACCCTTGGCCATCACCTGCCAGTGATCCTCGATGCGCAGTGGGTCCCGCCCGATGAGGGACTCACCGAGCACCTGCACAGCAGTCCGTACGACCTCCGCCCGCCCCTCCACGACCGGCTCGCCCCACCCGACGACCCCGTCATCGGTCTCCACCCGGCAGAACAACCACCGGGGCGCCACCAGAAACGTCTCAATCCTGGCGATCTTCATGCCGAATCCTTCACAGCACTCCACCCACCGTCCACAACAAGACAGGCCCCGGTGACGTACGAGCTCTCCGCGCAGGCGAGAAAGGTCACCGCGGCCGCCACCTCCTCGGGCCGCCCGAACCGCGCGGCGGCGGTCCCGGCCACACTGCGCCGCCGGTCCTCCTCCCCGATGCCGTCCCAGGCGGGCGTGAGAATCGGCCCAGGCAGCACGGTGTTGACTCGAACTTCGGGCCCGTACTCGACGGCGAGCTGCCGCCCGAGCGACACCAGCCCGCCCTTGGCCGCGGCATACGCGGGATGCGCGGGCAGCCCGGCCAGAGCATGCACCGAGGAGCTGAGCACGATGGCCCCCGAGCTGTCCCGCAGCAGCCCGACACAGGCATGAACAGCCAGGTACGTCGCCGTGAGGTTGACCGCGAGCTGTCGATCCCAGTCGGCCTCGGCCAGCTCGTGCGCGGGAGCCCGGGTCACCACGCTGGCATTGCTGTGCAGCACGTCCAGCCGCCCGAACTCGGCCCGCGCCACCTCCGCGACCCGCCGCCAGGTCCGGGCATCGGCCACATCCCCGGTGATCACCAGCATCCCGGGCCGCTCGGCCACCTGCTCGGCCAGATCGACCGCGATCACCTGTGCGCCCTCAGCGAGAAACCGGTCCACCACCGCGGCGCCGATGCCGGAGGCGGTGCCGGTCACCACGGCCACCTTCCCGGCCAGCAATCCCCGTCCCATGATCTACATCCCCCAAAATGCCGCTAAGTCGTCGTTCACAGTCAACAGGCGAGGACCGGCCACGAGGAATGTCCATTGCGCGGCACCACCTGGACGATCCGACGGCATCTGCCATAATGAGCTGATGCCGATCCAGGAAGGCTTCCGTAACCAGCGCCTGACCGTCGTGCCACGCCGGGTCGTCGCCGAGGCGCACGCCCGCCCGGTGACCAGACGCCTCATGGTCACCGACTGCGGCTACTATCCGAACGCTGCGGACCATCTGATGACAAGGCCGAACGGCACCGAGGAGACCATTCTCATCCTCTGCGCGGCCGGCACCGGCTGGGCGAGCATCGGCGGCGCCCAGCACCGCGTAGGGTCCAACTCGGCCCTGGTGATCCCGCGCGGCCACCCGCACTCCTACGGCGCGTCCGCCGACACCCCCTGGACGATCTGGTGGTGTCACCTACGCGGCAGCGACCTGGCCGAGCTGGTCGACGAGATCGGCGCGAGCGCGTCCAGGCCGGTGATCCCCATCCGCCGTCTGGACCGGGCGGTCGCGCTGCTGGACGAGATCGTCGCCATCCTCGAACGCGACCATTCACCGGCCAGCCTGATGGGGGCGGCCGGCGCGGCGTGGAAGCTGCTCACGCAGATCGTCGTCGACCGCGCCATGCCGGCCCCCGGCGACCCGTTGCAGCGGGCGATGGCCTACCTCGCCAAGCGCCTGGACAGCACGGTCCGGGTCGCCGATCTGGCGGCGCTGGTCGGCGTCTCCCCGTCCCATCTGAGCGCGATGTTCCGGCGCGCGACCGGGGGAGGGGTGCTCGCGCACCACACGGCACTGCGGATGGCCCAGGCCCGTCACCTGCTCGACACGACGGACGCGACCGTCGCCACGATCGCCCGCGAAGTCGGCTACCCCGACCCGTTCTACTTCTCCCGCCACTTCAAGCGCATGCACGAATCCAGCCCCACCGAGTACCGCAACCGCGCCAAGGGCTGAGTTCGGTCACGAACCCGCCGGTGGGCTGACGACGCGGATCAGCACCGACCGGTCGACGTCCAGCGACGGTGCCTCAACCCCGACGAGCCGCAGCACCCGCCCAGGCAGGGTGACACCGTCGCGTTGCCACGGCGGCAGCACCATGCTCGGCGGCGAACCCGGATACACAGCTGAAACGGTGTACACCAGGTCGTCGTCCAGCCCAGGCAGCCGAATCCGCCCGGGCGGCCAGGTCGCCGACCGCTCCACGACGCTGAACGCGTACAGCGCCTCGCTCCGATCATCCGCCACGACACCCTCAAGCCGCAGCCCGGCGTCGGCGAGGTCGGCGTGCACCACCGCACCCGAGTGCAGCAACGCCCGATGCTCCTTGTGGAACGCGATCCACCGCGCGACCGCCCCCCGGGCCTCGTCATCCATGGTGAGCAGGTTCACCTCGACGCCGAGGTGCCCCCACAGCGCCTTTTCCGCGCGGTAGTCGAGCGGATGCGTCCGATGGGTGGTGTGCGTCTCCTCGGCTCCGATGTGCGTGCCCTGCATCTCCGGCGGCACCAGCAGCCCGGTCCACCGCTGGATCTCCAGCCGCTCATGCGGATCGTTGCAGTCACTCGGCCACAACCGGTCGGCGTACTCCAGCACCCCCAGGTCGATCCGCCCGCCACCACTGGCACACGACTCGATCTCCAGCCCCGGATGCGCCGCCTTGAGCTCCGCCATCAGCCGATACACCTGCAGAACCTGCCGACGCACCCCCGCCCGCCCATCGGCCCCATGCCCGGCGTCGGTCAGGTACCGGTTGTGATCCCACTTGATGTAGTCGATCCCCAGCGAACCGACCAGCGCGCTCATCCGTTCCAGCAGATAGCGATAAGCACCGGGATGCCCGAGGTCGAGCACATGCTGGTAGCGGGAGGACGGCCCAGGCCCGTGCCCGGCGTCGAAAACCCACTCAGGATGTACGCGAGCCAACGCGGAGTCCAGGTTCACCATCTCCGGCTCGAACCACAGCCCGAACTCCATCCCGAGCTCGCGCACCCGGGCGACCAGCGGCTCAAGCCCGTCCGGCCACACAGCCGGGTCAACGCTCCAGTCACCCAGTGAGCTGGTGTCATCCCGCCGCCCCAGGAACCACCCGTCGTCCAGCACGAACCGCTCGGCCCCGGCCTCCGCCCCACGCTCGGCGAGCGCGACCAGAGTCGCCAGGTCGTGCCGGAAGTAGACGGCCTCCCAGGTGTTCAGCACCACAGGCCGGGGCGAGCGAGGATGCGAGGGCCGCGACCGAAGCCACCGGTGGAACCGCGAGGCCAGCTCGTCCAGCCCCACTCCCCAGGACCCGTACTGCCACGGGCTCTGGTAGGACTCGCCCTGCCCCAGCACCACCTCGTCCGCGAGTAACACCTCTCCCGCCGCCAGGTGCCTGGTCCCGGCGGGGGTCCGCTCGGCGGCGAGCACCTGGTTCCCGCTCCAGGCCAGATGGGTGGCCCACACCGCCCCCTCCCGGAACCCGAACCCCTCCTCACCGGCCACCAGCAGCAGCGTGTGCTCCAGGCCCGGCTTGCCGCCGCGCGAGGCCCGTACCCACTCCCCGACGTGGAACGGCCGCCGCTGCGGCACCCGTTCGAGCGCCCACCGCCCGGTCAGGTCGAGGATCTCCGACGCCTCCTGCGGCACCGGCAGGGCCAGCTCAAGACCGCCGACCCGGTACGGCGAAGCGCCGTCGTTGGTGATCCGGGCCCGCTGGCGTACCAGCCCGCCGGCGGCGAGGACCTGGATCTCGATGTCGGCGGTCAGGCCGTACTCCGGGTCGCGCGCCGTACAGCGCAGCACGGGCCCGTCGTCGAGCCGGTACGTCGCGTGCCGGAACTTCGGCGCCCAGCGGCGGCCGTCGCTGTCGCCGACCAGTCCGGGCCGCCCGAGCCAGCCCTCGGCCAGCTGCGGGAGGACGGGGACGGGCTGCGGGTAGGTGACCGCGCTGTCGCCGATGGCCGGGAGCGCGGCCCGGTGCAGGTCCGCCAGGGCGTCGTCCCCCAGCGGGCCGAGGTCCGCTCCCCAGTGCAGGATGCGCGGGAGCCGGCCGCCGTCGACGGCGACGACGACGCTGGTGCCTCCCGCGCGCAGATGAACCGGTGTACGCAGTTCCACCGCTTCGTCGATTGTGTCCGTCACTGTCTTCCCCTCATCCCTTGAGGCCGCTGTTCGCGATGCCCGCGAAGAACTGCCGCTGCAGCAGTAGAAAGACGATCACCAGCGGGATGGAGCAGACGAACGCCCCCGCCATCAACGTCGGGTAGTCCGTACCGAATTGTCCCTGCAGCCCCGCGAGGCCGACCGGCAGCGGCCGGTTCTCCCCTGAAGGTGAGACGATCAGCGGCCAGAGCAGGTCGTTCCACGAGTAGAGGCCGGTCAGCACGGCGAGCGCGGCGAGCATCGGCCTGGCCATCGGCAGCATGACGTACCAGAACACCTGGAAGGTGTTGGCGCCGTCGAGCCGCGCCGCCTCCTCGTACCCCTTCGGCATGGTCATGAAGGCCTGACGCATCAGGAAGGTGCCGAACGCCGAGAACAGGCCGGGGATGGCGAGCGCCGGCAGGGTGTCCAGCAGCCCCAGGTCGCGGATCAGCCCGTACTGCCCGATCAGGAACAGCTGGCTCGGCACCATCAGCATGACGATGAACACCCCGAACAGCGCGTCACGCCCCCGGAACCGCATGCGGGCGAAGGCGTACCCGGCGAGCGCCGCCACCGCGAGCTGGCCCCCGACCCGCAGCACCAGCGCGCCGACCGACACCCCGAACATCGACCAGAACGGCACGGTCGTGAAGAACGTGGCGAACGAGCCCAGGCCGAGGCTCTCCGGCAGCATCGTCGGCGGGACCCTGGTCGCCTCGGCCGCCGACTTGAACAGGGTGAGGATCTGCCAGACGAACGGCACCACCATGATGACGACCGCGACGATGAGAATGACGTGGATCGGCCAGGTCGTACGCCCACGCCGCCGACGGCGCGGGCGGGGACGGGCGGCGGTCTCAGCCATAGAACACCCACGATTTCTGAAGGCGGAACTGCAGAGCCGTGGCGACCATGATCACCATGAGCAGCACGATCGCGATCGCGGCGCCGTAACCCTGGTCGAACTGCACGAACGCCTTCTCGTAGAACAGGTACACGATCGTCTTGGAGTCGGCGAGGGCCGTGTTGTTCACCCCGCGCAACATGACGAAGATCAGGTCGAACATCTGCAGGGCGGCGATCACGTTCAGGATCGTCACGAAGAAGATGCTCGGGCTGAGCAGCGGCACGGTGATGTGCCAGAACTGCCGTACGCGGCCCGCGCCGTCGAGTGCGGAGGCCTCGTACAGCTCCTTCGGGATGGCCTGGAGTCCGGCGCCGAGGATGATCAGGTTGATGCCGAGGCCCATCCAGATGCCGGCCACGCCGAAGGCGTAGATCGTGAACCGGGCGTCGGCCACCCAGTACTGGCCGGCCACGCCGAACCACGACAGCACCGTGTTCAGCAGGCCGAAGTCGCCGTTGTAGATGAACCGCCAGACCATGCCGATCGCCACCGGCAGAGTGACCACCGGCAGGAAGAACAGCACCCGGTAGACCGTGCGCCCCCGGCCGACCTGCTCGATCAGCGCCGCCAGCATGATGGACAGGGGGATGCCGAGCAGGATGATCGCCGTGTAGAGGGCGGAGTTGCCGAACGCCTTCCAGACGTCCGCATCACCGATCAGGGTCGCGTAGTTGTCCAGTCCCACGAAGGTGGCGGGGCCGAACGCCGGCACGTCCTGGAAGCTCTTGATCATGGTGGACAGGAACGGCCACAGGTAGAGGGCCGCCAGCCCGATCAGCGCGGGGGCGATGAACGCGGCCGCCCACCAGCCGCCCGGCTCGCTGACACGGGCGCGGCGGCCGGCCGGCCGCCGCGCCCGCACGGGCTTCGTGGTCGTGACCGTCATTGCTTCGCGAGAACCTTGTCGACGGCCGCCTGATACTCCTGGGCCGCCTCCTGTACGGGCTTCTTGCCGTCCCACGCGGGAGCCAGGTGCTCGGCGGCCAGGCCCTGCCACTCCGCCGTGTTCCCGGCGATCGGCAGCGGCACGCCGTACTCGATGGCGTCGATGAACACCTGCAGCTTGAACTCGGGCATCGAGTCCAGCCACGGCTGCTGCGTCCCCTGGTACGCGGGCAGCACCGTGCCGGTGGCGGCCTGGATCTCGGCGGCCTTGGTCCCGCCCAGGAAGGCCAGGAACTTCTTCAGCTCCTCGGGATGCTTGGTGCCCGCGTACCCGGCGTTGCCGATGCCGCTGGTCACGGTCGCGCGCTTGACGCCCTGCGGCAGCGGCGCGACGTCGACCTTGCCCTTCAGCGCGGGGCTGTTGTGGAAGCGGAAGGCCCAGTACGCGCCGGAGAAGTACATGGCGACCTTCTGGTTCTCGAACATCGAGACGGCCTCGGTGTCCGACAGCTGCTTCAGCGTCGGCGACGAGCCGGCCGCCTGCAGGTCGGTCCAAAACTTCAGGCCCGCGACACTCGCCGGGCTCGCGAAGTCCGAGGCGGTGCCGCCGGCTTTGATGATCTGGCCGCCGGCCTGCAGGATCGTGTTGTAGTAGCCGCCCTGCGGGTCGATCGGCGCGGCGATGCCCCACACGCCCTTGGCCTTGTCGGTCAGCTTTTCGGCGGCGTCCTGCGCGTCCTGCCAGGTCCAGGTGTCGTCCGGGTAGGGGACCTTCGCGGCGTCGAACAGCGCCTTGTTGTACCAGATGCCGTTGGTGTCGAAGTCCTTCGGCAGGGCGAAGGTCTTGCCCTCGTAGGTGTAGGCGTCGGTGACGGCCTTGGGGTAGACGCTCATGTCCAGGCCGGTGTCCGACAGGTCCAGCAGCTGGCCGCCCTTGGCGTACTCGCGGAAGTGGTCGGCGAGCATCCAGAACGCGTCCGGCGCGGTTCCGCCCGCGGCGCCGACCTGCAGCGTCGACCAGTACTCCGTCCAGGGCAGCGTCTGGACCTTGACGGTGATGTTCGGGTTCGCCTTCTGGAACTCCGCGGCGATCTGCTCCATCGCGGGAGTCTGGTCCTCGCTCCAGTTGGCGTAGGTGAGCGTGACCTTCTCGTTCGGGCCGGACCCTGTCTCGCCGGCGCAGGCCGTGAGCAGCGTCGCCGCCGTGGCCATCGCCAGGGCCGCCTTCCACGTGCTTTTCATGGTGTTCCTCTGGTCGTGCTGTGCGTTGTCATCGGCTGGTGGATGTGACGTGCAGGGCCGGGCCGACCCAGTCGACGTGCACGCCGTGGTCGTCCGGGGTGGCCGCCTCGCTGCGCAGGCACAGGGTCTGGACATCCCGGACGTTCACGGTGAAGTCCGTGGCGGGCTTGCCGGCCTCGACGACGGCGGTGAACAGCTCGCGGCCGTCGCCGACGACGCCGACCCTGGCGCTGCCGGTCGACTCGTCGTCCACTCCCACCGCGCCGGTGAACGTCTCCGCGTGCCCGCCGAGGTGGAAGTGCGCTTCCGAGTACGGCGCCGTACCGAGGCCGCGGTCGTAGCCCTGGCCCGCCACCCGCATGGGGCGGCCGTCGCCGGGGTTGCCCGCGCCGTTCGATTGGTCGCGCTCGACGGGGCCGTCCTCGTTGACGAAGGCGACCATCGGCAGGTCCGACAGGGCGTGGCGGCCGGGCTCCAACGGTCGCACGACCCGCGCGTGCGCCACGACGGGCACCCGCCCATCGCCGTCCCGCTCGACCGTCACCACCCCCAGCCGCCCGGTCCCCAGCGAGGGGGCGGGCCGAACGGCCCAGCGGACCTCGCCCGCGCGGTCGGTTGGGTCGATGCGGTCGGCTGACCAGCCGGGGGGAAGGCGCAGCTGGGCATCGGCGTCGGTCGTGATCGTCGCGGTTCCGTCAGCGCCGACCTCGGCGACGGCCGGGTGTACGGTCGGCGCGGTATGACGCGGCCGGGGCGTGGCCCGGAACAGGTCGGTGCCGGCCGGCGCCACGATGGCGACGAAACCGCCGTCGCGCGCAACCTCGACGTCGATCGCCTCCCCGGCGATCGTGGCGGTCTCCGCGAGTCCGGTCGCGGCAGTCTCCGCCAGTCCGGTCGCGGCTGTCTCGCCCGTCGTGGCCGTCTGCGCGGCGCGGGTCGCGGGGAACTCGTCGGTCGCCGCAGATTCCGGCGGGTCGCCGACGATCCACACCTGGGCGTCCGGTGACAGTCCAAGGGCGTCGAGTGGTACGTGGATCGTGCGGCGGGCACCGGTGGCGATGCCGCCCACGAACCAGCGGTCGCCGGCGCGGCGGGCCAGGACCGCGTGGCTGTCGGGGTCGCCCGTCAGCAGGATCGTCTCCTCCCAGCTCGGCGCCAGCTCCGCCAGGAACCGGGCCGCGAGCGGGCGGCTCACGTACGCGTCCACGTGGTCGGCGAAGTGGGTGATCCCGCATTCGAACGCCACCGACAACCCCAGCTCGTGCCCGTCGCTGGTCGTACGGTTCGGGGCGCCGAACGCGACCGGGGTGGCGTCCATGCCGCCGACGATGTTGCGGGTGAACGGCTGGATGACGTTGTGCGCGGCGGTGAGCGCCTGGTCCTCGAAGAACACGTAGTACTCGGCGCCCCGGATCGCTTCGTACCCGATCACCTGCGGGAACGTCCGCCCCCACCCGCGCGGGATCACCGAGCCGTGGAAGTTGACCATGAGCCCGAGCCGGGCCGTCTCCGTGAGGATCGTGTCGTACCAGCGGTACCGGTCCTTCGACTCCGACTCCATGAAGTCGACCTTGATCCCGGCGACGCCACAGGACCGCCAGAGCGCCAGCTTGCGGAGGGCTTCCGGGCTGTTCAGGTCGCGCCAGATCGTCCACAGATGTACCTGGATGCCCCGGCTGCTGGCGTAGGAGACGATCTCCGGCACCCAGGTCTCCTCCCACCCGCAGTCGATGAGCAGGTGCTCCCACCCCAGGGCGGCGGCCACGTCGACGAAGTGGCGCTGCTTGGCGAGCTGCGCGCCCGAGTAGAAGTCCGACCACCACGACCAGGCGCCCCGCCCAGGCCGGACCCAGTCCGCCTCCTCCAGCTCGGGGGAGGCCGCGGGCGCGAGCTCGTCCACGAGCAGCGACGACACCAGCTCTGCCAATGTCCCGACGAGGAGGACCCGCCACGGCGTGACGACACCGCGAGTGACCTCCACGCTGTCGTCGGCGAGGACGAACCGCAACGTCAGCCCGCCGTCCGTGCCGTCCGCGTCGGGTTCGCCCGTCTCGACGTGTGCTCCGGAGAACCGGCCGTCGATCCCCGATTCGGTGATCAGCAGGTGCGTCGTCGCGTCCAGCCGGGCCAGGTACGGCAACCCGTACGCGCCGCTCGGCAACTCGCCGCCGTCGGCCCCGAAGCGGGGCGTCTCGTACCAGGTCTGGTAGTCGAGCACCCAGCTCCGCACCCCGGCGGGCAGCGCGACGGCGGTCCGGTCGCCGGTGACGCGGGCGGTCCCGTCCAGCGCGGGCAGGGCGTAGCGGATCGCCACGCCGTCCCGCGCCACCCGGAGGATCACCTGCCAGGCGACGCCGGCCTCGCGGAAGTCGTACACGATCTCACGATGCTCGTAGCCGTGCTCGCTGACCGCCTTGCCCGAGCGGGCGCGGAACCGGTCCCGGATCGTCCGCTCCGACCCGCGTACGAGCTCCGCGTCCGTCCCCAGTCGCCGGCCGTCGAGCTCCAGCCCGAGCGGGACCACCAGGACGTCCGCACCCTGCCGGGTGACGGTCAGCCGCACTCCCGTGCCGGGGTTCTCGACCTGGGCGTCGATTTCTCTGTCGGTCACCACGTTCTCCACATCGATGACGCTATCGGGCGGTTAATCCTCTTTGACATGGGCTTTCACAGGGAGGGCATGGACGATCCGACGGTGCGGGCGGCACCGCGTCGCGCCGCCCACACCACTCGGGTCACAGCACCAGGTCGACCGAGTCGACGGTTACGTCGGAGGCCTTCTCGAGGACGATCGTGTTCGCGCCGGACTTCAGCGGCAGCCCGACGGTCACGGTCGCGGGCGTGTCGGCGCCGCCCGTCGCGTGCAGCGGTACGGTGACGGCCGATCCGCCGTTCACCGCCACCTTGATCGAGCCGGCGGTCGCGGACGCGTAGTGGATCCGCACTGTCTTGTTGCCGGGCGAGACGGCGTCGACGGGCACCTTGAGCGATCCCCCGGACACCCCTGCGCCGCCTTCGCACCCCGAGCACCGCGCCACGTGGGCGCCGCCCTGGCGGGTGTTGGCCGGCGCCTCGGCCTGCACCGTGCGCGCGATCGTCAGCGCGTCGACGTCGGGGGTGTAGTCGTCTTCGTTCAGGAAGGTGATGGTGTTCGCGCCCGCGTTGAGCGGCACGTCGAGCGACCACTTGCCGACGTGCTCCCAGCCGCCGGAGTCCTTCAGGTTCTCCGTCGAGACGGTGGCGCCGTTGACCCGTATCTCGAACGACCGCGGGTCGCCCGAGGTGTAGGTGAAGGTCAGCCGGTGCTCGCCCGCGGTCGCGGCCAGCACGTCGTTGAACCGTACCGAACCGCTGAACCCGAGACCGCCGGCCTTCTTCCCGCCGGAGCATCCCTTGCAGTCGTGGATCACCGCCGAACCGCTGAACGTGTTGGACGCGCTCTCCGCCTCGTACCGCGTGTCCCCCGACCCGATCGCCGGCAGCGGGGTCTTCGACAGGTGCACGGAGACCCCACCGGTGGCGATCATCGGCAGCGAGAGCGTGGTCGCCTTCGTGACGCTCCGGGTGGACGTGGTGAGCCGTCCCGAGCCGTCGTCGGCGAAGATCGTCGCGGTGTACGTACCCGCGTCGAGGAACGTCAGCGGAACCGTCGCGGTCCTGGCCGGCGACGTCATCGCGCCGACGAACCAGTCACCGCCGGAGCGCCGGGCGACCGTGATGTGATCTCCGGGGAACCCTTCGACGACCTTCGTCTCGTCCCACGTCGTCGGCAGCGCGCGCATCAGGTGACGGCCGTCCCACTGCTCGTACGCCGCCGCCGAGTCCGCGTAGTTGACCATCGCGGAGGTGTACACGACGGCCTGCGCCAGCGTGTGCCCCTGCGTGAGGATCGACGCGTTCTCCGAGATCATCGCCGGCGTGTAGTCCATGCCGCCGAGCATGTTCCGGATGAACGGGTAGGTGACGTCCTGGCGGGCCGTCGTGGGCGGCGGGTACAGGTAGTGCTCGGTCCCGGCCACCGCCTCCGTGGTCACCAGCCACGGCCAGGTACGGTTCTCGCCGCCCGGCTTGGTGTTGCCATGGAAGGTGATCATCATCTCGTGGTCACCCGCGGCCTTGCCGATCGACTGGTACCAGCCCATCGCCTCCAGCGAGTCCTTGAGGAAGAAGTCCACCTTGAGACCCTTGATGCCGTACCCCTTGTGCTCGGCCATCAGCGCGTCCGCGACGGCCGGATCGGCGAACGGCTCGGCGTTCACCCAGGCGAACATGTCCACCCCGTGCCGTTTCGCGTACTCCGCGATGGCCGGCAGGTCCTTCGTCCGGTCGTAGCAGCAGTCCATGGTCACGTACTCGAAGCCCATCGACTCGGCGAAGTCCACGTACTCCTTCTGCTTGTCGAGGTCGGCGGCGCTGTCCCCGTCGGCGTACCAGGACCACGCGGCCCGCCCCGGGCGCACCCAGGAGGCGTCGGTCGTCGCGGGCGGGTTCAGGTGCTGCACCAGGTCCGAGTTGTAGAGCGGGTCCACGCCCTTCGCGATGATCGCCACCCGCCACGGCGTCTGGAACGGGTACGTCGCCGAGACCGGGAACGCCTGGTCCGGCGTCCGCCTGAGGCTCAGCAGCCCGTCGCCGGCGCCGCTGCCCGCCAGCAGGGACGGCACGTAGGAGGCGTTCGCGTTCACCACCTCGGCCTCGGTGAGCACGGTGAAGTAGGCGTTGTCGTCGATCGACGCCAGCAGCGGCATGGTGAGGTCGGTGGCGGAGTTCAGCTGGGCGGCGTCGCGGTAGGTGTAGTCCTGCTCGTAGTTCCCGTTCCAGGGGGCGGCCCAGCCGCCGGTCGTCGCCGGCAGACGCCACCCGCTGACCTCGTCCGTGATCGACACCGCGCCGCTGCCCGGCAGCCGGTAGCGGTAGGCGACGCCGTCGTCGTAGGCCCGGATCACCAGCTCCAGCTGTTGTCCCGCTTTGGCGTACGTCAGCACCAGCTCGTGCGCGTGGTCGCGGTAGGACGGCTTGGTGCCGGCGGGCAGTTCGTACGTCGTGTCGATCTCCCTGCGGGACTCCGTCACGAACTCCAGCCCGGAGCGCAGGTCGACTGCCGAGGTGGCGATGCCCAGGGGCGAGTCCCCGAAGATCGAGGTGCTCCCCGCCGTCACCGCGAAGGTCAGCGCTCCCTGGGGCTGCTCGGTGACGGTGACGGCGAGCTGCCCGTCCGGCGAGCTCACGGCGCGGGTCGTCAGCGCCAGCGCGGGGGGAGCGGTGAGGAGGCTGAGGAGTAACGCGGACAGGATCAGCACGGCGGCCAGGGGGCCGGTTCGATGCGGCATTGCGCCTCCGGTGAGAACGAGGGCTGGACTTCACGAGGGGGGATCCGCTCAGGTGAAGTAACTATGAGCCCAGCCCGGAGGCGGTGAGAATGGTGGAACCGGTGGACTGACTGGACGATCCGACTATCCGTCGCAGGCCAAGCCGACGATGCCGAAGCCGGCCTCGGCATCGAGTGAGACATCCGGTGGGGAGGGTCTGTGTCCTCCCCACCGGCCTCCCGTCGTCAGCTCGTCAGCTCGTCAGCTCGCCAGGGACTGGCCGTAGAACTCGAGCGGATCGCGGGACAGGGACGCCTTGACGTGGGCGCTCCAGTCGTCGATGACGACCTCCAGCTTGCCGGCCTCGACAGCGTCGAGCGTCGCGCGGACCACGTCGGCCGGGTCGGCCTTGGGGCCGTCGGCGCCGGCCGCCATGTCGGTGTCGGCCAGACCCAGGTGTACACCGGTCACCAGCGTCTTCTGCTGGGCGAGTTCGAGTCGCACGCCGTTGGTGAGGCTCCACGCGGCGGCCTTGGCGGTGCCGTAGGAGTTGGCGCCGTCGTAGGAGAACCACGACAGCGCGGAGAGCATGTTGACGATCGCGCCGCCGCCGTTGGCGCCGAGCACCGGGGCGAAGGCCCGGATCATGCCGAGAGTGCCGTAGAAGTGGGTGTCCATCTCCAGCCGGATCTTGTCCAGGTCACCGGTGACGAGGTTGGTGAAGGTCGCGATGCCGGCATTGTTGACCAGCAGGTCGACGTCGGTCGCGACCGAGGCCGCGGCGGCGATCGACGCCGGGTCGGTGATGTCGAGCCGCAGCGTCTCGACACCGGGGATGTCGATGGACTCGGGGGTGCGCGCGGTCGCGTACACCTTGCTCGCGCCCTGCTCAAGCAGCAGCCGGGCGAAGTGCCGCCCGATGCCGCGGTTGGCGCCGGTGACGAGTGCGACAGAACCGGAAATCTTCATGTTTTCTCCCTGGTAGGACCTGCCGCAACGCTAAATCCTGACATTGATGTGAGAGGCAAGCCCTGTGAGCAGGGTCACTGGAAGGGCGGGTACATGCGTATCGGAGAGTTGGCCGAGAAAACGGGGTGAGCGTGCGAAGTCGATCGGTACCGGCCCGGGTCAAGCAGCCGCGAGGGCCGGGGGTGCATGCGCAGCCGGCCAGCCGCTGTCCGTCCGGCCCTCGGCGAGCACCGGGGGCCGGATGTGCGTGGGCCGAGGTCAGCAGATCTTGTAGTCGTCCCGCGACGAGTTGTACGAGCAGGAGTCCACCAGCTTGCCGGCCACGTTCCGCAGGTACGCGGTGTCCGAGCTCTGGTTCCAGATGTAGGCGAAGGTCCCGCCGCCACTCCTGCCCCAGTAGCGAACGGTGGAGGTGTTCTTGCCCCGGCCGGTCCGTAAGGTGACCGTCTTCCCGGCCTTGAGGGTGAACGCGCCGAACGTGTAGACGTGGTCAGATCGGCTCGTCTTGTCGCGCATGGTCCAGCCCCTGAGGCTGACGGCCTTCTTGGTCATGTTCTTGAGCTGGACGTACTCGCCGTTCAGGCTGTTGTTCTGCCCGCTGTCGGGCGAGCCGGGGGAGTCGTAGTCGATCTTGGTGATCTGGACGGCCGGGGCTGCCGCGTGGGCCGGCGGGGAGACGGCGACGACCACGCCGGCGGCCAGCACGGCGGCTGTCAGGAGAGATCGAACACGCGGAGAAACTCCAGGAGTGGAAGACATGATGAGAATGGACCATATTGCCGCGCTGAATATGGACCGTTCCTGTATCGATTCGGCCTCTGACAGATTCACACCGACGCGGCCGACGAGTATCTCGTCAAGTGAGGCTTGTCGAGTCCCATGGTCCACCGTCCGGGCGCGAGAAATACAGAGGTTCGGGCCTGTCCAGCGCAACGCGGGTCAGCGGCGGGGGAGCACGCCCAGGAGGGTTGCGGTCAGGGCCTGCTTCAAGGAGTCCTTCAGCTCCAAGTGGAAGCGGGCCAGGTCGGGCTCGGCCTGGTAGGCGGCCTGCAGGCTGGGCGGGGGTGTGCTGTACGCCGACAGCGCGCCGGCCATGACCATGGTTTGCAGGCTGAACAGTGTTGCGTTCTCGCCCAGCTCCGGCAGGTACTTCTGGATCAGGGCGGTCATGGTTGTCAGGCGGTCCAGGGAGGCGCGCTTGTAGCGTGCTACGACCTCGACGGAGACGTTGTGCTCCAGGACGCTGCCCTGTGCGCCGAAAAGGTCGCACAGCACCACTCGGCCGGAGAGTGAGCGGCTGAGGATCTCGGCCACCGCTGCCGCTCGCTCCGCCATGGGGAGGTTTTCGTCGATGCCGGCGGCCAACTCGCCTGCCAGTTCCGTCAGCCACTCCTGCAAAAAGTGGTCCAGCAGTGCGAGCAGCACCGCCTCGCGGGACTCGAAGTAGCGCAGCACGTTCGGCTTCGCCAGGCCTACCCGGCGGCTGAGCTCGTTCAGGGTGACCGCGGCCACGGGCATCTCGTCGAGCATCGCCGACGCCATGTCGAGGATCGCCCGTCGGCGGATCTCCCGCTGCTCTTCAGTTCGCGCCCGCTGGAACGTCACGATCGCCAGCCTAACTTAAGTACCTCCGGTACGTTGACAACGTACCGGAAGTACTTTAACGTCGTCGGTACAAGATACCTTCGGTACGTTAGTTAGTTGGGAGCCTGACATGAGCGTGAAGTGGACGACGGCGAACATCCCGGACCAGCGCGGGCGGGTGGCCGTGGTGACCGGGGCCAACACCGGACTGGGGTACGAGACCGCCAAGGCGCTCGCCGAGCGCGGGGCGTCCGTGGTGCTCGCCGTGCGCAACGTCGAGAAGGGCGAGCAGGCCGCGGCCCGCATGAACGGCGACGTGACCGTACAGGCGCTGGACCTGACCTCGCTCGACTCCGTCCGCACCGCGGCGGCGGCGCTGCGATCCCGGCTCGACCGGCTCGACCTGCTGATCAACAACGCCGGCGTGATGTACACCCCGAAGCAGACCACCCGGGACGGCTTCGAGATGCAGTTCGGCACCAACCACCTCGGCCACTTCGCGCTCACCGGGCTGCTGCTGGACCTGATGCTGCCGGTGCCCGGCTCGCGCGTGGTGACGGTCAGCAGCACCGGCCACCGCATCCGGGCCGCGATCCACTTCGACGACCTGCAGTGGGAACGGTCGTACAGCCGGGTCGCCGCCTATGGACAGTCCAAGCTGGCCAACCTGATGTTCACGTACGAGCTGCAGCGCCGGCTCGCCACGCACGGCACCACCGTCGCGGTGGCCGCGCACCCCGGCATGTCCAGCACCGAGCTCGCCCGCAACACCCCCGCGGCCCTCCGGCTTCCGCTCACCTGGCTCGCGCCGCTGATCACCCAGACGCCGGCGATGGGCGCGCTGCCGACCCTGCGCGCCGCCACCGACCCCGCCGCGCTCGGCGGCCAGTACTACGGTCCCGGCGGACGCAACGAGATCATGGGCCACCCCCGGCTGGTCACCTCCAGCCCGGAGTCGTACGAGATAGCCGTCCAGCAGCGGCTGTGGGCCGTCTCCGAAGACCTCACCGGGGTGAAGTTCCCCGTCGTTCAGCCCAAGCAGAGCCCGTTTCCCTCCGGATCGGCCATCACGATGTAGGCCGCGCTGGCAGGAGGCGCCGGCTCGTCGCCGCCGGGGAGCAGTTGCTCCGGTGCGCCGGCAGCACGCAAGCGGGCGGGAGCGTGGCGTACCAGCCAGGCGGTCAGCTCCGCGCGCTGGGCTTGCTCGTCATTCCGGGTGTGCCAGGGAAACTGGTTCTCCAGCAGGTCGGGCCCCCAGCGAGCGACGATCTCGGCCAGCCGCCGGTCGGCCACCGGGTCGCTCAGCGACTCCCAGGCGTCGAGCCAGGGCGCGAGCGTACCGGACGCCTCGACGCACAGCGTGAGCACTTCGTACGCGGGTACGGCGATATCGGGCGTGGTGAGGCTGTGCTCCCACCATGAGTGCAGAAACCCCCGAACGGCGGCGGCCTGCTCGGCAGGCCACTGCTGCCAATCACCGAAAGCGAGCGAGCGACCCACCTCGCTCATGTCGCCAATCGGCTCCACCCAGCCCTTGAAGGGTGTCCACCCTGCGAAACTCCGGCAGCCGACGCCAGCCGAAGATCACGACCTTACCGGCCCTGAGGCGCGTCGTCATGGGGATATCGCTGCCGCGTGGCCTCACCTTTCGAGGGGCTGCGTCGTCGTACTGCTGAGACGAACGCCGGGGAACCCATGAACATCGCGCCTTCGTAGCCTGGGGCCGCTTCGGGTCCATCACCGGCTGGCCGGATGTTCGATGGGACAAGGGGAGCACTGATGAGCAATTTTCAGGACATCGCTGATCGCGTTGAGATCGAGGCGCTGCGCGGCGAGTTCACCGACGCCGGGATGATGCGCGACTACGACCGATTCGCGGCGCTGTTCACCCCGGACGGCGTGTGGCGGATCCCCGACGCCAACGTCGACTTCGGCAGCCGGGAGGAGATCCGCGCCGGGATCGAGCGACTGCAGAGCCTCTGGGAGTACTTCGTGCAGAACACGCACCCCGGCACCATCCAGGTTGACGGCGACACCGCGATCGGCCGCGCATACGTCGCGGAGTTCGGCCGCTTCCGCGACGGAAGCTCGCACCAGAACTACTCCATCTACCACGACCGGTACCAGCGAACCTCGGACGGCTGGAGGTTCGCGGAGCGCGTCTACGAGGTCAGATACACCGACGACACTCCGCTGGCGGGCACGGCGTCCGGGAGTCTGCACTGATCGAGCGGGGGCGGCGGAAAGCGTCCGGCAAGTGGGCCGCAATCCGCCGTCGCCCCCTTTCAAGTGGTTCGTATTACACAGAGTGCGGAAACCAACACCGGAAAGGATCACTCCGATGCCGCACAAGCGCACCCTCCTCGGCCTCGTCACCGCTCTCGGCACGGCCGCCACGGCCCTCACGATCGGCGCCGCCCCCGCGAGCGCCGCCGCCTGCGACCCCGCCCTGGTGGCGCCGGCCGGCAGCCTCGTCGGCGACCTGTGGCGCTCCAACGGCGGCGAGCGGAGCGTCTACGGCTGCCCGACCACCAAGGAGTACGGCTACGCCAACCAGCGCGGCTCGTACCAGACCTTCCGCAACGGCAAGATCGTCTGGTCCCCGAACCTCGGCGGCGGCACGCTGGTCCGCGCCTACTACACCAAAGGCAAGGCCGTCTTCCGCTGGAGCGGCCTCGGGCGCGACTGGGACTTCTTCAACGTCCGCTGGAGCGTCGACGGCGGCAAGGCCACCCAGGTGAAAGTCGCCCGGCTGACCCCGTGGAGCGGTGCCTACTCCATCGACCCCACGTGCGACGGCGACACCTGCATCACCTCCAACGGCCACGGCGGGCTCGTCAGGGCCGCCTTCGTCGTCCAGGGCTGCGACCGGGGCACCTTCAGCTCCGACTGCGGCCCCTGGAGCATCGCGACCTCCGTCAAGGTCCCCTACTGACGCGCAGTAATGCGCATTCCGAGCCGTCTGATATTACGCGAGTCTAATTCCGGTTGTTTATAGAGACGCGTAGAGCGTTTACCCGGGATTGGCCGGTGTGCTTGACTCCTGCCTTATAACCCACATCCTCGGGGGAGTGGCCATGGGGAGTTCGCCGACCTCGCGTTCCCGGACGCGAACCCCAAGAGCGATTTTCCCGTACATCCTGGCGACGGCGCGTCCCCAAAGCCAGGAATGACCATGCTATTACGCTACGAGCCTCCATCGAGGCGGCGCGCTGGGATCGGAATCAGGCCGGTTGTTCGCGTCGGCGGAGGCGCATCATGAGCCACCCGGTACCCGACGCCCTCCCAACCCCACCGCCACAGGCTAAGTCCGACCAGCCCCCAGGGAACTACGCCCAGCCAACCCCCACCCCGTTACCGACGCCGGGCCGGCCCTCTGACCAGCCCACACCGCCACCAGCGCAGACCACAGCAAAACCATCCCTGACACCCGCCCCTCCTAACTGGAACTACTCCGGCATCACCCCTGCGGAAATGGACCGTTTCGAGCGTGACCTCGGCAGGGTCGAGTCCACGATCCGTGCTCACGAGCCACGCATCCGGGAGGCTCTGAGCCGGCTTGATTTCGACGTCTCCGCCCTGGCGGCTCTTCGCGAGATGGGCAACTTCATCAGCTCCAAACGCCCAGAGTTACGCCGGCGCAATACGACCGTCCAGTCGCTGACCACAACGTGGGGTGCCGATGCCGCCGGCATGGTCCCCTTCGACGAGGCCCTCTACAACCGCTCATCCAGCGACACCGACGTCTACGCCGCCGCGAATCGCCTGGCCGAAACCGCGAAAACCGGCAAGATCGACAAGAAGGTCCTCTCGGAGTTGGAGAGACGGATTGGCGATCCCGCTTTCGCCACGATGCTCATGCACGCGCTGGGCCCGACCACGTACCGGGCTGTCATGGCCAGAACAGTGAGGGGTGACAAGGAGCTCCACCGTCTCCAGGTCGCGCTCAGCAAGGCTCTCGGTACGGCCAGCCCTCGGTTGGATGCCGGCTGGCGCGAGGAGTTCATCGCCGTCTCCAAACCCTCGGATCACGAGGCCCTCGCCAAGGCGATCAAGTACGGCTCGTTCGACGCGGGTTTCCTGCTGCAGGCGGCCAGGGCCATCGACGCCCACGATCGTAAAACACCGGCTCAGGGCGGAACGGTCTTACGTGATTTCCACCAGGACCCGATAGTGGACATGATGACGGCACTGGCCCGCAACCCCGCCGTCGCCCAGGACTTCTTCGCCAAGGACCCTACGGCCCTCAAACACTTCCTCCTCGAACGGCCCACAATGAACGGCAAGGAAGTGGTGGGCAAGGCGGTGGAGGCGGCCACCACAGTCTTCAGAGACCGCGACGGCACGGAGCAGAATCCGTCCCGCGGTTTCTTATCAGCCAAACTAGCCTCGGAGTTCGTCGAGTTGCAGCGTGAGCGGATCAACAAGGGCGGTGAATCGGCCATTCCGGCCAGCACGACCGCGCTCATCCTTGCCGCCTATATTCCTGATGTCGCCTACGTCTCGAAGAAATCAGGGCTCAGCGGGGCTCGCGTGCGCACCATCAACCCCGCGCACTGGCCGCCGAACGAGCCGTGGGGTGCGCAGTTACGCACAGAAGACGTACGGGTGGTCATGGAGGAGGCGTTCGAGGAAGACCCGAAGAACGTTTCGATGCTGATGGCAGCCCAAACCGTGTGGTCAAAGAGACTGCTCGACCACAGTGCCGCGAGCGGCGACCGCAAGAGCTTCGTAGCCGCTGCGAAGGAGGCGGGCGCAGGGTTCGGCCTGATCACCGACGCGACGGGGCTCGCTCGTATAGCTGAGGGCCAGAAATTGGATGCAGCCCAGGAGCGGAAGATGAAGGAGATCATGGCGGTGGTCAACACCGGGCTGGCGATTCCGCAGAAGGTCGGGTGGCCCATTACAGCCGGCGTCGTGGGCGCCTGGACCAGCCTGATCGAGGACAGCGCCAAGACCGAGGTCAACCAAAACCAGGCGACGTACGAAGCAAACATGACGAAGGCCAGCTCAGAGTTCCTGGCGACCCAACTCATGGCCCAGGCCATGTTCGACCACGGGCTCTTCGGCCAGGAGACTCGCCGTTCCCTGGGCTTTCTCAAAGCCGACGGGACCTTGATGACGCTGGGGGAGATGACACCTGAGAACGCTACCCAGCATCCGCACTTCGACGCCTACGAGCAGTGGGCGGAGGACGACCACGAGGGCACGATATGGAAGGAAACGAAAAGGGAGCTGGTCGATGCCTACGACCGCGCCTTCAGCGAGCACAAATGAGAATTGCCACCGCTCTGGGCCTGGCTCTGGTGCTGGCTGGTTGCACAAGCACCCAGAAGCCTCCCGTTGACAGGACACCGCTGCCGGCAGTCGCCGCGCCTCCCTACATCTGCGACCACATTCCACTGCACGCTGTGGAGTTGATGACGGGCGTGCGCCAACCGATTGCGCGCGGTGATTTCGACCTTGAATTCGGCGATGGGGTGGGCGTGGGCGGATGTGCCATCTACCAGCCGACGGGCAGGAAGAAGCTGATCGACGTCGACCTGACTCCTGAAGGCGGAGAGGAGTGGGTCAAGGCCCAGATCAAAGCCGGGGACAAGCCGCTGCCCGAGATCGTCCCCGGCGGGATCGGCTTCTACACCCAAGGCGGAACGGTTGAGAAGAACCAGGCAGGTGCCGTGCTGGTGAGAGGAGAGGCGCAGCTGTTCGTCGGAATGTCGAAGGGAGTGGAAGGACGGGACAGCGCGGCCGATGTGATCGCGTTGATGAAGCTGATCGCCCCCAAACTGATCACTGACGCGAGCGCTCCCCGTACTGCGAAGGACTGACCATGGCGGCTCTGGTGTCCAATCCCCTGCACGAGGCTCTGCGCAACGCCTTGCGCGTGGTCGAGCCGCTGATCGAGGAGATCGACGGCGGCATCGAGACGCCCTACCGGCAGTTCCAGAGCGGAACCGTGTGGACCGGGCCGACGGCGAAGCTGTTCGGAGACCAGTTCGCCCAGCTGCGATCCCGCGTGCGGGCGTCGGAGGACAGGATCGTCGGGGAGTTGCGGGCGGCGCTGGGCCGTACACCGATCGAGGTGACCGAGGAGGAGGCAGCAGCGATCAAGAGGAGGTACGGGCTGCCCTGAGAACGCCGTAACAGCCCTTCGGAGAGGCGACTGCGCCGACGTGGGCGGGCGGGTTCCTTGCCAGCCGGCCTGATGGGCATATTTACCGATAACGGGCCTCGACCAGGTACACCGGTCACCCAGCCTCGACCGGCCGTGGGTAGTCCAACGATGACTACCCGAAGGACGGAAGGCTCTCATGCGTGCAACCTTGATCTACGGCGCCGGCGACGTGCGCGTGGAGGACGTGCCCGACCCGGTCCTGCGGGAGCCCACCGACGCCTTGGTACGCGTGCTCCGCTCGTGCATCTGTGGCAGCGACCTGTGGCCGTACAAGTCCCGGCCGGCCACCGAGGAGGGTGAGCGGATCGGGCACGAGTTCCTCGGCGTCGTGGAGGACCTCGGCGGGCAGGTGTCCGGGCTGCGGCGCGGGGACGTCGTGCTGGCGCCGTTCGTCTGGTCGGACAACACCTGCGACTTCTGCCGCGAGGGCCTGCAGACCTCCTGCCGGCACGGCGGCCTGTGGGGGGCCGACGGCGTGGACGGCGGTCAGGGCGAGGCCGTACGCGTCCCGCAGGCCCAGGGGACGCTGGTCAAGCTGCCCGTCGGCGAGGATTCCGAGCTGCTGCCGTCTCTGCTCACCCTGTCGGACGTGTTCTGCACCGGCCACCACAGCGCCGTGACCGCCGGCGTCGACCAGGGCGCGTCGGTGACGGTGATCGGCGACGGCGCGGTGGGACTGTCGGCGGTCCTGGCCGCCAGACGGCTGGGCGCCGAGCAGATCATCCTCATGGGCCGCCACCGGGAGCGTACTCAGCTGGGCCGCGACTTCGGCGCCACGGACATCGTCGCCGACCGCGGCGAGGAGGGCATCGAGCGGGTACGGGAGCTGACCGGTGGCGACGGCACCCGCACCGTGCTGGAGTGCGTCGGCACCAGGCAGGCGATCGAGACGGCGTTCGCCGTGGCCCGCGACGGCGGCACGATCAGCCGGGTGGGCGCTCCCCAGTACGAGGAGATGCCGATGGGCTTCGGCGAGTTCTTCCGCAACCTCACCGTCACCGGCGGCGTCGCCCCGGCCCGCGCCTACATCGAGGAGCTGCTGCCCGAGGTCCTGGACGGCACCCTGGAGCCGGGCCGCGTGTTCGACCGTGCGGTCACCCTGGAGCAGGTGCCCGACGGCTACCGTGCGATGAACGACCGCGCCGCCCTGAAGGTCCTCATCGAGCCCTGATGTAATGCTAGGCCAGGTCGACGGGCCGTACCCGCAGCTTGGCGGCGATGCGCGCCAGCGCCTGCTGGTCGGCGGCGGTGAGCGGGTCGAGCACGAACTGCCGCACCGCGCGCACGTGTGTGGGCGCGGCGGCGGCCACCACCTCGAAGCCGAGGTCGGTGAGGGCGGCGATGGTGTAGCGGCCGTCGTCGGGGTCGGGCGAACGCTCCACCCAGCCCCGCTGCTCGAACCGCTTGACGACGTTGGACAGGCGCGAGAGGGAGCCGTTGGCCAGGTAGGCGAGCTCGCTCATCCGCAGGCGGCGCTCCGGGGCCTCGGAGATGTGGCTGAGCGTCAGGTACTCGAACAGGGTCAGGCCGGACTCCTGCTGCAGCGGCGACTCCAGCCGCCCCGGCAGCAGGAGGACCAGGGAGACCAGCCCGGTCCAGGCATCCTTCTCGTCCGAGGTCAGCCACAACGTCTCCTCGGGAGAATTCCCACCGGGGTTCGGGGTCGCGGCGATGGCCATGGGTTCACCCTACCGAGCGTTCGTGACTTTACGCGTGAAGTGAAAGCCTGATACGTTCACTTCAAGCATGAAGTCAACCTGAGGGGATCGGCATGAGTGAGCCGGAGTTCTTCGCCACACCTGGATACGGCGAGACACAGCTAGCCAACATGCACTACAGCCAGGCGGTTCGAGTCGGCGACCGCGTCGAGACCTCGGGTCAAGGCGGATGGGACGATGACTGGAACTTCCCCGAGTCCCTCGAGGACGAGATCGTTCAGGCCTTCGAAAACGTCGAACGAACCCTCGCCGAGGCCGGCGCCACCTGGCGTGACGTCATCGCCGTGAACTCGTACCACATCCCCACTTCCGCCGACTTCATCGGTGAGGTCCACAACCGCGTCATGGTGGAGCAGTTCCGCAAGCGCATGGGCGACCGCGCACCCATCTGGACCGAGACCGGCGTGCCGGTCCTCGGCGCCCCGAACATGCGCGTCGAGATCCGGGTCACCGCCATCACCGGCCACGGAGACTGACCGGCCCACCACATGTCCGCGAAGCCTCCTACTCCTCCTCGGTGAACACGGTTTCGCGGCGCTTGCGGATCGCCGGGAGGACGGCGACGACCAGGGCCGCCGCGGCCAGGGCCAGGAGGACCGCGGAGATCGGGCGGGTGAAGAAGACCGACGCGTCGCCGCGCTCGATGATGAGCGCCCGCCGCAGGTTCTCCTCCAGCAGGGGGCCGAGGACGAAGCCGAGCAGCAGCGGCGCCGGCTCGCAGCCGCACTTGATCAGAATGTAGCCCAGGATCCCGAAGAACACGATCGCGTAGACGTCGTAGGCGTTGAACCCCAGGGAGTACGTGCCGATCGAGGCGAACAGGATGATCATCGGGAACAGCACCTGGTACGGAATGCGCAGCATGCGGACCCAGATGCCGATCAGCGGCAGGTTCAGCAGCACGAGGAGCACGTTGCCGACCCACATCGACGCGATCAAGCCCCAGAACAGCTCCGGTTCGTCGGTGATGACGTTCGGGCCGGGGGTGATGCCGTGGACGATGAACGCGCCGACCATCAGCGCCATCACCGGGTGGGCGGGCAGGCCCAGGGTGAGCAGCGGGATGAACGACGTCTGCGCGGCGGCGTTGTTGGCCGACTCGGGGCCGGCGACGCCCTCGATCGCGCCGTGCCCGAACTCCTGCTGCCGCTTGGAGATCCGCTTCTCGACGGCGTAGGAGGTGAACGAGGCCAGCACGTGGCCGCCGCCGGGCAGGATGCCGAGCGCGGCGCCGAGGCCGGTGCCCCGCAGGATCGGGCCGACGATGCGGCGCCGGTCCTCGCGGGTCGGCCAGAGGTTCTTCACCTTGCTCACGATCGCCGTGCGGGTCTGCTCGTTCTCCAGGTTGCGCAGGATCTCGGCCACCCCGAACATGCCGACGGCGACCGACACGAAGTCGATGCCGCCGTACAGCTCGCGCTGGTCGAACGTGTACCGGGGCGTGCCGGTGTAGATGTCCTGGCCGACCGTGCCGAACAGGACGCCGAGGAATATCATGGCCAGGGCCTTGAGCGCCGTGCCGCGCGCCAGCGCGATCGACACGATCAGGCCGAGCAGCACCAGCGAGAAGTAGTCGGCCGCCCCGAACTGCAACGCGACGCGGGCCAGCGGCGGAGCCGCGACGGCCAGCACGACGGTGGCGATCGTACCCGCGATGAAGGAGCCGACCGCGGCGGCGGCCAGCGCCGCGCCGGCCCGGCCCTGCCGGGCCATCTCGTGCCCGTCCAGCGCGGTGACCGCCGCCGACGACTCACCCGGCAGATTGATCAGGATGGCGGTCGTCGAGCCGCCGTACTGCGCGCCGTAATAGATGCCGGCCAGCATGATCAGCGCCGTCACCGGCTCGAAGCTGAACGTGATCGGCAGCAGCATCGCCACCGTCGCCGTCGGCCCGATGCCGGGCAGCACGCCCACCGCCGTCCCGAGCAGCACTCCTAGGAAGCAGTAGAGGACGTTCTGGATGAGGAGGGCGGTCGAGAAGCCCAGCGCGAGGTTGTCGAGAAGTTCCATGCCTCAATCCGGATGCCGTGTCAGATGCCGTGTCAGAACCCCAGCCAAGGGCCCCAGAGCGGGATCCGCAGCTGCAGTCCGACGACGAAGATGAGCGTGCTCGCCAGGGTCAGCCCGGCGGTCACGGCCAGGGCCATGAGCGGTCGTACGCGGGTGCTGGCCAGCGTGGTCAGCAGGGCGGTCACCGCCGACGTCGGGATGAATCCGAGGCCCCGTACGGTGAATCCGAAGAACAGGACGGCGACCACGATGACGGCGACCGCGCGCCAGGGGATCGGCCCGAACGTGATCACCTCGCCGGCGACGAGTCCCTTGACGACGATCGCCAGCCCCAGGCCGGCCACGAGCGTGCCGACCAACAGGGGAAAGGCGCCGGGGCCCATCCGCAGCAGGGTGCCCAGCTCGTAGCCGAGCGACCCCACCACGAACGCGCCACCGATCAGGATGAAGAGCCCCCCGGCCAGGACGTCCGGGAAGGATCGGCGGCGCTCCACGTCAGGAGGCCTTCACACCGGCGTCGGCGATGACCTTCGCCCAGGTGACGAGCTGCTCTTCGAGCTTGGTACGGTGCGCCTCCGGCGTCGCGTCCTCGGCCGGGACCGGCGCGGTGCCGAGCTTGGCCATCTGGTCGATGACCTTCTGGTCGGCCAGCGCCACCTTCAGCGCCTCCGACAGCTTCTGGACGACGTCCTGCGGCGTGCCCTTCGGGACGTAGAGGCCGTGCCACACGCTGACCTGGAGCTTGGGCAGCCCCGCCTCGGTCGTGGTGGGCAGGTCAGGCAGGCTCTTCACCCGCTCCGGCGTGGTGACCGCGTACGCCTTCACCTCGCCCGCGGCGATCTGGCCGCTGGTGTTGGTCGTCTGGTCGCACATGAAGTCGACCTGGCCGCCGACGAGGTCGGTCAGCGCGGGGCCGGTGCCCTCGTACGGGACCTCCTGGAGCTTGACCCCGGCGGCGGTCTGGAACAGCAGGCCGCACAGGTGGGACGCGGCGCCGATGCCGGCGTTGGCCATCGTGACCTTGGCGGCGTTCGCCTTGACGTGGGTCACGAGGTCCTGGAGCGTCGCGGGCGCGAAGTCCTTGCGGGCGATGACGGTCATCGGCACCTCGGTGACGAGCCCGACCATCTCGAAGTTCTCCAGCGGCTTGAAGCCCAGGTTCTGGTACAGGGAGGGCGCCGTCGACATGCCGATGTGGTGCATGAGCACGGTGTAGCCGTCGGGATCGGCCCGCGCGACCTCGCCGGCGCCGACCGTGCCGCCCGCGCCCTCGACGTTCTGGACGACGACCTTGCCGCCGAGCTTGGCGGCCATCGGCGCGGCGATCATGCGGGTGACGGTGTCCGTCGGGCCGCCCGCGCTGAACGGCACGACGAACGTGATGTTCTGGTCCGGGTAACCTTCGCCGGTGGGGCCCGCGCCTGTCGTGCCGCCGTTTCCGGCACAGGCGGCGACGAGCGACACCACGCCGATCGCGGTGATCATCCGCGCGGTGGTCCCGTACCTGCTGGGCGTTCTCATATCGCGGCCTCCTCGTGTGTGCGCGGCCTAAGTCTGGGCTGGCGGCGGCGCGGATAGTGTCAGAGGAATCCCAAGGAATGCGCTGAACGTCAGAGAAATCCCAAGAACTGCAGGGGTGACGCACGCGTCGATCCGGGTCGTACAATCCGGTATGCGGATCACCATCATCGAGGATGACGACCGCGTCGCGCGGGGTCTGGTGAGCGTCCTGGTCCAGGCGGGCTTCGAGGTCCACCGCCTCGCCACCGCCGCCGAGGCCGTGCGTGCCGCCCCGTCCGATGTGGTCCTCGTCGACCTGGGGCTGCCCGACGGCGACGGGCTCGACGTGATCCGCAAGCTGCGTGACCGCCCGGAGACCGCCGTCATCGCCGTGACCGCGCGCTCGGAGGAGCACGAACGGGTCCGCGGCCTGCGCGCCGGCGCCGACGACTACATCGTGAAGCCGTTCGGCGTCCCGGAGCTGCTGGCCCGGATCGACGCCGTCCTGCGGCGCACCCGGGCGGCCCGGGCGCTGAGCCACCCGGACGAGCCGCTGGTCCTCGGCCCGATGCGGATCGGCGTCGGCACCCGCGAGGTCACCGTCGACACCACGCCCGTGACGCTGACCCGCAAGGAGTTCGAGCTGCTCCTGCTGCTGGCCAGGCGGGCGCCGAACGTGGTCAGCCGCGACGTCATCCTCGACCAGATCTGGGGCGCGACCTGGGAGTCCTCCAGCCGCACCCTCGACACCCACATCGCCGCGTTACGGAACAAGCTCGGGCCGGCCGTGCTCATCCGCACGATCCACGGGGTCGGCTATCGGCTCCTGGCCGACCGGCCGGAGCTGATCGGCTGACGCAGCCGTGCACCGTCGCCTGCTCATCGTCCTGGTGCCCCTCGCGGTGCTGCTCGTCGCGGCGCTCGGGGTCCCGCTCAGCGTGACCGTGGCCGAGCGGGAGATGCAGGAGACGTACGTCGACCGGCTCAACGACGTCGGCCGGTTCGCGTCGCTGGCCGAGACGGCGCTGTCCACCGGGCGGATCGAGGCGCTCCAGCAGGAGCTGGCGCGTTACCACGAGCTGTACGGCATCCCCGTCGCGGTGATCGACACCTCCGGCACGGTGCTGCTCGGACCGGGAGGCGCGTACCAGCGGGCGGCGCGGGACGAGTCGGCGCTGCCCCGGATCGTGACCGCCGCCCTGGCCGGAACGAGGCCCGAGCCGTCCGGCGATTGGGCGCCGTGGGGTGACTCCGCGCTCGTCGTCGCGGAGCCGGTGGGCCGCGACAGCGAGGTCATCGGCGCCGTCGTGACGATCTCCGACCTGTCGAAGACCCGCCGGCGCATCCTCGTCCTGTGGGCCTGGCTCGCCGCGCTCGGCCTGCTGCCGTTGATCGCGCTGGTGGCCGTGGCCTGGCCGGTGTCGGCGTGGGTGCTGCGGCCGGTGCGGGAGCTGGACGCGGCGAGCTCGCGGATCTCCCAGGGCGACCTCACCATCCGGGCGGACGCCGAGGCGGGCCCGGTCGAGCTGCGCCGGCTGGCGGGGTCGTTCAACACCATGATGGACGCGGTCGAGAACGCCGTGCAGCGGCAGCGGGCGTTCGTGTCCGACGCGTCGCACCAGTTGCGCAACCCGCTGACCAGCCTCCGGCTCGCCGTGGAGAGCCTGGAGCCGCATCTGCGCGCGGCCGGCGACGGGCGGCAGATGTACGACGTCGCCGTCGACGAGCTGAAGGCGATGCAGCGGCTGCTGAACGCGCTGCAGGCCAGCGCCCGGATGGAGAGTATCCGGACGGCGTCGCCGGTGGATCTCGACGCGGTGCTGGCGACCCGGGTGGACCGGTGGCGGGCGCTGACGGCGACGGCCGGGCAGACCCTGGCGGTCGACGTGCCGCCGGGGCTGCGGTTGCTGGAGCCGACGGGCGGACTGGGCAGCATCCTGGACGAGCTGATCAGCAACGCGCTGCGGCTGTCGGACGCGGAGGTGGTGGAGGTGTCCGCCCGGGTCCCCGACGGTCCGGGCGTGGTCATGATCTCTGTGCGGGACGACGGCCGGGGGATCGACGCGTCCGAGCGGGCCCAGGCGCTGCAGCGGTTCTGGCGGTCGCCGCGGCACCAGAACGTGTCCGGCACCGGCCTGGGGCTGGCCATCTGCGCCGACCTGGTCGGGGCGGCCGGGGGCGAGCTTCGGCTGGAGGAGGGGCTGCCGCGTCCGGACGGCTCCGGGCACGGATTCGCCGCGGTGGTCGTCCTACCGGTGGCTCCCGACTGAGGACCCGGCGCGGGGCCAGTGCCGTCAGTGCTGTCAGTGCTTGCGGTCGCGGAACCAGGCGGCCGCGCCCGGATGGAGCGGGATCGACGCGGTGGAGATCCCGGTGCGGACATTGATGTGCCATGCCTCCGGAACCGCTTCGGGAACGGCTTCGGCCCCGGTCTCGTCGTGCCAGGCGGACGCGATCGTACCGGTGTGCGTGAAGATCGTGTCGGTGACGGCGTACACCAGATCGTCGGGCAGGTCGCTGCGCGCGAGCAGCACGTTCGGCACCGCGACGGTGCGGGTGGCCGGGACGCCGGAGTAGGCGGTCGCGGGGATCATGGCCGGCGTGTAGGGGCCGGGGAACGCGATGAAGAGCCCGTCCGCCTGCTCCTCCAACGGGATCAGCCGGATCAGGTGTCGCTGCGCCAGGTCCGTGATGGCGGGGGTCGGGACGCCGGTCAGGGAGAACATCGCGTCGATCTCACCGGCGCGCAGGGCCGCCGCCGACGCGGCCTGGCTGAGGTAGCGGCCGTCGGCGTCCAGCAGACCGAGCTCCAGGACCCGCAGCGACGTGAACTCCGTGCCCGAGTCGCGGGCGCCGAGGGAGACGCGCTTGCCCTTGAGGTCCCCGAACGCGTCGATCGCCGAACCGGCCATCACCACGAGATGCAGGTGACTGTCATAGAGCCGGCAGATCGCCGACAGCCCCTCGGGCGCGCTGCCGTCGGACGTGATCAGCGCGTCCAGGCTCGTCAGCCCGAGATGCACCTCGCCGGCCCGCAGCATCCGGATGTTGTCGGTGGACGCCCCGCTCGGCACGGTGCTCACCGTGGCGCCCGGCACCTGCTCGGAGATGTGCTCGGCCAGCGAACCGCCGATGCGCCGGTACACCGCCCCCGCCGGCCCGGTGGCCAGCCGCAGACGGACCTCGCCGACCTCGGACCGCTGGGAGCAACCGGCGAGCAACCCGCCGGCGGCCAGGAGCACCGCCCGCCGACTGAGCCAGGGCTCCGGTTTCAGCAGCACCATGCCGAGATGATACGGACTGGCGAAGGGGTCGCGCCTCAGCCGGTGCGGCGCGAGCGGGCCAGAGCCAGCCCGCCGAGGGCCATGGAGATCAGCCCCACCGCCAGGGCCAGGTAGCCCCCGACGATGCCGTAGCCGGTGCCGGGGCCACCCTCGGCGGCGGCCACGACCAGCGCGCCGATGACCGCGCCGGCCAGCCCCGCCACCAGGGCCGCGACGGCTCCCCTTCGGCCGGGGCCGGTACGCCGGGCGGCACGGGCCAGGCCCAGCCCGCCGATCACCGCGCCGGCCAGCCCCAGCCCCGCGGCCACCAGGGACCAGAGGCGGCCGGCGGTCATGGAGTAGGCACTGACCGGGTCCGGCTGCGCGAGGACGTGCGCGACCACCGGTCCGGCACCGACTGCGACAAGCACGGATTTGACTGACATGAGGCTCTCCTCCTGCGACTGGACTGGACTGGACTGCTGACTGCTGACTGCTGTGCTGCTGACTTCTGTACTGCTGGTGGGCTGGGGGTCTGAGGGTCTGAAGGTTCGGGGGGACTGGGGGCTAGGGGACTGCACCTGAGCATGTCCGCGGAACCGTCGCCGGTCGTCCGGCGGACGTGGGTGATTCGGGCTGCCGCCGACGCCGTAGCCGGCTGCCGCGAACGCCGCATGATCCGCCGACGTACCGCGGGTGCGGTATCCGGCCCGTCATCCGTCCGCAGGATTCGCCCGCGCGGGCATGCGGCTAAGGTGCGCGCATGAGCACAGGACGGGCCGGGGTCGTCGACTGCGCGATCGCCGCATGCGTGACGGCGGTCCTGCTGGTCACCGGGCTGTCCGGGCAGAGCTCCGGCACGGACCTCGGCCCGCTCGGCTACGCGCTGCTGGCGGCGGGCGGCCTGGCGCTGGCCGCGCGCCGCCGGGCTCCGGTCCCTGTCCTGATCGTCACCGGGCTGTGCGCGGTGGGTTACCAGGCGGCCGGTTTCGATGTGCCCGCCGTCGCGTACCTGTTCGCGGTCTACGCCGCCGTACGGGCCGGGCATCGCGTCATCACGGTGGCCGCGAGCGTGACCATGCTGGCCGCCCTCCCGCTCGCGGCCCTGGCCTCGGGCCTGCACGACACGGGCGAGGCGTTCGCGCAGGCCCGAGGTGCTCTGGAGATCGCCTGGCTGGTCGCGGCCGGCGCCGCGGGCGAAGCGCTGCGGCAGGCCGAGCGGCGGGCGGAGGAGGCCGAGCGCACCCGGGAGGAGACCGCGCGCCGCCGCGCCGACGAGGAGCGGCTGCACATCGCGCGCGAACTGCACGATTCGCTCACCCATCAGATCTCGATCATCAAGGTGCAGGCCGAAGTCGCCGTCCACGTGGCCCGCAGGCGTGGCGAACAGGTCCCCGAGGCCCTGCTGGCGATTCAGGCGGCCGGGCGGGAGGCGACCCGGGAGCTGCGCGCCACCCTGCAGGCACTGCGCGACGACGACACGACCCCGCCACGCGGGCTCGACCACGTCCCCGAACTGGTGGAACGCGCGCGTGCCATCGGCTTGGACGCGACGCTGACGATCGAGGGCCAGACACACGACGTGCCGGCCGCGGTGGGCCGGACCGTCTACCGGATCGTTCAGGAGTCGCTCACCAACGTCGCCCGCCATGCCGCCGCCGCTACCGCGTCCGTCCGGATCGACTGCCGACCGGACGCCCTCGCGATCCGCATCGACGACGACGGCAAGGCCGGCCCGGACACCGCCCCGGTGCCCGGCGTCGGGCTGCTCGGGATGCGCGAACGCGTCACCGCACTCGGCGGCCGCCTGCGTGCGGAGCCGCGCGACGAGGGCGGCTTCACCGTCCAGGCCGAACTCCCCGTGGACCGGACGTCGTGATCCGGGTCCTGCTGGTCGACGACCAGCCGCTCATCCGCAGCGGATTCCGCGCGCTTCTCGACCTCGAGGACGACATCGAGGTGGTGGCCGAGGCCGGTGACGGGCTGCAGGGCGTGGCGCTGGCCAGGCAACATCTGCCTGACGTCGCGCTCGTCGACATCCAGATGCCGGTCGTCGACGGCATCGAGGCGACCCGGCGCATCGCGGCCGACCCGGCCCTGGCCGCCGTCCACGTCGTCATCCTGACCAACTACGGCTTCGACGAATACGTCTTCAACGCGCTGCGCGCCGGCGCGGCCGGATTCCTGGTCAAGGACATCGTGCCCGAAGACCTCCTGCACGCCGTGCGCGTCGCCGCGCGCGGTGACGCGCTGCTCGCCCCGTCGATCACCCGCAAACTCATCAACAGGTACGTCACCCAGCCGCTCACCATGGGCACCGGCAGGGGCCTGGAAGAGCTGACCAACCGCGAACGCGAGACCGTCGCCCTGGTCGCCCAGGGCCTGTCCAACGACCAGATCGCGGACCGGATGCTGATCAGCCCGATGACCGCGAAGACCCACGTCAACCGGGCCATGGCCAAGCTGCATGCCCGTGACCGAGCCCAGCTGGTGATCCTGGCGTACGAATCCGGCCTGGTCGTGCCGCGTAGCTCCTGACATCGCCGTTCAGCGAGTGACGCGAAGAGCCCACTCGACCGTGTCCGGGGCCTGGACGCGTACCGTCAGGGTCTTTCGGTCGCCGAGGTCGAGGCGGTTCATGATGGGGCTGATCACGTCGTCGAGGCAGGTGAAGGGCATGTTGATGCCCGGCTCCAGGATGATCTCCGCCTTGCCCTGTCCACGGCACTTGAACAGGACCCATAGTTCGTCCTTGCCGGGTGGGACATCCCCGACGACCATGGACCCTTTCCTCGGCCCCGCCTTGAGGACGGTCTTCGTGCCGGCGTCCATGCCCGGTAGGCGGAGTCGTGAAGGTTCGGCTGATGGCGTGGCCACGGTGGTCTCGGCAGGGGTCCCAGTGGGGCTCTCGGTGGGGGTCTGGGTGGGGACCACGGTGGGAGGCTCAGTCGGGGCGGCCGACGAGGTGGCGCCTCGCGGCTCCGTGACCGGGTCGGCCGGTGTTCCGGCCGTGCAGGCCACCGTCAAGAGGCCGGTGGACATCAGGAGAAGCGCCACCCGTCGGATTGTCATGTTGAGATCACCTTTGCTTGACGTACCAGCCGACGCGCCACGGAGTCCACGCGGTCACTTTTCTCGGTTTCTGGGGGCAGACGTGGTAGCTGCCCTTGGTCTTCTTGCGCCAGACGCCGTACGTGGCGGTGGTCGTTCTGCGGGGCGGCGTCGGGACCGCGATGCTGTTGCCCAACGAGGCCGTCAGGCTGGCGGACAGGTTGACGCCCGTGGCCACCTCGGCGCCCGCGACGAGCCTGTCCACCTTCAGGCTGCCGGAGACGTTCCAGGCGATCGAGATGGTTCCCGAGACGGTGGCGCTGAAGGTCGATGTCGCGGCGCGGGAAGTCCCGTTGTGATTGGACTGCGTCGGGCCAACCGCCTTGTGGCTGTTGCTGTAACTGGAGACCCGGTAGGAGACATTTCCCGGCCGGCAGGCCATGGTCACCAGGGGAGGGGTGACTTTGGCGCGGAAAGTCTCCGTCTCGTTCTCGTAGCCGATGACGATGTCGGGATTGTCGGGAAGAGGGTGAGGATCGTCGGCGAAGGCCGGAGTCGCGCCCAGCGCCGTGAGTGGCGCCATGAGCACGGATGCGCAGAGCGTGCGTTTCAGCAACATTGCAGGTAGGCTCCCTTTGCATCGAAGGGTGCTCCACGGGCGGGGATCGTTGGTCGCGGCACCCGTCCGTGCAGCTCATGGATCTTCTTCCCGGCTCTGCCGGGCGTTGACCGACAGTTACTCACGCTGATGAATGGCAAGCAACCTCTTGTGCTGTGCCGCCTCGTGTGCTTCAGTGCTCGCGGGCTTCATTCCAGCTACATTTCGTCTACACGCGCCAGCTCAGCGGTCCGATCAACAGGCGTTTGCAGAGTTATCAACTGCCGCCCTCGCAGGGTTATGGGCGTACTTTTATCGGCCATCCATAACAAAAGCCCACAGTGTTGCCGGGATTAATAGGAAGCATCCGGTTTCCGGCAAAGCTGTCATTCGGCTTCGGTCGGCGCCCTTCTTGAGGCAGACCGTCAGGTTCGGATCGGCGATGTGCCGCGCGCCGGCCGTGGCCAGTACACCTAACCCAGGGCTTCCTGCCCTTGACCGGGAACGGCCCTTCGGTGCTGCTCGCTGCCGCTGGGTACGCCCAGAGCGGGCCGCGTACCTGGCCCTTTGATGTTGAAGGATCAGGAAGGAGCATCGCATGGCACGAGTGTCTTTCGCCGGTCTCGGCAACATGGGGAAGAGCATGGTCCGCCGCCTGCTCGCGGAGGGACACGGCGTCACGGTCTGGAACCGGTCTCCCGCGGCCGTCGACGAACTCGTCGCGCTGGGCGCCGAGCGCGCCGCGTCCGTCGCCGACCTGTTCGCCGCCGGGCCGGTGCTGTCGATGCTGGCCGACGACGCCGCCGTCGCCGCCGTCTTCGACGACGCGGTGCTCGCCGCGGCGGGCCCGGACGGCATCCACGTCAGCATGTCGACGATCTCCGTCGACGCCGGTCGCGTCATGGCCGAGCGGCACGAGGCCGCCGGCATCGGCTATCTGGGCGTCCCGGTGCTGGGGCGTCCGTCCGCCGCGGAGGCGGGACAGCTGAACCTGCTCGCCGCCGGTGACAGCGGGATGATCGAGTCCCTGGAGCCGGTGTTCTCGACGCTCGGCCGGCGTACCTGGAGGGTGGGCGAACAGCCGTGGCAGGCCAACATCGTGAAGATCACCATGAACCTGCTGATCATCCACGCGCTGGAGGCCATGGCCGAGGGCTTCACCCTGGCGGAACGGCACGGAATCGACCCGTACCATCTGCACGAGCTCATCACGGAGACCCTGCTGACGGGGCCGGTGTACGAGGGCTACGGCAAGGCGATCGCGGACCGTGCGTATCTGCCGGCCGGTTTCCGCACCGTCCTGGGCGACAAGGACCTCAACCTGGCCGCGGCCGCCGCCGACAAGATCGGACTGCAACTGCCTACCATGTCCGCCCTGCAGCGGACGTTCCAGACCGCGATCGACCAGGGCATGGCCGACCACGACTGGGCGTCGATCGCGGAAGTGGTGCGTAGAGGATGAACGGCGTGCCCACGGCGAAACAGGTTCGATGGGGCTGAAACCGTACCGAGACCTGTTCATCGGCGGCGCACGGGTGGCGACCACGGCGAGCACACGCCGCGGCGGTAGGGCTGACCTCCCTGTGACAAGGGGGGCGTGCGGCAATGTGGCCGCGGCCGGCGACCGGGAGTCTGGGCCATGGCTCCGGTCGTTTCCAGGAGGTTCCGTGTCCAGTGTTCTTGGTGCGTCGGGTCGCCGAGTGATGGGGTGGCATCGACCGCTGATGCTGATGGTCGCCTCGATGCTGTTTCTGCTGGTCGTCTCGGCGGTCGGGCTCGTGCTCGACGACCGGGTGCTTCTTGGCGCCCCCGTCTGGCTCAAGCCGTTCAAGTTCGCGGTGTCGATGGCCGTCTACGGAACCACCCTCGCCTGGATGCTGTCCCTGCCTCACCGAGGCAGGAGGTGGACCTCCGGGCTGGCCACCGTCTTCGCCGTCACCGGGTTCGTCGACACGGTCATCGTCGCGATCCAGGCCGCCCGCGGCACCTTCAGCCATTTCCACAAGTCCACCGCTGCGGCCGAGAAGATCATGCTGGTCATCTTCGGCAATGCCGTGCTCTTCATCATGCTGGCCAACCTCGCGCTCGCCATCATCCTGGCCTTTCAGCGGGTCCACGCCGACCGTGCGATGAGCCGGGCGATCCACACAGGCCTGGCCCTGGCCGTCGCCGGCATGGCCCTGGGCTTCCTCATCCCCATACAGGAGAAGGCGGAGACCGCGCTGACCACCAGCGGTGAGAGGGTATTCCTGAGCAGCGGTCACAGCGTGGGCGTACCCGACGGCGGCCCCGGCCTCCCGCTGACACAGTGGAGCACCACCGGCGGCGACCTGAGGATCCCCCATTTCGTCGGCCTGCACGGCCTGCAGGTCATGCTGATCGCCGCTCTGCTCCTGGCCGCGCTGGCGGCTCGCTATCCCCTCTTACGTGACGACCGGATCCGCGCTCGCCTGATCGGCGTGGCAGCCGCGGGCTACACCGGCCTGATCGCCCTGGTCACCTGGCAGGCCCTGCGTGCTCAGCCCTTGATCCACCCCGACGCCCTTACTCTGGCCGCCGCCACCCTCCTGGCGTCCCTCACCGCCCTGGCCGCCGCCGCGGTCCTGGCAGCGGCCAGGCGGGTCTCGGCCACCGGTTAGAGCCTGCTGTCGAAGGGCTTTGGCGCCGCCCGAACGGCCGCCTGGTGGACTCGTGCTCTTACAAACTCCACCCGGCGTCCACGCGTCTCCTGCACCGGACTGGGTGATCACGAGCTGAACGCCGGGAGGAGGGGAGATCGCGCGGGCGAACTCCCCTCCTCCCATGACGATGTCGGCAACGCACGGCTCTCGACGGAGTCGCATCTAGGGGAGCCGCAGCCTACGACCTCATGCCCTCACTCGAGGAAGACGGCGTTGAACGAGCCGTTGGCCGGGGCGCCGTCCACGGTGAAGCAGGCGACGTAGAGGCCGCTGCCCGGCATGTAGTCCGGCGTCCAGAACATCACCTTGCAGTAGTTCGAGAATCCGTCGCCGCCCGGCCCGTACGCGACGGCTTGGACGTGACCGCCGTCCAGGGGCATGTTGGGTGTGGCGAGCCGGTAGATCCCCGGCGCCAACCTGGTGGCGGTATTGGTGGCTCCGGTGGAGTTGAACCGGTGCGTGGGGGCGTACGGGGTGACCGCGTCGATCTGGTTGGGAAGGGCGTACGCCGCCGGCAACGTGTCGGTGAAACCGGCGTTCCTGCTGTAGGAAAAGGTGAAAGCGGTGTCCGTCATGGATCCGTTGAGGTTCGTGCAGAAGATGGCCACGACCATGGCGTCGGAGTCCTGCGACGGGCCTTGCGAGTGGGCCTTGCACCGGCCGGCGGTGGTGTTCTGCGCGGTCACCTGGAGGTAGCCCACGGCGTCCTTCATGCCGGGCAGATGGACGCTGTAGTAGCCGGGGCCCACCCGGTTCACCGTGTTGGTGGCCCCCGTGGAGTTGAACTGGTGCGCCGAGCTGGGCGTGTAGGTGGTTGCGCTGGGCTGGTCCGCCCAGACGTAGGCGAGGTGGCGCTGCGCGCTCGCCAGGTTGACGAAGGAGACGGTGAACATCGAGTCCGCGAACACCCCGCCGGGGTCGAAGCATTGCACGCGGACCAGTTGGGCGGTCCCGGAGGGGACCCAGTCCTGCACGTTGCAGGTCGTTGCGTCGAAACCCACACTGGTCACATGGGCGATCCCCCCGTTGAGCCCGAGATTGGGCATGGTGACGCTGTAGCGCCCCACGTCGGTGCGGGTCACGGTGTTGGTGGCGTTCGTAGAGTTGGCGCTGTAGGCGGCGGCGGGAGTGTAGGAGGACGTTGTGGGCTGGTCTGCCCAGACGTAGGCGTATCCGGTGGTTGCAGTCCGGGCCCAGGCGGGTGACCCGATAACCGGGACGATGGCGCAGACCAGTAGAGCCGCCGCGAAAACGGACCACCAGCTCCTTTGTGGAGCGTTTCCCGATCCCCGCCGTACGGCTGTCGGTAATCGCATTTATCCTCCCTCTCTTAGGCGTTCCGGTGTTGCTCCGCATCGGTTCGGATATTCGCTCAATTGCTGTAACGGTGAATTCCGATAACGCGCGAGCCGACGCCGTTCGACAATCCATCAGGAGTGTGGACGAGGGGAAGGAGAGCCGTCAATAGCCATCGATAATGTCTTGCTCTACCCCCTTCCGGAAATGCTATTTTTTGCGGTGCTCGATTCCATATGACCGTGGCTGGTGTGCTGGTCATCCCGCATACCTGATGCCGTTTATGGGCGCGGTGCGCATCGTGCGGGGGCAGGTAAATCGATCACGCGGGTCGCCAAGGACCTAGACCGCTTCGTTGCTGGCGGAGGGCAGCGGCGTGGCGTTCACCATGACTGTGGCGAACGTCAGGGCCCTGTCGGCGCCGTGGGCGACCGCGTCCATGATGGCGCGCTGGTCTAACTAGTCGTCGTCGAAGCCGGCGATCCATTCGTCGATGTACTTCGCGCCTTCCTCGGCGAGGACCACGTCCTCCCTGGGAGCTGGGCCAAGGGAATCAGCGAGCTTCTTGGGATCCACCGGCTTTCCCGGGCTCACCAGATAGCACGACAGGCCGGTGCTCATCTGGCGGGCCATCGAGGAGACGAACGCGTTCCGGCGATACCTGTTGCACAGCAGGAGAAGACCTTGGCGCTCAAGCTCTTTCCGCAACTCGATCAGGGTGTCCTCGAAATCCACGGGCGATCGGAATACCAGAGGCGGAGCGTCCTGCCGATCGAGGCGGAGTTCGCATATGTCATCCTCTTCGATATCCCGCAAGGTCACCACGCATGGCAGCCGCGACTCGTCTGCGAGCCTGACCAGTTCGAGCCTGTACATGCTCACCTCGGTACGTAGTTCGGGTTCGGGATCCATGTGTCCGGCTCGTCGTACCTGCCTAGTTTCCAAGCCCCTCTGATCTGCCCAAGATTGATCTTGGTAAAGATGATCTCCTGCTCGGGCAGCGGATACTTGACGCGCCCCGTGTGTTTCACAGGCGTACCGTTGCCCCAGTCGTCTATCTCATAGATGAAGCCCTCCGAACTGGGAGGATGGGAGTTCTCTACGCTTCCAACCGTCACAGTCAAAGGGCACCTCGTAAGTGCGATTCTCCCACGCCGCTGACAAAAAGCATGCGATCTTCGACGATGAGCACGTGATCGCCTACGGCGGGCTGGCTCCGGTGCTGCGACTGGCCGAGCGTGCGGGCCTGGAGCGTCTGGCCGGCGAGCACGTGGCCCTGGGCGCTGCTGAGGGGGCCAACGCGGCGGCGAAGGTCACCACGATCGTGGCCGGGATGGCTTGCGGCGCCGACAGCATCGACGACCTGGACATGCTGCGTCATGGCGGGATGGACAAACTCTTCGACGGCGTGCGCGCGCCCTCTACCCTCGGCTCGTTCCTGCGCGCTTTCACCTGGGGCAACGTCCGCCAACTGGACAAGGTCGCCCGGCTCCTGCTCCCGGCGCTGGCCGAGCACACGCCGCTGCTGCCCGGCAACCGGGTGCTGGCCTTTCTGGACATCGACTCGATGCAGCGGCGCACCTACGGCTACGCCAAGCAGGGCAGCGGCTTCGGGCACACGAAAATCCAGGGTAAGAGCGTCCTGGTGCGTGGCCTGAACGTGCTGGCCGTCACCCTGTCCACGCCGCTGGCCGCCCCCGTGCTCGCCGCCACCCGGTTACGTGGCGGCAGCGCCGGCTCCGCCCGCGGCGCCGCACCCCTGATCCGCGAATCGATCACCACCGCCCGGCAGACGGGCTGTTCAGGCACCCTGATGCTGCGCGGCGACAGCGCCTTCTACAGCGCGCAGGTCATCGCCGCCTGCCGCGAGAACGACACCCGCTTCTCCATCACCGCCAAACTGGACCTCAAGGTCAAAGCAGCGATCACGGCCATCGACGAAGACGCGTCCTGTGCACGCCAGACCCGTCCGAACCCGCCGGACCCCAGCTCGGTGATCAGGCGATACCGTCCGCCGACCATGTGACCAGGCTGCGCCGCTGTCATGACCCCACTCCGCCCGTCTCGCCCTGTAAGACAGTTGATCAGAGTGAATCACTGACAGGAGTGCTGTGCTCCCTGATTGTCACCCATCGCCTGTGCGATCTGACGATGACCCCTCACCATGGTCTCGGCGAGGGGCCATCGTGTGCGTCAGATTCGCGGTCTGGTCCGGCTCAGTAGCCACTGGAGGATGGCGGCGTCCTCGTAGGTGGGTCCGTAGGCCGCGTGGTAGTCCGGCAGTGCGAACGCCGCGTCCTCGTACTCGGTGTAGCGCATGAGGGTCCCGATCTCCTCGGGAGTCTTGCCGCGTGCGGTGTAGGCGTCCTGCAGCAGTTTCCGAGTGGTGCGGGCGAGGTCGATGTTCAGCAGGTGGTCGTGTACACCGTGGGTGACCCAGAGTGGGACCTCCGCGGCGGCGATGGCCGCCGCCTGCTCGGCGTTGACCGCGAAGCCGCCGGTCACCAGTCCGCCGGCGAACAGGTCCGGACGCTTGGCGAAGGCGTGCCACAGCAGTTGGGAGCCGTAGGAGACGGTGGTGGCGTAGACCCGCCGCTTGTCGACGGCGTAGTCCTTGAGGAACTGGTCGAGCAGCTTGACCAGGAGATCGGCCTCGGCCGCGCCGCCCACGCGCTGGTGCTGCGGGGCGAGCACGATGACGTCCTCGGTGCCGCCGGTCCACTTCTGCTGCAGCCAGGCCGTGGCGGGAATGTCCGCGGCCACCTGGACCGTCAGATTGTCCCCGTCCCATCCCATGCCGTGCCCGGGCAGCACGACCATCAGCGGGTACGTCTTGGCCGGGTCGTAGTTCTTCGGCAGGTGGTAGTGGTACGGCAGCACCATCCCGTTGGACAGGTAGGAGCCGTAGCGGAACTCGTCGACGAGGAGGTTGACCGGCTTCTCGGTCACCTTTCTGGAGATGTTCGGGGTCCCCTTGGCCAGCAGCGGCCCCCTGCCGAGGCCATGCCCGGGCTGTCCGTGGACGTTCTTGCGCTGGACCACCCGCGTGGGCAGATCCGGGTTCACCCGCACCGCGCACCGGCCGTTCGGACACTTGGAGGTGATCACCGTCCAGCCGGCGTTCTGCTCGGGGTCGAGCTCGACGATGACGTACCGGCCCGGCGCCGAACGGTGATCGGCCCGGATGGTGGCGGCGTCGTTGGTGTAGGCGCGGGTGACCTTGCGGTCGGTCAGCTTGGGCAGGTCCTCGATGGGATTGAACCGGAAGTTGTAGAGGGTGTCCTGGACCGAGAAGGTGGAGGCGTCCAGTTCCCGTGGGTTGACGTTCTGGCCGTACTCGACCGCTACCGCGGACACTTTCTGCCCGTAGGTGTAGACCGTGGTGATGGGAGTGATGCTGCGGATTCCGGCATCGGGGCCGCTGCTTGCGTCGGCGGGCCCGGCGGAGACCAGGCCCGAGGCGACCATGGCCAGGGCCGAGGCCACCGCCCCGACCCATCTGCGGATACGCATGCGGTACTTCCTTTCCGGCCGTGGGCCGCGTCGTACGCGTGACCCACTGTGCTAAATCGATTTAGTAACGTGTGACAGTGGTGCCTGCTCACGACGGGTGGGGATGCTGCTCACGTAGGCAGTGGAGGATGGGCCGTGGATCGCTGGAGCCCACTCTGGTTACAGTGACGCTAAATCGGGTTAGCTGTACTATTACGATCGGCCTCACCCGTGTCAAGGCTCGATTACGGCCTCAGGAATCGCCGGCGTGACCGACCGGTGGAGGACCCTCGCCCTTGCTGATGGCGAGCGCGGTTGCTCGGTCGAGCGACTCCATGGGGGTGGAGGGTGCTCGGTCGAGCGACTCACATGCTGGACGAGGGCGCTCAGTCGAGCGACTCCGCGGTGGCCGACGGTGCGACGGATTCGCGGCTGCGGACGGGCATTCGGACCCGATGCACCTCGCCCACCCGGTCGGGGTCGGAACGATCGCGGTCGATGTCGGTGAACAGCACGTCCACGGCCTTGCGACCCAGCTCGTAGTGGGGCAGTGCCACGGTGGTCAGCTTGGGCCGCATCCAGCCTACGCCTGGCTGGTGCTGCCGGACCTCCAGGTGATCAGCTTCGCCAACTACCGGTCCCACCAGGGCGGCGATCTCCTAGGTGCGGGAGCCGCGCAGGCACGGGCCGGCTTCGGCGGCACCATCGCACCCACGCTCAAACTCACCCTGGAGGGACTGACGACCTCCGTCGGCCCGATCACCACAGATCTACGAGCCGCAGCCCGTTCCTGAGGCGCGACTGAGACGTCCTCCAGCCGGGCGTAAGGCACTGCATGGTCATCCACCGGAAGGCGGTCGGCTTACCTTGTCTTTCTTGCATTCTTGTATAACAATATTTCTCGTCTAACGATCATTTCGACGAGAGGTGCGTCACAATGCGAACACCCGACTGGCCGCGTACGGCGACCCGCTGGACGCAACTGACGCTGGCCGAGGACGACCCGGCGCATCTCGATGTCGACTTCTGGACCTCGGTGATGCGTGACAGCAGGTCCAACGCGGCCTGCATCAGCGCCGGCGGCTACATCGCCTACTATCCGACCCGCATCCCGTTCCACCACCGCAGCACCTACCTCGGTGACACTGACCCCTTCGGCGCCCTGGTCGAGGCCGCCAGGGGATTGGACATGCACGTCATGGCCAGGGTGGACCCCCACGCCGTGCACGCCGACGCGGCCGAGGCGCATCCCGAATGGCTGGCGCGCGACGCGCAGGGGGCGGCCATCGAGCACTGGGCGTACCCGGACATCTGGCTCACCTGCTCCTTCACCGACTACCACCGCGAGTTCATCACCGAGGTGGCCCGCGAGATCGTGCGCGAGTACGACGTCGACGCGATCTTCGCCAATCGGTGGGAGGGCTACGCCGGCATCTCCCACAGTGAGGCCGCGCAGCGCTCGTTCCGCGACGACACCGGGTTCGAGCTGCCCAAACGCGAGCACGACCCGTCCGACCCCGCCTGGCCCGCGTACGTGGCCTGGCGGCGGCGCAAGCTCAGCGAGCTGGTCTCGATCTGGGACACGGCGGTCAAGGACGTGCGGCCGCACGCCCGCTTCATCCCCAACCTGGGCATGTTCGCGGCCCGCGACCTCGAGCCCGAGCTGGTGCGGCGGGTCTACCCGATGTTCGTGGTGGACAAGCAGGGCCGCTCGGGGATCGAGGCTCCGTGGGCGGCGGGGCGGGTGGCCAAGCGCAGCCGCGGCCTGTACCCCGACCGGCCGATCGGGCTCATCACCTCAGTCGGCCCCGAGCACCACCAGCACCGGTGGAAGGACTCGGTGGCCCCGCCCGAGGAGGTGCGGACGTGGATCGTGGACGGGTTCGCGCAGGGCGCGTTCCCGTGGTTCACCAAGTTCAACGCCACCGTCTCCGACCCGCGGTGGGTGCCGGCGGTGGTGGAGGCGTTCAGCCTGCACGCGCGGCTGGAGCCGGTGCTGTCGGAGACGGCGGTCACCGCCGAGGTCGCGCTGCTCGACCCCAGCAGGGCCGGGCAGCTCAGGACGGGGGCGGCGCACACCTTCCCCGACGAGAACGGGTTCTACCAGGCGCTGGTCGAGGCCCGGATCCCGTTCGAGTTCATCGCCGACCAGGCGCTGTCCGCCGAGCGGCTGCGGCCGTACAAGGTGCTGGTGCTGGCCAACGCCGAGCAGCTCGGCGACGCGGAGTGCCAGGTGATCCGCGAGTACGTCGCCGCGGGCGGCGGCCTGGTGGCCGCGCACCAGTCCTCCCTGTACGACGAGCACGGCGACCTGCGCGACGGCTTCGGCCTCGCCGACGTGTTCGGCGTCGACCTGACCGCGCCCGTCAGGGGCCCGGTGAAGAACAATTACATCGCCCTTACCGGCGAGCACCCGGTGAACGCCGGCTTCGGGGGCGCCGAACGGATCATCGGCGGCAGCCACCTGCTGCGCGTCGAGGCCAGGCCGGGCACGCGGGTGCCGTTCCGGTTCGTGCCCGACTTCCCCGACCTGCCGATGGAGGAGCTGTACCCCAGGCAGGCGCCGGACGCCCCCGCAGTGATCACCAGGGAGGGGCCTGGGCGGGTCGTCTACATCCCGTTCGACATCGGCGCGATCTTCTGGGAGGCCCTCCAGGCCGACCACGGCCTCCTGATCGCCAACGCGGTGCGGTGGGCGCTCGGCGGCGAGCCCGAGGCCACGGTACGCGGGCCCGGCCTGGCCGACCTCGCCGTACGCCGGGACGAGCACGGCGTCGCGGTGACCGTCGTGAACCTCACCAACCCGATGGCCATGCGCGGCGCCATCAGGGAGACCATCCCGCTGCCGCCCCAGACGGTGTCGGTCGCGCTGCCGCCCGGCGCCCGGGGGGCCACGGCGCGCCTGCTGGTCGCGGACGCCGAGGCCGCCACGGTGGTATGCGACGGCCGGGTCGAGGTGGAACTGGCGAACGTGGGGCTCATCGAGGTCGTCCACCTCACCTGGGAGCGGTCGTGAGCGGGGCGTGGTGGCGCGAGCCGTTCCAGATGTTCCAGACCAACCTCCGTGAGGTGGACGCCGGGCTCGACGTGGAGCGGGTGCTCGACTACCTGGAGGAGTTCGGGGCGAATGCCTGGCTGATCAGCGTCGGCGGCATCCTGTCCAACTATCCGACCGGCCTGGATTTCCAGACGCGCAATCCGCGGCTGGCCGAGCGCCCGTCTGGCGACCTGGTCGGCGACGCGGTCGCCGCGGCCCGCCGAAGAGGCGTGCGGGTGCTGGCCAGGATGGACTTCTCCAAGATCGACCACCGGCGGGCCGAGGAACATCCCGAGTGGTGCTTCGTGGCCCCCGACGGCGCTCGCCAGGTCTACAACGGGCTGGCCAGCGTCTGCCCGAGCGGCGACTACTACCAGGTCAAGCTGTTCGAGGTCATCGGCGAGGTGCTCGACAGGTACGAGGTCGACGGGTTCTTCCTCAACTGGATGTCGTTCAACGAGGTGGACTACAGCCGTAAGTACTGGGGGGTCTGCCACTGCCTGGCGTGCACCCGCCGGTTCGGGGAGGAGCTGCCCGAGGGGCCGGACTCGCCCGGATACCTCAGGTGGCGCACGTTCGCGCAGGACACGATCGAGGATCTCAACTCCCGGATCCGCGCCGAGATCGCCCGGCGGAGACCGCAGGCCGCGCTGATCCTGGGCGAGCACGCCGACATCGTCTTCCACGAGGCGAACAACGCCGTCGGCCGGCCGCTCTGGCACCACCGCACCAGCGAGCACGTCAGCGCGGCGAAATCGTACCGGCCGGACGTTCCGGTGCTGGTCAACTCGGTGGGGTTCGTGGACATGCCGTACCGGATGGCGGGGGAGGAACCGCACCACTTCGCGCAGTATCTGCTGCAGGCCATCTCGCGAGGCGCGATCCCGTCCACCTACATCATGGGGACGCCGGACGACAGCCCGTATGAGTGCCTGGAGATCGCGGCGGAGATCACCCGCTTCCACCGCGACCACGCCGACGTCTACCGGGACCTCGTCTCCGAGGCGCGCACGCTGCTGGTCCGGCCCGACCCGCTGAAGGACGGACGCCCCGCGACCAGCGAGTTCCAGGGGCTGTACCTGGCGCTGCTGGAGCGACACATCCCCTTCGACGTCCTGCCCGAGGACAAGCTGCCGGTGACCGATCTGTCCCGCTACCGGCTGATCGTGCTGCCGGACCTCGGCCCGCTCCGGTCGGCCCGCGTGCTGGACGCCTACGTGGCGGCGGGCGGGTCGGTGCTGGCGACCGGTTCGAGTGGCTTCGACGTGGACGAGGTGCAGCTCGATTGCCTGCCCGCGGTGCGCCGCCTGGCGAGCATGGAGAGCGAGGAGTCCGTGCGCTCGCTGCATCTGCGCGGTGACAGGGGCATGGTGCCGGTCATCGGGGCCTTCCACGTGGTCGAGTCCGACGAGAAGGCGGAGGCGGGCCTGTTCGCGCTGTCCAGGGCTAGGTACGGCCCGCCGGAGAAGTGCCACGGCCACCGTGAGAGCGGCCATCCGGGCTGGCTGAGCGCCCCCTACGGCCAAGGTAAGGGCATGTTGATGCCGTGGACGGTCGGCCGCGGCTACCGGCAGACCGGGCTGAGCGCGCACCGCGACCTGTTCGCCGACCGTGCCGGCCCGGACCTCGCGGTGGAGACCGGACTGCCGGAACAGGTGGAGATCGTCCCCGCGCGATCAGGGGCGGCGCGCGTGATCCACCTGCTCAACCGCTCGGGCGACGCCGACCAGCGCTTCCGCCGCCCGGTGCCGATCGGCGAGTCCTGGCTCGACCTGCCGTGGCCCGGGGAGTGGCAGGTGCGGGCCCTGGTCGCGGGCCACGCGCTGGAGGTCGAAGGCAACCGGGTGCGGCTGCCCGAGCTCGGCCTCTACGAAGTGCTGGTAGCAAATTGTCAAACAAGTACACATGAGCTATTGACGGTCTCGTCAGACAAATGGACACTAGGTCATCACCAGGGCAGCCGGTCCCCTGTGAGAACGATGGGAGAATCATGATGAGCGGACTCGATCGGCGGGGATTCCTGAAACTGGCGGGGGCCGGGGCTGTGGGGGCTTTCCTCACGGCGTGCGGCGGCGACTCCGGCAGCGGCGGTGCGTCACTGCGGTACGCCTGGTGGGGCAACAACATCAGGCAGCAGAACTACACGAAGGCCCTCAAGGAGTTCGCCGCCAAGAACCCGGGCGTCCAGATCGAGCCGGAGTTCGCCGACTACGCCGCCTTCCAGGAGCGCATGACCACGCAGATCTCCGCCCGTGACGTGGCCGACATCTTCTGGATCGCCTCGCCGCAGGTGCTCACCTACCACAAGAACAAGCTCTACCGGCGCCTCGACGACATCCCGACCCTGAGCCTGGCCGACTACTCCAAGGAGGACCTGGAGTCGTACAAGCTCGGCGGACAGCTCAACACCATGCCGTTCGGCATCTTCGTCCCCACCCTGCGCTACAACGAGACGTTCGCCCAGGAAGACGAGGTGGAGCTCCCGCCCGCCGGCGCCGACTGGGACGCCTGGGCGGCCTTCCTCATCGAGTATGCCAAGGACAACCCGAACAAGCGCAAGGGCATGCCGTACGAGCCCGACGCCGACCTGCCGTTCGAGTCGTGGCTACGACAGCGTGGCGAGCAGCTCTGGACCCAGGACGGTAAGCCCGGCTTCACCGCGGACAGCGTGCGCGCCTGGTTCGACTGGTGGGACAAGCTGCTCAAGGCGGGCGCCGTGCTGTCGCTCAGCGAGCAGGAGGGCATCGGCCCCGACTGGGCCCTGGTCGGCAAGAAGGTACTGGCCAACGTGGGCAACTCCAACCACATCATCGACGAGGCGAAGATGTTCCCCGACTACCGGTTCAAGCTGCGCGCGATGCCCGTGGCCAAGGACGCCCAGGCCGGGCACCAGTTCCTCTACTTCCCGCGAATGGCGATATATCAAGGTATCGACGACGACAAGGTCGAGGCCGCCGGCAAGATCGTCAACTACAACACCAACGACCCCGCGATGCTCAAGACCGTCGGCATGACCATGGGCGCGCCGGTCAACCCCAAGGTCTTCAAGCAGTCGCTCGACTCCGCGAGCGGCGACGAGAAGGAGATGCTCACCCTCGTGCAGGCCGGCCGCGAGGCCGAGCGCCGCCCCCGCTTCGAGGCGCCCCCCGGCACGAACACCTGGCGGACGGCCATGTCCAGGGCCGCGGAGGAGATAGCGCTCGGCCGGCTCAGCACGGCCGACGGAGCGAAACGGCTCCTGGACGAGATCCAGGCCGGCATCTCACGGTCCCGTTAGGAGCGCGTCGTGGCAAAACGCAGCCTCCTCAACCAGGGCCGCGCCGCGCACGTGTTCCTCATCCCCTGGTGGCTCGGTCTGGCGCTGGTCACGGCGGTGCCGCTGCTCGCCTCCCTCTACCTGGCCTTCACCGACTACAACATCCTCAGCACCCCGGAGTTCAACGGTCTGGAGAACTTCGAGCGGATGTTCCAGGACGAGTACTTCTGGGCCGCCGTCCGGGTCACGGCGGTTTACGTCCTGGTCTCCATCCCGCTACAACTGGGCTTCGCGCTGCTGCTCGCCCTGATCCTCGACCGCGGCCTGCGCGGCCTGGCCTTCTACCGCAGCGCCTTCTACCTGCCCTCGCTGCTCGGCACGAGCGTGGCAGTGGCGATCCTGTGGCGGCAGATCTTCGGCGACGACGGCCTCGTCGACCGAGGGCTGTCCCTGTTCGGGCTGGAGCTCGGGAGCTGGCTGCAGAACCCCAGCCTGTCGCTGTCCACGCTGATCGTCCTGAACGTGTGGACGTTCGGCTCGCCGATGGTCATCTTCCTGGCCGGCCTCCGCCAGGTCCCTGAGGAACTGTACGAGGCCGCCAAGGTGGACGGCGCCGGGGTGGTGCGGCAGTTCACCCGCGTCACGATCCCGCTGATCACCCCGATCATCTTCTTCAACCTGATCCTGCAGACGATCGGCGCGTTCCAGACCTTCACCCAGGCCCACGTCATCAGCGGCGGCACCGGCGGCCCCGCCAACTCGACGCTGTTCTACACGCTCTACATCTACCAGCAGGGCTTCATGAACTTCGACATGGGCTACGCCTCGGCACTGGCCTGGGTGCTGATGGGCGCGATCGCCCTGATAACGGCCGTGCACTTCGTCCTGTCGAAATACTGGGTCTTCTACGGAGACGACTGATGACGACCGCGACCACCTCGCTCGAGTCCGCGCGTACCCCGGCCAAGGCCGCCGCACGCCGGCGCGGCCGCCGTGACGTGCTCAAGCACCTCGGCCTCGGCGCCTTCGTGCTGCTGATGCTCTATCCGCTGGTCTGGATGATCGCCAGCTCGCTCAAGCCCGACCACCTGATCCTGACCGAGCCCGGCATCATCCCCAGCGAGATCACCTTCGACAACTTCGTAGAGGGGTGGAACGCGCTCAACCGCCCCTTCACCGTCTTCTTCCTCAACTCGCTGGTCGTCACCGTCGGCTCGATCATCGGCAACCTCTTCTCCTGCTCGCTGACCGCGTTCGCGCTGGCCAGGCTGGACTTCAGGATGCGGAAGCTCTATCTCGCCATCACGCTGGTCTCTGTGATGCTGCCGATGCACGTGCTGGTGATCCCGCAGTACATCTTCTTCTCCCAGTTCGACCTGGTGAACACGTACTTCCCGCTGCTCGTCCCGAAGTTCCTGGCCACCGACGCGTTCTTCATCTACCTGATGGTGCAGTTCATCAGGACCATCCCGCGCGATCTCGACCGCGCGGCCTGGATCGACGGCGCGGGTCCCTTCCGCACCTTCTGGTACGTGGTCCTGCCGCTCATGCGGCCCGCGCTCGTGACCACCACGATCTTCACCTTCATCTGGACCTGGAACGACTTCTTCGTGCCGCTGATCTATCTCACGTCTCCGAAGATGTTCACGGTGCCGGTGGCGCTCAACTCCATGGTGGACTCGGAGTCGCAGAGCGGCGTGGGCATGCTGTTCGCGATGTCGCTCGTGTCGCTGCTGCCCGTGCTCATCTTCTTCGCCGTGGCCCAGAAACAGCTCATTCGCGGCATCGCCACCACGGGACTCAAATGAGAATCATCGTCACCGGCGGCCACGACGACCTGGCCCGCGACCGCATCCGACGGGCAGCCACCGGTGCGCGCGTCGAGTTCACGACCGACCTGCCCCCCGTGATCGAGCTCGCGGACGCGGTCGTCGGCCACGTGCCGGACCCGCTGCTGGCCGGGGCCCGCAGGCTGCGCTGGGTGCACAGCCCGGCGGCGGGCGTGGACGCGGTCCTGTCGGACGGGCTGCTCGCGAGCGACGTGACGCTCACCTCCTCCGCCGGCAACGGCGCGATCCCGCTGGCCGAGCACGCGATGATGCTGCTGCTCATGCTGAGCCGGGACGCGCCGCGCTGGCTGCGCGCCCAGGCCGAGCGCCGCTGGGACCGCCACGTCCACGGCGAGCTGGCGGGCCGGACGGTCGGCCTGTACGGGCTGGGCAACGCCGGCCTCGACCTGGCGGCCAAGGCCAAGGCGTTCCACATGCGGGTGCTCGGCATGCGCCGCAGGTCCGGGACGCCCGCGCCCGGCGTGGACGAACTGCTCGGCCAGGACGAGTTCCCGCGCTTCCTCGCCGAGTCGGACTTCGTGGTGGTCACCGCGCCGCTCACGGCGGCCACCGCGGGGCAGTTCGGCCGGGAGGCGTTCGCGGCGATGAAACGTACGGCGTGCTTCGTCTGCGTCTCGCGCGGCGGGATCGCCGACGACGAGGCTCTGCTCGACGCGTTGCGGCGGGGCGAGATCGCAGGGGCGGGGCTGGACGCGCACAGCGTGGAGCCGCTTCCCCAGGACAGCCCGTTCTGGTCGTTGCCGAACATCATCGTCACCCCGCACAACGGCGCCACCACGCAGGAGACCACCCGTAGGGGGTTCGACATCCTGCTCGACAATGTGGCCAGATTCACCCGCGGAGAGCCGCTGCGGAATGTCGTGGACAAGACCGCCGGATATTAATGAGGCGGTATACTTGTCTGACGATTTCGGGGATCTTGAAGGGATTCAGTGGACAGCCAGAACAGCTTTCCCCTCGGACCGTCGTCTCTGACGGAAGCGCTCTACGAGTCGGTACGCAAACGCATCGTCAACGGCGAAATCGCCCCCGGGGAGAAGCTCACCGAGGTCCGCATCGCCAGCGAATACAGCGTCGCGCGCCCCACCGCGAAGGCGTGCCTGGAGCGGCTCACCGCGCTCGGGCTGCTGCGCCGTACCACGCACAAGACCGCCGTGGTCCCGAAACTGGACGAGGACGAGATCCGCGACCTCTACTTCAGCCGCGAGACCGTCGAACGCGCGGCGGTCGCGGCGCTCGCCCGCACGGCCACCGTGCCACCCGCGGCCGTGCGCGCGCAGGCGTCGATGAAGGCCGCGGCCGGTGACATGGCCTTCGCCAACCAGGTGGAGGCCGACATCGCCTTCCATTCCGCGCTGGTCGCCGCCGTCGGGAGCCGCCGGCTGTCGAGGATGCACGAGGTGATCCTCGGGGAGGTGCACCTCACCATGGGCCAGTTCCAGGCCCACCGCACCACCAACCCGACGAACGTGGTGCACGAACACGACGACATACTCAAGGCGATCAGCGACGGGGATCCCGAGCGGGCGCAGCAGTGCCTCGCCCATCATCTGGACCAAGCCCAGGAACGCCTGGTCGGCCAGCTCCGCCGCGAACAGTCGGAAGGGACCCCCGCTTGACCAGGTGGACCGTCAACTGCTCGATCCTCTACACGGACCTGCCCCTGCTGTCTCGTCCTGCCGCGGCGGCGGCCGACGGGTTCACGTCGGTCGAATTCTGGTGGCCGTGGCCGGTCGCGGAGCCCACCGACCGCGAGGTGGACGCGTTCGTACGCGCCGTCGACGACTCCGGGGTACGGCTGACCGGGCTCAACTTCTTCGCCGGCGACATGCCGGCCGGCGACCGCGGCCTGGTGTCGTGGCCCGGACGCTCACGCGAACTGCTCGACAACATCCCCGTGGCGGCCTCCATAGGGGAACGGCTCGGCTGCGAGATGTTCAACGCCCTCTACGGCAACCGCGTGGAAGGGGCCGACCCCAGGGAGCAGGACGACCTGGCCGCCGAGATGCTGGCGGCCTGCGCGCGCGGTGTGCGCGGCACCGTGCTGCTGGAGCCGGTCAGCGGCGCGCCGCGCTACCCGCTGCTGACGGCCGCGGACGCCGTGGCCGTGCTCGACCGGCTGGGTGACGTGCCCGCTCTCGGGCTGCTGGCCGACTTCTACCACCTGGCCACCAACGGTGACGACGTACCGGCCGTCATCGAGCGGTACGCGCCGCGCATCGCCCACGTACAGATCGCCGACGCCCCTGGCCGGGGTGCGCCCGGCGACGGCACGCTGCCGATCCAGCAGTGGATCGACGACGTGTACGCCACCGGATACGACGGATACATCGGCCTCGAATACCGCGTCGAAGGCCCGGGCGCCTTCGACTGGCTACCACGCGAACGACGCGCGGAAGGATCAACGTGACCATAGCCTTCATCGGCCTCGGCATCATGGGCAGCCCCATGGCCGTCCACCTCGTCAAGGCCGGGCACAGCGTGACCGGCTACAACCGCTCGCCCGAGAAGACCAAGCCGCTGGCCGAGGCCGGCGGCCGAGTGGCCCCGTCCATCGCCGACGCCGTGACGGGCGCCGAGGTCGTCGCCCTCATGGTCCCCGACTCTCTCGACGTCCAGGACGTGCTGACCGGCGACGACGGCGTCTTCGCACACGCCGCCGCCGGCACGCTGATCATCGACTTCTCCTCGATCCGCCCCGACATCACCCGCGAGCTGGCGGACGAGGCCGCCCGGCGCGGCCTGCGCTACCTCGACGCTCCCGTCTCGGGCGGCGAGGCCGGCGCCAGGAACGCCGCACTGTCGATCATGGTGGGCGGCGAGAGCGCCGACTTCGACGCCGCCACGCCGATCTTCGACGTGGTCGGCAAGACGGTTGTCCACGTCGGGCCGAGCGGCTCCGGCCAGACGGTCAAGGCGGCCAACCAGCTCATCGTCGCCGCCAACATCGAGGCGCTGGCCGAGGCCGTGGTGTTCCTGCGGGCGTACGGGGTGAATCTGGAGGCGGCGCTCGAGGTGCTCGGCGGCGGCCTGGCCGGCTCGGCCGTGCTGACGCAGAAGCGCGCCAACATGCTCGCCCACTCCTTCGAGCCCGGCTTCCGCATCGCCCTGCACCACAAGGACATGGGCATCGTCACCTCCGCCGCCCGCGAGGCCGGCGTCGTGCTGCCGCTCGGTGCGCTCGTCGCCCAACTGGTGGCCTCGGCGAACGCGACCGGCGACGGCGCGCTCGACCACTCCGCGCTACTGCGCGGCGTCGAGCGGCTGTCCGGGACGTCGTAACGGGCGCGGCCGAGCGTCGGTTGGGTGCTCTCGCGGCGGGGCGAGCTGCGAATTCTCTGTCGCCTATACGGGCCTGTCTCTCCGCGGACCTACCCCATGAGGGGCCAGCACGGATTGCCGATGAGGGCGTCCAAGCCGGGAGCGGTGTCCGCCGCCCAGGCCGCGTAGCCGTCGGTCGGACCAGAATCGCATGAGGCAGGCCGTCCATCGGCTGGGCGCGCGTGGCACCGAGGTCGTTCGGAAGGATCCCGGCCAGGTCGACCAGGACGGACTTGCCGGCGAGGAACAGCGACGGATCGAGACCGGCGACTCGGTGACCGACCAGCGGGTGGTCTCGACCTCCCACTGCGGGATCGAGAGCGGGTAGGGGTGCGCGGTGCCCAGCCCAAGCCCGAAGGCGATCTCCTGCCAGGTCATGCCGCGGCCACGCGCCATCTGCAGGAGCCCGGCCTCCAGCGCGTCCAGCTCCCCGCGGACCAGTGGGACGAGGCTCAACGCCGCGGTGATGTCGGCGTGGTCCACCTCCGGCTCGCCGTCATCCAGCTTTGCGACCCCGCTGAGCAGGAACGACACGAGCCTGACGGCCTCGTGCGGGCCGACGGCCGATGGATGGGTCTGCCGGCTGCGCTGCTCGTCGGTGGCCGCATGCCGTTCGGCGATCCGGAACAAGGACGCGTGTACGCGTTGCTTGCGTGCTTGCTCCGGATGCGGCGGCGTGAAGGGGTCGGGGTGGTGATCGGCGCTCCTGGTGATCATGTACGCGCCACGCGGCTGAGCCCTGGCTCCGCTTACGACCACGCATGGCTCCGGATTCGGCAACCTGACGGCGGAACCCGGAGCCACCACTGCAGTGGATCACTTGTAGTACTGCACCCAGTACTCGACGGTGTGCTTCTTGCTGAGGGAGAAGGTCGCCCAGTACTTCGAGTGCCCCGCGTTGTGGATGCGACGGCCCCGGCGTCGCCTCCGCGCGGCCGGAGCCGGGACCGGACGGCAACGGCTTGATCGGCATGACTGAGCGTGTCAGGCTCTATCAGGGCACCCTCAAGGCGGGCCCGTTGCCGCAAGGCGGCTTCGAGGTGCTGGCGGTCTTCCGCTGCTCCCACCCGGCGAGGTCGAGCGAAACAGGTCCATGATCAGTGTGCTGGTGGTCGACGATCAGGTGCTCATCCGCGCGGGCCTGGCGGCACTCCTGCGCGCGGCGGGACTGACCGTGGTGGGCGAGGCCGAAGACGGTGAGCAAGCGGTACGGCTCGCCGCCACACTCAAACCCGACGTCGTTCTCATGGACATCCGCATGCCGGGGATGGACGGCCTCACCGCCACCGAACAGATCCTGGCCGCCGCCGAGCCGACGGCGCCCAAGGTCCTCATCCTGACGACCTTCGACCTGGACGAGTACGTCTACAACGCGCTGCGGCTGGGCGCGGGCGGCTTCCTGCTCAAGGACACGCCGCCCGAGCGCCTCATCGCCGCGATCCACACGGTCGCCTCCGGCGACATCCTGCTCGCGCCCAGCGCCACCAGACGGCTGATCGAAGCCTTCGTCGACCCGCCGGCGGCCGTCCCTTCCCCGGAGCTCGGCCGCCTGACCGCCCGGGAGACCGAGGTGCTGCGCCTCGTAGGCTGCGCGCTGTCCAACAAGGAGATCGCCAAGCGGCTGTCGGTCAGCGAGGGCACGGTCAAAACGCACCTCAACCGGCTCATGGCCAAGCTGGGACTCGCCAGCCGCAGCCCAGGCGGTCGTCCTGTCCTACGACTCCGGCCTGGTCAAGCCGAGCAGCCGGTGAAGTCACGCCGGTCGCGAGAGGGCCTGCACCCTTCTCATCGCCTGGGCCGCCGGAGACTCCCGTCTGACAGGTGAGACGGTGACCCGGTAAGGATGGGAGGCTTGGACCGTGCGTACCTGGTTCGAGCCTGAAGAGTTCGAGGAGTTCGAGGCCGCCAAGGATCTGCTGATCCGGCGGTGTGTCACCTGGGCCGAGGAGCGCGGGCATCCGGTCGATGGCCTGCTGCTCTCCGCCGCCGTCGACGCGCGGCACGAGAGCCGTGACGGCCGGCTGACTTACTGGGACGGTGCGCGCATCAGGTTCTTCCTGCTGCGGTACGTGCCGTACAAGGTGACGGCCCCGCGGAAGGAGCTCGACCTCGCCCCGGAGGTGCTGCGCACGTACCTGCGCTATCTCGATGTCACGGGCCTTCGCGACCCGCGCGGCGCCACGTTCGCAGAAGCGGAGGAGATCATCGCCGGGGCGCTGGCGGAGTACGCGGCCGCGCTCGACGATCCCACGCTGCGAGGGCTGGCGACCTTCTGGGCGCACACGGCTCTCCACCAGGGCGTCGATCTGACCGTTCCGGGGGCGTTCGAGCGGTTCAAGCGCGATCTCGACGCCGGTCGCGTTCCGTACGACGAGCAGGTGCTCGACAAGATCATGCAGAACCGCTTCGTGAACGGCGGCATCGGCGAGGAACGCGCCTTCCCCCAGCCGCCTGTCTCCCTGCCCCCCGCCCCCGAGCTGACGGAGGCCGCCGCGCGCAGCCAGACCGTCCAGCGTCTCATCACCCTGGCCCATTGGGTGGGCAAGGACGGCCGCGCCCTCACCGACGCGGGCAACCTCCGCGTCGCCGACGCCCTCGACGCGTCGGCCCTGCTGGGCACCGGTGAGGACCGGCTGCGCGTCCGCAGCGCCACCGATCTGCCCCAGCTCAACCTGCTGCTCGCCTGGGCCAAGAAGCTGCGCCTGACCCGCACCAGCAAGGGCCGGCTCTTCCGCGTGGCCAAGGCCGCACCCCTGCTGCGCGACCCGGAGGCGCTGTGGCGGCGCGCGTTCGAGGTGCTGCCGGAGCTGGGCCGTGCGGTCACCGTGCCCGTCGCGACGTGGCGGCCCGAGCCCATCCTGGCCGACATCTTTCACGAGATCCTCCCGGACGTGCTCAACTCCATGTACGGGCTGGACGAGATGCCGGTGGTCCGGCTCGAAGAGACGGTGTGGCTGGCCTGCCAGGAGTACTTCATCCTCGACCAGGAGGAAGAGCACCTGCGTGATCTCTGGCGCCGCGAGGCCGCTCGGGACCTGGGGCGCATGTTCGAGGTCCTGTCCGATCTCGGGGCCGTGGAGCTCACCCGAGGCAGCGCCGACCCCCTCTACGCGAGCGATCTCGATCACGGCGACCAGCCCTTGCCGCCGGACGCGGTCACCCGCCTGCGCACCGCCCTCGCCGAGCCCGACCTCTCGCTGGTCCGCCTCACCTCGCTCGGCGTCCGCGGCGTCCGCGACCGCCTCCTCGCCGAAGGCCGCGACGCTCCCCTCGTCGGCGAACTGGCCACCGCCCCACCGGCCGAACTGCTCGGGGTGCTCGCCCAGCACTATCCGCCCAAGGACGCCGTCGCGGAGCTCCAGGGGTGGCTGGCCCGCCCGGGGCAGGACGTCGAGATGTTGCTGCAGGCCGCGCGGGACTGCCCGTTCCGTACGAGGACGGGGGCGATGCTGCGCGTTCTGGCCGACGCCCTGCCCGAACGGCGGCTTCTGCACGACCTGCGTCACGACCCGATCCTCGGACCCGCCGTATGGACGCAGCTCATCGATGCCGGAGAGATGGAGCCCGGGTCGTTGAGCGAGCGGGAGAGCCTGCTGATGGGAGCGGAGAACTTCCTGTCAGTGCTGGAGCTCGCGGGGCCTGAGGGGCTTGTCGAGCAGCTCAAGGGGATGGGGGACGCGTACGAGTTCGTGGAGGCGGTCCTCGCGTCGGGGCACCCCGATGTCGTGGGATTGCGGGAGCTGCGCGAGCTGGTGGCCGAGCCGCTCCGTAGGACCGCCCGTCATCCCCTCCGCCTCGTCCCCACCCGGCCGCCGGGAGCCCGAGGCCGCCGGAAGAAGCGCAAACCCTGATCACGCCCGCCCCCGTTTGCGGCGGTCCTTGCAGGGTGCCGACCCCAGATCGGGAGTTTTGTACGTGACCAGGGGGACGGTGGTGACCACAGGCGTGTGCATGAGGACGCGGTCATGGGGAGCCCTGGAGGAGTGACGGCCGGACCGTGCCGCCTCCGGGTGAGACGCCGGTCGTGGCCCGCTAGGTCATGACTCGATGAGCCGATCGCGATCGGTGAGGGACAGCTCGGCCCAGATGACCTTGCCGCGGCGGGTGTAGCGGGTGCCCCAGCGCTCGGCGAGCTGCGCCACCAGGTACAGCCCGCGCCCGCCCTCGTCGGTGTCGGCGGCGCGGCGGGGGCGCGGGGAGGTCTCGCCGGCGTCGGAGACCTCGCAGATCAGGCTGTTGTCCAGCAGCAGCCGCGCCTTGATGGGCTCCCTGCCGTACCGGATGGCGTTGGTCACCAGCTCGCTGAAGACCAGTTCGGCGCTGAAGCCGAGCTCCTCCATGTCCCAGGCGGCCAGGAGCCGGTCGACCTCGGCGCGCACCTGGGCGACCATCGCCGGATCAGGCGACACATCCCAGCAGGCGACGTGGTCGGCCGGGGTGGCGCTGGTCCGGGCCACCAGCAGGGTGAACTCATCCGCCAGGTGGGCCGGCGGCACGGCGTCCAGCACCGCGGCGCAGGTCTGCTCCGCCGTACGGCCGGGGCCGGCCAGGGCCTGGCGCAGGCGCCGTTTCCTGCCGTCGCTCTCGCCGATCAGCCCCCTGGTGTAGAGCACGAGGCTGCTTCCCTCAGGCAGGTCCACCTCGGCCGTCTCGAACACCGAGCCGCCGCGTCCGAGCGGCGGCCCCAGCGGCAGGTCCAGGAACTCCACGCTGCCGTCCGGCCGGACGACCGCGGGCGCCGGATGTCCGGCCGAGGCGATGGCGCAGCGCTGGGAGGTGGGGTCGTAGACGGCGTACGCGCAGGTCGTGCCGGTGGCGCGGCCGTGGGTCCGGTCCGTCCGCTCGCCCTCGCCTGCCTTCCCGTGGTCCAGGCTGCGTACCAGATCGTCGAGGTAGCCGAGGATGTCCTCGGGCGGCATGTCGAGCGCGGCGAAGTTGCCGACGGTGGTGCGCAGGCGCGCCATGGCGCCCGCGGCGTGCAGGTCGCGGCCCGCGACGTCGCCCACCACCAGGGCGACCCGAGCCCCCGACAGGGGGATGACGTCGTGCCAGTCGCCCCGGGCGCCGGTCATCGCGGGCACGCAGCGGTGCGCCACCTCCACGGCGCTGCTCTCGGGGACGTCCCAGGGGGTCATGCTGCGACGCAGGGCGAGCACCATGGCGTGCTCCCGGGCGAAGCGGCGGGCGTTGTCCATGCTCAGCGCGGTCCGCGAGGCCAGCTCCTCGGCCAGCCACAGCTCGTCGTCGTCGAAGGAGCCGGACGGGGCGGCGCGCAGGAAGGTCGCCACTCCCAGCACCCTGCCGTGCGCCAGCAGCGGGACGGCGACGCCTGCGGGGAATCCGGCCGCGGGTGCCAGGTCCACCGTCCACGGCGTCTCGGGCCCCGGATTGCGTGGGTCCGGCCATCGCGACGTCTGTTCCTCGGACAGGCACCGGGCCTGGGCGGAGGAGGCGAGGTAGTGGACCGGCTCCCCGGCTGCGACGGAGAGGGTCTGCTGCTGCATTCCCTTGACCGCCGTCCGCCGCAGTCCCATGGTCTCCGGGCTGGGCTCCTGGCCGGACGTCACGTAGTCGTGCAGGTCCACCGTGACCATGTCGGCGAACTCGGGGAGGGCCACCTCGGCGAGCTCCTCGGCCGTCCGCGCCACGTCCAGGGTCTGGCCGATCTCCGCCATGGCCTCGTACATCAGCCGCAGCCGCTTACGCGCCGTGGCCGCGATCCTGCCGACCTCGGGCTCGCCGAACAGGAACAGCCAGGGGTCGGTGCCTGTGTGCGGCTTCGGCTCGGGGCCGGGCGACGCCGCCGGCACCGGCGTATTCATCGCTGCCAGTGCCGGCTGGTTCGTGGTGTCCACCGCTGCTGGTACCGGTCGGTTCGTGGTGTTCATCGCTGCTGGTACCGGTCGGTTCCCGGTGTTCACCGCCGCCGGTAGCGGACGCGACGGACGTTCGAGCAGGGCCGGCTCCGGCTGGACGGAGGCGTCGGCGAGTTCCCGCCACGGCCCGCCCTCGATCCTCACCTGGGCCACGACGCCGACCACGCCGACGGGCTCGGTTCTCGGCAGCGACCGCAGGGTGGCCACCCGGCCGTGGGACAGGGCGACCTCGACGGCCGCCCGCTTGCCGTACGCGATCAGCTCGGCGGCCTTCTCCTCCAGCAGGAGGTGATCGGTCCCGGTCAGCTCGCGGAGCAGCGGGCCGGTCTCCTCAGGCGGCCGGAGGCGGGGGACGTCCCCGGTGCGCAGGTACGCCTCGAACAAGGTGCGCTCGCGTGCGGTGCTCCGCTCCAGGAACCGCTGCTCGATGGCCCTGGCGATCTCGCGGGCGAGGCGGCCCATCGCCGGATGCTCGTTCTCGTTGCGACAGGAGATCGTCAGCACACCGCGCGCGTGGCCGGTCAGTGGGTCCAGGATCGGGACGCCGGTGGCGGTGAAGGGGTACAGGCGCCGGGCGTGGTGCTCGCTGCCCGCGACCCGGACCGGCCGTCTGGCCAGCAGCGCGGTGCCGCCCGCGGTGGTTCCGAGCAGGTCTTCGGAGTAGCACACGCCGGGGATGGCCTTCGCCCGGTCGTACGCTCGCGCCAGTTGCGCGTCGCCCTCGCAGCGCAGGAGCAGCCTCGCCTGCTCGTCCAGGAGGATCAGGACCGCCTTCGTGTCGCTGAGTACGGGGCGGTAGTGTTCGATCACCGGGTGGGCCATCTGGACGAGCTCGTTGTCGAGGTCCAGTTCGACGGGGTCGGCGAAGTCCAGCTTGTCGGGGTCGAGGCCGGTGGCCTGGCAGCGGCGCCAGGAGTTCAGGATGGCATGAGGTACTTTCTCGCCCACCGGCTCGCCTCTGAGAAATCTCGCAAGGATCGTCTCAATGACTCCGGCCCTCCTTTGCACAGAATTGGCACTTAGGCACCTTCTAGCATCGCTTCTCGCCTCCGTCCCATATTGCGGCCCTAGATCCTATATTTCGTATATAAGCCGCGAAATCATTACAAAGAACCCGAAAAGTCGGACGCCTTCCGTGCCGTACACAGGTTGGATCCGCTGGCCGAGACGGCCGCCGCCGTGAGCGCGGCCACGGCCGCGAGGAACGCCGCACCCTCTCTGCCAGGGCCCTGGGGGCGGACGTTCTCTGGATCGGGAGGTGCTCTCAACGACTTACGCGGTGGCGAGTTGATCCAGGATCTTGACGACCTCGTCCCACTTGGCGACGGCATCGGGGGCGGGAAAGAACGGATAAGCCGGGGTCAGCGTCTTGCCCGTCATCGTGCGCAGGGTCGCCAGGCAGGCTTCGGCGAGTTCCGTGTCTCCCCGTCCTCGAAACGGGTCAAGGTTGATGCACAGCGCTCGATTCTTGGGATAGAGCTGAGCGATGCGCAGGTCGTTCCGGCCCGAGACGATGACGCCCGCAGCGGTGTGGGACAGCAGCCGCCCCTCCTCGTCAGCCCACCGCTCAAGCAGGGTCCAGAGCGTGCGGACGTCTTCGTCCGCGTTGGCGCGAAGCTCGCTCAGGCTTGGCCGCGCAACGGCGGACTTGGCGGAGGTGGCCGCGGTGCGTCCGTACACTGTCGGGGCGAGCGTCCGCCATCCGTGGGACTCGGCGACGTACTGCTTGATCTCCACCGCGAGGACCTCTGCGGGATTCATCTGCTCGTTGAGGAACTCCACGATGCGGCGGAGATGGTCGGGCACGGCATCGGCGACGAAGACCATGCGGATCTTGCCTGCTCGCAGGTTGTCGCCCACCTTGGCGAAGAAGGTCTCCACAGTGACCGCGTCGTCCTCGCAGAGCTGGGCGATCATCTCCTGAGGATCGCGGCCGTACTCGCGCTGCGTCTGCTCGAACAGCGCCTGCAGGCCGGGCACGGGCCAGTAGAGGACGCCGTTGGCGGCGTAGTCGAGCATCTGGCCGACGACCTCGCGGCGGATACGGCTGTCACTGGCGCGCTTGACCTCGACCACGGTGGGGATGCCGTCCTGGTCGACGAAGAGGTGGTCGAGACTCCACCGTCCGCCTCCTCCGTCACGGTCCGGGACGCCGGCCTCCCGCCGGATCAGCAGCCAGCGGCGAGGGGCGTCGGGCGTCATCTGGCCGCCGGCCAGAAGGTCCGGGTGAGTGGCCAGCAATTCCTGGAGCACCTCTTCGGCTTCGTACGGCGCCGGACGCATTGCGAGAAGGTGGCCGGACTCGTCGATGTGGAACATTCCGTCGCTGTTCACAGCGCCTCCAACCGATCGGTCCGGGGCCGGCGTACCCGAGGGTCGACGTGGCCAGGCAGTACACCAAGGTGACATCCGACCGGCCGATGAGGCCACGGTTTCCGTCGAACTTGTCACGGCTGTTGTCGTACCGACGTCAGCCGAGTTCGCCGGGCCGTCGGCGGGATCACGCGTGTCGCCGGCCTCACTGCGCGAAGACAGCTGACGGGACGCCCGCGCCCGCTCCGCCGGTCCCGGACCGTAGACGATGGGGACCGCGTTCGCCGACGACCGGCGCGCGCGGGCGCAAGCGCTGGCCCAGCTCGTCAAGCGCGCCCGCCGCAGTGGCGCCGTACGTGCGGACGTGTCGGTCGAGGACGTACGCGTGGGCCTGTCGGCGATCTCGTCCTTTCGCTCGGCTGCCTCCCGAACGGGCACTCACGTCGGTGCGGCGGCTGGAGAACCTCCTGAACGGCCGACCGTCAATCCCACGAGTTGAAGAGCGTCGCGCCGACGTTATCCGGCTTCCAGTACTTGATCTGATCCCACTCCGCGGCGGACAGAGCAGTAGTGTTCACCTCCGACAGCGGTGACAGGAGCAGCGACGCACTCAGGACGGTGAAGCCGAAGTCGTTGAGGGAGCTCGCTCAGGCGGGCGCGTCCTGGAACCCGTCGGTGTAGTAGTGGCGTCGACCGTCCACGAAGGCGATCAGCGGATACTGGGCGTGGAACAGCACAACATGCGCTCCATCGCGGTCGTTGAGCGTGGTGCTGTGAAATTCTGCGGATACTGCCGTTTCACGAAATCCGCGACCTGCCCCTGGGCAGCCCGGGCCGCGGCTTACCAAGCGGCACGACACACCTTGGGATCGGTCACTGGCCTCGGCGAGTCGAATCCCGTTGAGCCCGGCTCCAGCCGGAAGGCAGTGTGCGAGCCGTCCACCTTCAACCCCCTCCAGGGAGGGCCACGCCACTTGGTGGCACGAAACTAGTCGTCACCGACCATCGGTGACAATCGGGAACGCGTGACGGTGGGCCGGCCCGCAGCCAGCGACGAGCACTGCCGGCACACGAAGAGATGCGGGCTTCCCACGTCGCCAAGCAGGTCGGTCGGGTCCCCGGCTGACGTGGAATTTTCGGTTAGGTCCAGGATGGCGCCCGAGGCGGGAGCGTCCTCGAGGGCGGCACCGTGCCAGGCGGGGACGGGCCGAGCGGGATGGGGCTGTGAGCCGGCGTCCGGAGAGCACGGCCCCACATGTGCAGGACCGGCCGGGTGAGGCGCCTGACCGTGGCGGTGACCGCCGGAGTGCGCAACCGGTAACGCACGGGAAGCCCCTGCCGTTCCAGGGACGTAACACCTCGCTCCTACGTTCGGGGACACGCCTTTGGATCCAAGTTCGGATCCAAGAGATCGAGGAGCACGCATGGACGCATCGACAGCGCCCGGCATCCACATCGAGAGACTCACCAAGACGTTCACGACGCGCCGTCGCGAGGTGGTGGCGCTCGACGGGGTCGGCATCAGCTCCGGCGAGGGGGAGTTCGTCTCCCTGCTGGGGCCGTCCGGGTGCGGGAAGAGCACGATCCTGCGGATTCTGGCCGGGCTGGAGGAGCCGACCTCCGGTGTGGTGCTGGTGCACGGGGAGACTCCGGCCGAGATGCGCGGGCGGCACCACCTGGGCATCGCCTTCCAGGACAGCGCGCTGCTGCCGTGGCGCTCGGTCAGGACGAACGTCCGGCTGCCGCTGGAGATCGGCAAGGGAGCGGCGGACGAGGACCTCGTCCAGGAGCTGATCGACCTGGTGGGGCTGTCGGGATTCGAGAACGCGCGGCCCGACCAGCTCTCCGGCGGCATGCGTCAGCGGGTGGCGATAGCCCGCGCCCTGGTCGTCCGGCCGCGGGTGCTGCTGCTAGACGAGCCGTTCGGCGCCTTGGACGACATGACCAGGCAGAACCTGAACGGCGAGCTGCTACGGATCTGGACCGAGCGGCCGGCGACGACGCTGATGGTGACGCACAGCATCGCCGAGGCGGTATTCCTGTCCGACACGGTCGTGGTGATGAGTGCCAGGCCGGGCCGGGTCAGGGAGGTCGTGACCATCGACCTGCCCAGGCCGCGCCCGCCCGAGCTGGCGCGCACGCCGGAGTTCCACGCGTACGTGGACCGCCTGTCGGCGATCCTGTTCGGCGAGGCGGTCTACGCGGGAGGCCCGGGATGACCGCCCGGTTCGCCGGCGCCGCGGTGATCGTGCTGGCCTGGCAGGTGCTGGGCGGGCTCGGGCTGCTCGGGCCGGGTATCGCGCCGCCCACGGAGATCGTCGCGGGAGTGGCCGCCGACGGCCTCTCCTTCTACACCGCGCACGTGCCGGCCACGCTCGGCTCGGCCCTGCTCGGCTACCTGTGGGGCAACCTGGCCGCGATCGGCTGCGCCGCGCTGGTGATCGTGCTGCCCTGGTTGGAGAAGCTCGTCCTCCAGGTCGGGATCGCCTCCGCCTGCATCCCGCTGGTGGCGATCGCGCCGATCCTGGCCGCGGTCTTCAACGGTCCGACGGCGTGCGTGGTCATGGCGGGCGTGTCGGTCTTCTTCACCACGCTGGTCAGCACCGTGAACGGGCTGCGCCTGTCCGACAGGACCAGCGAGGACCTGGTGCGCGCCTACGGCGGCGGCCGGCTGGCCGTGTTGCGCAAGGTGCAGTTGCTCTCGGCGCTGCCGAGCGTGCTCACCGCGCTGAAGATCGCGGTGCCGGCCGCAGTGCTCGGCACCATCATCGGCGAGTTCATGGGCCAGGAGCGCGGCCTGGGCGCCGCACTGATGGTCGCCCAGCAGGGCGCGGACGTCGTCCGCACCTGGGGTATCACGCTGGTGTCGAGCCTGATGACCGTCCTGGCCTTCCTTGCCGTGGCCGCCGTCGAGCGCGTGGCCACCCCGTGGACGGAGGCGTCGCGGTGAGCGCCCTCGTACGGCGGGCGGCCGGCGGGCTGCTCGTCCTGGTCGGCACCGTCGCCGCCGTCGTCGTGGTGTGGACCGTGTTCCTCGCCGTGGTGGACGTCAGCCCGTTCGTGGCCAAGACGCCGACGGACGTGTGGACCTACCTGACGAGCGCGGCCAACCGGGCCGCCATGTGGCCGCTGCTCGGCCGCACCCTGGCGGACGCCGGCCTGGGCTTCGCCGCCGGCCTCGGCCTGTCCACGGCGATCACAGTGCTGTTCTCCTTCTCCGGCGTCGCCGAGAGGATGTTCCTGCCGGCCCTGGCCTCGCTGCGGGCGATCCCGATGGTCACGGTCGCCCCGATCGTCGTGCTGGTCTTCGGCCGGGAGGAGGCGGGCACCGCCGCCATCGGCGCGGCGATCGTCCTCGTGCCCGCCCTGCTGACCATGCTGCACGGCGTCCGGTCCGCCCCCGCGGCAGGGCTCGACCTGTGCCGCGCGTACGGCGGAACGGCCTGGACCGCCTTCACCAAGGTCGCGCTGCCGCACGCGGTGCCGACCTGGTTCACCGCCGCGCGCATCTCCGTCACGACCGCGATCGTCGGCGCGCTGCTCGCCCAGTGGCTGGCCTCCGGCGCCGGTCTCGGCGGGCAGATGATGCGCGACGCCAACGAGTTCCAGTTCGACCGCCTGTGGGCGTCGGTCGTCGTGCTCACCGTGGTCTGCGTCGCCGTCTACCAGGTGCTCGCCCTCGTCGAGACCCTGGTCCAATCCCGTCTCAGGAGTTCGTCATGATCATTCCCCGGCGCCGGTTCCTCATGGCCGCCGCGGCGTCCCCGTTGGTGCTGGCCGGTTGCGGCGGCGGCGACGAGCCCGCCGCCGCGGGCGCCAGACACGGGATCGCCACCCAGCGGCTCGCCTGGATCAAGAACACCCAGTTCGCCGGCAGCTACGTGGCCGACAAGAAGGGTTACTACCGGGCGGAGGGGTTCGGCGGCAGCGAGCTGGTCGCGGGCGGGCCCACGGCGCCGCCTATCGAGTCCGACGTGCTGGGCCGCACGTTCGCCGGTGTCTCCCAGGTGCCGATCGTCGGCGCGGCGGTCGCCAAGGGAGCCCCCTTGAAGATCATCGGCGCGGTCTACACCCGTTACGCCGGCTGCGTGATGTCGATGACCGCCAAACCGATCAAGACCCCCGAGGACCTGTACGGCAAGACCATCGGCTGCGCCTCCTCCAGCGAGCCGGTGTGGCGGACGTTCCTGGCGGCGCTCGGGCTCGACCAGTCCCGCATCAAGACCGTGCCGGTCCAGGGCAACCCCATCGGCATGACGAAGGGCGAGATCGACGGATATCTCGGCTTCATCAACAGCCAGGTCATCGACCTGAGGCACCTGGGCCACGACATCACCACGATGCTGCTGGCCGACGTCGGCTTCCCACTGGTCGGGCAGACGTACATCACCACGCAGGAGAACCTCGACGGCCACAGGGACAAGGTCAAGGCGTTTCTGCGCGCCGAGATCAAGGGCTGGCGGGACGTGCTCGCCGACCCGCGCTACGCGACCGACCTGACCGTCGGCGAGTACGGCAAGGACCTCAAGCTCGACCCCGCCGCCACCCTGGACTGCTGCGAGGCGGGCAACGACCTCATCCGCAACGGGCAGGCCGGCCAGCAGCTCATCGCGATCACCGACGAGCAGGCGGCGCGCAACGTCGAGGCGATCAACGCCGGCGGCCTGCGGCTCACCGCGGACCGGCTGTTCGACCTCGGCCCCATCCGCGAGATCTACCAAGAAGACCCCGATCTGGCCGTGACCGGCCAGAACTGAGAGAGAGAACCACCATGAGCACCACGGACAGCGTGGACTTTGTCATCACCGGCGGTACCGTCGTCTCCCACGACGGCCGTCATCGCCACGACGTCGCGGTCGCCGGCGGCCGGGTCGTCGCGGTCGGCGACCGGCTCGCGGCCCCAGGCGTGCCCGTCGTGGACGCCGCCGGCCTGCTGGTCCTGCCGGGCCTGGTGGACGTGCACGTCCACTTCCGCGAGCCGGGCATGACCGAGAAGGAGGATTTCGCCAGCGGCACCAGGGCCGCCGCCGCGGGCGGCGTCACCACGGTCGTGGACATGCCCAACACGGTCCCGCCGGTGGCCACCGCCGCGGGTTTCCAGGAGAAGCTGGACTTGGTGTCCGGCAAGGCGTACGTGGACTTCGGCCTGTACGGCATGCTCGGCCGGGACAACGCGGCCGAGATGACCGAGATGGCCCGGCTGGGCGCCATGGGCTTCAAACTGTTCATGGGCCAGACCACCGGTGACAACCGCTGCCCCGACGACGCCTCCATCTACCAGGGGCTCGAGGCCGCCGCCGCGGCGGGCCTGGTGGTGGGCGCGCACGCCGAGAACGATCACCTGCTGCGCTTGTTCATCGACCGGCTGAAGGCCGCCGGCCGTACCGATCCGCGCGCCCACCTGGCCAGCCGGCCGGAGTTCGTCGAGGTCGAGGCCGTCACCAGGTTCGTCACGCTGGCGAGCGCGGCTGGCGCCAAGGCGCACATCCACCACCTGTCCACCGGGGCCGGCCTGCAGCGGGTCCGCGACCTGCGCGCCCAGGGGCACCGCGTCAGCGTCGAGGTGCTGGTCGCCCACCTGCACTTCGATGAGTCGGCGTACGACACGCACGGCAACCTCATCAAGCTCAACCCGCCGATCCGCCCGGCCGCGGACGTGGCCGCGCTGTGGGAAGGCGTGGCCGGGGGCGACGTGGACGTCATCGCCACCGACCACGCCCCGCACACCGCCGCCGAGCAGGCCGAGCCGGACGTGTGGCGGGCGCACGGCGGCTTCGTCGGGGTGGAGACCATGCTGCCGCTGCTGCTGACCGCCGCCGCCGAGGGCCGCATGAGCGTCGAGGACATCGTCAGGGTCGCCTCGTACGCCCCGGCCCGCCGCTGGTCGATGCCGGGCAAGGGCGCGCTGACCCCCGGGTCCGACGCCGACCTGGTGCTGGTGGACCCGCACGCGGAGGGCGTGATCACGGGCGCGGAGCTGAAGTCGGCGCACGGCGTCACCCCGTACGAAGGCAGGAAGGTCATCGGCGCGGTCGTCGGCACGTACGTGCGTGGCCACCGCGTCTTCGACCGCGGCCGGATTATCGGCGGCCCGGTGGGACGGCAGGTGCGGCCCCGTGCGTGACAACCTCGCCCGAGCTGTCGACGGCTGCCTCACCGAGTGCGGCCTGACCCGCGGCGCCCCCGGCCCGGTGACGGCCTCGCTCGCCGGCATCGGCACCACCGCACCGCACGCCGTGTCCGGCCGCCTGCTGCACGACGCCATGGAGCGGATGGAGGTCGAGGTCGCCGGCGCGACGGCATACGCGTCGCCCGGCGACCTGCTCGCCGCCGCCGGCTGGGACCTCGCGCTCGTGCTCAGCCCCTGGAAGAAGGCGGTGCCAGGGCTGGTCACCGACCTCACGCCCGCCGCCGCGGCCACCGGCGTCGTCGACACGATCGTCAGGGACGGCGACCGCCTGACCGGGGTCAACACCAACGGCTGGGCGGCCTGGGCGGCGATGGACACCCTGCTGGTCGGGCACGAGCCGGCCGCCGTGCTGGTGCTCGGCTCCGGCGGCTCCGCGGGGTCCGTCGCGCACGCCGTACGGCGGGCCTGGCCGCGGGCGCGGCTGGTGGGCAGCGCGCGGGACGCCACGGCACTGGCGGCCTGGGCTCGCGCGTACGGCGCCGAGGCCGTCGCCCCCGCCGGCCTGGACCGGCCGGCCGACCTGATCGTCAACACCACGACCTGGGGCGAGACCGAGGATTCCGAGCGGAACCCGTTCGCCTTCCCCTTCGAGGCGATCGCCGCGCCGGGCGGTCGGCTGTTCGACCTGAACAACCGCACCTCCGCACTCCAGGGCCTGGCCCTGCGCGCCGGGATGAGCGTCATGTCCGGCACGTACATGCAGCGGGTGACCAACGCCTGCCGCGCCGCCCTGGTCAGAGCGCGGGCCGGGGCGCGGGCGCGGTGATCGCCCGCGAGCGGGTCTACCGCTACCTGCGCCAGCGCATCACCACCGGCCGCTACACCGGCGGCACCCGCCTGGTCGAGGAGCAGATCGCCGAGGAGCTCGGCGTGAGCCGCACCCCCATCCGCGAGGCGTTGCAGCGCCTGGCCAGCGACGGCCTGGTCCAGCGGGTGCGCCGCGGCCACCTCACCGTCGTCGAACTCGACGGCGCGGCCAGGGCCGAGATGCACCTGCTGCGCGTCGCGTTCGACGAGGTGGCCGCCCGCTTGCTGGCGGAGAAGGTCGGCCAGGTGGACTGGGCGCCGCTGTACGCCCTGCTCGACCCCTTGGGCCGGGCGCTGGAGGAGCACGGCATGGTGAGCCCGCAGTTCTCCATGGCCCACCTCGACCTGCACATGGCGATCAACCGGGCCGCCTTCTCCACGATCACCTCGGGTTTCCTGGAACGCCAGGCGTTCCTGTACCCCACCGACGACTACGTCCAGCAGTCCGGACACGAGCCGGTGTCCCAGCACCGGGCCCTGCTCGACGACCTGTCCAGCGGCGGCGCCGAACGCGCCGTCCGCGCCGTACGCGTGCACGCGCTGCGCGGGCACGGCAACTCCACCCTCTAGGAGCCTCCTTCATGGACCAGCACGTCACCATGTTCGTCAACGGCCAGGCGATGAGCGGCGGGGAGCTGAACGACGCCCTGGCCGTGGCCCGCTTCACCGGGAAGGTGTGCACCGCGCCCCGCTACCGGTTCTACTCCTTCCACGACACCTTCCCGGGACTGCTGCCGGCCGGCGCGGGAGGCTGGGGCGTGCCGGGGGAGACGTACCAGATCTCCTACACCGACCTGCGCGAACGGCTCCTGCCCAGGGAACCCTCCGAACTGGAGCTGACCGTCATCGAGCTGGAGGACGGCCGGGGCTCGCTCAGCATGGTCTGCCGATCGGACCCGGCCGGCCTGCCCGGCGTCACCGAGATCACCGAGCCGGGCGGCTGGCGGGAGTACCTCGCCAAGCGGGCCGCCCGATGAGGCACCACCTGGGCTGCGCTCCCGGCACCGTCTCCTGGGGATCGCTGCCCACCGAACGCACCCCGCCGGTCCTGGAGGTGGACAACGGCGACGTGGTCGTCTTCGACACCGTGTCGCAGGAGGGGCTGATGCCCGACCAGGGCCGCGACCCCGTCTCCTACTTCGGGGCGTACGGCGTGCCGGCTGGGGGAGTACTGCCGGAGGCGGCCGGGCTCGCCGCCTCCGGGCTCGTCCCGGAGCTGGGCCCGCACCTCGTGCTGGGCCCGGTGCGGGTACGGGGGGCGCGGCCGGGGGACTGGCTGCGGGTGGACTTCCTCGGGTTCGAGCCGCGCGTGCCGTACGGGGTGATCTCCAGCCGTCACGGGCGCGGCGCCCTGCCGGGCGAACTACCGGGCAAGCCGCTGGTCAGCCGCTTCTGCGCGCTGACCCCCGACGGCCGGCACGCCGTCTTCCCGCACCAGGGCGGCACGGCGCTGATCGAGGTCCGGCCGTTCCTCGGCCTGTGCGGCGTCACCCCGGCCGGCAGTGAGGCACGCGGCACGATCCCGCCGGGGCCGTTCGGCGGCAACCTCGACCTGCGCGAGCTGACTGCGGGCAGCACCCTCCACCTGCCCGTGCAGTGCGAGGGCGCTGGATTCTACGTGGGCGATCCGCACTTCGCCCAGGGCAACGGCGAGGTCGCGCTCACCGCGCTGGAGGGCTCACTGCGGGCCACCGTCCGCCTGTCGCTCACGCCCGCGCCACCACCGGTCGCCGACGTTCCGGCCTGGCCGCTCGCGGAGACCCCGGACGCGTGGATCACGCTCGGCCTGGACGAGGACCTCGGCGAGGCCATGCGCGGGTGCGTGCGCCAGGCCGTCCGCCTCCTGAGCGGGCTGACCGGGATGAGCGCGGACGAGGCCTACCTCTACCTCAGCGGAGCCGGCGACCTCGCCATCACCCAGGTCGTCGATCTCGTCCAGGGCGTCCACTGCCGCATCCCCAAGTCGCTGATCGCGGGGGAGCCGCACGGGACGGGCCGCCTCACATGATCACCGAGACCGACCTGCGGCTCCTGCGCCGCTGCGTGGACCTGGCCGCCGAGGCGCTCGACGCCGGCGACGAGCCGTTCGGCGCGCTGCTCGCCGACCCGGAGGGACAGGTGCTGCACGAGGAGCGCAACCAGGTGAACACCCTCGACCGTACCCGCCACCCCGAGCTGGCGATCGCCCGGTGGGCCGCGGCTGGCCTGTCACCCGCGCAGCGCGCCGCGACGACCGTCTACACCTCGGGCGAGCACTGCCCGATGTGCGCGGCGGCGCACGCGCTGGCCGGGCTCGGCCGCATCGTCTACGCGACCTCCAGGGCCCAGATCGGCCGCTGGCGCACCGGGCCCGGCCCGCTCGCCCCGCTGTCCGTGCGGGAGGTGGCGCCGGGCGTGCTCGTCGAGGGCCCGGTGGAGCGGTTCGCGGACGAGATGCACGCCTTGCACCTGGGGCTCGCGGAGCGCCCGTTGCGTTGAGAGCGCACGGCGCGGGTCCGATCACCAAGATCCTTTGTGCTCTTTCCCTTTCTTGTTGATGGGAAAGAGCCGGGCGGATCAGATCTCTTCGGCCACTTCGACGTCGAGCCCCGCGTCCCGGCAGTCCTGGACGGTCTGCCGGTCGGCCGAGGCGCCGGTGATGAGCAGGTCGGCGTCGTCGAGTTCGCAGAGGGGCGCCAGTTCGACCCTGCCCACCTTCGAGCCGTCGGTGACCATGATCCAGCGCGCCGACGAGCGGATCATGACCTGCTTCAGCTCCGCCTCGGGCAGGTTCAGGTTGGTGAAGCCCCGGCACGGGTGCACGCCGTCGCAGCCGAGGAAGGCGGTGTCGGCGTTGATTTGCTCCAGGATGCCGGTGCCCAGCGGGTTGACGAGGAAGTGCTGGAGCGGGCGCACAGTGCCGCCGCCCCGGTCGGTGACTCGGGAGATGCCGAGCGACTTCGACAGCTCGCCGATGTGGACGAAGCCGCGGTCCTCGACGGTGGCCGCGATGCGTTCCCTGCGCTCTTCTGCGGGCACGCTTCGAGATCAGTCACCGGGCGATTTCGTAGTCCGTCATTTCCTGGCAATTCGTAAGCCTTGCAAAGGATCCTGACCCTCTCGATGCAAGCGAGCCGCCGATGCGCACCGCGCGGCCGATATCCCAGCGCGCCGGAGACCCCGGCGAGATCCGCGAACAGCCAGATGACGGCCAGCCACATCTCGGTTCCCCGCAGGCCCGGCGTCGTGGCCGGGTTCGGTGCCCGGAATCCCCACGAGCACATGCGCCGGTTCGGGCAGCACGAAGCTCAAGCAGTATGAGATCGAGAACTCGCCGGAGAATTGGCGCAAGGTGGCCGCCGCCGTGGCGGCGACCAAGCAGAAACTGAACGACCCTGCCTACGCTGCCGCGTTGCTGTCGGCTCTCGGGCCGGACAAATTCCGCGCGCTGTTCATGCAGTGGATGAAGAACAAGGGTCCGGCCATGGACAAGGGAGTGCCACCCGACACCCTCAAGGAGGGGAAGGAGGCCCTTGGCCCGCTGGCCGAGGCGTACGCCAACGCAGAGCGCGCGGGCAGGCTCGGTAAGGAGTGGGGCGAGGAGTTCATCAAGACGACCCAGCCCGGCGTGCTGACGGCGCTGGTCGCCATCTCCAAGCCATCGACCAGGCTCCTCAATCAGGTGGCTCTTCGGGTACTCAGCCGGCCGCTGGGCGCAGATCTCCCGACGAGTCAGAACTGCTACGGCGAGGCCGCAAGGATGCCCGACTGCCGGCGTGGAACGGGAGTGGACGGGAGGGCGGTCTCGCCGGACCTGTCCTGTCGCTGCTGCCCTTCAGAGGCCGGGGCGGATCCGCCCGCCCTTCTGCTGAGCCGGATCTGGTACAGCCCGATGGCGATGCTGCTGAAGACGCCGATGATGCCGACGGTCTGGTTGAGGATCCCCAGATACTTGGCGTTCGGATTGCTTGGGTCGATCAGGACGTTCCACCCGAACGTGGAATTACCCTCGGCGATCGCCGCCACCAGAAGTGCGACGGCTGCTACCCACCATAATTTTCGCCTCTTCCCCACCACGTCATCATCACGCCACGCCCGCTGACGGAAAAGTCAGGTTCATGCCACCGCTTGAAATCATTTCTAGGTGATGGAGACGCTGATGGACCCCGACTTAAATAGGTCTACGCACGAAAACGTTGGCAGCATGGACCAAAACAAGAGATGCGCGGCCATGTTCCTGCTCGCACTGAGTCTTGCAGGCGCTCGCGGCGCCGCTCTCCTGCCAGTCACCAGCGAGCGTCGCCCGATAGCTTCACCGCTATGATCCCCAGGAGGCCCACGCCCTCGTGGCGGCTCTGTCCGCAGCCCGTGAGCGCGCGAGGTGGCCCAAACAGTCACGATGCAGGCACCGGACGCTGTATCTGGCTGGCTCCTTTGGACGTGGCGACGGCGATGTGCGGAGCGATGTCGATTTGATCGTGGTCGATGGTCGCCCACCGTGGACGACGCCCTGCTCATCCTGGAGCAACCGAACAACGCGGCTGGCGGCGGGTACGCCGGAGCCATGTACAACATCGGTCCACTCCCGCTGTGGGTCGACTGGTACCTGTGGCCACCGGCATCGCGGTGCCGGGCGATACCCGACTGCTGTTCGGCCAAAGCACACCGGGAATCTCAGCCTGGGAGAAGAGTTTGATCACATCGGTCGCGGCCATCCTGGACCCCACGCCGGACCCAGCGTTGTCGCGTAGACCCACTCCTGCCGGGCCTCTGCGATGAGGCTCTGGACATAACCATCCATTCGTCGGCAAATCGATTCATGCGATTAAGTCCTCGCTCTCGCCTGGCCGTCGTGCTCGCTGCTCGTGGTCGTGGCCGCCACCATGGGATTGACGAACGGCGCTCCCGGCCCCCGCTGGCTGCGCTAGGCCCTTCAGGGGGTTCTCGCCCCGTCGTGGTCTTCTCTGGGCTGACGCTGCTGCTCGGCCCACTGTCCCGAAGCCTGGCGGGCGAGAGCCGTCATCTCACGGCATGCGAGCGTAGCGACTGACCACTGTAAGGCGCCGAAGGTCAAGTGGCGGGGGCTCCGCCCGTCTCCTCGTCCCTACGTAGCACCGACTCCGCCTGCCCTGTCGCGCGCAGTCGCCGGTAGTCGAGCGCGGCGACCACGGTCTTGCCGGCGCCGGTGGCCATGACGACCAGATTGCGCCACCGGTTGTGGATCTGCCGCTCGGCGTCGAGTTCGTCGAGGATTTCGCGCTGGTAGGAGTACGGGCGGAAGTCCACGTGCGCGAAGTCGAGTACCACGTACTTGGCGGGTAGGCGTGCACCTTCAATGGGTTTCCGCACGCATTTGGCATGATCACCCGTGGCGTTCGTCCAATGGCCGAGCGGGTACCGGAGGCCGAGTAGCGGAGAATTAGGGTCTGAGCTGGGGAAACGCCATCAAGATCATCCCGTGCGTGTCCCCTGATCATGGTCTTCCGGCTGCATGCTGGCACCGTTGGCTGCCTACCAAGGGCGAAAAGTAAAAGACCTGCGGCTGTGAAACCGCAGGTCAGGGGCCTGAAATGCCGATCTGGGTGAGTGCCCCCGGCAGGATTCGAACCTGCGGCACCCGCTTTAGGAGAGCGGTGGCTGTACGCCTGCCTTATGTGCTCTGACCTGGGTAGAAGCTCTGCGGCGCTCGCGCTATCAGAAAGATCATCCCGCGTTTGTCCCCGAATCTGATGAGGCCACCCACCACCTGATCGCTGCCGCCCCGATTCGCGGCGACGTCCTGAACGTTGCAACGGCCTGCAGATACGAGATCGCCTTCTATGGGAAGCATAAGAGTCAACTGCTCACGGCGACGCGGTGTCCATGTGGGCAGCCAGATGTTTGCCTACCTCGATTCGTTCCCTGCACCCAATGATCTTCGAGCTGGATGGACACATCGATGCTCGTTCGGTGCCCGCATACAAGCACCCCACCGGGCGCTCTACGCAGGAACTCTGCAAGCAACACGGCGCCTAGAGGAACGCTGTGGGCCAGATCGACACAAAAGGGATATTGGGGCCTGCAGCATACCCGATGAAACTACGCCATGCGTACAAAGGCTTCTGTCTCATGGCATCCTATGCATATGAGCTCCGCGACATCCCCGCCTCGGCGGTCTCGCCCCAAGCTGCCCACGATCAAGCGCAGTGTCTACTTCTACCGAATAGACGCTGGCTCCGATGAATCTGGCATGCCTAAGAACATCGACGCGGAGCTGCTCGCAGGACTCAAGGCGATAGAAGATCTTCCCTTCGAAGGCGACAGCCGTCGGTACATGAGTCAGGCCGACGGCAGCAGCTTGTGCGTCTGGATCGACGATACTTCCAGCGAGATAGCTAAAATCCGCCTTGGAACAATTCGCAGAAATGCGCTCCCCCAGTCGGAAAGGCGGGGGACTCTCCGGCGTCTTAACCTCGGGGATGATGAAGGGCTCTGTGAGACATCCCATATTTGCTTGTTCCCCAACGGAATCATCGGCGTTGAGCATAACTTCTACGGTCCGCGAGCCAAGCGCCTCCCGGCGTATATGACGCATGCGTTGTCAGGGGCCGCGCCTTCATTCGTACTCGAAGCCCTGCTCCGGAATGACGTTGCACGGCAGCTAGAAGGGGCAAAGTCCGTCCGAAAGCTCACGATTCGTGTCCGCAGGTCGTATGCGTCAGTCATTCAGGAAGCGAATGAGTCGCTGGGTAAGGCCCTCGATGCTGCCGCTGCCGGAAGCGACGCCGCGGTCGTCGGGCTGACTCTGCAGCCCGAACCATACAAACGAGTCGATCTCAAGTCCGATCTCATCACCTTCTTGCGGCGAATCATTCGCAGGCAAGATCTCCGATACCAGACTCAGGAGCTCAAAGCGACGGTAGTAGATAGTGAGACCGGTCGGGCGGATGAGATCAATCTTCTCGAAGACCAACTTATTAGCAGGAGGAAATTTCTCCGCCAGAACGAGCGATCCCGAGACCTTAACAGCGAAGACGCTTACCGTCAGATAACCTTGGCCTACGTGGAGTTGCGTGAAGATCTTTTGTCGGCCTCGTCCGCTAGTGTGTCCTCTGAGGGTTCCAACTATGTCCCCTAAGAGGTGTAACCGGTGGTCCGTCGGCGTGTCCCCCCTTTCGCCAGTGAACTCATCGTCTTTGCCCTAGCCTCGTCTGCTCTGTATCGGCTATCGCTGATATCCCCGGTTGACGCTATAATCCTTAGCGTTCTAGAGGATCGCCGAAAAGAGATCTATGCAGCGATCCTTAGCCTTCACGGTAGCCTTCTTGGCTTCATAATTGCGACTGTCGCAGTCGCGTTGAGTTTCGCAAGCTCTCCAAGATTCGAAATACTGCGTCGCACTAGGCAATGGCCACGTCTATTCAACTCGTATACGAGAAGTATGCGATGGACTGCCGCTACAACACTTTGTTCCTTCCTTGCGTTAATCATTGACAGGGAAGCCAGTGCGAATAGGGTCGCCGTCGTTGTGTGCTTCGCCGGTGTTGCCTTTGCTGCTATAGTCATTACGCATATGTTGTGGGTAACAGAAAAAACCGTAAAGGTGGCGATCTCGGCGAAATCAAGAGATCCGGGAGCGTAGTTTCGACGAGAGGAGCAAACGAACGTGCGATGTGGTTCGTTCGCTTGTTGATGTAGGAGGATGAATCTGCTCCATGACCACAAACGGCGTAGGATGCGAGCGCCAGTGCTGGCGATCGGGGATGGCGCGCTCGGGTTCTTGTCGGCGTTGCGTGAGGTGTTCCCGCAGGTTAAGGAGCAGAGGTGCTGGCTTCGCAGGGTCGCTAATGTTCTGAGGGCAGGTGGACACAACCACCACCTTCGCTGTCGGCGGCGCCATCCTCATCACCGCGGCCCTGTCCTCTACCCTTGGTGGGCCCACCCTGGTCCCAATCCGCAGGCGCTACCTGTAGCCGAAACGCCTCAGCGGTCCCCGCCGGTCCGCAGTCGCCTACGTCCGCTGGTAGGGCCTGAACCACACAGCGGGATACGTCGGCCTTCGGCCTCAGGAGGCGGGCGGGCACACAGTCCCTGCTGTAGGAGAGCGCGGATTTTAAGGCTGGTCTGCCTTGTTCGACCTGCGGAAGTAGGCTGCCCGGCTCGTCGAGCAGGAAAGATAATCCCGTGCATGCCCAGCGCGATGCGACTGTGTAATAGGCATTGGGACGGTCATGCTCGCTGCCGTTGCACCGCAAAAGCGACGTGTAGTTTATGCTCCGCCTGCGCGTCAGTGCCGAATGACCTCATTGATGATGCGAGTGGCTGCTTCTGATGGTTTTTCGTGCTCCCATATTCGAATGACACGCCATCCTGCCTGATGTAGGTGCTCGTTGGTGGCTGCGTCGCGAGCGACGTTCTTGGCCAGCTTCTCTGACCACCATGTGTCGTTTGCGGCAGGACGGGTGGCGTGCTCAGGGCAGGAGTGCCAGAAACACCCGTCTATGAACACCGCGACCTTTGCTCGGGTGAAGGCGATGTCGACGGTCCGCCGTTTCATGCCAGGTATTGGCCAGGCCACTCGATACCGCAGCCCGTGGGCGTGCAGCAGCTTCCGGACGGCGAGCTCAGGGGCAGTGTCCCTGCGACGTTGCCTGCGCATCCGTGCCGACGCGTCGGCCGAACTGGGAAGAGGCATGGTGGCCACGACATAACGCTACAGCTCGTCCGCGATTCTTTGCGCCACTGATGCCCTCCCCGTTTCGGGCACGGTTGTCTACAGAAGCAACGGAGGAGCAGGGCCTTCCAGGCTGTCAGGTCAGGACGCGCTGTGCGGCCCTCCAGAATGTTGGGCGGTCCAAGTACGCAGAACCCTCCGGAGGAGCGGTTAGCAACGGCGTTAGCGAGATTGCGACAGTGCCGCGTTATCGGGTCACGCGGTGTGAAGTCCGAGAACCTCGGGGTTGTCGCGATATCACAAGTAAGTGTCGGTGGTACTTGGCAGACTGAGGCCTGTGCGCATGATGGATGATGACGGACACGTTCTAGATGCCGAGTACGACGTCAAGGCCGAACCGGGTGGGCGCATCCTGTCGCTGGTTCTGGAGAGCAGCTCTGGGACCTCGGCCAATCGGGCTGCCCGGAACGTGCAGTATCGGCCTGCGTTGCGGTTGCTGCTGGCCCGTCTAGCGGACCGTCGGGCGGTGCTTGAGGAGGGCTTGGTCGACTCCAGAGTGACGCGAGCCTTGGAGGAGAAGGAACGTCGACTGTTCGATGCGCCGATTCAGTTGGATGCCAGTACCGATGCGGAAGAGTTGCGGCTGCAACTCTGCTCCGCCCAGTCCTCGATCGGACAGGCAGCTGGCGCAGTAAAGGGTGGCAACAGTACAAAACGTATCCGCCTGCGCTTGACCGTGCCAGGATACGGCTTGGCGGACTCGGCCAGGCTCGCCGCGGACCTCTCACGCCCGACCGAGTCTCGCAGCGAGCTTTCAGATGTGCTCCCAGGCCAGCTGCGCCTTGGAGCCCAGCAGGGACCCGCCTTCGAGGTCGAAGCACGAGCAGCGCGCCCGCGGAGTGGTGCCGGCTACCAGGCCGACCCACTGGTACGACGCGCGGTTGAGCAGTACGCCGTGCACTGCGCGGCGGCCTGCTACCCCGACCACACCGTGATGGACGTTGGCGCCATCGCGTCCTATGACCTTCGGGCTTTCAAAGGCAACGAAGAACTTCACATTGAGGTCAAGGGCTCCATCGGTACCGTCGACAACGTGGAACTCACCGTCGCCGAAGTCGCACACGCACGGACGATCCGGACCGACCTTGTCGTCGTCGACCAGATCAACTACGAGCGTAAAGCCGATGGCAGCATTCACACATACGGAGGCCGACTTCGCCGCTGGACAGACTGGCAGCCAGCAGACCAAGCCCTCCAACCAACCCGATACCGTTATACCCTCCCCGAATAGCATCGCTGAGCGTACGATTGCTCCCCTTCCCAACCTCTGATTCGTAGCGAACGGCAGAAGCGCGGTCAGCGCCTCGGCGCCCAGCTTGGGCGGTGGGTGGCGGGCAAGATGTCGACGGCGCGTGAATACTGACCCCCAGGCGACGGCCGAAATCTGACCCCCTGCAGAGTTCAATCTGGAGGGTGATCAAGGTGGAGGACTGGG